>JBJEJH010000061.1:0-186980 GCA_051877855.1 Lachnospiraceae bacterium | reverse complement strand
CAGCCGGGGAGATAGCGGTGCCCTGTACCTGCAATCCGCTACAGCAGGGGTGATGGCGAGCTGAGAATGTGCATTTGCAGATGGCGCCCGAGAAGTGGTGTTGACGTCTGGGTCTTGTGCAACGAAAATTCATGAACCATGTCAGGTCAGGAATGAAGCAGCATTAAGTGAAACCTTTCGTGTGCCGCAAGGCTGCCTGGACTGAGCTAACTGGCGGGAATGTGTCTGTGGGTGGATATGCGACGTAAGCCGCGCGGATTAAACTTTTGCCGAGGTGAGAACCTCGGCATTTTTTTAAAACCGGATAAGACAGTGTGCCTTGCTGTGATATTGAGATTACATCAAAATGATATTTGTTTGTAAATTTCAGTAAAAAAAGCTATAATAATTTGTAGCAAGAATAGAGATTGGTGATTAGAATGGGTTATACAGCATTATATAGAAAGTTCCGTCCCAATACCTTTGAAGATGTCAAGGGACAGGATCATATTGTAACAACATTGAAGAATCAGATTGTAAATAATCGTGTGGGACACGCGTATCTGTTTTGCGGAACCAGAGGAACCGGTAAGACTACCATTGCCAAGATCCTTGGCAAAGCGGTGAACTGTGAGAATCCGGTGGATGGTAATCCCTGCGGAGAGTGCCGCAGTTGTAAAGCTATCGCAGCAGGAAACTCTTTGAATCTGATCGAAATTGATGCGGCATCCAACAATGGCGTGGACAATATTCGTGAGATCCGTGAGGAGGTTCAGTACTCTCCGGCAGAAGGTAAATATAAGGTCTACATTATTGATGAGGCGCATATGCTTTCAGCGAGTGCTTTTAATGCGTTGTTAAAGACGCTGGAGGAACCGCCATCCTATGTTATATTTATTCTGGCAACCACGGAAGCACACATGATTCCCATAACGATTGTCTCCAGGTGTCAGCGTTATGATTTTAAACGAATTTCCATCGATACCATTGCCGGAAGGCTTGCGGAATTGATGAAGATCGAGAATTTAAATGTTGAGGAGAGGGCACTTCGCTATGTGGCTAAGGCTGCGGATGGTTCTCTTCGTGATGCATTGAGCCTTCTGGATCAGTGCCTGGCATTTTATATGGGCAAAGATCTCAACTATGAGAATGTATTGGAAGTTCTTGGAGCAGTGGACAATGAAGTGTTCAGTGCACTGCTTCGAAAGATTATCGAAGGAGATACCACGGGGTGTATCTATCAGCTGGAGGAATTGATCCTGCAGGGACGGGATCTGAATCAGCTGGTGGTGGACTTTACCTGGTATATGCGTAATCTTCTGCTGGTGAAAACTTCTGAGGGTGTGGAGGATGTCATTGATGTTTCTGCAGATACATTGATGATGTTAAAGGAAGAGGCCCGGATGGTGGAAGTGGAAGTCTTGATGCGCTATATCCGTGTTTTCTCGGAATTAGCCAATCAGATTCGTTATTCCACACAGAAACGTATCATGATTGAGATGGCTTTAATCAAGCTTACCCGCCCTGCCATGGAGAGTGATCTTGAATCATTGATTCATCGGATTGCCCAGTTGGAGAAGAAGGTGGAACAGGGCACCGCGCTCTCGCCGGAAATGCTTGCAAAGATAGCTGCAGGGATGGATCCCGAGATGATTTCCGGTATGGGTGGCACAGGGGCAGAAGTTCATGGTGGCAAAAAGAAACTTGTGCGGAAGGCTCCGATTCGTCCGTCACAACAGGAGACCCAGAAAATTGCCGATATGTGGAAGGAGATTCTTGCAACATTGTCGGATATTCACCGCTCTGATGTGGGAATGCTGCTGTCCGGAACGAAGGCGATGGTTGGAAACGGAGATAATGAATTAGTCATTACGGAATGTTCGGATATTGCACTGGACTTTTGCAGTACCCAGGATAGTGTGGAAGCAATTCTTGAAGCGGTGGCCAAATGTTACGGTTCATCGGTGGATCTTGATGTCCGATTTATGGGTGCGGAGGATAACGGAGAGAGTTTTGGGTTTACAAAGGTGGACGCACAGTTTACAATGGAAGTAGAAGTTGATGATAACGAGGAGGATTTTTAAATGGCTAAGCGTGGCGGTTTCCCGGGAGCAATGCCCGGTAATATGAATAATCTGATGAAGCAGGCACAGAGAATGCAGCGTCAGATGGAAGAGAGCACCAAGGAATTGGAGAGCAAGGAATTTACTGCAACCGCAGGCGGTGGAGCGGTAGAAGTTACCGTAACCGGTAAGAAGGAAGTTTCCAAGGTGAAGTTGTCTCCTGAAGTAGTTGATCCGGATGATATCGAGATGTTAGAGGACTTGATTGTTGCGGCAACCAATGAGGCGCTTCGTAAGATGGAAGAAGAGACACAGGCATCCATGGCTAAGATCACAGGTGGTTTTGGCGGAATGGGCGGACTTTTCTAAGGAAAAAATCTTATAATATAACTCCTTTTCCGAAAAGAGGGAAATATAAAGAATCCGGGATTATGATTAATCCCGGATTCTTGCGTTATCGGGTGAAGTTCTGTCATGACGTAAATGGGTCTGTAGGAGTTCTTATATTTTCGAAAGCATTTTGTGCTATGGAAAAGAGACTCTGAACAAATCCCCTGCCTCGTTTTGCAAGGGATTTGTTCGTCTTAGAGGCTCTTTGGAATGTTTAGCACAACTGCTTTCTCAAACATAATAACGCATACAGGCTCTATCTAACATGTACACCCAATTTTCACCCAAATCCTAATTTATTGCTTAAAAGCGCAAAATGTGCTATACTGAAATTTAGATTTCGGGTAAATCCGGGATTTTGTATACCCTATGCAGAGGGTATAGGAAGATAGGATGGAATAGAGTAAAATGGATATATATAGCAGTCATGTAAATAAATTAATCGAGGAATTGGCCCATCTGCCGAGTATCGGACCAAAGTCCGCCCAGCGTCTGGCATTTCATATCATCAATATGCCCGAGGAACAGGTGAAGGCCCTGGCCAATGCCATCACCGATGCCAAGGCAAATGTAAGGTATTGTAAGGAATGTTTTACATTGACGGATGAAGAAATCTGTCCGATCTGTAAGAACGAAAAACGTAATCATAAGGTTATTATGGTGGTGGAGACCACCAAGGATCTGGCGGCGTATGAGAAGACGGGAAAGTATGAGGGTGTGTACCATGTACTTCACGGTGCAATCTCACCTTTGCTTGGAATCGGACCGAATGACATTAAGTTAAAAGAGTTGATGAGCCGTTTGAAGGATGATGTAGATGAGGTGATTATTGCTACGAATTCCAGTCTGGAAGGCGAGACCACCGCAATGTACATCAGTAAGTTAATTAAACCGGCAGGAATTAAAGTGTCACGAATTGCCAGTGGCGTGCCGGTAGGAGGCGATCTGGAATGTGTAGATGAAGTAACCTTGCTTCGTGCTCTGGATGGCCGTGTGGAATTGTAGGAGAATACGAAAGGAAATAAAATGGCGCAGGAATTAGTATTTATCAATGATATTATTTCAGAACATCGTGAGAGAATGGTTAATTTAAAGAAATATTATCCTTTCTTTCAATTGTGTGATAATTCCTTTTCTTTGTTTAAGGAAGGAACATACGGTGCTCTGGATATGGGATATCTGTTGATGGCGATCCTGCGTTTTTTTATTGAGCAGAATAATTTTCAGGAGAAGGATGTCCTTTACAAAGAATATCGGGAATTTATCACAGAGTGTATTCGCAGGGATTTTGACGTGGAATACACCCAGGAAGAGTATGATGAGGTGGCACAGTATATCTTTGATAAGATCAAGAATGATGGTCATCCATTTGTTTATGAATACTATGATCCCATTGATAAGAAGAAGCGCACCTCCCGTGTGAAATTGATCGAGAGCAGTGTGAAGGATGAAAATGTGTGGTACAGTATTACTTCGGATGCTATCGAGTTTTATCTGGATACCAAGGAAATTAAGGATCAGAGTAAAATTAGTGTGCAGCAGCTTCTGTTGGAGAAGTTAATCAAGGCCAAAAACTTCAAGGGAGGTACCGAGGTCATTGCCCGAATTAACAACGAGGTGAGCCGTTTAAAATACCGCAAAAATGAAGTTGTGTCCATGCTTTCAATCGACGTATTCTCCGGAATTGAGGCCTATGAGGATTTCGTTGCAAATGGTATGCGCTGGTTTGAGGAAGAGGAGAAGTTGTTCATTAAAAACTCTGAACTGATTCAGGCAACCCTGGAACGTGCGGAACAGGAAAATGAGAAGAATGAGGCTTACTATAGAACGATTAATGATATATATCAGCTGGCAACCCAGCTTAAGATTGCCATGAACAAGCACAGTCAGCTGCTTACAGCTTGTACGGAACTGTCGCTTAAGGCGGACGAGATTATTCGCAAGGCAAAACTTCGTAAGCTGCGTAATGGATTTGATTTCCGTAATCTCCTGGCACGAATGATTAAGACAGATGATGCAAATTTACTTTCTATGATGGTGGAGCCTTTATTGGATATCAATATCCGCAAGAGCTTTAATCTACTGATGATTGATGATATGTTAAGCTATCGTCCGGAACGGGTGGAAAGAATCGAGACGGAGGAGATTCGGGAAGAAGAGGAAATTATCTTCCCGGACGAGGTGGAAGAGAAACGTATGAATCACAATTTCGGTGTGTTTATGCGAAAACTCATGGATCGTCTTCTGGTGAAGGAACGATTCTCATTGAAGGAATTTACGGATGATCTGGCGGAGGAATACTCCGAGAAGATTTACAGAAATAATGACTACTATGCTTTTCTGGTACATTTATGCCAGAAGAAGAATTATGATTTTAATAGGAAATCCGGTGATGTGACCTTCCTGGAGGGGATTACCGGAGAACTTATTGCAGAAAATGAACAGTATCGGAGCTTAAGATTTGATATTGTCATGTCCGGGGAAGAAGAACTGGAAGAAATTGTATTAAACGGAATTCAGGTTACGAATGTTATTTTTGAAAGGAAGGGTGAATAATCGTGGAGGAACGCAATTTAGACCGGGCATTAGATATTGTGTCCAAGCTGATTAATGGTGAGGATATTTCGAAGAATTCCAATATTGCGCTGTATGAAGAGTACAATGCCAACAGTGAAGTGTATACCATGGTTCACGCTTGTTTAAAGAAAATGAATCTGGATATCTATGAGTTTCAATACGCTCTCTATGTGAGCCCGGGGGAGAATAACCGTATCTTTGGGTATACGAACGAGGAACTTCGTAAGATTCTGGGACTTAAGGTGAATAAGGAATTGTTCCTGTGTTACTATATTATTTATAACATTATTATGCAGTTCTACACGGATACCACGACTTATAATTACGTGGAGTTTGTGAAGCTGGAGGATATCATTGCCACGGTGGATGGTAGTGTCAGCAGTATCGTGGACCTGTCCTCCGGGTTGATTTTAGATGAGGTGGAGGAGAACAGTTTCAAACAGATTGCCCTGATGTGGCATGATTTGCAGGCTATGTCGGTGGAGGATCTGAATGATGTCCGGGCAGCACGTAACTCCAAGTCCGGCTATGTAAAGATTGTATGTAATTTCTTAGAAGATCAGAAATTATTGACACAGGTCGAGGGTCGTTATTATCCTACGAACCGGTTCCGTGCACTGATCGAGAATTATTTTGATAACTACAAGGGAAGAATCCATGAGGTCTTAAGAGGAAAGGAGGAGGAGTAATGCCCCATATTAATCGTATCAGGGTCAATAATGTTAAATATAATTTTGGCACCCAGTTCTATGATGATTTTATGATGCGTTTTTCCGGAAAGAATACCATCTATGATCTCGCCAATGGTGGCGGTAAGAGTGTGTTGATGCTTCTTCTGTTACAAAACCTTATTCCGAACTGTACCCTTGATGAGAAACAGCCGGTGGAGAAGTTATTCCGTACTTCCAGCGGCAGTAATACGATTCATTCTCTGGTGGAGTGGAAGCTGGATCCTTGTTATCAGCGGGATAATTTTAAATATATGACCACGGGATTCTGCGCCCGTAAGGGCAGGGATAATCCGGAGGAGAGCAACCGCGAATCCGCCAGTATCGAGTACTTTAATTATTGTATCTTCTACCGTGAGTTTGGTGATAATGATATTAAGAATCTTCCTCTCTCTAAAGACGGTGAGAGGGTTACTTACAATGGACTAAAAAGTTATTTACGTGATCTGGAGAAGAAGGATCACGGTGTAGAGGCATATATCTTTGAGCGTAAGGGGGATTATCAGAATTTCATCAGTCAGTACGGACTGTTTGAAAGTGAGTGGGAGATCATCCGCGGCATCAATAAGACGGAAGGTCATGTGAGAACCTATTTTGAAAATAATTATAAGACCGGACGTAAAGTGGTGGAGGATCTTCTGATTGAAGAAATCATTCAGAAATCCTTTAACAACCAGATCGGTAATCGTGTAGAAGACGCGGATGCCGAAGACAATGGAATGGCCAGAACTCTTTTGGATATTAAGGATCGAATCGTTGAATTGTCCCGAAGAAAAGAAGAAATTAATATTTTTGATCACCAGATCGCCCTGATGGAGGAATTGTCTGAAAAGATTCTGACATTTAAGGATTATCAGGCGGAGAAGGATGATTTAAAGAATCAGCTTCTGGATAAGCTGGCATTGTGCCGCAAGGTCTTAGAAAATATGGAGGAAGAACTTGCCAAGGCGGAGGAATGTAAGAATACACTGGAGGATGATTATAAGCGGGAGGACCGACAGATTGCCATTGCAAAGATTATTGACGATGAGAAGGAATTGGTCAATCTCCAGGCTTTGGTGAAAGAATTTGCCGAGAAGATTCAGACTTTGGTGGAGCAGGAAAATGATATTAATGACCAGATTCGTCTGGTGGAGTGTATCAATTCCTATCGTGATCTTAAAAAATATGAGGGATTAAAGCAGGAAGTTGTGCTTGCTATGGATAACCGCATGCGTGAACATGGGGACATTTATGAAGAAATTCGATCCATTGCGGCAAGGGCTCATGAACTCTTAGAACCACAGATTGCCCGTTATGAAAAACAGTTACAGGAACTTTCTGAGAAAGTGCATGAATCTCAGGAGGATTATGACCGCCTTCGCAGAGTGAAGGAAGAGTTGGAAATCAAATCGGCGGTTTCACAGGGAACGGTGGGTTCTCTGGCAGAACGTATCCGTCAGTGTGAAGAAAAATTGGCTGTAAGCCTGAAGGAAAGTCCGGTTCTGGTGCCGGAACAGTTGCCGGAGGCGATTGAAAAAACCAGAACAAAGGAACAGGAATTGCAGGAGACTGCGGAAAAGGACCGGGCACAGGAGGAGAGCCTTCGCAACCGCCTGGAAGAGGAGCGCCATGCATTAAATGAGGCACAGGCAGATCTTCGTGTGTTACAGTATGAGGAAAGTGGTCTTCAAAAAGAAAGCGGTCTTACACAGCGGGACAAAGACAAGATTCAGGCATTGGTGAATGTATATGGCGAAATGTCCGTGGATCGTCTCTCTCTAAATATTTACAACCGTTATAAGAATTCCATCCGTGAGATTGCAGAGAAAGAGTTAAGTATCCATTCCATGCAGGAGTATGTAAATAATCTCTCTCAGGGACGTTATATGTTGGACGGGGAGCAGTATCAGAAGGTGGAAAACTACCTGTATGACACCTATGGAGAAGATGTAATGCATGGTTATGAATGGTACGGGACTTTGACGGACTCACAGCGCCGCGATGTGTCCCGGCGAATACCGTTTCTGGATTATAGTTTTGTTATCAAAGGTGATTTTGATCGTGTGAAAGAGGATGTTAATCTTCGCAATTTCTCACATTCTTCCTATATTGTTCCGATTATCAGTGAGATGATTCTTCGTGATACACGCCATGCGGCAAGTGCGGATTATATTGTATTTGGTACAAAGGATCTGTCCTTTTTGACAGACCCAGGCAAGGTCGCTGCTGAACTGGATTCTATGCAGAGTGAGTTATACACTGCAGAAGAAGAACTAAAGAGACTGAAGAGAAGTCAGGACGTGCTTTGGGAAGATTACTTATTTACTCTGGATATTACAGGAAGGGAAAAGCAGTCCGCAGGGGTGAATCTGGAAGATGTGCAGGAACGAATAAATGCACAGCAGGAATTGATGGCACAAATGCGTACAAAGGAGGAACACACCCGGGAAGAACTGCAAAGAATCAGGGAACAACGGGAAGATCATCAGAAAGCACTGGAGCGCATCGGGAAGGATCTTGAAGTGCTTGAAAATGCGGATGGACAGTGGAGAGAACTGGAAGGGCTTCGCCGACAGCATAAAGAATTGGTGGAAGAACTTAAGAAGGAGAAGGTACTTTGTGAGGAATACCGTGCATCCTTTGTAAAGTGTGGCGATGCCTTACAGGATGAGACAGCCCGTAGGGCGAAGGTACAGGAACAGCTTGAATGTACCAGAACACAGTGGAAAGAGGTTTTTGAGAGTTACTATACGGAAGGACAGAAGGCTCTGGAAGAGGAATTGGATTACGAGGAATTAGTGGTTCGTATGAAGGGACTTTTGGAGGTTGTCCATCATGAGACTTCGGATGTGATGGACAAGAAGACGCTTATTGCAGCTTATGATGACAGTATCAGCAAATATATGCGTGAAATCACGAAGCGTGGGTATAGCCTTCAGGAAATTGAGGAGAGACTTAAGGAACCGGTGGCGGAAGATGCGGGCATTCTTCAGCAGAGACTTCGTTCCATCCGGGAAGAAATGAGCCGGCTTCGCAGTGAAAATGAGGCGCAGAATGCACAGATGAACCGAATGGATGGCGCTTTGTTCCATGCCCGTTCTATGATCAGGGAAAAGTATGGAGAATTCGAGCTCTTTGAATGTGACAATACAAGACAGTTTATTGCCGAACACACCGTCCTTTGCAAGGAAATCGGAGCGAGAATATCGGAATTAGATCGCAAGCTTAGGGATCAGCAGAAAATTCTTGGAAATCTTACGGTTATTGATCGAGATCTGGAGCGTATGCTGGAAAATTCCGGTGTTCATGTTCCTGAGGAGATGCCTTATGCAGGGGCTGCAGATATTGAAAAATTGCAGGGATACGAAGAAATTCAGAAACGTTTTGATAAACTTTTGCGCAATGAATATCGCAAGAGAGAAGAGTTTGCTAAGGAAAAACGCAGGATCATGGATCAGTTAAAGGATTGCAAAGCCTTTGATCTGGCGGAGGAAATTGACCGCAGTGTGGAAGTTCCGGACAGTGTGGCTCAAATCGAGGAAATGGCAAAGAATATCAAAGATACCTGTGAATGTATCCTTCTTGAGAGGGAACGTGTGGAAAAAGGTATTGAGGATATGGAGCGTATTAAAGAGAACTTCGAGAGCCGCTGTATCCAGACCTGCACCAATATTAAGGCAGAGTTGGATCGTTTGCCGAAACTGTCGAAAATAACCCTGGATGATGAAGTAATTTCAATGATTGGGCTGAACATTCCTTATGTGAAGGAAGAATTCTACAAGGAACGTATGTCGAATTATATTAACGAAACCGTTCTGCTTTCTGAGAGCTTTAAGACGGATGAGGAGCGTATTCAGTACATTAAGGGACGGCTGGCCTGGAAGAAGTTGTTCTCCGTGATTGTGACGGATATGAATCAGATTCGTCTGAATCTCTACAAGCGTGAAAGAATCAAGGATCAGAGCAAGTATCTTCGTTATGAGGAAGCAGTTGGAAGTACGGGACAATCCCAGGGTATTTATATCCAGTTCCTGATTGCGATTATTAACTACATTTCCAATATTAATGCGGCGGGAAAGGAAGCATCCGCCATTGGTAAAGTGGTATTTATTGACAATCCTTTTGGTGCGGCAAAGGATATCTATATCTGGGAACCGATTTTCAAGCTGTTAAAGACGAATCATGTCCAGCTTATTGTTCCGGCACGAGGGGTAACTCCGGCCATTACCGGAAAATTCGATGTGAATTACATTCTTGGGCAGAAGCTGGTCAATGGGCGGCAGCAGACGGTTGTGGTGGATTACCGCAGTCAGGTGCCGCAAGATGTGATGGAATATACGAAGCTTGAATACAGTCAGGAAAGCCTGTTCTAAACAAGGAACAGATTTTGGGAATATATGGTTTTGTGCATTAATATTACAAATTTGTTACAAAAATGTAGCCTAAAATTTTGACAAGGAATATAGAGTGTGATAAACTTATCTCATCTATATGCAGAAGGTGGCATAAGTCATGAATAATAATGATTTTTATGGAAATTTGGATAAAATAAGAAGAGCATATTTGCAGCAGGACTATGATGAGGCGGTTCGAATTGCGGATAAGATGGATTTTAAACGCCTTAAGGAATGGAAATACATTGCCATGCTGAGTAATCTTTACGAGGCCGTCGGAAGACTGGAAGACGTAAAGTATTTCTGTACTCTTGCCTATAATCGTAATCTTGGTGGTAAGAAACTGCTCTACAAATTGACCAAGGTGTTGATTCGCCTGGAAGAGATTGATGATGCAGAGGAATTGTACGATGAGTTTCTTCTTGCGGCGCCAAAGGATATCAAGAGATATGAATTGATGTATGAGCTTAAGGCCGTGCAGGGTGCAAAGAAATCCGAGTTGATTCGATATCTTGAGGAGTATACCAAGCGTTCACTGGATGAGAAATATTCCTGCATTTTGGCGGATTTGTATGCGAAGACCGGACAGAATGAGAAGTGTGTATATCTGTGTACACAGATCATAGAACAGTTCGAGACCGGTAGTGCGGTGGAGAAGGCGATGGCGTTAAAGAATGAACTCCTTTCACCGGTTCCGGGTAAGGCACAGACCACTATGGCTGAGAAGAATGCTTATGGTGCGCAGAATGTGTATGACACTCAGGGCATTGCACCGCAGCAGGGAATGTACGATACCCAGAGTTTCGCGCCACAGCAGGGAATGTACGATACTCAGAGTTTTGCACCACAGCAGGGAATGTACGACACCCAGAGTCTTGCACCACAGCAGGGAATGTACGATACTCAGAGTTTTGCACCACAGCAGGGAATGTATGATACCCAGAGTCTTGCACCACAGCAGGAGATGTATGATACGCAGAGTGGTGTGCCACAGAATGAATATTCTCAGCAGAATACAGAGGTTGTGCAGAGTTCCTCCGATGTACAGGGTGCGGATGATGCGGACTTGATGGGTGCTACGAGAGAGATCCCTGTGGAGGAGATTCGTGGTCAGCGGGAGGCTATGCGTGCAGCAGCAAATGTTGTGACAGAGAATACTGTAGAGAATGATATAGCAGCGAATGTTTCTGAAATTATGGAAACCAATACTCCAAAAGAGGAGGATGTTGCATTTGCCCAGATCGTGGATGAAGTTGACACTGATGAGGCTAAAAAGAAGTCCGGTATCCTTGCGGCAACCGGGACAATTGATCTTAGCGTAGTGGAAGAAACTATGGCAGAACAGAGTGCAAGTCAGAACGCACAACAGGTTGAAGTAGATAGTTCTTCAGTGGATGCTGCGGGAACTGCGATGGATGTTGCAACCGATGCTACAACCGATGCTGCAATTGGTACTGCCCCACAAGAGGGTGGTATAAACGAGCCTGCTAATGAAACGACGGCTCCGGAGGTTGAGGCTGCGCCTGAAATATCCGGTGAGGATATGACGATGGGAGAGACCATTCGTGTGGATACACAGGCAATCAATACCGCTGTTGTAGAGGCTGCGGCAACCATGGATCAGAACTTCGGCATGAAGAAGGAACAGAGTTCTTCGATGATGTCGAATGCACAGAATATGGAAGGTACACAGGATATTGAATCTACTATGGCGATGGTGGAGGCAGCCCTTGCTAATGAGACCAGGGCAGCACAGTTTGATGCCAGAATGGATATGCCGGAGTATTCTGAGGAATATACGGCTCCGGTGAAGGATAAGGTAACATTACGTCCGTTCCAGCCGGAAATCGATCGCGTATATGAGATTCCGTTTGAAGTGAAGAGATATTTTGTTAAATATAGTCTTGTTGCAGGTCTGGAAGCACAGATCGGTGAGTATTTTGAAAGTACCAAGCATGAAGATAAGATGGGAACTTCCGGAATTGGCAACATTGTGATTTCGGGAAATCGAAGTTCAGATAAGACCTCTCTTGCAATTAATATTGTAAAGGCCCTGAATACACTTTATCCGGAGAATGTGCGAAAGATTGCAAGAACTACGGGTGATAATATTAACCAGAGGGGTATCGAGCGTTCCATAAGTAAACTTCTTGGTGCGGCACTCATTATTGAAGAGGCCGGTGTGATTGACCGTCAGCGTATACTTGAAATGATTCAGGTTATGGAAAGTGATACTCAGGAGCTTCTTATTATCCTGGAGGATTCTGAGAGCGAGATTAATGAATTGTTGAAGAACAATCCGGAGTTGATTGAGAAGTTCAACCATCGGATTTCTTATAAACAGTTTACGGTTAATGAGTTGGTTGAGATGTGTAAGCGTTATGCAGATAAATGTCAGTACACCATTGATGAGAAGGCTCTTCTTCAGTTGTACCTCAGAATTGATGAGATTCATTCCAGTGAGGATGGCGTGAGTCTTGAGGATGTTCGTGACGTTGTGGATGAAGCGATTGAAAATGCAAATCGTCGCGCATCAAAGAAACTTTTTGGTGGTGTGAAGAAGAAAAAGATTGATGATAAGGAATACACAATTCTTGTGGAAGCTGATTTTAAGTAATCAGGCAATAATATAAAAAGTAATTATATAATTTAATGGGTTTGCAACCCGGGAGGAATATGTAAAAATGAGTACAATTGACAATTTATCGGTAAATGCGATCAGAGTATTGTCAGCAGATGCGATACAGAAGGCTAATTCAGGTCATCCGGGATTACCTCTTGGAGCAGCGCCGATGGCGTATGAGTTATGGACAAAATATATGAGACACAATCCTAAGAATCCGGAATGGGTTAATCGTGACCGTTTTATTCTTTCCGGTGGACACGGTTCTATGTTGTTGTATTCGTTGTTACATTTATTTGGATACGGAGATCTTAAGAAGGAAGACCTGATGGAGTTTCGTCAGCTGGGATCTCTCACACCGGGACATCCGGAATATCGTCATACCGTAGGCGTGGAGGCGACAACAGGACCTCTGGGTGCAGGTATGGGTATGGCTGTTGGTATGGCGGCGGCAGAAGCCCACATGGCGGCAGTATTTAACCGCGAGGGATATCCGGTAGTGGATCACTATACCTATGCTTTAGGTGGTGACGGATGTATGATGGAAGGTATTTCATCTGAGGCATTTTCATTAGCAGGTACTTTAGGTTTATCGAAGTTAATTATTTTCTATGATTCCAATCAGATTTCTATTGAGGGAAGCACAGATATTGCATTTACAGAAAATGTTCAAAAGAGAATGGAAGCCTTTGGTTTCCAGAATATTATCGTGGAAGACGGTAATGACCTTGAGGCAATCGGCCGGGCGATTGAGGAGGCTAAGGCGGATAAGGAGAGACCTTCTTTTATTACAGTGAAGACCCAGATTGGTTTTGGTTGTCCGGCGAAGCAGGGGAAGGCAAGCGCTCACGGAGAACCTCTTGGTGTTGATAACGTTACTGCAATGAAGGAGAATCTGGGATGGCCGTCACAGGAACCATTCTATGTTCCGCAGGAAGTGTATGATCATTTTGATAAGATTGCCAAAGAGAAGGCACAGGATGAGGATGAATGGAACAAAATGTTTGCCGAGTATGCTGCAAAGTTCCCTGAACTGAAGGAACTTTGGGATAAGCATTATGATGAATCCTATGTGGATGAATTATTTGCATCGGAAGAATACTGGGCACATGAGGATAAGGCGGAAGCAACAAGAAGTGTTTCCGGTAAGTTGATTCAGAAGATTAAGGAAGTTATGCCGGGACTTGTAGGCGGTGCGGCAGATCTTGCGCCATCTACCAAGACATACATGAACGGTAAGGGTGATTTTGCCAAGGGTTCCTATGAAGGATGTAATTTCCACTTTGGTGTAAGAGAGTTGGCGATGACTGCGGTTGCCAATGGTATGATGCTGCATGGAGGTTTGCGAGCATTTGTGGCAACCTTCTTCGTATTCAGCGATTATGTGAAGCCGATGGCACGTCTTTCAGCAATTATGGGAGTTCCGACCACATTTGTATTGACACATGATAGTATCGGTGTTGGTGAAGACGGTCCGACACATGAGCCAATCGAACAGCTGGCAATGTTCCGTTCACTTCCGAATTTTACAGTATTCAGACCTTGTGATTATACGGAGACCGCAGCGGCATGGCAGTATGCAGTCAAGTCTAAGACAACCCCTACTGCATTGGTACTTTCCAGACAGAATCTTCCGCAGATTCCGGGAAGCAGCAAGGATGCATTAAAGGGTGGTTATGTTATTGCGGATGCAACGAAGACAACTCCGGATGCAATCCTTATGGCCTCCGGTTCGGAAGTATCCCTTGCGGTACAGGCGAAGGAAGAGCTTATGAAGGAGGGCATTGATGTACGTGTGGTAAGTATGCCTTCGATGGATGAGTTTGAAAATCAGTCTGAAGAATATAAAGAATCCGTACTTCCAAAGAATGTTCGCAAGAGAGTGGCAGTTGAAGCACTTTCAGACTTCGGCTGGGGCAAATATGTCGGACTGGATGGTGCAACAGTATGTATGCGTGGATTTGGTGCCAGTGGACCGGCAGCGAAGTTATTTGAAAAGTTTGGATTTACGGTTGAAAATGTTGTGGCAACTGTAAAGAGCATTTTATAATATGAAAACCCGGGGTCACCACAGTGCCCCGGGTCTTTTTTACGAACTTTGAATTATTTATTTTGCTAATGCGAACTTTTCCAGGACAAGCTGTGCCAGATACTTAGCTGTTCCTTCAACTCCCAGCAGGCTACTGTTGATAATTAAATCCTTGTGCTTATAGTCAGATGGAAGATATTTTGCATAGTGCATATGGTAAGAATCTCTTGCAGCATCGACTTCGTGAATCATTTTTTTAGCTTCATTTTCGTCCATTTTAAGGTTTTCAATGCAGTTGCGTAGACGATCTTCATAAGGTGCGTGAATATATACGCTTATGTGATTTGGATGATCTTTAAGGATGAAATCCGAACATCTTCCTACGATTATGCAGGATTCCTTTGATGCTAAATCAAGAATAATTTTTCTCTGAGTCTGGAATATCTGCTCCTGCATTCCGGTAGTACCAAGGCCTAGTGGAAACTTCATTGAAAAAAAGCTTGATTTAGCTGCCTCCTCTGCATCGCTTACAACTGAAACAGGAAGATTAACATTTTTTGCGGTCTTGTCTACAATATCTCTGTCGTAATACTCAATATTTAACAGATGTGACAGTTCCTTGGCAATTGGTCGTCCCAAACTTCCGAATTGTCTTGTAATTGTTACTACATACTTTTCCATAAAAAGTCCTCCTAAATAATAAAATATTTAATTAATAACAACATTACCGGAATAGAAATCAGAGATAAAACCGTGCTGATAAAAATTCCGGAGGCCACTGTATCAACTTCAACCTGGTATTCATTACAAAGCATTGATACATTGGCACCAGTTGGCAAACCGGTCAAAATAATTGATAGAGCCAGAAGATTTGTGTCGTGAATAAACAATCTGAATATAAACCAGATTAATATGGGGTAGACAACCAGCTTAATGAAACTGAATATAAACAAGTTAATATCTGTAAAAGTATCACGAAAAGATACATTTGCCAGTGTTGAACCTATAATTATCATAGCCATAGGGGTTGTTACTAAACTTATCTGTGAAATACATTGGGAGAGTAAGTCCGGAAAATGTAAGTGCAGGAAAAACATTATTAAAGCAATAAATGATGATACTATTCCGGGATTTAACAGCTTTTTAAGCATAGATTTTACTGACAACTGTCTGCCGTCTATCAGGACATATACTCCATAAGAAAAAATACTTATATTAAATATCATCATGAAAATAGCAACATGAAAGGTATATTCATCCCCAAAGATCGAAGTAATGATAGGAATGCCCATAAAACCAAGATTGCTATAATCAAGTAATAGATTATAAACCCTGTTCCAATGAGCTAATCGTACCAGGATAGCAGACAAAAAAGGAATAATAACAAAAACGCTAATTGCAATACTAATTGTTATGAGTATAGAATTAGAACTTGTATTGTTTAAGTTTTTGATGGAGTTAAATATAGTACAAGGTATTGCAATATTAACAATAAAGCGAGATATTTTCTGATCTGATATATTATCAAGAATATTGGTCTTCTTACATATATATCCTATAAAAATAATAATAAATAATATCATAATTTGAAAAAATACATTGCCCATATAAAATGCTCCATTTCAAAATAAAAATTGAAACTACAATGTCTTACTGATTTTAACAGCGTACTCCTTAACCAATTCGATAAATGTCTCTTTGTTAGAATGCATTCTGACTGTTGGACCGGCGATGCTGATTGCAGCGACAGGAATGTTGTTCAAAATAATTGGGGCAGCATATGTTGTCAGACCAATTTCACTTTCTTCATCATTCTGTCCATATCCCACATCGCGTATTTGATTTAATTCCCTAATGAAGTCTGCTTTGTTTGAAATTGTATTGGTTGTTCTTTTGTTAAACGTTGCATGTTCCAGGTAGTTATTAAGTACATCTTCAGATGAAAAGGCCAACAATACCTTGCCTGTAGATGTAATATGTGCAGGAGCGGTATATCCAACCTGCGCATCCATTCTAATAGAAGCAGTAGAACTTGTTACTTTATCAATGAAGACCACATCGCTATCCGTATTCCAAACAACGAGATGCGTTGTTTCATTACATAAAGAAGAAAGCTCGGATAAAAGATGATGTGCTGAACGTATAATTTCGGAACGCTCATTTATCTTTTTACTCATTATCATCATTTTATAACTGAGATGATATTTGCCATTATTATCTGCTTTTATATATCCATTCTTCATAAGCGTATATAGTATTCTGAATACAGTGCTTTTACTTTGTCCCGTTATTTTACAAATATCAGAGATTGTTAATTCAGATTTATCTGATATTAAATCTAGTATGTACAAAGCATTATCAACGGATTGAAGTAAGTATTTGTCGTTATTAACATCATTTATTTCACTTGGTGCTGGCATATGATGCCTCCTTTTTCTGTAATATGTCTATAATCATATATCCATTTTTTTTAAAATGCAATACGTTTCGTAAAAAAAAATAATATTTCATAGAGCGAAACAAATAAATAAAAAAATATTATAAAAGTATTGACACATAAGCAAAAAAGGATATAATAGGGTACAAGAAAACGAAACGGCGTTTCGCATAGAGAAAAGAGATGATGACGTGAGGGTTGGTGTTATAGCCGGATCACCTGTAGATACTAAGATGGGAGCAGAGTTTCTGGAAGCAAATGGAATAAATACGATTTCACTTCCGGTATCTGAAGGGGCAAGAGAACAGACACAATTTCAATTTCTCCAATATGAAGAGCGTGAGCAGAAAATTATTTCACTAATTAAAGAAGCAATAGATGCTAAGGTAGATAAGGTTATGATTTATTGTAATTCCTTAAGTTCTACAATTGATATGAAGACTGTTTCGAGAAAAACAGGTGTTACAATCGTTACTCCACTGGATGCGTATGAAAAGTTAGGAAATGCATACGGGAAGATTGGAGTGATGGCTGGAAACTGTCAGGGACTTGCAGGGATCGAAAAAACATTTCTGACAGTCTCAAATGATATAGAAATTGTTGGAGTATCTAATCTTTCACTTGTAGAAGGTGTGGAAATGAAAATCTCACCGGACAATCTGATTAAAAAAATGGGAATTGATAAGGTTATCTCCTATTTTGAAGTAAACGATGTTGAAGCAATAGTTTTAGGATGTACACATTTTCCTTATATTATGGAAGAAATGAAGAAAAGAACATCAATTCCAATTATAGATCCGGCAGAGGTTATGTATTCAATATTAAAGGAAGAGGAGTGATTGTAAGATGAAATACGCAGAATGTGTTAGCAGATTTGCACCATCAGATATTAGAAATAAATTATTTGATAGACCTGATATTATTTCTCTTGCAGCAGGGAAGCCGGATGATAAAGTGTTCCCATACGAGGAAATTAAAAAGTCAATAGAAAAGGTACAGGAAAAGGATCTTTCAAAAGCATTACAATATAGTTCAACCTATGGAATACAAGAGATTAGAGAGTTGATTGCAAATAAGGTTGTTAAGAGTCTTGGAGCAGATGTTACGGCTGACATGATTCTTATGACATCAGGTTCACAGCAGGGAATTTATTTTTCAGCCAGCATATTTCTAAATAAAGGCGATGTAGTAATTTGTGAAGAACCAAGCTATACAGGTGCACTTAATATCTTTAATGCATTAGGAGCTGAGTGTGTTGGAGTGAAGATGGATGAAGACGGAATGAATATGGAGAGTCTTCGGGAAATACTTGAAAAAACACCAAATGCCGGAATGATTTATACAATACCTGATTTTCAGAACCCATCAGCAAGTATCATGAGTGTTGAAAAAAGAAAAGAATTAGTTAAACTTGCCAAAGAGTTTGATATTCCCATTGTTGAAGATAGTCCATACAGTGAACTTGCATACGACCAGGAAAAATTACCTTGCTTAAAGCATTATGATGAAGATGGACATGTAATATTATTGGGAACATTTTCTAAAACCCTTTGTCCGGGTTTGAGACTGGGCTGGGTATGCGCTTCACCGGAAATTCTTGAAAAGTATTCATTGATTAAGACATTGTGTGATTTGCAGGTAAGTACACTTAATGAATATATCGTAGCTGATTATCTGGCAAATAATGATTGGGAAAAAAGACTGGATTATTTGAGAGATTTTTATAGAAGCAAAAGAGATGCAATGTGGAATTCAATTGAAAAGTATTTTCCATCATATGTCAAGACAAAAAAACCACATGGCGGATTTTTTGTATGGATAGAGTTGGGAGAAGATATGGATTCTCAAGCTCTTGTGGCTAAGGCTGCAGAAGCAGGAGTAGCGTTTATATCCGGTACTAACTTCTTTACCAGGAAAGATAAGAAAAATTGCATTAGATTAAATTTTTCCTGGATGGCAGAAGATAAGATAGAAGAAGGAATTAAGAGGTTAGGAAAAGTACTTACGGAAGAGGGTGAATAAATGAAAGTCGTGGTTGTTGGCGCAGGAGCAATGGGTTGTCTGTACGGCGGAATGCTTGCACTCAGTGGATGTGATGTGACAATGGTTGATGTTAATGAACAAACTCTGGAAAAAATCAAGCTGCACGGTATACAAGTGGAAGATGACACAGGAACAATACGAATTGCAAAAACAAAAGCTTGTAAATATGATGAGGTTAGAGAAACCCCTGATCTTATTATACTTTTTACAAAGACTATGTTTTCAAGACAGGCATTGGAAGAATGCAAAGGATTTATCGGCTCAGACACATATGTAATGTCACTTCAAAACGGATTGGGAAATGAGGAAATTATTACTCAATTTGTACCGAAAGAACATGTGATAATAGGAATAACATCGTTCCCCGGAGATTTGAAGGATAAAGCAGAAATAAGATTTCATAAAACAGGAAGTACAAAGTTCTGCTTGTGTTCCTCACCGGAGAATGATATTGTAAAGGAGATAGAAAGAGTATTTGAGGCAGCGGGTTTGAATCCGGTAATTTCAGAACACATATTTGAAGAAATCTGGGAAAAGGTTGCATTAAATGCTTCAATGAACACTATAACAGCGGTTTGCAGGGTTCCATGTGGAGCGATAGGAGATTCAGAATATGGTAAGCTGGTTGTTTATCATGTGCTTGAGGAGGTAATTGAAGTTGCAAGGGCTGAAAACATTAATGTGTCAGAAGATAAAATAAATAGTTACATAAATATGTCTATGAATGAACATAAGGAACATTTTCCTTCGATGTCACAGGATGTGATGAATGGGCGTAAGACAGAGATAGATTCCATTGCGGGAACAATTGTTGAGAAAGCCAGAATTCATGGGATTAAAGTTCCTTACATAGAAACAATGTTGTGTTTGGTAAAGACAATAGAAAATAGTTATCAGTATATGAGAAAGTAAATGAAGACAAAGGCGTTTTCAATATGGTGCCTTATGTCTTTTTTTTATATTAATTTTAAGGAGGATAAAATTATGAAAAAAGAAATTGTAAAAAGAAGCGTAGCCTTGGTATTAGCAATGGCAATGGTAATTGCAACATTACTGACAGGATGTGGTAATAGTGCAGCGGCAACAACAGCAACAAGTGACAAGGTTTCAGAAATCATTTCAAAGGGTAAAATAACAGTTGGTATTATGTTGAGTTGTGTACCTTTTGGTTATTATGATGAATCAGGCAATCCGGCCGGTTATGATGTAGAAATTGCAAAAGCACTTGCTGATTCCCTTGGTGTTGAATTGGAAATCCAGGATCTTTCGGCAGATAACAGAATTCCTAGCTTGGAAACCGGTAAAGTTGATGTTGTAATTGGGTGCTTTACAAGAACTTTAGGAAGAGCGCAGAAGATTGACTTTTCTGATCCGTATTGTGCAGCCGGTGCACGTATCTTATTAAAATCTGATTCAACAGTGGCATCTGTAAGTGATCTTGCCGGTGCAAAAATCGGTGCGGTAACAGGTAGTGTAGCATGTGATGTAGCTAAGAGCATACCTAACGCAAATGTACAGGAATTTGATACAACAGATGATGCATTGTTAGCATTGGAGAATGATCAGATTGTTACATACATTGAGGATAGTACAACTCAGGAATATATGGCATTTAAGTATCCGGATAAGTATAAGGTTATAGGCGATAGTCTTTGTGCACCAACATATAACTGTATCGGTGTTCAGAAGAATAATCAGGAGTGGTTAAATTATATTAACCTATTCGTATTTACAATTAACACAGATGGAACAAACGATGCATTGTACAGTAAGTACTTTGGTTGTTCTCAGGTATTTGATTTAAATCCACAGTACTAGAATAATTCGGGAAAGGGAATTTAAATAATTCCCTTTCCTATAATTCCATATCGATTGTAAGCAATTATAATTAGATATGCATACTAAGTAAAATAAAGATAAGGAAAAGGGTGAAGGATATATGTTTTTCTTAGACTGGTCAACACCAATAAAGAATCTACCTTTAATTTTGCAGGGAGCACTGGTATCAATGCTAGTTACAATAGTGGCATATCTTGTTGCATTGCTTGTAGGAACTATTACAGGTTACCTGCGATTTAAGAAAGGTAATAAAATAATTAACTTTATATTATCCGCATATGTTGAATTAATGAGAAATACACCGGTATTGGTTCAGATTTACTTTTTTTATTTTGGTTTAGCACAGATTAAGGTGTTCTTACCATCAGCTGTTGCAGGAATTTTGGCATTGAGCTTATTTTCGGGAGCCTATTTATCAGAAATAATCAGAGGTGGAATTGCCAGTGTTCCAAAAGGACAGTGGGAGGCAGGAATGTCTTTAAATCTTTCAAAAAAAAGGATATTTATAGACATAATTTTACCGCAGGCATTAAGAAATATTTTTCCGGCGTTAATAAATCAGTTCACATTGACATTATATGCAACAAGTCTTTTGTCAGCAATTGATGTGGGAGAACTGATGAAAGTTACTTACAAATTAAATTCAAAGACTTTCCGTACATTTGAGTTATATGTATTTGCATTGGTTATTTACATGATTATGGCGTCTATGTCAATGTTTGTTTTAAGAATCATAAATAGGAAATTCTTCCCAAGTTTGAGTAGTAGAGGTGAATAGTATGGACGGATTTATAAAAATCTTAAATTTTAAAGACCTTCTTCTTCAGGGATTCGGGGTTACGTTATTACTTTCATTGGTTATTATTCTTGGGGGAACGGCTTTAGGTTTGATAGTAGCATCTTGTTATACAATGAATAATAAGATTTTAAATAAGATATTAGCGGTATACACTTATATATTTAGAGGTACACCATTGTTGCTTCAGTTATTTGTAGGATATTTTGGACTGGGATACTTAGGATTGGAAATGAGCATTTGGAGTGCCTGTGGAATTATAATGTCTATGTATGCAGGCGCATACATAAGTGAAGTGTTCAGAGCCGGACTTGAATCAATACCAAAGGGGCAGTACGAAGCAGCGAAGAGTTTGAACTTATCAAAGCTGGATACACTTGTTCTTGTAATTCTTCCGCAGGTGTTTAGAAAGATTATGCCGTCTTTAATAGGTGTATACTTAGGGTTAATCAAAGATACCACAATTGCTTCACTTGTTGGTTTCAATGAGTTTATGAAGAGAGCAAAGATAGTTATTAATAATACGAACTTACCATTACAGGTATATTTTGTAGTAGCAATTGTATTTTTCTTAATATGTTTTCCGATATCAAAGATTGTATCCGGGATGGAAGAGAAAGGCAGGGTTAGACAATGATAGAATTAAAGAATATACACAAGGCATATGGTGAAAATGTAATTTTAAAGGGTGTAAACCTTAAAGTTAATGATGGTGAAGTAGTAGTTATCATAGGCCCCAGCGGATCCGGAAAGAGTACACTGCTTAGATGTGTAAATAACCTTGAAACAATTAATGATGGACAAATACAGGTAGGAGACCTGGTGTTTGATAAGAATTCCTCGGCTAAGGAAATAAGTGCCATTAGAAATGATTTGGGAATGGTATTTCAGCAGTTTAATTTATTTCCGCATTTAACTGTTTATGAAAACATTACGCTATCACCACGTAGGACAAAGAAAATGCAAAAAGAAGAATTAGACGCAATTGTTGATTCATTACTTGCAAAGGTTAATTTATCAGAAAAGAAAAACAGTTATCCATCAGAACTTTCGGGAGGACAACAACAGAGAATAGCTATTGCCCGTGCACTGGCGATGCAGCCAAAATATATGCTCTTTGACGAACCAACCTCTGCACTGGATCCTGAGATTATTGGCGAAGTACTGGAAGTAATGAAACAATTAGCTGAAGATGGGATGACGATGCTGATTGTCACACATGAAATGAGATTTGCAAGAGAGGTTGCAGACCGGATTATAGTAATGGAGGATGGTGTAATTATTGAAGAAGGAACGCCTGACAAGATATTTACTAATCCGTCTGAAGAGCGAACACGTAAGTTTTTGAGTGCAGTTCTTGAACATTAATATTGATTATAAAAATACTAAAAAGAGGGCGATCCGCAAGTTGTTTCGACTTTTGGAATGCCCTCTTTTCAGGTAAATACTATGAATTATTCATTCAGATTACAGATTCAGTCTTAAATGCCTTGGAAGACCATCAACCATAACCGGTGAAAGTTCAGCCTGAATCAATGGCTTAATGTAATGGATCAGTTCATCGGATACATATGTATTATCCTGGGTAATCCATTCAAGCGGAACCTTTTTCTCGATGTTGGCAATCTTATGGACATCTTGGGAATTGGTTACGCAGATATACGGGTCATCCGACACTCTTTCGAGAACAATTACCTTACCTGTTTCGCCTTCAAATGCAGCCTTAACGGCAGCACCGCCAACCTGGAAAGCTTCGGTGATATCCACACGGCTTGTCATGTGGGCTGCGCATCTCTGGAGTGTGCTTAATTCAATTGCACGAGTCTTAACTCCTAATTCGGCACCAATCTTATTGGCAAGGAACTTGGCAGAACCGGACAACTGCTTATGGCCGAATGCATCAGTGAATTCAACATGGTCTGCAAGTTCAAATACATAGCGTCCGTCAGCAACCTTAATACCTTCGGAGATTGCAATAACGATGGAAGATTTAACCTTGCTTAATTCCTTCACCTTGTTCATAAAAAAGTCAATATCAAACGGAACCTCAGGAAGGAAAATCATGTCAACACCTTCACAGTCCTCTGTCTTTGACAGTGCCGCAGCAGCTGTAAGCCATCCTGCATTACGTCCCATGATTTCTACGATGGTAATGGTCGGATAGTCATAAACTAATCCATCACGAATAATCTCCTTGGTAACCGCTGCGATATACTTTGCTGCACTACCGTAACCCGGAGTGTGGTCGGTTGTTGCCAGATCGTTATCGATCGTCTTAGGAACACCCATAAATTTGATGTCACTGTTAATAAGAACTGCATAGTCTGATAATTTCTTGATGGTATCCATTGAATCATTACCGCCAATGTAGAAGAACGCCTCAATATTAAGTTCATTAAGCTTTGCAAAGATCTGATCATAAACAGCCTTGTTGTCGCAGATTTCAGGAAGCTTATAACGGCAGGATCCTAAGAAAGAAGAAGGAGTTCTCTTTAACAGATCAATATCCAGATCCGTTTTAATATGTTCAGATAAATCAACATACTGTCCGTCCAAGAGACCCTTGATACCATGGAGCATACCATAGACCTTACCGGCACCCCTGTCCTTTGCAGTCTTGTAAACACCAACTAAACTAGAATTAATTACGGAAGTTGGACCGCCTGATTGTCCAACGATAACATTTCCACGCATAAAGCACCTCCTAAAGTATTTATACCGAAATTTGATGAAAATATTGTATCATAATTAGTGCAATTTCTCAATCGTTTTCAGAATATTTTGTACAAATATTTTATATTTGTTGAAGAAATAAGACTAAGATCGCCAACAGGAGTCTTGGCTGTAATAAAAATGTTGACTTATTTTTGACGAAAGTATTTAATAGATAAGAGTAATCTGGATAAAATACTAGAAAGATTTAAAAAGTGGTGAAGGTAACAAGAATGAAAAGGAAATATCATAATAATCGCAATAAGCTAAACAATTGGCAAAAGTTTAAATATAATATTAACCGGAGAAGAAAATCCCATAACTATGATCGGCCACAGTTTGAGGGCGCCATCAGGGATCTTCTGAATACCAGGGTGGTTCAACAGATGAAGCAGTATAATCACCATAGCCATACCAGCTGCTTTACACATTCCATGCACGTTGCATTTTATAATTTTAAGCTCTGTAAGTTCTTTGGATTGGATGATCAGGCAGGTGCCAAAGGAGGACTGTTACATGATTTGTTCTTATATGACTGGCATAACCGCAAAGTTACTTTAGATAAAGATTTGCATGGATTTTCACATCCCTACACAGCACTTCGCAATTCGAAGAAACATTTTAAGCTGTCACCGAAGGAGTCGGATATTATTGAGAAGCATATGTTTCCGCTGACTCCTCGTTTTCCGAAATATAAGGAGACGGTTATTATTATTCTTACAGATAAATTCTGCAGTATATGTGAGGTCATGGACCGATTTTTTAAGAGGGCGAAATAAATGGAGAACCGCAAGATATATGTCGTGGGACATAAGAATCCCGACACAGATTCCGTCTGCTCTGCAATTAGCTATGCATGGCTCAAAAATAAAATATCAGGAACGAATCGTTATATAGCAAAACGGGCCGGGGAGATTAATCAGGAGACGCGGTTTGTGTTAAAGCACTTTGGCGTAGATGCGCCGGAATTCATTGATGACGTGTCGCCACAGGTTAAGGACATTGATATTCGTAAAGTGCCGGGGGTTCAGGACAGCATTTCCTTAAAAAAGGCCTGGTATCTGATGAAAAGCACGGATGTGGTTACTCTTCCCATCCTCAAGGAGGATAAGCTGGAGGGCTTGATTACCATCAGCGATATCGCCAATTCGTATATGGATGTCTATGACAACAAGATACTTTCCATGGCAAAAACACCATACATTAATATCATCGAGACACTGGATGGAGAACTGATTACGGGGGATGCTGAGGCTTTTTATGAAAAAGGAAAAGTGCTTGTGGCTGCAGCGAATCCGGATCTTATGGAGAATTATATCGAGGAGGGTGATCTGGTTATTCTCGGTAATCGGTATGAATCACAATTGTGTTCCATTGAGATGGGAGCCGGCTGTATTATTGTTAGTGAGGGAGCAAAGGTATCTTTGACCATCTGCAAATTGGCGGAGGAGCATCATTGTACGATTATCAGCACACCTCACGATACGTTTACGGCGGCACGTCTGATTAATCAGAGTATGCCCATCCGCTATTTTATGAGAAAGGATCAGTTGATTACCTTTGGCACAGAGACTCTGGTGGATGACATCAAACACACCATGGCCAGTGTGCGTCATAGAGATTTTCCAATTGTGTCTAAGAGCGGGAAATATGTGGGAATGATTTCCCGAAGAAATTTGCTTGGTATGGAAAGGAAAAAGGTTATTCTGGTTGATCATAATGAGAAAAGCCAGGCGGTTGATGGAATTGGGGAGGCTAATATTCTGGAAATCATCGACCATCATCGTTTGGGAAACCTTGAGACCATGGCACCGGTATTCTTTCGGAATCAGCCTCTGGGGTGTACCGCTACGATTATTTATCAGATGGCGGTGGAAAATGGAATCGAACTGGATAAGACCATTGCGGGACTGTTGAGTTCTGCCATTATTTCGGATACGTTAATGTTTCGTTCTCCGACTTGTACACCGACGGATCAGATGGCTGCAGAGAATCTTGCAAAGGTTGCCGGTATCCATATCGAGGAATTGGCAACAGAAATGTTTGCCGCAGGCAGCGATCTTGCCAATAAGACGGATGAGGAAATCTTCTATCAGGATTATAAGAATTTCACTTCGGGACAGCATCAGTTCGGCGTGGGACAGGTGTCTTCCATGAGCCGGGAGGAGTTAGAGAAAATCAAGACCCGGATTATACCATATATTAAGAAAAAGTATGGTGCAAGATCGGAGGAGATGGTATTTTTCATGTTGACGAATGTGATGGATGCCTCCAGCGAATTGATTTATTATGGAAATGGCGCCGAAAATCTTGTCAATAAAGCGCTGGGTGTCCATGGAAGCGGGGACTCAGTCTATGTGAAGGGATTGGTCTCTCGTAAGAAACAGTTAATCCCTGAGCTGATGTTAGCGATGCAGGAGTAGGAAAAACTTGTATGTGTAGATTAAGTACAGAAAGAAGGAATTGAAAAAGATGTCTAAGGAGTATTGGAAAGCAGGAAATATGCTCTATCCGTTGCCGGTGGTAATGGTGAGCAGTCAGAGAGCGGGTGAAAAACCGAATATTGTTACGGTGGCATGGGCCGGGACGATCTGTTCATCACCGGCTATGGTATCGATCTCGGTGAGACCGGAACGTTATTCCTACAATATAATCAAGGAAACGGGAGAGTTTGTTATTAATCTGGTCAATAAGGATCTGGTTTATGCAACGGATTATTGTGGGGTGCGTTCGGGGAAGGATGTGGACAAATTCCGTGAGATGAATCTGACTCCGCTGCCATCAAAGTATGTGTCAGCACC
Organism: Lachnospiraceae bacterium; assembly: GCA_051877855.1. GTDB lineage: Bacteria > Bacillota > Clostridia > Lachnospirales > Lachnospiraceae > MGBC120314. Next base: position 159,587 of record JBJEJH010000061.1, on the reverse strand, counting down.
GGGGATTGCAGAAAGCCCTGTTAATATCGAATGCAAGGTTAAGGATATTGTTCCCCTGGGTTCCCATGATATGTTTATTGCAGAAGTTCTTGGGGTGACGGTGGACAATCAGTACATGGATCCGAATGGAAAATTTGACATGAATCGAAGCGGTTTGGTGACATATTCCCACGGGGAGTATTTTGAACTTGGACAAAAGTTGGGAACTTTTGGATTTTCTGTTAAAAAATAGCGTATTTTCAAATGTTTTGTGTAATATTTCTGTAACAAATTCCTTTACAAAAAAGGACAGGAATGTTAGTATATTCATGTTGTCAGACTAATGTTGGGAGGATGTTATGGATTCATTTACAAGATATTCCAGAAAGATTCGCATGACATTAATCAAGGCAGTGACATTAATTTGTTTCATCTGCCTTATTTATATTCCGAAGGAAAAGGATGAAGAGGTCATCCCCGGAGATACAGGTTACTATACAGTTATATTGAATGAGCAGGTGCTTGGCGCCATGAGTTCCATGGAGGAGGCGAATGAGGCACTGGCGGTGGCACGAGGCAGGGTCAGTGCAGAAGCCGGTACTTTGGTATACCTGGATCCTGAGTTAACCGTCTCGCCGGAGAAAACCACATTTGGTAAGCGACTTACGGTGGATGAGATGGCGGATGTCATGTATGAAATCCTTGGGGATTCGATCTTAGATTTTAATAAAATAGATGCGTATACTGTTCGAATTAACGATTATACCGTTACTCTCGCATCCAAAGAAGATATTGTGGCGTTGGTTGAGGGCGTTAAGGCGGCATATGATGAAGACAATGAGTTCCAGGTTCGAATTACAGGTAATGTAGATTCGGATTCCTCGGAGTTTGGTTTGGAGATTGTCAAGGCCGATGTGGGTGATACCGGTGCATCGAAGGTTCTGAATATTGAAAATGGAAATGTTGTGGTACAGGCGGATGCCAATACGATTTTTGCGGATGGAACCCTGGCTATGACCTTTGATAAGACCATTTCTGTGGTGCCTACGGAAGTAAGTGCGGAGCGTATCGTGACGGTGGAAGAAGCTCTTGCGGATATCACGAAGGAGACGGAGGAGAAGACGATCTACACGGTTCAGGCGGGGGATACATTGTCCCAGATTGCGGCCCGATATGATCTTAGTACTTCTGCACTTTGTGAACTCAATGAAGGTCTTACCGTCGATGGTGTCATCGGTATTGGCGATGAGATTGTAGTTACAGTACCTACACCGGAGTTGTCCGTACGTGTATTTGAGGAGATGACATACGAAGAGAATTATAAGGCGGATGTGCAATATATTGACGATGACACGATGTATCAGGGAGATTATGCCGTGGTACAGGAAGGATCTGAAGGTTATCGAGAAGTTGTTGCGGTTGTTCAATATGAAAATGGCGTGGAAAAAAGCCGCGATATTATCAAAGAGACATTGATTGTGGAGTCCGTTCCGCGAATCCTGAAGCGAGGAACACAGGTTCCGCCGACATACAGAAAACCGGTTGCCGGTGGTGTGCTTACATCTCCTTACGGAGCGCGTTGGGGAACAATTCACCGAGGCGTGGACTGGGGTGTACCGGTTGGTACAGCGGTTATGGCATCCAGTGGTGGTGTGGTTACCCGTTCCGGTTGGTTTGGCGGTTATGGTATCTGTGTGGATATCCGTCATCCGGATGGCAAGGTTACAAGATACGGACACCTTAGTAAGACCCTGGTAAGTGTGGGACAGACCGTTACGCAGGGCGAGGTTATTGCCCGTTCCGGTAATACAGGTCAAAGTACAGGACCACATATCCATTTTGAGATTCAGGTGGGTGGTACTGCAGTTAATCCGTTTATTTACCTGAAATAGAATGAATGTATAATAAAATGCAGGGTTGATTTGTCAACTCTGCATTTTGCACGAACAATAGGCAGGAGAGAAGATAATGAAGGAATTTGTTAAGAAGTATAAGTATGAGGTGATGTTTATGGTCACCCTGATGATGTATTTAATTTATTACATACCAGCTCTTTCCGAAGTGACTCATTGGACGATTACGCCATATGCATTGAGTTATCGGCTTGGGTTTATCTCAAGAGGATTTATTGGTAGTCTTCTTCGATTGGTGATACCCAATCTGACTATAAAAATAATTTACTTATTTATTTTTGTAAATATTTTGCTTTTTTGTGGTCTTACTTTATACTTTATGCATAAGATATTATGGAAAGCATATGATGACAGTAGAAATGGACTCATTTTTCTGTTGGCTCTGTTTCTGGTGAATCCGGGTTCTATAGCATTTCTCTTTTACTGGGGAAATTATGGACGATTTGATATGTATCTGTTGGTGTGTCTGATTCTCATTGCACTGATGGTTATTTATGACCGTCTGATCTGGTTGGCGCCTCTGATGTGCGTATGTGCGGTGTTGACACACCAGGCCTTTGTGTTCCAGTATTTTCCGGCAGTGTTGATCTTATTATTCTACTCTGCATTTATTTTAAAGAGGAAATACGGAAAGAGTATTTTTGTGGTAACACTGCTTACGACATGCGTGGCATTCCTTTATATGCAGTTCTTCAGTCACATTAACTACTCATACGAGGAAACGCTGGCAATCATTGATGCCACTACGGATCTTCCAAGATGTTATTTTACGGCAGATATGATGATACGTGTTGAATATTATATGAGTGTCATTGACACGTTTGGGCCGTTGGTCAAGATACCATTTCCAAATAATGTTATCAAGAGTGTCACCATTTTTGTTTTTTTGATTCCAATGATAAGGATTTTGGTGAACCTGTGGAAATGTTTCTGCAGAGCACACAAGAATATTTTGTGTAAATTGATGCCATGGTTTGTGTTGATTGCCGAGATTCCGATGTTTGTGCTGACTTGTGATTATGGCCGGGATTATGCAGCGATTATCATCTGTAATTTTATTCTGATCTTTACACTCTATGTATTGGGAGATGAGGGCATGAAGGAAGGTGTACGCCGGTTGACGGAAGACATCAAGGCACACGTGGAATATTATATTTTTGTGCTGGTTCTGTGCGCGGGGCTTGGCAAATTCACTGCATCGGATATTATTGATATCGGTGATCATGCCTATCGTTTGTTTGAAAGCATCTTCCTTTAGGATGGGATTACGTATCCGAATAAATAAGATTATGTGGGCAAAATGTACAGAAAATGCCTTGTTGCTCTGTTTATTTTTACGTATTCCACATTTACAAAAAAAATTTTTATGATATACTATATTTATATGCGTTTTTTTAATTATATGTTTGAGGTGTGCAATGGAACAGTATATTATTAAGGGTGGACAGCCGCTTGAAGGTTGTGTTTCTATTGGCGGTGCAAAGAATGCCGCGCTTGGAATCCTGGCTGCCGCGATCATGACAGATGATACTGTTACAATTGAAAATGTGCCTAATGTTCGAGATGTAAAGGTCATGCTTCAGGCAATCGAAGGAATCGGTGCCAGGGTTAAGTATGTCTATGATAATACAGTACAGATAAATGGTAAGTCGATCAGCGATGTGCATGTGGACGGGGAGTACGTTAAGAGAATTCGTGCATCTTACTATCTCATTGGTGCGCTTCTTGGAAAGTATAAGAAAGCAGAGGTGGCACTTCCGGGAGGGTGTAATATCGGAACGAGACCAATCGATCAGCATATGAAGGGATTTGAAGCCCTTGGTGCAGAGGTCAAGATCGAATATGGAATGATTAAGGCAGAGGCGAGCCGTCTTAAGGGTCGTCATATTTATATGGATGTGGTTTCCGTTGGTGCTACTATTAATGTAATGATGGCAGCGGCAATGGCAGAGGGAAAGACAATTATTGAGAATGCGGCGAAGGAGCCACATATTGTTGACGTAAGTAATTTCCTTAATGCAATGGGTGCGAATATTAAGGGCGCGGGTACGGATGTAATTCGTATCATCGGTGTACCAAGACTTCATGGAACTACCTATTCCATTATACCGGATCAGATTGAGGCGGGAACGTTCATGTTCGCGGCTGCGGCTACCGGTGGAGATGTGTATGTGCAGAATGTTATACCAAAGCATCTTGAGGCATTGACGGCAAAGTTAGTGGAGATCGGTTGTGAAGTTGAGGAGTTTGATGATGCGGTGCGCGTCATTGGAAAACCGAACCTTCGATCTACCAATATCAAGACTCTTCCGTATCCGGGATTCCCGACGGATATGCAGCCACAGATGGCTGTGCTTTTAACCAAGGCGAAGGGAACAAGTGTTATCACAGAAAGTATCTTTGAAAATCGTTTTAAATATGTGGATGAGCTGGTGCGTATGGGTGCAAGCGTCAAGGTGGAAGGCAATGTTGCTATCATTGACGGCGTGGAACGGTTGACCGGTGCATCTCTCAGCGCTCCGGATCTTCGTGCCGGTGCCGCATTGGTTATTGCCGGCCTGATGGCAGATGGATATACTCAGGTGGAGGATATCTACTACATTCAGAGAGGATATGAGGCCTTTGATGAGAAATTGCGTAAACTGGGCGCACGTATTGAAACGGTGGATAGTGAGAAAGAGATTCAGAAGTTTAAGATGGAAGTATGCTAGAGTGATAACATTTCTGCTATGCAATTAAAAAGGTATTGCCTGTTTCATGTTTTTAACATGAGTCCGGGCAATACCTTTATTTTATGTATTGTGATCCTCTTTTTCTTAAACGATTTTTTCAATGTCGATGTCGCCGTTGCGGGATAAGTCCACAAATTCATTTCCGATGCGGACAATCGGTCTGGAAAGCGCGGTCTTGTTAATCATGATAACTTCACCAATTCTGCCGTCGGTTAGAAGCACTGTGGTATGGATGTAAGAAGAAACCACATTTTCAAGGAAAGTCATCAGAATTTTCGGGTCGTACTTTAAGTATCCTTCATTTTCAATATGCCGGATTACGATAAATGGACATAGCGGACCACGATATACACGGGTTGCGGTCATGGCATCATATACATCGGCAATGGATGTGATCTTGGCAAATTCCGGAATCTTGTCCCCGGTAAGGCCGAAAGGATACCCTGTGCCGTCACAACGTTCGTGATGGAACAGACAGGCCTCCTTGATTCTCGGATCGAGATCTTGATCCTTAAGGTAATTATATCCCTCATTTACATGGGCTTTCATAATACGATATTCATCGGTGGTCAGTTTGCCCGGCTTGGTCAAAATCTGCTCCGGGGTTGTCAACTTTCCGATATCGTGGAGAAGACCGGCTAATGTTAAGGTGTCAATATCGTCCTCCGGCAGCTTTAACCATTTTCCCAGAATACGACACAACAAGGATACGTTCAGACAGTGAGCATAGGTAGAATCGTCAAATTCCCGCATGTTGTGCAACATGTCAAAAACATGCAGACTGGTGGCGGAAGGATCTAATAGTTCCGCGGTCTTGGCAAGCAAATCCGCCGGATTGATCGGAGCATTTTTTGAAACGATATCGTTGATCTCATCATGAAATTCCGTAACACTTTCAATATAGCTGGCTTTGAATTCCTGAAATTCCTGGCTGGCTTTGATTCGCTGGGTGAAAGTTTCTTCTGTTTCATTGTTTGTTGGATTGGCGTCCTCCGGTTCTGCTTCCCATACAGATACGTTAGGGACGTTATATATTTTAATCTTATGAATACTCTCGTTGTCGAGAAGGGTGTTTACAGGAACCAGGAGCTGACCGTGGATGGCGAATACATCCTCTGCGGTAACCATGCCTGCTTCCAATTCAAAAGTAAATAAACGAATCTTAACCATAATGAGACCTCCCTATACAATCGCTTCGATAGATAATTCAGGATATTTTGTCAAATCAATGAAATCACCATTGCAGTTGATCATAGGATTAGACAAGGAAATCTTATTTAACATTACAACCTCTCCGATGCGTCCGTCACTTAGGCGTACATTGTTGTGGAGGTAAGAAGCTCCTATATTTTCCAGGAAAGTCATAATAAATTTTGGGTCGTATTTGTACAGTCCGTCACGTTCAAAAAGCTCAATGGCCTTAAATGGGCAAAGCGCTTCGCGGTAAGAACGGGGCGACGTCATGGCATCATATACATCGGCGATAGCGATGATCTTCGCATATTCGGAGATCTTATTGCCGGAAATACCAAAGGGATAACCGGATCCGTCACAGCGCTCGTGATGCAATAGACAGGCCTCCTTGATGCGTATATCCAGAGGCAATTCCCGAATCAGTTCATAACTTTTCTTAGGATGGGTCTTGATAATGTCAAATTCCTCATCGGATAGTTTCCCGGGTTTGTTCAATATTTCTACAGGAATGGCGGTTTTACCAAGGTCGTGTAAGAGCCCGGCCAGAGTAAGCTCGTGAATGGACTTTTCCTCCAGGGATAACCAGCGACCGATGGCAGCGGCAATTAAAGCAACGTTTGTGGAATGGACAAAGATGGTATCGTCGTGTGCCTGAAGATTGTGAAGCATATCGAAAATATGAAGAGAGCTTCCCTTCATCAGATTCAATGTATCATTTACTAACTTTTCCGTATCTAACGGTTGTTCGCCAGTGATAAATTTATTCAGGGTATCGTTGACCTGAGTGATGTTTGCTTCGTAATTCTCACTGAATGATTTGAACTCAGGGCTGGATTTGACCTTGGATGCATAAGTCTTTTCGGCAGTTGCATTCTTTTCCTTGGCTGCGGCTTCCTGCTTGGCAAGTTCTACCAGTTTTTCAATGTCAATTTCAGGCTTTTCGATAGGACCATCGACAATCGGGAGTTCCATAATATTGTAAAGCGGAAGCTTTTCAATCATCATTTCGTTCAACATAGTGTGCTTAGGAAAAAGCATCACGCCGTTGGAACGGTATACATCTTCGGCTACGATCATACCCGGTTCTAATTCAAATGAAAAAAGTATTTTTTTGTCTGCCATCGCTATTCCTCTCTAGAAAAACATATAGGTAAATTATAAGAATTTTTGGCTAAAAAGTCAATAAAAGTCATTATTCCTATTGACGTTTTATCGGGATATGTTATAATGCAAAAGAAAGTAAAATAAAGTCCCTTATTCAGAGTGGTGGAGATACAAAGGATCTGTGAAGCCACGGCAACCCCTAAGATTTGGGAAGGTGCCAACCTGAGCGAGAAATCGAACAATAAGAGGAATGAATATCGCATTGATATGAAGTCCGCTTATGCCGGGCTTTTTTTTCTTGATAACTATATTTTAAAATGGAGGTATAATATGGAAAAGCGTTTATTTACTTCAGAGTCCGTTACAGAAGGACATCCTGACAAAATCTGTGACAACATTTCTGATGCCATTCTTGATGCGGTTATGGCACAGGATCCTATGAGCCGTGTAGCTTGTGAGGCAGTTACCTGTACAGGTTTCGTATTAGTGACCGGTGAGCTCACAACCAAGGCAAATGTTGATTTTGCACAGGTTGTGCGTGATACAGTAGTAGAAATCGGATATGATTCATCCGAGAAGGGATTTGATGGTAACACTTGTGCGGTTATGATTGCTTTGGATAAGCAGTCTCCGGATATCGCAATGGGTGTTGACAAGGCATTGGAAGCAAAGGCCGGTGAGATGACCGATGAACAGATCGAGGCTATCGGTGCCGGTGATCAGGGTATGATGTTTGGTTTCGCAACCAACGAGACCGAAGAGTATATGCCATATCCGATTGCTCTTGCACACAAGCTGGCAAGACAGCTTACCAAGGTTCGTAAGGACGGAACATTGGCATATCTTCGTGCTGATGGCAAGACACAGGTTTCCGTAGAATATGATGAGAATGACAAGCCGGTTCGTCTTGATGCTATCGTAGTATCTACACAGCATGATGCAGCTGTTTCACAGGAACAGATTCATGCAGATATTCGTAAGTATGTTATCAATGCCGTTGTTGATCCTAAGATGATTGACGAAGCAACAAAGATCTTTATCAATCCGACAGGACGTTTCGTTATCGGTGGACCAAATGGTGATGCAGGCCTTACAGGACGTAAGATCATCGTAGATACATACGGTGGTTATGCACGTCACGGTGGCGGAGCTTTCTCCGGTAAAGATTGCACTAAGGTTGACCGTTCTGCAGCTTACGCAGCGCGTTATGTTGCTAAGAACATTGTAGCAGCAGGTCTTGCAGATCGTTGTGAGATTCAGCTTTCCTATGCAATCGGTGTTGCACATCCGACTTCCGTTATGGTGGATACATTTGGTACCGGTAAGCTTTCTAATGAAAAATTGGTTGAAGTCGTTCGTGAAAACTTCGATCTCAGACCGGCCGGAATTATTAAGATGCTTGATCTTAGGAGACCAATCTACAAGCAGACTGCAGCTTACGGACATTTTGGACGTAATGATCTTGACCTTCCTTGGGAAGCGTTGGACAAGGTTGATGCATTAAAGAAGTATCTGTAAGATTAATAAGTTTGTGTATATTATTTCGAGGCACGTTTGCACTAAGAGCTTACCGTAGCGGTACATAAGACGCCTAAGAACGGCGTCTAAGTACCGACGGCTCGCAATTGCCACGAAATAATTATACACAAACATTATCTTATAGAAATAGAAGTTTCGTAAGACCAAAATAGACAGATTCAAGAGGGGATGTCGCTTTAACGAATGAATTTTCGTGAGGCGACATCCCCTTTTTCGATTAAATTAATTAAATTTTAAGATTTATTTGGCTTAAACTATGATAGAATGAAATAAAAGATCGTAAAGAAGGAAGAAAAGTGAAACTAAAAACGCGATTAAAACTATCTTTCTGTATCATGGCGGTGGCCCCGATTATGCTGATATCACTCTTTGGCTGGGCCCTGGTGAGCAATCAGATACGGAAGATCAATTCACAATATGGTATCGAAGGGATGAGTCTGGAGCTCTTTAATAATCCGGTGGAGATCATTACCAAGGCAGCCAATCAGCTCCATCAGGAGATTGAAGAAGACTTATCCGAGAATCCGGAGATTTTGGAAGATGTGGGCTATTTTGAAAATCTGGACAAGAAATTGACAAGGCAGGCTGCAGATATTGTTGTACGTAAAAATGAAGAATACGTTTATATCAGTGCTGAACTGTCTGAGGAGGATGTTAACAACATTTTGCCGGACTATGGAGATTTTCTGATGCTGCCGGATAAAAGCATCTACTATGGGGGCAATCGCAAATGTGTCATCAGCCAGATTGATGTGGTGACGGAGAAGGGTGAAGAATATTCTATTTCGCTGATTGTTCGGCTGGACATGCTGATGGCACGGTTAAAGGTTTTATGGCAGGAGAATATTGTGGTCATTGTACTGGTACTGGTTTGCATCAGTGGTATTATGATTACCTGGATCTATCATGCCACGATCATTCCTCTTAACCGACTTCGTGAGGCGTCCCGTGCCATTGCGGAGGGCAATCTGGATTTTGAAGTGAAGGCTGAGGGAACGGATGAAATTAGCGAGTTGTGCCGTGATTTTGAATTTATGCGGCAAAAATTAAAGGAGTCCGCAGAGAATTCTCTTCAGTCGGATCGGGAGAGTAAGGAATTGATTCGTAATATTTCCCATGACCTTAAGACGCCGATCACGGCGGTCAAGGGTTATGTGGAAGGACTTCGGGATGGAGTGGCGGTGACCGAGGAAAAGCGTGATAAATATCTTCAGACGATCTATAACAAGGCGGTGGAGATGGATAAGCTTATCGATGAACTGACATTGTATTCAAAGATTGATACGAACCGCATCCCTTATTCCTTCAACCAGCTGTCGGTGCAGGAATATTTTGCAGATTGCAGTGACAGTCTGATGGTGGAATTGGAGGCGAAGGGAATTGATTTCTCTTATTCCTATGAGCTGGACAACGATGTGAAATTCATTGCAGATGCGGAACAGCTAGGCCGCGTGATTAATAATATTATCAGTAATTCCATCAAGTATCATGGTGATCGGAGGACGGAAATTGATATGCGCGTCAAGGATGAGGGTGACTTTATCCGTGTGGAGATTCAGGATAATGGCATGGGAATTGCCAAGAAGGATCTTCCACACATTTTTGAACGGATGTATCGCGGGGATGAGTCACGCAATTCGACTATAGGCGGAAATGGTATTGGACTGGCCATCGTAAAGAAGATCATCGAGGAACACGGCGGTCGCATCTGGGCGGAGAGTAAGGAAGGAGAGGGCACAACGATGTGCTTTGTATTGAGAAAATATTTGGGAGGAAGTAATGAGTAGAATTCTGATTATTGAGGATGAAGAGGCTATTGCAGAGTTGGAGAAGGATTATCTTGAGGTCAATGGTCATGAACCTGTGATTGAAAACCGTGGAGATACAGGGTTGTTACGCGCGATGAAGGAAGATTTTGATCTGGTCATATTGGATCTGATGCTTCCGGGAATGGATGGACTGCATGTATGCAGCCAGATTCGCAATGCGAAGGACATACCGATTCTGATTGTATCGGCGAAGAAGGAAGATATCGATAAGATTGAAGGTCTGGGATTCGGTGCGGATGATTATATTACCAAGCCCTTTAGTCCGGGGGAACTGGTGGCCCGGGTGAAAGCGCATCTGATGCGATATGAGCGTCTTGTGGGCAGTAATGCAGTGAAGAACAAGATCACGGAGATTCGCGGACTGAAGGTGGATGAGGATGCGCGCCGGGTATATCTTAACGGTGAGGAGAAGCAGCTGACCGCAAGGGAATATGATATGCTGTTGTATTTTATGCATAATTCCAATCGGGCAATAACCAAGAAGGAACTATTTACGGCGGTGTGGGGGATGGAATCCCTGGGAGATATTTCCACCGTAACGGTACACATTAATAAACTGCGTGAAAAAATCGAGTATGACAGCTCCAATCCACAATTTATCGAAACCATCTGGGGTGTAGGGTATCGATTTAAAGTATAAGAGTTAAAGTATGTTAAAGGGAAATTAGGAGTTTGCGATACTAAATGTTTGAGTATAATCATTTCGTGGCAATTGCGAGCCGTCGGTACTTGGGCGCCGTCCTTTGGCGCCTTATGTACCGCTACGAGCTCGCTCTTAGTGCAAACGTGCCTCGAAATATTATACACAAACATATACTGTGAGGACAGAGAAAAATGGGAATCATATACGAAGATGATTATATGATTATTTTCAATAAACCTTCCGGGATGCTGGTGCAGGCTGACCGTTCCTTTGATGTGGATGTGGTAAGTCATGTGATGACATATCTTGCGGGAAAGCCGGAGAATAAAGGCCTGCGTCCCCAGATTCATGTGATCAATCGTCTGGACAGGCCGGTAAGCGGATTGGTTTTGCTTGCGAAGAATAAAGAATGGGCTGCCAGACTTACGAAGGAATTAACGTCAGGAAAACTATGTAAAGATTATCTTGCGGTGATACAGGGGGAACCTTTGGAAAAGAAAGGGGAATTTCGGGACTATCTTTTGAAGGATTCAAAGAGTAATACTTCGAAGGTCGTACCAAAGGACATAAAGGATGCGAAGGAAGCAGTTTTGGAATATGAGGTTCTGAAAACCAAGATTGTAGAAGGAACGGATGGAGAACAAAGACGGACATTGGTTAAGGTGCACCTTATCACCGGACGACACCATCAGATCCGGGTGCAGTTTTCAAGCAGGGGACTTCCTCTCCTGGGGGATGTAAAGTACGGGGAAGTGACAGGAAATAAGTCCATAGCAAGGGAAAGAGCCATTGCCTTATGTTCCTATCATTTACAGGTTCTGGGCAAAGACTACGTTATACAGCCATCCGGTGCCGGCTTTGAATATTTTTCAGAGGAATTGGAGACAATCTAATCTTAGGGTGAGATTGGATGTTTTCTGGAATTAATGATGTAGACCGAAAAAGTTTAATATTGGCAGCAATATGTGTGGGCGTTACAGGGGGCGTGTATCTGTTTATGAGATATGCGCTTAGCTTTGTAATGCCTATTTTAATTGGGCTGGCGATTACTTTGGTGATACGAAAACCGGTTCGGTTCCTTTGCCGTCGGTTTCATTTTCCCGTTACGCTTTCTACAGTGATTATTTTGGGGCTGGTGATGACGGTAATTATTCTTGCACTTACTTATGTGGGTGGGCAGTTTGTTGCGGAATTTAAGAAATTTATGGTTCATTTTGATTTCTATTGCGAGTATACAATGAACTGTGTCTGCGGGTGGTGCTGCCAAGTGGATGAATTCCTGGGACTACGGGATGGGAAAATGTATTCTTTGTTGGAGAATAATGTGACCAATATGGTTGAGGGACTGACGGGGAATCTTCTTCCCTCTCTGGTGGTGCGTTCGGCGGGGATGTTGGAGAGTATTTTTGTTGTTGGCGGAAGTTTTTTGATTGCACTGACGTCAGTATTTTTTCTGATGAAGGACATGGATTTTTTGGAGGAATGGGTGACCAGGGGACGTTATGCCAAATGGTTTCATATTCTTTTTGGCCGGCTGGCGCATTTTGGAGCGGCTTATCTTCGGACGCAATTGGTGATTATCTGTATTACAGCGGTGATATGTATCCTTGCATTGTTTCTGATTGGAAATGGTTATCCGGTAATGATTGGGATTATCATAGGACTTCTGGATGCATTACCTCTTTTTGGAACGGGTACCGTCCTTATTCCCTGGACGCTAATCTATGTTTTGGGGAAAAATTTCTACAAGGCAGCAGTGCTTTTTACGGCGTACTGCATTTGTTATATTGTGAGGGAAATATTAGAACCGAAGATGATGGGTGGGAAAATGGGGATTCATCCGCTGATTATGTTGATGATGATGTATCTTGGTATTGTGCTCTTTGGAATTCTTGGGTTCCTGCTTGGACCGGCAGCGTATATCATGATCTGTGAAATTATGAAGTATGTGGAAAAGGTGATTTAGGGGATTTGGTTGATTTGGTACACATTTTGCTTGTCAATGAAGGTCAAAAAGGTTATTATATAGATATGTAAATTCTTAGGAAAGGATGTTCTGACATGGTAGAGTATGTATTAGGAAATTACATGATGTCAAAGGACATGCTGACGAGGGAAAAGTTCGAAGAGGTTATACAAAGATTAGACAAGGTCCGAGTAAAATTGGGTTTGATTGCGGTGTCGGAAGGTTATATGACACAGGAACAGGCAGAAAAGATCAACCAGATTCAAAGTACTTGTGATATGCGTTTCGGTGAAATTGCGGTGAAAAATGGTTATCTGACACAGGAACAGCTGGATCGGATTGTAAGATTTCAACCCAATTCTTTCTTGGTGTTTGTCCAATGTTTGATTGATGAGGGTGTGCTTCGTATCGGACAGATTAACGAGGTACTCGAACAGTTCTGTCGGGAAAAAGACTTTGGAGTTTCTGATATCAGAGCTTTTAAAGAGGATAATGTTGACCGGATCGTGGCGTTATATGTTCCGAGGGAAGTTGCGGAATTTACGGACATTATCCAGATTGCAGTGCGAATGATGCAGCGGTGTATTGACCGATATATCTACATAGATAGTGTTGAGGTTGTAGAAAAGAACACTGCTAATTTCATGGTGTCCCAATGTATTGAGGGCAGCGTAAGCGTTACCACGGCGGTCTCGGAAGATACCGGAGGAATGCTTTATATGGCGGGGGTTTATGCCATGGAAGATTTTGAAAGTCTGGACGAAGATGCATTAGATGCGGCAGGAGAGTTCCTGAATTGTATTAATGGAATATACACATCTGAGGTTAGCGGTTTGATGGAATTGAAACCGCCGAAATATCAAGCCATTGGTGGAGAACTAAGAGGTAAAGTTACCTGTCGGGTTCCGATCGTATTTGGCAATGCAAAGATGTATTTTTGGGTATCACGTTAAATTTTGGAGGATAAAGAGAATGGCGAGAGTATTGATTGTAGATGATTCGAAGACATCAAGAAAGATGGTTCGCAAGGCGATTGAGGAAGCGGGACATATTGTTATTGCAGAAGCGGAAGATGGTGAACAGGGATATCTTCGATATAAAGAAACGAACCCGGATGTTGTTACCATGGATATTACCATGCCGGTTATGGACGGTATTGAGGCATTGCAGCTGATGAAAAAGGCGGATGAGAATGTCAAGATTATTATGATTACTGCCCTTGGACAGAAGGATAAGATGATTCAGGCGATTAAACTTGGAGCGGATGAGTTCATCACGAAGCCTTTTGATCCGCAGGATTTGGTAAGTGCGATTAATAAGGTGACAAAGTAGAGAGGAGACTATTGTTAAAATGGCAGGCGATAAGAAATTTGTTGAGCAGATTACATCCATGGATGTGGATTTTGCGCAATGGTATACAGATGTAGTTAAGAAGGCAGAATTAATGGATTATTCCAGCGTAAAGGGATGTATGATTATCAAACCGGCAGGATACGCGATCTGGGAAAATATCCAGAAAGAGCTGGATGCAAGATTTAAAGAAACCGGTGTTGAGAATGTTTATATGCCGATGTTTATTCCGGAAAGTCTTCTTCAGAAGGAGAAGGATCATGTGGAAGGATTTGCACCGGAAGTAGCCTGGGTTACCATGGGAGGACTGGAACAGCTTTCGGAACGCTTCTGTGTAAGACCTACATCCGAGACCTTGTTCTGCGACTACTATGCGAACTGTATTGAATCCTACCGTGATCTTCCAAAGCTTTCCAACCAGTGGTGTTCCGTTGTTCGTTGGGAGAAGGAAACAAGACCGTTCCTTCGGTCAAGAGAGTTCTTGTGGCAGGAAGGACATACTGCACATGCTACGGAGGAAGAGGCCGAAGAGAGAACAATTCAGATGTTGAATGTTTATGCAGATTTTCTGGAGAATACACTTGCGATTCCGGTGGTTAAGGGTAGAAAGACGGACAAGGAGAAATTTGCAGGAGCAGTTGCCACCTATACCGTTGAGGCATTGATGCATGACGGTAAGGCATTGCAGTCCGGAACAAGCCATAACTTTGGTGATGGATTTGCCCAGGCTTTTGATATTAAGTATACCGATAAAGATAACAAGTTAAAGTACGTTCATCAGACTTCATGGGGAATGACCACCCGAGTAATCGGCGCTATGATCATGGTTCATGGTGATGACCGCGGATTAGTGCTTCCGCCTAAGATTGCACCGACACAGGTCATGATTGTTCCGATTATGCAGAAGAAGGAAGGCGTATTGGAGAAGGCAGCCTGGTTAAAGGGAGTTCTGTCGAATTTCCGCGTGAAGGTGGATGATTCGGACAAGAGCCCCGGATGGAAGTTCTCTGAGCAGGAGATGCGCGGTATTCCGGTAAGAATCGAGATTGGTCCTAAGGATATCGAGGCAAACCAGTGTGTTATCGTTCGCAGAGATAACAATGAGAAGATTGTTGTTTCACTGGATGAGGTTGCTGTAAAGGTTGGAGATGTGCTGGATGCTATGCAGGTTGAGATGTTAGAGCGCGCAAGAAAGCATCGAGAAGAACATACAAGTGTTGCAACAAATTATGATGAATTCAAGGATGCCATTGCCAATAAGCCTGGCTTTGTAAAGGCAATGTGGTGTGGCGATGAGGCTTGTGAAATAAAGATCAAGGAAGATACCACAGCAACTTCACGATGTATGCCATTTGAGCAGGAAAATCTTTCAGATGTATGTGTATGTTGTGGCAAGCCTGCCAAGACCATGGTTTACTGGGGCAAGGCATATTAATACAAAACGGAATGAAATTCTGTTTTTGAGTCAGAATATATAGAAATAAATAGTAAGGCAGGGTGGATGTAGTGATTAAACCGGGTAAGTTAAGAATTGAATTACCGAAGGATGTTGCGAATATCATTAACACCCTGACACAACAGGGCTATGAAGCCTATGCAGTGGGAGGATGCGTGCGGGATAGTATCTTAGGCCGCCATCCCAGTGATTGGGATATCACTGCCAATGCACTTCCCGAGCAGGTCAAGGAATTGTTTCCAAGGACGGTGGATACAGGAATTAAGCACGGTACAGTGACGGTCATGATTGGTAAGACGGGCTATGAAGTAACGACTTATCGTATCGATGGAGAATATGAGGATGGACGTCATCCTAAGAATGTAGAGTTTTCAGAAAGCCTTGTAGAAGATCTTAAGCGTAGAGATTTTACAATTAACGCAATGGCATACAATGAGAAGGATGGATTGCGGGATGAGTTTGGTGGAATTGGTGATATCCGCAAATGTATGATCCGGTGCGTAGGCAATGCTGAAGAACGTTTTTCGGAGGATGCGCTTCGCATGATGCGGGCAGTTCGTTTTTCTGCCCAGTTAGGATTTACGATCTATCGTGAGACCATGGAAGCCATCCGAAAGTTAGCGCCTACCATTAAAAAGGTCAGTATGGAGCGGGTTCAGGTGGAACTGATTAAGACCTTGATGTCGGATCGTCCGGAATATGTGGAAAACTATACCGAATGCCGTCTGATGGAGTATATTCTGCCCCATGTGGACAAGATTATGAAGTCCCCGAAGAAACCCATTGTTCTCAAGATGTTAAAGAATGCTGAGAAGACTCCGGTCATGCGTTATGCCGCACTTTTGTATTATGCAGGGGAAGAAGGGGCTTTGGAGACATTGAAGGCTCTGAAGTTGGATAACCGCACCGTTGAAACGGTTGTGAAATTAATTCACTATGAGAATGTGCCGATTAAAGCAAATGAGACCGATGTCCGATTGGCCATGCACGATCTGGGTGTTGAGTTTATTCCGATGTTGCGCAATTTTAAGAGAAATATTTATAAAACCAAGGAAGAAGTACTCTTTATCCCGATGGGGAGAAATTTGACCCAGATTGAGACCATTTACAAAATGTATAATGAGATCGTGGCCCGGGGGGACTGTGTTCAGTTAAAGGATCTTGCTGTCAACGGAAAGGACTTGATTGAACTTGGAATGAAGCCGGGAGAAGAGATTGGCAGGATGCTTGAACTCTTGCTTCATGTAGTCATCGAAAAGCCTATTGAAAATGACCGGCAGGTGCTGTTGGCATTGGTGGAAGGCAAGATCGCAGACGACAATAAGTAATTTTATATACGAAAAATAATTCCGAAGAGAATAACAAAACCCATCAACATATTTTGATGAGCCTATTCATAATATTAGATAGACTCTTTCAATATGGTTGATGGGATTTTTTTTCGGAGGAAATAAAAGTGAGTGTATTTGAACAATATGGAATGTCCGTGTATCGCACTGTGAGAGGACGGGGTGCTTATATTTGTGAGACGGATCAGGGGATTAAACTGCTGCGTGAGACCATCCTTGGTGAGGAAAAATATGCCAAGGAGGACTATGTAACAAGGGAACTGAAAGAAAAGGGATACAACAATGTGGACGTTTTCTGTCGTACCGCGGAGGGGAAAATAATTGCGGAGGATGGGGAACGAAAGCACTATTATCTTAAGGAATGGTTTGATGCAGGGGAATGCGACGTAAAGAATTATAATGACGTTTTATGTGCATGCAAAGCTATTGCCATGATGCATAACTATTTAGGGTTGATACGTATTTCTCCGGAGAATGTTAACTTTACAAGGGGCGAAGGAGAGGAAACTTTCGGGGAAGAAGCGGAGGAAGAATCGAAAAAACACTCTATTCATATACCAACGGCGGAAAGTCTGGAAAAGAAATATCAACGTAAAATGAAGGAAATGTGTTCCATACGCAACTATTTACGAAAGAAAAAAAGAAAGACCAATTTCGAGCGAATGGCCTGTGAGCATCTTGCAGAATACCTTCATGAGGGAGAAGGTGCCCTTGAAAATATAACTATTTTTCGATACAAAGACATCTATGACAGGGCGGTGGAACAAAATCAGCTGGTACACGGTTCCTGCAGTCATCATAATATTTTGATTGGAAAAGGATATGAAGCGGTGGTAAATTTTGAACGAACAGCCATCAATGTTTCCATTGTGGATCTGTATGATTTTATGAGGAAGATACTGGAGAAATATCAATGGGATATTAAACTGGCATATCGAATGATGGACGTATATGATCAGGAAAAAAGAATCACACAGGAGGATCTGCGGGTACTTCGATGTCTGTTTTCTTTTCCGGAGAAATACTTTAAAGTAATGAACCATTATTACAATGCTTCGAAGTCCTGGCTTCCGGAAAAAGATATGGAAAAACTTAAAGTCGTGTTGGCTCAGAATGAAGCAAGGCGAAGATTTGTAGAATCCTTGAAATAATTAGGGAAATAGGATATAATAGTCATAATTATAGTCATTAGGTGGAGTGGAGCTATTTTTATGTTAAATTATATTCGAGAAAATCTGCAGGAATCCATTGAGGCAAAACAAAAGCTGCTGATGGATGAAGAACTGCTTCAAGTGGTGGAGAAAGTTGCTTCACAGTGTGTGAAAGTATATGAGAACGGTGGAAAAGTGCTGGTCTGCGGCAATGGCGGAAGCGCTTCCGACGCCCAGCATATGACGGGGGAACTTGTTGGAAGATATAAGATTGAAAGAGCCGGTATCCCGGCAATTTCCTTAAATGCCAACACCGCAGTTATGACCGCATTGGGAAATGATTATGACTACGAAAGTGTATTCTCTAAGCAGGTGATCGCCCTGGGAAATAAGGGAGATCTGTTTATCGGAATCTCCACCAGCGGTAATTCTGCAAACGTGGTCAAGGCCTGTGAGCAGGCGAAAAAACAGGGACTTGTTACCGTGAGCTTAACCGGCGGTAAAGGGGGAAAACTTCGGGAATGTAGTGAATACTGTCTGAATGTTCCTTCGGATAACACACCGAGAATCCAGGAAATGCACATTCTGTTGATTCATGCAATTTGTGGCGCCGTGGAAAAGGCTCTGTATGAGAAGGGATTCTTTGAGGAACATCATGAATAAAAATCAGGATAAAATGCTAAATAAGGCCATTTTTCTGGACCGAGACGGAACCATCAATGTGGATGTGGATTATCTTCATGAATGTGATAAATTGGAATTTCTTCCGGGAGCGGTGGAGGCCTTAAAGATTCTTCGGGGGAAGGGATTCAAGCTTTTGGTGATCTCCAATCAATCCGGAGTCGGAAGAGGCTATTTTCCGATGGAAGATGTGGAGAAAGTAAATGCATATATGAATGAACTGCTTATGAAGGAGGGCATTGGTATCGACGGATTCTACTGTTGTCCCCATACCACGGAGGATTGCTGCGAATGCAGGAAACCACAGCCATATCTGTACCGGAAAGCGGCACAGGATTTTGATATAGACTTTGCAGAATCCTATATGGTTGGAGATAAGGAGACGGACGTCCTGGCGGCGGGAATCCTTCATTGCGGATATGCCATGGTGTTGTCGGGTCATTCCATTGATGAGGAAATTCAGAAGAAATATTCGGGTCACGTATTTCGTGATTTGTTAGACTTTGCAAAGTCAATATAATTTCAGAGAGAGTATTAATTATGGGAATTGGCGGAAAAATCAGTAAACTGGCAAGATGGGCAAATATCTGGTGTTCACAGTTTGAGGCTGCCCGGGCGGTGAACCTGCGATGCGGGGCGAATACCGGAAATGTGTTGGTGATTAAAATAGATGCCATCGGTGATTTTATTATCTGGCTGGATAGTGCCAAAGAATTGAAAAGTTTGTATCCGGATAAGAGGATATGGCTGATGTGTGGCGGAGCCTGTGCGGATATAGCAAGAGCTACCGGTTATTTTGATGAGATTATTACGCTTAATATTCGAAAATTTGAGGGAGATAATCAGTACAGGAAGGAGATGTTAAAGGAATTTGAACAGTATTCCTTTGATGTGCTGATTCAGACTGCTTACTCAAGAACCGTGCATATGGATCTTCTGGCAGCATCCATAGCAGCAGACAAGAAGATCGGCCTTGTGTGTGATGAAACCAGAACCAATCTGAGCCGTTATATCACAACAAAGCATAATGCACAGAGATTGGACAATATCTATGATCAGCTGATATCGGTGTCCGGAGAGTGGCTCATGGAGGTTAAACGTAATGCGGAGCTGATTCGCGGTCTTGGAAAGACCGATTTTAAGTCCTCCATGCCTGTGTTACAACCATATGATGTGAATCCGGAAATTATTCCGAAAAAACCATATTATGTTTTATTTCCGGGTGCCAGCACCCCGAAGAAAATGTGGAATATTGAAAAATTTGCCCGGGTGGCAGACCACGTTTATGAAAAGAAAGCATGGACAGCCTATGTGTGTGGCGCCAAGGAAGAACAGTACCTTTATGATGAAATGATAAAGCATTGCGGCAAAGACACCAAGGTGGAAAATTATCTGGGAAAG
Source organism: Lachnospiraceae bacterium (assembly GCA_051877855.1). GTDB lineage: Bacteria > Bacillota > Clostridia > Lachnospirales > Lachnospiraceae > MGBC120314. The sequence continues at coordinate 139,300 of JBJEJH010000061.1, read as the reverse complement.
ACAAGTTTAATGGAACTTTCCGAGGTGATTCGTAACGCAAAGCTGGTGGTCAGCAATGATACCAGTGGAATTCATTTTGCGGCGGCGGTTGATACACCGTCGGTGTGTATTCTGGGAGAATATAATTACGGACGATTTTTACCTTACGACTATGACGATCATGACTGCAAGCGCAGCCCGATGATCATTTGCCATAAGGACATGCCGTGTAAGAAATGTGCCGTGGGAAAAATGACCGCAGAATGTAAGGCTTGTATGGCCTCCACGGGAAGATATCTGTGCGTGGATAAAGTACAGGCAGAGGAAGTTATGGAAGCGGTGGACAAACTCATCGATTAAAAAGAATTACAATATAAATAAAGGTTTTATCGGAAAATCCGAATAGCTTAAACAGAGGTATAGAGATGACGAAGGAAACAATTCAAAACATAACACAGAATGCCGGAAAGTTTCTGGTGGTGGGGGATATCATGCTGGACAAGTACTGCAGTGGCTCCATCAATCGTATTTCTCCGGAAGCACCGGTGCCTGTGATGCGATTTCAAAAGGAGAAGAATATTCTGGGAGGCGCAGCCAATGTGGCCACGAATCTGGTGGGAATCCAGCAGAAAGTTGCCTTGATGGCCTGTGTGGGAGATGATGCGGCCGGAGAGAAGATTCGGGAATTGCTGCAGGAACAGGGAATCGATGATGAATTGGTGATTACGGAAACCGGAAGACCAACCACGTTAAAAACACGATTTGTTGCAGGCAATCAGCAGTTACTTCGTCTTGATGATGAGAGTACGGAGGATCTTTTGAAGGAAACCAAAGATAAGATGATTTCTCTTTATGAGAAGAGGATTGATGAATTTGATCTGGTTTTATTGTCGGATTACATGAAGGGCGTACTTTCTTATGATTTGACACAGGATATCATCCGGATTGCAAAGGAACATGGAAAACGTGTTATTGTGGATGTAAAAGACGTCAACTGTGCAAAATATAAAGGTGCCTATCTTTTGAAGCCAAACCGTAAGGAACTTCGGGAACTTACAGGTCAGAAAGCAGACTCCATGGAGGAAGTGGTTCAGGCAATGAAGACGCTTCAGATAAAGGCAGGATGCGATAATGTACTGGCCACCCTGAGTGGGGATGGTATGGCATATCTGAATGAAAAGAAAGAATTATTCCTTCAGAAATGTGATTCCAGAAAGGTATACGATGTGGTTGGCGCGGGAGATACCGCATTTGCTTATGTGGCAGTTTCCATCGCCTTTGGTCTGGATGAGAGAGAACTGTTACGTCTGGCCAATACGGCATCCTCCATTAAGATTACCAAGTTCGGTACTTCGGTGGTAACCATCGATGAGGTTATTGATGAATTGTATCATGAGGTCAATAAGATTCAGACGAAGGATAGCATTGCCGGGGTTCTTGACAAACAGAGAGATAAAAAAATCGTATTTACCAATGGATGTTTTGATATTCTTCATATTGGACATGTGAAGTATTTGAAGGAAGCCAGAGCCTTGGGGGATATTCTGGTACTTGGACTGAATTCCGATGCATCGGTGAAGCGATTAAAAGGGCCAAGCCGTCCTGTGAATAACGAGGCAGATCGTATGGATATGCTGGCAGAGATGGAATTTATCGATTATGTGGTACTCTTTGAAGAAGATACGCCATACGACCTGATCACGAAAGTGAAGCCGGATGTTCTGGTTAAAGGCGGGGATTATGAGGTGGATCATATCGTTGGTGCGGATTTTGTACGGGACAATGGTGGAAGTGTGGAAGTAATTCCTTTTGTAGAAGGCAAGTCTACTACCAATATTATCAATGCAATGAAACGTTTGGAAAATGAATCATAAAGACATTTGATTATTAGGAGGGTAAGAAAATGGGTGTGATCAATGAAGGTGGTTCCATTGTTGTAACAGGTGGTGCCGGGTTTATAGGAAGTTGTATCGTTGCAAAACTCAACGAAATGGGAATTGATGAGATCTATATTGTGGATAATGTTAATACTTCTGAGAAATGGATGAATCTGCGCAATAAGAAATATATTCGTTACTATCATAAGGATGAGTTCTTAGAGGAACTTCCGAAACTTACGGGAATCAAAGCGATCATCCATATGGGTGCATGTTCTGCAACCACAGAGCAGGATTTTGATTATCTGTATAAGAATAATTATCTTTATACCATTGCACTTTGGAATTACTGTGCGGAGAAGCAAATCAGCTTTCTGTATGCAAGTTCTGCCGCAACCTATGGTGGCGGTGAATTAGGTTTTGATGATAAGATGGATATCAAGGGTTTGATGCCTCTGAATCGATACGGATATTCCAAGCAGATCTTTGATCTGTGGGCCGAGAAGCAGGAGAACCGTCCGGCGCAGGTGGTCGGAATGAAGTTCTTTAATGTGTATGGACCGAATGAATATGCGAAGGGACGAATGGCCAGCATGATTTATCATGGTTACAGGCAGGTTATGGAGAAGAACAGCATCGGGCTTTTCAAATCTTACAAAGAAGGATTTGAGGACGGTGGACAGTTAAGAGATTTCGTTTATGTCAAGGATATCTGCGACGTAATTTATTTCTTCCTGGAACATCCGCAGGTGGATGGCTTGTTCAATCTTGGTACAGGACATGCGGAGAGTTTTAAGACGCTGGCAGAATCTGTATTTATCGCGTTGGATCGAAAGCCTAATATTCAGTATATTGAGATGCCGGAGGACCTTCGCGGCAAATATCAGTACTTTACGGAAGCGAAAATGGATAAGTTGCGGGAAGCAGGTTATACGAAGGAATTCTATGATCTTCGAAGCGGTGCAATCGATTATGTGCAGAATTATCTGCATCAGGATTTTAAAGTATGGTAGGATGTGCTTAGTATGAAAAAGCTGTGGTGCCTGTTGGCATTATGTGTATGTCTGTGTTTGTCTGCCGGATGCGGCGGGGATGCAGGAAAGAAAAAACAGAATCAAATGATCAACGGCAACAGCGTTACCCCCATGCCGTCCAATAAGCAGACGGAGGCTGAGAGCGATGCGTCTGCCCTGACCGGTCCGGATCGCATGACGGCGGTTCTGATGGGCAGAGATGCGGATAAGATGCAGTTGATCGTAAAGGATATCAATAGTGGTGAGAGTTTTGTCCTATCCTACAATGGAGGCACGGACGTTAAAAATGTATATGATGAGATCGTTACAGCCACGCAATTAAAGATCGGAGAAATTCTGGATATCACCTATGATGCAGAACGCAAGAAAGCATTTACGGTGTATGGTAATAAAGAGGCGTTTAAAACGGTTAATGTGGAAGGGTTTAAAGCTACAGAAGGCAAATATACCATTAATTTTGGAAGTGCCAGTTATATGTATACGGATACCCTGACGGTGATTTCCGGGAATCAGGTTATTGCGCCGTCCCAGGTTTTAAGCCGTGATGTGGTGACGGTCCGGGGAATTGGCAATAAGATTTATTCGGTTGCCGTTGAGAAGGGCCATGGTTATCTGACATTCAAGGGGGCGGATGCCTTTGTGGGTGGCATGGTGGAAATTGGAACCAGTTATCTGTATACGGTCAGTGAGGATATGATGATCGTGGTGCCTGAAGGCGAATACGAGGTTGTGATGAGCAACAAGAATTTAGAATCCAGAAAGACCGTGTATGTTGCCAAGGATTCTACAGTGACACTGGATTTTTCTGATACCAAAGAGCCCGTTAACAAGATTGGAACGGTGGAATTTCAGATATTACCGAAGGATGCAGAACTATTCATTGAAGGAGACAAGACGGATTACAGTAAACCGATTTCCTTGGAATATGGTACCTATATTATCAATCTTTTGTCCGATGATTATGCGACCTATACCACCAAGATTAAGGTAAATTCAACCTATCAGATTGAGAAGTTCGATCTGGCAAAGATCTATGGTGAAGCTTCTACAGATAGCGCAACGTCAGGAAGTACCACAACTGCAGCAACCACGACAACTGCAACAACCGCTGCTACTACAGCGGCGACAACGGCTGCCACGACTCAGGCAACAACCGCCACAACCGAAACGACGGCAGCTACCACAGGGGCGGTGGCTGTAACCGTGGCTGCGCCGGTGGGAGCAGGGGTTTATGTAGACAATGTATATGTAGGAACTGCACCGGTTACGATTAATAAAGATGCAGGGGAATATGTCATCACATTTAAACAGACAGGATATATCACGAAGAGTTATGTGGTGGATGTGGAGAGTGGTGACGGAACACAGACGCTGAATTTCCCGGCAATGAGTGAGGAATAATTATGGCAACAAAGGTTACAGGGAGTATTGTCACCTATAACAATGCAGATATTATTGAAGATTGCATAGGGTCCGTGTTGCAATACACGCAAAATGTAGATTTCACATTATATGTGATCGACAACGGATCAAAGGATGGAACGGCGGATCTTGTTGAAGAAAAATTTGCATCGGCATATCCTTCCCGGGTGATATTGATTCGTAATGGTGAGAATCTGGGGTTTGGACAGGGACATAATAAAGTGACAGAAACCATTGATTCAGAATATCATGTGGTCATCAATCCGGATATTACTCTGCATAGTGAAGTGGTGGAGGAACTTTGTAAGTACCTGGATGAGGAATCGGATGTTGCTATGGTGACGCCACAGGTTCTTAATCCGGATGGATCCGTACAACATTTGCCCAAATATTGTCCAAGCATTCGTTATGCCATTATCAGTAAGTTTAAACCGTTTCGTTATATCCGCAGACGCTACACCCGACAGGATGAGAATCTTAGCCGGCCAACGGAAGTGGAATTTTGTACAGGATGTTTCTTTGTTATTCGAACATCGATTTTTAAGAAGCTTGGGGGATTTGATCCGGGATTCTTCCTGTATTGTGAAGATGCAGATCTTTCCATGCGTGTACGTAAGGAAGGTAAGATTATCTTCTATCCGACAGTCAGTGTGACACATTTATGGAAAAGGGAAAATACAGGAAATATGCGAGGGGTATTTCGCTTTATGGGTTCCCTGGTACGCTTTTTTATGAAATGGGGAATACGGATATAGTTTTCAAGGATAAAATGTTATGGAGAAAGTAATGAGTGGTGTTAAACATTTTGGAATTATGGTAATATATAACAAGAGTTTATTGGATTCCATAACATATCAGTGCCTTAAAGACGCTGATATTACATTGGTTGTGTGTGACAATAGTGAGAAAACCGGTGATAATGTATCGATTGCCGGGAAGGATGGGGTGGAATATCTTCCGATGGGAGGAAATCGCGGACTGAGTTATGCATACAACCGCGCATTGGAATATATCTTTAGTTCCTTGTATGCCGAGGATGGGGATGTGATCAGTCTTTTTGATGATGATACCCAGGTTTCCGTGGAATACCTTGAAAAGGCAAGATCCATGCAGGGGCAAATTGCCCTGCCGGTGATGCGGGATACTTTGGGAATCATGTCTCCGGTTCTTATGGAAGGCTGTTATGTCAGAAGAATTGAATCCACGGAACAACTCATGAGATTAAATCCGAGGAAACTTTCGGGAATTAACAGTGCAATGGCACTGCGAGCGGGAATCATGCGCAATTATCGGTATTGTGAAGAAATGTTCCTTGATTATATTGACCATATGTTTATAATGGATATGAGAAAGAAAAATATTTTCCCTGAGGTAATGCAGGTTGAATTGCATCAGAAATTCTCTGCGGTGGAGGATTCTGCAGAGGCGGCCCGGGCAAGATTTGCTTTACAGAAAAGGGATTTAAAGATATTTTATAAGAATAGTATGTTTTTGTACTATATTGTTGTTCTGAAAAAACACTTCAAATTAGTGATGAAATACAAGGACTTAAGAATGTTATTTTGTTAATGGAGAGGAAGGTTGAAAAATGAAGATTTCGGTGGCAATGGCAGTATTTAACGGTGAAAAATATGTAAAGGAACAGCTGGATTCCATCCTTTCACAGTTAGACGGTGAGGATGAGGTATGTGTTTCGGTGGATCCTTCTACCGACGAGAGTTACCGTATGCTTGTTAAAATGAGTGAGCAGGAGCCTAGAATCAAGGTCAATATGGGACTTGGTCAGGGGGTAAAGAAGAATTTCGAGCAGGCCATTAAGATGTGTACCGGGGATATTATTTTCCTATCCGATCAGGACGATGTCTGGAAGGAGGACAAGGTTATTCGTGTGCTGGAAGCATTTTCGGATCCGGAAGCGTTACTGATTCTTCATGACGCTACGGTGGTGAATGAAAATATGACCAGGGTCATGATGGATTCTTTTTTTGCATATCGTGAGTGTAAGCCGGGAATGCTTAATAATATAGCGAAGAATTCCTACATGGGGTGCTGTATGGCTTTCCGTAAGGAACTGATTCCTTTTATCCTTCCGATTCCGGATTCCGTTCCAATGCATGATCAGTGGATTGGTCTTGTTGCAGAGAAGAAGGGTAAGGTTGTATTCCTTCCAAAGCAGCTGCTAAAGTACCGTCGTCATGGTAACAACAGCACAGATCTGAATCATTCGGATACGATGAATATGCTTAAATGGAGAGCACAGATTCTGGCTGCCCTGATGAAGGTAAAGTAAAAGCTCAATAAGATAATTAGGAGTACAATTTCGTGAAAAGATTCTTTAAGAGCATTGGAAGTACAGTTGTATTTTTATTGGAAATGCTGTTGTTCCTATCGCTTTTTACAATTTTTATATATACATTTTCAAGAGTTCACTGGCAATTGCTGAATCCATCCCGAACCATGGCGGTGGTATGGCTGACATTCCCTTTTGTGGGAGTATTGCTTTTGATGGTGTACGGCGGGTACGACATCGGTAAGCGTAAGAGCAAGCCGATTATATATTCGATCAGCCTGGCCACCGTATTAACGGATATTGTGTCGTGGTTGATGTTATGTATCATGAACACCAATGAGAATAATAATGACCGTCTGACCTTTGAGGATCCGGATACATTGATCTTTGTTATGGTCATGCAGATATTGGTTATTATTATATTTGCATACCTTGGAAATTACATTTATTTTAAGATCTATGATGCAGAAAAGTGCTGCTTGATCGTTAATAACCGGGAGGATGCCGCACGGCTGTTCCGTGCCATCGGTAAGTTTAAGAAACAGTATGAGATTGTTTTTGTGGATGAATACACGGATAATCGTATATTTAAGCATATTGACCGTGTGGATACCGTGTTTATGAATGATGTTCCGGTAAAGGAACGTGAAGGCATTGTGGAGTATTGCTATAAGAATTTTAAGAATATCTATTACACGCCGGAAATCGCAGATATTGTTCAAATCAATGCCAAACATCAGATTCTGGATGATGTTTCCCTGGTTGCGGCACCGGTCAAGGAACTGACTCTGGAACAAAGAGTGGTTAAGCGAATTATGGATGTGGTGATTTCTCTTATTGCAATTGTGATTACCAGTCCGTTGTGGCTGATTAGTGCCATTGCAATCAAGATCTGCGATCATGGACCGGTGTTCTATCGTCAGAGTCGTGTGACACGTCATGGGAAGATTTTTACCGTGTTAAAGTTCCGGACGATGCGGGACAATGATGAGCGCCGTTCGGTATCGGCTAATGATGACCGCATAACGCCGGTGGGTAAGGTACTTCGAAAGTATCGTATTGATGAATTGCCACAGTTTATCAATATACTGATGGGAGATATGAGCGTGGTGGGACCGCGTCCGGAAATGATTGAAAATGTATATAATTATACGACGGAGCTTCCGGAATTTGAATATCGCCTTCGTGTGAAGGCGGGTCTTACCGGTTATGCCCAGGTGGAGGGAAAGTACAGCACCTCGCCGAAGGACAAGCTTATGCTGGATCTTATGTATATTGAAAATTATAGCTTCCTGCGGGATATTAAGTTAATCATGATGACCATGATTGTATTGCTTAAGAAGGACAGTACAGAAGCGTTTAACGAATATAAGGAAATTGATTGGAAAAAATATCAGAAGAGGTAAATTATGTGCGGTATTTTTGGTGCGGTAAATGTTGATATCAGCGAAGAAAAAGCACTATTTTGCTTGAATCAGATGATGCACCGCGGACCGGATGGATATGGTCTGTGGCAGAAGAATGGCGTGACACTGGGACACCGACGTCTTGCGATTCTGGATCTTTCGGAAAACGGTAAGCAGCCGATGTCTTATGCCAATGAGAGATACTGGTTAACTTTCAACGGAGAAATATTTAATTTTATTGAAATAAGAAATGAATTGATTGCCAAGGGATATACCTTTAAGAGCGAGACGGACTCAGAGGTGATACTTGCGGCATTTATTGAGTGGAAAGAGGACTGCCAGAATCACTTTAATGGTATGTGGTCCTTCGCTATATGGGATCAGGAACAAAAGCGGCTCTTCTTAAGCCGGGATCGTTTTGGTGTCAAGCCGTTGTATTATGCAAAGATGCCGGAGGGAGGACTTGCCTTTGGGTCGGAGATGAAGACCATCACACCGCTGTTTGACCATGTAGAGGCGGATATGGAGGCCTTTGGACGATATCGCGCCAAGGTGCACTATGAAAATGAAAGTGATTGTATTATTCAGGGAATCAAGCGTTTCCCTGCAGGATATTGTGGATGGTTCGAAGATGGAAAGCTTATATTAAAGCGCTGGTGGAATACGTTGGATCACATTATGGATGTGCCCGGCGAGTATGATAAGCAGGTTGAGATGTTCCGCGAACTTTTTCTGGATGCCTGTAAGATTCGTATGCGTAGCGATGTTACCATTGGTACGGCACTAAGTGGCGGATTGGATTCCAGCGCGGTGATTTGTGCCATGGCAGATATTGCAAAGAATGGCGGAACCGGCCGAATGGCAAAGGATTGGCAACACGCCTATGTGGCATGTTTCCCGGGAACAAGTCTGGATGAATCGGCTTATGCCAGGAAGGTAACGGATCATCTGGGGATCGAGAGCACATTTCTTAGTATTCAGGATACGGTATCCATGGAGGAACTGTATCGATATATTTATCTGTTTGAGGAACTGTACACGAATATGCAGGTTCCGATGATTAAGATTTATGAGCAGGAAAGAAATTACGGGACACTGGTTTCCATGGATGGACATGGTGCCGATGAGCTCTTTGGCGGATACAGTTTTGATATTGTGAAAGCGTTAGGGGATGCGAAAAACAAGGATGAGGTCAACACCATCGTCAAGACCTATCTGGATATGAATAATGACTCGGATAACCCGGCGGATTCTGCGGAATTTAAGAAAACGAAAATGCAGTTGATGGTTGATATTGTAGCACGACAGAAGATTAAGAAAATATTGGGAAGGGACGAGGTGCGCAGTTCCTACAGTGATCATCCGGCCTTTAAGGAAATGGATATGCTGAATAAGACATTATTTGTTTCTACTCACGAAACGATTCTTCCTACACTTTTGCGCAATTACGATCGAACCAGTATGATCAACGGAGTGGAGATTCGAATGCCGTTTATGGACTATCGGCTGGTGCAGTTTGCCTTTTCTATTGACTGGAGGGCAAAGGTGCGCAATGGATATAGCAAAAACATTGTGCGGGATGCGCTGGCGCCATTTATGCCGGAGGATATCACCTATCGTCGCGGAAAGATTGGATTCAATGCACCGATTCTGGATTGGATTAAGGGGCCGTACCGGGAGATGTTTTTGGATCTTACCGGTTCTTCGGATTATCTGAATTCTTCCCTGGTAAAGGATCCAAAGGCTACGAGACAGCTTTTGATGGATGTAATTGAAGGAAAGACGGGATTCCATGAGGCAAGTCTGGTGTGGAATGAGTTACAGATGTATCTGTGGGAGCAGATTTTTATTAAGACAAGATATTCTCTGTAAGCAGCAGATATTGCCCGGGATGTATCGACAATATAAGAAAACCTCGAAACGGGTTCTAAAGTGAATCGGTTTCGAGGTTCATTTGTTTTAAATTAATTATTTGGCACCTTTTCGTTGGAAAACCACAATAATGGTCTTGAACAAAATCTTAATATCTAGCATTAAGGACCATTCGTTGATATAGCGCACATCCAACTTCACGACTTCTTCGAAATCTGTAATGTCGCTTCGGCCGCTAATCTGCCAGAGCCCTGTGATGCCCGGCTTAATACTTAAACGCATCTTGTGGTAACTGTGATACTGCAGAAATTCGTCCACCGTTGGAGGTCTTGTTCCTACCAGACTCATATCGCCCTTCAATACATTGATAAACTGTGGAAATTCATCCAGACTGGTTTTGCGAAGGAAACGGCCGATTTTGGTAACCCGGGGATCATCATCCATCTTGAACATCAGACCATTCATCTGGTTCTGTTCCATCAGTAACTTCTTACGTTCCTCGGCATCCTGATACATGGAACGAAACTTGTACATTTTAAAGTAACGGCCATTCTTTCCTACACGCTTCTGGGCGAAGAAGATCGGACCGGGTGATTCCAGTTTGATCAAAGGGCCGATAATAATGGTCAATAATAAGGTGATCAATGTACCTACAAGAGATCCGATGATATCAAGAATTCTCTTGGCAATCGCCTGCTTTAATGACAGGAAACGATTGGCGAAGGTGATAGTGGTTTGTCCGCCGATTCGTGTCACCGTGGAAAAGGCTGCAAAATTAAGGTTAAATGTCTTGAGTCCAACATGAACCGTGATGCCCATGGAGATGATCTCGTTTAAGATGCTGCTGATGGAACCGGTACCGGTGACAATCAGTACTTCATCCACGATATTTGCCTTGCAGTAAGCCAGTATGGATTCGGCATCTTTGGCAACGATAGGAATGTTCAGTATGGATTCCCCGGTATGGTCACTGTCGACCACAGCAATACTTCGAATGCAATAATCCCAGCGGTTCTTCTGCTGAATCTGGTCAACTAAAGCTGCGATATTGTCATAGTCGCAGATCAACATCAGCTGACGTGAGTTAATGTTGTTGCGGGAAAACCGGGTCAGCACATAACGAAAAGTCAGGTGGAACGCGTAGGACATTAATGTGTTAATGATTAAAAAGTAAAATACAAGTCCACGAGAAAAATCAGGATCTACAGGGCGGGTCACATATATGATGAAAATAGAAAGTGCAACCACCGCAAGGCTGATTTTGATACAGGTGATCAATTCAGCAAAATAGCCATTTTCCGAAATATGGCTATTCAGATTTATGAATAAATAGATAAAAATATACGCAATTAAAAAGATATTGGTGATTGTCGTTACATAGCTTCCGGGCATCCACTGGCCATGTCGGATATAGTTGGCAAGATGTATGCTGAGAGCGATTGCAAGACAGTCACAAAATACTACAAAGATGTTTTGTAGATTGTTACGATATCGATACACAATGTTTACCTCATTCCATAGTTAATAAAATTGTATCAAAAAAAAGGAAAATTATAAATAAAAGTATATAATGTTCTTCCTTTTTAGTCAATGTTATGGTGAATATTTTAGTGGAAATAATTCGTATATTATGGTAGACTAATTAGGTATGTAAACGTTTTGACAGGAGTTTTTTACAAGCGGGTTTATTTTACAATTTTATATATGCATAAGGAGTGATAGAAATGGAAAATAAAAGTGTTCGGAGGATAGATCTTTTTAATCTTTTACAGTATGTTGTAAAGAAATGGATGATCGTTGTGCTGGTTGCCGTGTTGTCAGCGGGATTGACCGGCGGGTACTTCTTTTTTATGTATAAAGTACAGCAGAAGAATCTGGAATTTTATAATGCGAATAAGGTGGATCTTGTTTATGGATCCTTTGTGGTCTATGTAACAAATTTTGATGACAGCGATTATTTTGCGAATCGTATTGATGATGTAACTTCTATGATCAAAGGATATACCTGTTTAAATGGTCTGGCTGAAGCGGAGGGAATTAATGCAAATTATTATCAGATGATTAACAGTGTTTCGGTTATTTCCACCGGAATCAACGGGCTGGAAATCAGTCTGGAGGGGTCTCTGATTGGTCTGGATCAGGAACGGGTTCTGAAAGCGACTGAAACATTAAAGAAGATTGTAATGGAAGAATTTGAAAAGAATTTCGGCAAAGGTACTCTGGTTCTTGTGGACGATGTTCATCCGAATGCATATGTTTTGGAGAAGGCCGCAGGAAACGATGAAAATCAGGAGAAGAAGATTACGAAAAAGAGCGTTATTAAGAATGGAATCCTTGGTGGAATCATCGGTGGTGTTCTTGGCGTTGTTGCGGTAATTTTCTATACATTAATCAGTACGGTGCTTCGGGGAAGAACCGATGTGCTGGAATGTTTCGGAATCGACGTTCTTGGTGAATTAAGTGTTAAAAAGGATAATCAGGAGGAGTACAAGAGAATTGCCAGAAGAATCTCTTCTTATGCAAGAATTGCAGTGACATCCATCTCGGATGAGAAGCAACGGGAGGCGGTTGCCACCAATCTGGCAGGGAAACTGGCAGTAAATGGTAAGAAAGCTCTCGTCATAAAGATTGCACAGGAATCGGATTCTGTGGAGAAGAATCCACTGTATCAGTATATAACCGGAAAGATTTCGGCAAAGGATCTTGTGGAAGAGTGTGACAAGGCAGTTTCTGTGGCAAGATGGTCACAGGCTTCTACGGAGGGAATCGATCTGTTTACCCATGAAGGCTTTAAGCATGCTCTGGAGGAGCTTTCCGGAGCCTATGATTATGTAATGATTGATTGCCCGTCAGCAAAGACTTGTGCTGCGGCAGTGTGTGTGGCAGCTTTATGTGACCTGACCGTGGTTGTTGCAGGGGATGGTAAGGACAAGGAATATGATGTTGTAAAATATAAGCATGAGCTGGCAGAAAATCAAATTACTGAGCTCGGTTTGGTATATGTTGGATAAGAGCCTGTTGGGGAAGAAAAATGATAGTTGTTAAGGCAGTATTAGTAATACTTTTTGTTGGACTTGTTCCACTGGTGCTGGGACATTTCATCACACAAAAGATGGGGGAAAAGTATGTGGAGGCCTGGTCGGCCAACTGGCTGATGGGGATTGTGCTCATGTTTGCGCAATTGCAGATTATTGCCCTCCCTTTGATTATTTACAAGTGTAAATTTCACACGCTGTTTTATCTGTATGTTGCGATTATTGCGGTGGAGACAATTATGGGTGTGTTCCGTTATACGGACAATTTGCGAAGGATGGCAAGACAGCTGGTGCCACGGCTTAAAGAGTTAGGCCTTCTCTGGGTGCTGGTTGTGATTAGCATCATGATGCAGGCGTTTATGTTGTCTTACTTTGAACACGTGGATGATGATGATGCAAGGTATGTGCCCACTGCAGTTGCAGCGGTGCAGAAGGATCTGATGCTGGTGGAGAACCCGGTGACGGGTCAGCCTCTATACAGTGAATTTTCAGAAGTGTTCAAAGATATGGTCTCGCCATGGATTATGTTCTGGGCATTACTGAGCAAGGTGTCTATGATTCACCCTGCGATACTGATGCACAGTATTGTGCCACTCTTTATGATTCCCTTAGCCTATGTTGTTTATTGGCTTTTGGCACAGCAGCTCTTTGAGGAGGATGAAAAGAGAGTCATCTTTGTGGGACTGGTTAGTGCAATGTCGATTTTTAGTGGTTATTCCCTGTATAACTCGGGAGCCTTTCTTTTGTTCCGTATATGGCAGGGAAAGGCAATGTTTGCTGCGATATTTGTTCCGTTGCATTTTCTTCTGGCCCTTCGGTTGTACCGCACGGAGGGTAAAATAGGCGTCAGGGATTGTGTGACGGTGGGGGTATGTTGCTGCGCAGCCTGCCTTACATCGGGTTTTGGTATAATATTGTCAGGATTGTTTTGGGGAGTTATGTCATTGATCTACGGAATCGGAAAACGTGATTTTCGTGGTATGTGTGGATTATGGCTTGCCCTGATTCCCTGTGCGGTATATGCATTTTTGTATGCCTTTGGTGCCAAGATTTTTATGGCGATTAAGTTTTATTGGTAGAGGAAGAAAACATGTTGGAAACAATGAATGCGGCATGGCAGGAATATCTTAAATTCGCGGGAACCGGTCTTTATGTATATTTTGCTATCGCTTCCATGGTATTCATTTTCATAAAAGATAAGAAAAACAGAGCGGTTTTAACCATATTTCCGGCGGTGTTGATGCTCATTTTCTTCAATCCGTTCTTTATCGACGTTATGTATTATAAGTATTTCTTTGGAACCTATTGGAGAGTTTTGTGGCTGTTTCCGGCTACCATTGTCAACGCCTACGCAGGGACAAGACTCATTTTTGCCTTTAAGGATAAGAAGAAAATGCTGGTATCCCTTCTTCTGGTTGCGGCGATGATTGTGTGCGGTGGTCGATTAATTTACAATACGGATAATTTTTCTCATCGAAAGAACTGGTACAAGCTGCCCCGTTGTGTTGTGGAAATAGGTTATAATATTGAACATTATTCCACCGATTCCTGGTATCCGGTTGTTATTGTGCCCAATGAATTGTACTGCTCCATGAGACAGTATTCTTCCTACTATCAGCTGCTGTACGGAAGGGATGCGGAAGGCTATATGTCCGGAATTAATGAACCGGAAATTCAGGCAATTTATGAAGAAATGTGTAAGACACAGCCGGACATTGAATTGATTGCAACGTATGCAAGAATGTATGAAGTGGATAATATTATTTTTAATTCGGATTATCACGTGCTGACAAAGGATCCGGCGGACTATGGATATTATTATGTAGGCTCCACGGACAATTATGATTATTATCAGTTTTGGGACAAATAAAAGGTTTGCTGACAGGTGTAAAGGTGAAAGATTTAAAGTATTGCAGAATTCTTGGAACGAATATTAATGTAACCTCAATGGAAGAGATAACCGAATATATTAAGGACCATCTGGAAGATTTGCGGGGAGAATACATTTGTGTATCCAATGTCCATACCACGGTGATGTCCCACGATGATGATTCCTACAATCTCATTCAAAATAGTGCTGCTATGGCACTGCCGGATGGGAAGCCTCTTTCGGTGGTCAGTAAGCTCTACGGATTTAAAGAGGCCAATAGAGTGACGGGGCCGGATCTCATGGAAAGATTGTTTCAAGAATCCAATCAAGGTACGAAGCTTCGGCATTATTTTTATGGATCTGCGCCGGAGACTTTAGAACTCTTAGGAACCAGACTTTCAGACAATTACCCGAATATGGATGTGGCAGGTATGTTTTCACCCCCTTTTCGTCCTCTGACGGATGAGGAGGATGCAGATATTGTTACTAAGATCAATGAGACCCATCCGGATATTATATGGGTTGGTCTTGGTGCTCCCAAGCAGGAGAAATGGATGTATGACCACCGAAATAAATTGACCGGTGTAATGATCGGCGTGGGGGCCGGATTTGACTATCATGCGGGTAATATTAAACGGGCTCCGATGTGGATGCAGAAGTGTTCATTGGAGTGGCTGTATCGGCTGATGCAGGATCCTAAGCGGTTATTTAAAAGATATTTAGTGACTAATTTTCGATTCATTTTTTTGGTTTTAATGGAGAAATTCAGTGGAAAAGATTGTACAGGAAAAAAACGCTAGAATTGCATATTATATTTTCTTTCTTTCCATGACCGGATTGAAAGCACTGGGCTTAAGTTCCAATAATCGCATATTTGTTATTGTTTTTGTGATATCATTGGCTTTTCTTGCCCTGAAGATGTTCTATACCAATTATGAACCTCAGGAGCTGTTACTTATTATTCTTCTGGTGCTGTTGAGTACTATCGGATTCTTTCGTGCCAGGGAACAGACCTTCCTTCTGGCTGCATTGGCTGTGGCTGGAATGAAAGGAATTAGTTTTAAGGATCTTGCAAAGAAAACCTTCTGGGTGCATCTTGTGTGTTCAGCGGTTGCAGTCATCGGTTCTATGTTAGGATATTTTCAGGATAATAAGCTGATTCTTGATGCGAAGACAGGAGCCGCATACCACACCTACGGTTATTCGGATTTTAATGTGTTCTTTGTCAACATGTTTATTATCGCAGCATTGTTGATTTATATTCATTATGAAACCCTTGGCATTAAGGAGTTTGTTCTGACCAATGCATTGTTGCTCTGGACATATAAGGCCTCCCACAGCAGGACGGGATATCTTTTGTTCCTGGGAATGTGGGTATTGATTGCGCTGGATAAATTTGTGCTTAAAGAGCGTCAAAAGAGAAAGCTCTATGAGATCTATACCTGGGCTCCGATTGTTATGGTGTTTTTAAGTTTCGTTCTGCCCTATCTGTATGAGATTTATCATAAGACCCAGTGGATGTACATGATTAATCATGTACTGACAGGCCGAATTTTTATTATGAATTATTATCTGAAGTTATATCCATTTACTTTTTTCGGAAATACCTATGAATTCTGGTTGAATAATGCCGGAGAGATTCTGGAAATTGTGGATAACCTTTATGTGACAATTTATCTTTATTCGGGACTGGTGCTGCTTTTGATTTATGTGGTGGGAACCGTTCTTTTGCTAAGGAAATTATTTAAAGCACGTTATGATATTGAGCTGATTTTGTTTGCAATTCTTTGTGTGTATGCATTTATGGAGGAATTTCCGTTGAATCCGACGGTGAACCCATTTGCAGTTTTGCTGGCATGGGTGATCTACGGAGGAAATATTGTGCGAGGTGTTGAAGGCGATGCAGTTAAAGAAAGTAGTGATTATCACGAACATTCCCTCTCCTTACCGGGTTGACTTCTTTTACTATTTACAGCAAAATATTAAAAAATATGAGTTTCACATTGTGTATTCCAGCGTCCGAAACACGTCAAGACAGTGGCATGCGGATGAGAGCAGGATTATGAATTCAACCTATCTGAAGTCCTGGAATATAAAGATCAAGAAACGATATGATGAGCATGATATCTATATTCCCCACGGTGTTGGGAAGGTGCTGGATGAGCTGAAACCGGATGTGGTGGTGGCCATGGAGTATAATCCAACGATCCTGATGGCGATGCACTGGTGCAGAAAGCATAAGATTCCTTACATCAGCTGGACAGACGGGACGCTCAATTCTGAGAAGAATATCAGTAAAATACAGCGTTTGTGCAGAAAGTATATTATTACCCGTGCAAGTGCATTTATCGGAAGCAGCACGGCTTCCAAGGAGACACAGATTGCTTATGGTGCAGCCCCGGAACGCTGTTTTATCAGTTTCCTGACGGTGGATCTTCAGAAATATATTCGTCCCAAGACAGAATATGCTAATTGTCAGCTGGTGACAGTAGGCGGGTTGATTCTTCGGAAAGGTATTGACCTTTTGCTGAATGCATTGGCCAAAACCGATGATTCCATTACACTGCTTGTGGTAGGTGACGGCGGTGAGAAGGAACGTCTTATAAAGCAGGCAGAGGAGCTTGGAATCAGTCACCGTGTTTTCTTTAAGGGATTCCTTGAAGGAGAAGCGTTGTATCGCTGCTATTCTGAGAGCGCCGCATTTGTCCTTCCAACGAGAGAAGACTGTTTTGGGCTGGTTACATTGGAAGCGATGTGTGCAGGACTTCCGATTATTAGTTCCCGGTATGCCGATGGCGCAAGAGATCTTGTGGAGGATCAGGTTACCGGAGTTATCGTGGACCCTTATGATGAGCAGGATTTTGCGGATAAGATTAATGAATTAATGCAGGATCCCAAGAGACTTAGAAAGATGGGAGAAAAGGGATTTGCCCGTATACAGAAGTTTTCCTATGAAAATGTAACCAAGGGGTACGTGGATGCCATTGATTATGTTCTGAGGGGTAATGTAGCAGAACAATAACTGATGGGATCGTAAATTTAGTAAATGATTTGGAGATAATATATGAGAACAGTTAAGATGATGCTGGGTGTGTTTGACAATAAGCAGAAGAGAAAATTGATATGGTTGCTTTTTGCCATCCTGATTGGGGCTGTTGTGGAATTGTTAAGCATTTCTTCCGTGCTTCCTTTTGTGGAGATGATTACGGATCCGCAGGCCATGATGAAGAATGAGATTATTGTTCTGATTCAGAAAATAACGGGGGTGACGGATTATAACACAATAGTAATCCTGATGTGCGGGATGATCATATGTCTGTTCATTGTAAAGAATATGTATGTGGTGTACTTAAGTAATCTCCAGTACCGTTTTACCTATTACGGATTGCGTGATCTTAGCAGCAAGATTATGAATGGATATATGGAAAAGAGCTATCCTTTCTTCGTAAATCATAATAGCGCGGAGCTTTTAAAGAGTGTGCAGACGGATACGAATATGTTTTATGTAACCGTGTTGAATTCCACACAGTTGATTTCGGAGTGTATTGTGGCAGGTGCATTGGTGCTGTATCTGGTATCCAAGGATCCTTTGATTGCAGTATCCATGGCAGTGGCTCTTGGAATCTTTGCCTTGGGATTTATGAGGGGATTCCGTAAAGCATTTAAGCGCATGGGTAATCAGTATCGCGAATTTGTGGAAGCACAGATTAAATGTATGCATCAGTCCTTCGGTGGAATTAAGGAAATCAAGATCTCGGATAATGAGCAGTTCTTTAAAGATCAGTTCTGGGATATCGCGGCAGGTCTTGCGAATAACCAGGTAAAAAATGGTCTCTACAATGCAATTCCCAAGCCAATGATGGAGACGATGGTTATCGGTGTTATTCTGGTCATTGTGGCGGTAAAGGTTGCGGTTGGCAGTTCTGCAGCTACCTTTATACCGGTCATTACCGTATTTGCCCTGGCAGCCTTTCGTTTACTTCCATCCGTCAATAAGATCTCTTCCTATGTAGGCGTTATTATGTATAATAAGGTTGCTGTAGAAGAAGTGTATAATGAAGTTAAGATGATGGAAGCGGCAACCGGTAGCAAGGAAAGTAAGGAAGAGGCGCCGATTACATTTGAAAAGTCTATTGAATTGGATCATGTGGTCTTTGGCTATGAAGGAGCAGAGAGAAATGTCATCGATGATGTGAATCTTTCCATTAAGAAAAACACATCCATCGCCTTTATCGGACCATCCGGTGCAGGAAAAACCACCATTGTGGACGTGATACTTGGAATCTATAAGAACCAATCCGGAACCATCACCGTGGATGGGACGGATATTCAGGATGCCATGAGCGGATGGCATAAGAAGATTGGATACATTCCGCAGGTTATTTATCTTATGGATGATACGATTCGTAACAATATTGCCTTTGGCGTTAAGCCGGAATTGATCCGGGATGAACAGGTATGGCAGGCCTTGGAAGAAGCACAGCTTAAGGAGTTTGTGGAGAGCTTGGAAGAAGGGCTTGATACCATGGTGGGAGAACTTGGAACCAGACTCTCCGGCGGACAAAGGCAGCGTATCGGAATTGCAAGAGCGTTGTATCGCAAGCCGGAAGTATTGGTGCTTGATGAGGCAACCTCTGCGTTGGATAATGAGACCGAGAAGGCGGTTATGGAAGCCATCGACAATCTTCACGGTAAACTGACATTGATTATTATCGCACATCGATTAACCACCATCCGAAATTGTGACATTGTATATGAAATTAAGGACGGAAAGGTAAACGAGACGAAAGTGGAATAAAAGTAAAAAACGGGTCCTCATGAACTGAGGGCCCGTATTATTTTTCTTCGTAGATTGCCAAAGTGGGAGTAGTCGTACATACTGCGAAATTCCCGCATGATTTTCCGGTCCGGAGCCAGATCCTCGAAAGAGCAGGAGGAGCCCGGCTGGATCAAAGTGGTATCGTAGAGATTCGACGATACGCAATGGGTTCCGCTGTCGTCACAACCAATATTGCGAACCCGTGATTTGGTAGGATAGATGGTGTACATATTTTCCTTGCTCTCCTGATAACACCAGCGAATTGCCCAGGAGTTAATCTTTCCCTGAACCTGACGGGTTAACATTTCTGTCATATCCGGTCCGCCCTCATTAAAATGTCTTTTGCGGGCGGAATCTTTGATAAATTCATCAAAATCCGAAACATTCCAGTCAACTTTTTCAAATCGATCCTTCCATGTGGCCCAGCCCCAGCTGCAGCCTCTTGGTGAAGCGTAAATATCATGAGGGTACTTCTCCAGTGATTTTAAAGGAGAAGTATAACCGCTGATGGACCAGACTTTTGGATTTTTCTCATAGAAATCCAGCGCATTATTCATATAAGAGAGAAAGTCCGCGGATGTCATAAGGTCATCTTCTACGACAATAACACGCCCATAGCGGTTAATGATGTCTGTAACACCTTGGATAATGGATGCAGCTAAGCCCTTATTCTGTTTGGCCTTAATCACCTGAATCTTGTGAAAGGCGGAATCCTTAGCAAATTCATCCACAACACTTCGGGTGGCATTCACTGCCTCCACAGCCTTCTCGTTTTTGGCCTGGTCACAGAATACAAAAAGATCGGTCTGATTGGCCAGTTCATTTGCATTCAGGCAATCCAAAGTTATTTTAATATGATCTGCACGATTATATGCAAATACAACAAGAGGTGCGGGCATTAGAGTTCTCCTTTATACACGAGCTGGTAGAGACCGGCATATTTTGTAAGCATACTCTTTTCGGAATATTCACGAATGGATTTCAAGCGGCAGTTAAGACCCATCTCACGGAGCTTCTGCTTATCGGAAAATGCTGTGGTGATGGCCTGTGCCAGTTCCTTGGAATCTCCCGGTGTAACGAGAATACCACAGGTCTCGTCAATCTGTTCCGTAAGTCCGCCGGATGCAAATGCAATTACCGGTGTGCCGCTGGCAAAACTTTCCAGTGTGGTACATGGGAAATTATCTGCTAAACTTGGCGTAATATAAACATCGGAAAGAATATATAATTCATTCATAACGGTTTCGTCGGTTACGTAACCCATCTGGTGAACCTCAAACTCCTCGTTGAATTTGATCGGGGTGTCCGAGCTGCCGATTACAACGAGGCAGTATTTTTTCTTGTCTTCCAGCATCTCGAGAGCCTCGAGAAGATGCGGAAAGCTTCTAAATTGTGAATTTAAGTTCGAAGCGGCAAAAAGAATAACATTCTTAAGAACCGGAATGTGATACTTGTCGCGAAGCTCCATACGCAGAGCCGGCTGGAATTTGTCCACATCAATACCATTGTTGATGACTACGATTTTCTCATCCTTAAGATGGGATTGCTTAAATTTGTTCTTTAGCCATTGGGAAGGAGAGACGAATACAATGTTCTTGCCTGTAAAGGTCTCCTTCTTGCATGCCAGGATCTCGTTAGCAATGTCGGAAGTGATGGCCGGATAGGTCTCCGGCTTAGGACAGTGGCTGCAATCTCCCTCAATCCATTTGGTGCATTCAAATGCATGGGCACAGTGACCGGTCATGGACCACATATCATGTAAAGTCCAGATGACACGACAGCGCTTGGCAATCTCTGCCACATCTTCGATACCCATGTAGTTCCCATGGATGTTCTGCAGATGAACAATGTCAATCTTGTATTTTTCAATTGCATCCAGTATCTGCTTGGTTGCAAATTTATCATTCTTACGGAATGATGCAATCTTACCATAGGCACGGGACAAAAGATTTGGCATGGACTTGTCAAGAATGATGTCAAAATCGCCGTCGCTTTGTTCTGCACGTCCAACAATAAGATGCATATTTATATTCTCATTATCATCAAAGCCATGATAGAGCTGGCGGGTTACTTTCTCGGCGCCACCTCCGCGGTAGGTAGTATTCACTAATAATATATTCATGGTTCGAACCTCCTAAAAGCTATTACTTTTTATTATATATCGACTCGTCCGTTCTGTAAACAAGGCAAATTCTTGAGTTCCCCCAGTTTGATCCACAGAACCACATTTTCATCGGTATCCCTATAAACACAAGAAAAATTTACACTTTCAAGAGCAATTATTAAGAGAATGTGCTATAAGGCGTGGATTATACGCAAAATCCGCTCTTTTTCTTCAATACTGAAATTAG
This sequence comes from Lachnospiraceae bacterium, assembly GCA_051877855.1. Taxonomy (GTDB): domain Bacteria; phylum Bacillota; class Clostridia; order Lachnospirales; family Lachnospiraceae; genus MGBC120314. The sequence continues at coordinate 117,345 of JBJEJH010000061.1, read as the reverse complement.
AAATAGCACGTAAAATTTCATTATCCAGTGCTAATGAACAATTTTCATATTGATTGGACAAAAGGTAGTCTATGCTTGTATTTAAGGCATTTGCGATTGCAAGAAGTACATTGAGCGATACTTTTGTATGGTTATTTTCAATATTACTGATGTGTGAAGTGTTACAACTGACCATTTCTGCAAGATTGTCCTGCGTTAATCCCATGGATTGACGCAGGTCTTTAATTTTTTCCCCGAGCTTTGCATAATCGATTTCCTGCTGCAAAGAATTACTCCCCCTTCGTGTCTGTGTAGATATCTCTGATGTTGTCTGTATAAGTACTTTTATTATCTAATTGTAATATTTAGTGTTTTGTGTTAGAATTACCTATATGCATAAAAAGTATTCATATAAACAAATTCAATAGAAGGCGATGAAGTGAAAATATTAATTATTATTCCGGCATATAATGAAGAACTGAATATAGAGAGAGTAGTGGACAATTTGATTGAAAATTATCCACAATATGATTATGTGGTGGTAAATGACGGTTCCAGGGATAATACAGCATCAATCTGCAGGGAAAAAGGATATAACCTTCTTGACCTCCCGGTAAACATGGGGCTTTCGGATGCCGTACAGGCAGGTATGCGCTATGCCGTTAAGGAAGGCTATGATGCGGCGGTACAGTTTGATGGAGATGGGCAGCACCGGCCGGAATACATTAAGACACTAATGGAGGAAATCGAAAGAAATCATGTGGACATTGCCATTGGTTCAAGGTTCATAAATGAGAAGAAACCGTTATCATTTCGTATGCTGGGGAGTAGTATTCTTACATTTATTATAAAATTATCAACGGGTTTTATGTTAAAAGATCCCACTTCCGGAATGAGAATGTTTGGGAAAAAGGTTTTGAAAGAATTTGCAGAGAATATTAATTTCGGACCGGAACCGGATACCATATCCTATCTGATAAAATCGGGAATTTCAGTAAAAGAAGTGCAGGTGCAGATGGATGAAAGAATTGCCGGGGACAGTTATCTTAATGTAATGCGTTCCATGAAATACATGATTCAGATGTGCTGTTCGATTATTTTTATACAAAGTTTCCGAAAGAGGTGAAAGAATGTCAATTTACTTAAGAATACTTCTGATTGTGGTTTGTGTGTTTACCAGCCAGTATGTTCTTCATAAGATCAGAAAATCACAAATGAAAATAGAAGGTGCACTGTATTGGTTATTTTTTTCGGCCCTTATTCTCATACTAAGCTTCTTCCCGGAAATAGGTATGGCGGTTTCAGACTGGATAGGTATTGAATCTGCTGCCAACTTCATTTTTCTTGTAATCATTTTTCTGCTGATTATAAAAGTATTTTTTCTTTCACTAAAGGGGTCCCAGATTGAATATAAGCTTTCGGTTGTCATAGAGGAGATTGCAATTATGCAGAATCGGAGGGATAAAGAAGAAAGAAAAGAGAAAGAATCCCTGCAAAATGATAAGGAGAAAATCAAAAGATGAGATATCTGTTATGTGTGGTTTATGTTCTTTTTTCGGTAAGCGGATTGACATTAATCAAAATCGGTAGCAACCGCACCATTCCGGAAGGTATCTGCATACCTGTAATTGGCATGTCTGTTTCAAAATATACGATTCTTGGAATTTTGTGTTACGGAATAAGCTTCTGCCTTTATCTGGGAGTGGTAAGTAAGTTTGACTTGGGGATTATCATTCCTATTCTTGGTGGAATTGTAAATATTCTAATTGTGATAATATCCTTTCTGATACTGAAGGAAAAAGTGACCGCTAACATGATTCTGGGGGCAGTAATTATCAGTATCGGAATTATCATTATGAACATTGGAAAAAAATAGACGGAGAATACAAATGGAACAAAAAATCGTTTTTGTAATTGAGCTTTTTATCCTATTAACGGGAAGTATTCTGATATTCAGTCGAAAAACAATAAATGAAAAGATAGAAAAAGCAGGGAACATTATAAATGAAAATTCCCGTAAAATAGAGGTGCTCGTTGTTGTCATAACCTTTTTTTTAGCACTGGCATACATTTATGACGGACACGACTGGGGAGATGATTTTAGTGCATATCTGGCTCAGGCGATTGCACTGTCGGACGGGACATTGGAACAACATGTAGAGCTGATGCAGTTTATTCAGGAAAATTCCATTGCAGGGACCTATCCGGTTATCTGTTCCTGGGGGCTGCCGGTTATATTAGCGGTATTGTACCGGATTTTCGGATTCCATTTAATTGTATTCCGAAGTATGGGGGCAATCTTTTTAACAATATTTGTATACGCAGTGTACCGATTTCTGGCCCAAAGATTTGATACAAAAGATACCTGTATTGCAATATTATTTTTTGTTGCCTGTAAGCATTATATGGAAGCCGGAACAAGTATATTGACAGACATTCCTTGTGCCATGTTTACCATGATTGCGGTTCATTCCTTATACGAATTAATGAAAAGTGATGGAAAAAATCAATACTTATGGAGTAGTATTTTTGGCTGCTGTACTTTTGCAGCATACCAGCTTAGAAGCCCCGGAATTGTATTGCTTCTTACACTGGCATGTATTCAGGTGATTCTGCTTTTATCAGGCCATGTGACATTTATAAAGAAGCAGATACAACAAACCAATTTAAAAAATATAAATCTTCTGGCACATTCTTTACCATATGCTATCTTTTTCCTTGGAAACGGAATCGTTTCTGTGCTGCTGCCGCAGGCGGGAAATGATTATGTGTCATTTATACAATACGCACCGTCAGATTATGTATTTTCCAATATGAGGTATTATCTGACGATTTTAAGGGATTTTTTTGATGTGGGAAATAATCTGGCAGTAATTTGTGGTTTTGTGTTACTCATACTTATTTTTATCGGTATGGCCACAAAATTTCATCAGGAAATTATTTCAGAGATATTTGTGCTTGGAACCATGGCAATGTTGTACCTGACACCGTTTGTGTCAAGTATAAGGTATTTATTTTATTTGTATCCGTTTTTCCTTATGTATGCGTTTTATGGGGCAGAATGGCTGGTTAAGAAACTTATCATTTGCAAGAAAAAAGCAGATGGGAAGCTGGTTTTAAATATACTACGGTATTGTGCAGTCTGTGTTTGTGGTTTTATGATGGTTTTTAGTTTGCGAATGATATGGAAAATTCACACCCAGCCGCAAATTGATTCTGCATATGCACCGGAAGCACTGGAGGCTTACGAATGGATTATGGAGCAGACAGATGAAGATGATATCGTACTGTTTTTTAAACCGAGGGCATTATGGCTGAATGCACATCGGTACAGCTATAACACTTATGATGATGTTCGCGATTTGGACAAGGCAGATTATGTATTCTTCTTTATTAAGGATAATTTTTATCATTTACGTGAGTATGTTACGGAGCATCCGATGGAATATGTGCCGGCATTTGATAATGGTAATTTTCAGATATATAAGTATATTGGAGAGGAATAGGTGATTTCGTAAATGAGTAAAAACGGGTTTTGGGTTAAAATAATTACTGTAGTAATATTGTTTTTTATTTCTGTATTTTTTCTTCTTATTTGTTCCTATACGACTTCACCCTTGTATCATGGTGTAGGCGGTGATTCCGCCATATTCCGGATAATAGGGAAATATTGGAGCGAAGGAATGCTTCCGTATGCAGGGCTGTTTGATCATAAAGGCCCTGCATTGTTTTTTATCAATGCTGTTGGATGCATGATTCATGATTCAAGACTTGGGATTTTCATTTTACAGGAAATTTTTTTGATGGCTACGGCGGTGGTTGCGTTAAAGCTGTTTATGCAGGAGCTTAACTGGAAAACATCTGTAATGGTTACTGTATTGACAATTTTTTGTCTGATTACAAATTTTGAAGGGGGAAATTTATCGGAAGAATATGCCTTACCGTTTTTGTTTCTATCGTTTTATTATCTTTTTACATGGAGTAATCAGGCAGATGGAAAGGTAGAACATGATTGGCATGGAGCAATAGTATATGGCGTAACATTTGCTTTTTGTCTTTTATCAAGAGTTACTAATGCCGTGGGAATATGTGTTGGAGTTGTATTTGTTTTATTTACACTGATAAAGAATAAGAAATGGAAGAATATTCTTTATAATGCGGCAGGTTTTATTTTAGGTGTTTTAATATTGGCAATACCGTTTTTTCTTTATTTTTTTGTTCATGATGCTTTTGGAGAAATGTGGTATGGGACAATTACCTATAATATTCAATATGGTGTAAATTCTGCAGACAAGGCAGGAATTGGTTCGCTGATTGATATTACCATGATAAAGAATTTCTGGTACGCATATGGACTGTTGGTTACCGGAGTAATGATGCTGATCTTTAGCCATGGACGAAAAAGGGCGGGAATGCTTTGGATATTGGTTTCATTTAGTTCAATCTGTATTTTTGTCATGGGAAATGGATACCCACATTATGGAATCATTGCACTGCCGTATTTTAGTATTACATTGATGGAACTTCACCGGTTATTTGCAGATAGAACAGAAATAAAACAGAAATTTTTTTACTTTTTTGTTCTTTTATCTTTTTTACAAGGATGTGTTTTTGGATGGAAGCAAGTTGTACCGCTTTTTTTGAATGCGATATGTAATGATGATTTATATTGGGTGCAGTATTATTTTGGATTGTATGAACAAATTCCAATTGAAGAGAGGGATTCTTTTGTGGCATATAATTGTCCACCGGAATTGTATCTGGTACTTGATGCAAAACCAGGTTATAAATATTTTGTTTTGCAGGACTGGCAGGGAAGCAGGAGTGAGGATTTGAAAGAAAAGATTCATGCCACATATGCCGATGGAGATGTGAAATGGATTATGCTGTTGGGGGAGGGGGATGAGAATGTTATAATAGATGATATTCTGACGGACAGATATGTATTGATTGCAGAGAATGAATATTATTCTCTTTGGCGGCTTCGATAAGGGAATGTATCTAATTCTTCTTTTACTATTTTCCAACCTATGCTATACTATAACCTATAATGAATAAAATGCTACAATAGAATTCGTGTGCATATTTTTCTATTTTGCGCACATATTCGGAGGCAGAATGATAAAAAAATTTCAGGGATTATATTACAACTTAAGATTCCGTTATCGGGACAAGTTCTACCCGAAGGATATCAGTAACAATTTTGATCGTCCCACCTATGCGGGAAAGAAGTACTTTGATATAGAAGCAGCGTCGGATTTCTTTGTGGAACGTATAACAAGCGGAGAGCCGTTTATGGCAGCACGTTTTGGCAGCGTGGAATTGTTTGCAATGAGAACGGCAGAGTTTAACTGGACCAGTAAAGAAGATAAAGTGACGGAGCAGCTGTGTACCTGTGCCGGATTCTTTCCGCAGGATAAGAAGCTTCTGAGCAGGTTCAATGAAGTAATGAAGGATGGCTGTGAGCAATTGGATATTCTGGGGGTGTGGTATCAGTGCGCAGAAGAGTATTTTTTAGAAAAATATGCAAAGCAGATGAAAGGTACCTGCTGGCTGGCCTGCCTTGAACCGTGGTATGCCGGTGAACCGTGGACCAGGGCGCTTAAGGGGAAAAAGGTATTGATTGTTCATCCTTTTGAAGAATCCATTAAAAGCCAGTTAAAGAACAGGGAGAAGCTTTTTGACAATCCCGATACCCTTCCGGAATGTGAATTTAAGACCTTAAAAGCGGTTCAGACCTCCGGGGGACAGAAGGATGAGCGCTTTGCAACATGGTTTGATGCACTACAGTATATGTGTGATGAAATCGATAAGATTGATTATGATATTGCGTTAATCGGTTGTGGCGCCTATGGATTTCCTTTGGCGGCCCATTGTAAGAAGATGGGGAAACAGGCAATCCATGTAGGTGGCGCTCTGCAGCTCTTTTTTGGAATTAAGGGCAAGCGCTGGGATGATCATGAGCCGAAGATTGTGGAAATGTATAACGAGTACTGGAATTATCCTCTGGACTGTGAGACACCGAAGAATCACAGTGCTGTAGAGGGTGGAACCTACTGGAAATAACAATGTGTTTTGAAAGTAAGAGCAAGGAGCAGGAATTCATGGCAGACACAAAGAGAGTATTGCCGGTGTTGATTCATCATGAATCCAATGCCAAACCACAGACCGGTGGCAGGAAAAATCAGGCATATCTTAGATTTTGCATTGATCAGGCATGTAAATATAATGAAAAGGTGGTTCTCATCGGGGATGAGGCTAACCGGGAATGGTGCAGGGAATGGCATCATGTGAATGAATTTAAGAATGAACGGCTGGAGAAGTTCTGCAGGGTATTTAAGAACTGGTCCTCCTATCCGGATACCTGGTCACTGGCGATTTACAAGCGATTCTTCCTTTTTGAGGAATATCTTAAGCAAAATTCCTATGATGAATGTATTGTATTAGACAGTGATATTTTAGTTTACATTAACTTTGCGGAATATAAGCCATTTCTCACCTGCGATGCAGCGATGGAGATTCCGAAGGCTCAGGACATGGAGGCGTTAAAGATCCCGAATGAATTCCGTTGGGCGGCTAATGTAGGGCTTTCTTACTTTAAGTTAAGTGCGTTAACGGATTTTCTGGATTATTGTACCGATATCTTTGAAAATCATATGGAGGATGTGCTTCGTCCGAAATGGGATGCGCATCAAAAATACAGAATTCCCGGCGGTATCTGTGAGATGACGCTGTTCTATCTGTGGCAGAAGACAAAGCCGGAGGGAAAGATTCTTAATCTGCTGATTCCGGATGAGAATGGCTGTGTGTTCAGTGGTCCCATCAGCGGAGAGGAAAATTATCTCCGTGGGGAATGCAGGGTAAGTAAGGTGACAACCATTAAGAAAATTGTATATCAGGATGGAATGCCTTGTTACGTCAATAAGAAGGATGGCAGTCTTCTTCCAACCTATAGTCTTCACTTTATCGGTGGTGACAAGATTTATATGGAAGGATTCTTTAGGAATCAGAAACCGGCACCGGGGGCCCTTATGGTTCGCTGGTACTGGATAATTAGAGGAAAACTTGGCAGAATTAAGAGAATAATCTTAAAGCAGCCAATCAGATGAGAGGAAATCAGATGATTGTAATTGAACCATGCGCCGGGCTTGGCAATCGTTTTATTGCGCTGGCCAGTGCCTATCATGCGGCGAAGGAACTGAATCAGAAATTAATCGTGATCTGGAAGGAAGAAACTGTACTTGGAGCATCCATGGATAAGTTGTTTGGTCTGCCAAAGGATGTAGAGGTGGTTTCGATTTCAGAGTATGGATATAAACAGGACTTTTTTGGACAGATCCGGGGCAATTTTATAAAGAAATCATATCGAAATGCGGCAGCGGCCTTTTTTGAGTGTGATGAAATCATGGATTTGTATAACCAACAGGGCAGGGATGGAATAAAACGTCTGGTGGAGGAAAAGAAGGACGTCTACATTAAGGCAACCAATCCATTTTGGGATATTTTTGAAATAGACCATGCTTTTGATTTTATTACGCCGCAACCGGAGATTTTAGAAAGAAAAAATGCAATCTTAAAGGCTGCCGCCGGAAAGAAAATCGTAGGGGTTCATGTCCGCAGGACGGATCATATCGAATCCATTACCAACAGTCCGCTAGAGTTATTTATCGCAAAAATGCAGGAAGAGTTGAAAGAAGAACCGGACACATACTTTTATCTGGCGTCGGATGACAAAGGTGTGGAGGAAGAGTTACGACAGGTTTTCCCGGATCGAATTCTCACCTTTTCGGATAAGTCCTTAAAGAGAGATGATGAGCAGGGAATTAAGGATGCCTATGTAGAAATGCTTTGTCTTTCATCGGGCAGTAAAATATATGGCAGTTTTAACAGTACATTTTCCGTCATGGCATCAAAGTTTGGAAATATTCCGCTATATGTTGTCAGGGCAGAGCAATAAAGGGGAAATTATGGGAAAGAGATATGATTATGTAGATATCGCAAAGGGACTTGGAATCATTCTTGTAATACTGGGACACATTGTATATGAGTACGTCCCATTCTGCGGATCGGTTCATATCCCTCTGTTTTTCTTATTGGCCGGATATCTTTATGACATGGAAAAATCTTATAGTGTTTCGTATGGAGAAATGGTAAAAAAAAGAGTGAAGAGACTGTTGATACCATATTTTGTGTATAATTTGATTTTGTATGCAAAATATCTTCTGAAACTGGCATTAACTCATGAGTTTACCTTGAATCTTGGGTTTAGAGCGCTTTTGGGGTTTGTATATTCTTCCGCAATTTTCTATAAAAATGTGCCGACAGAAAATAATTTCGAGGGCTTTGTATTTGGAAACGGCCCACTGTGGTTTTTGACGGCAATGGCGGTGGCATCCGTTGTCTTCTACTTTGTTATCTATTATGTATTAAAGCATCGATTTGATGTCAGGAAGATTGTAATTTCATCTATCGTGCTATGTGTGGTTTCGTGGTTGTTATGCAGATTCCTTCCGGTGTATCTTCCATGGAGCTTTGAAATGGCGCTTCTTGGATGCGTTTTCATGTTGGTTGGTTTATGCATGCGCCGATACAATATTGTTGAAATTCTGCAAAAGCATATGTGGATTTTGTTGATATGCCTTGTGGTATTTGCAGGGCTGCACCATGTGAATGGATCCGCCAATATGGCAATACAGGATTATGGAAAATCAATGCCGGTTTATCTGACATTGGGAATATTGGGAAGTGTTATGGTAATCTTCACCAGTCTTGTGTTGCAGAAGGTTACGGTTATACGACGTTCACTCTCCTATGTGGGTCAGAATACACTGATTATTCTGGCTTTTCATATGACGATTATTTCAGTCATGGAAGGTGTGCTTGCAAAGGTTGGATTGAACCGGGTCCTTGACTGGGGAGGATTTTTTGTAATTCAGTTTTTGGTAGGATTATTTGGTTGTCTGATATTGAATGAAATTCTTACAAAGGTACTAAAAGTGCCAAAGAAATTTTTATAGATTATGAAAAGCTTACATGTCACAGAAAGGAGACGCCATGATTATATTTGACATTTTGCGAATATGTGCCGCTTTGATGGTATTTACCATACATTTGCTGATCTTTGTGCCGGAACTTCCGCGGTCCGTATGTGACATTGTAAGTAACGGAGGATACGGAGTCAGCGTATTTTTTGTCATCAGCGGATTTTTGATTTTTGAATCACTAAATCGCAGTAAGTCTTTGAAAGAATATTATGTAAAGCGTGTTTCCAGAATCATACCGGCCTATTATGCTATTCTTCTGGTGGGAATTCTGGTATGGGACATGGGGCTTTCACAGATGCCAAATGATACATACGGTCATCTGGGATGGCTTCGCTATTTTCTTTGCCTTAATACATGGGTGCCTTCGGGAGATTATAATTTCTGGAATAATCTGTGGGGCCTCTGGACAATCAGCTGCTTTATGTTTTTCTACATCATTGCGCCGTTTCTTAAGAAGTACATCAATAATTTCAATAAATCAGCAGTCTTCATGGTGGTAATGGTACCGGCAACATTTGTGTTTTCCAAGGCTGCGGAAATGTTTTTTGGAGCTTTGTCCGCATCCCTTCCCGCGATGCTTGCCTGTGATAATCCGATTTACAGCCTGAATACTTTTGCAATGGGAATTTGTGCATGGTACGCCCGGAAGGAGAACCGGGAGAAGGATTTCCTGAAAATAGCAGCATTATTACTGACGGGATTTATTGGCCTTAATATGTATAACCGGATGCTTTGGGGAATCCTTGCGGCAATTATCATGATGTTGTTTATTGATCTTGAGATTCAAAATGATGTGATGGTAAAAGTCATAAAGGTGCTGGGAAGGTACAGTTTCTGTCTGTATCTGGTACATCTTCCTGTGATTGAGATTATCGATTATTTTAACATTACGGGAGTGGTATACCTTCTGCTGGCAACGGTACTTTCTGTTGTGGCGGCGGTAGTGCTTTATCATTGTGTGGAGCAGCCGTGTGGAAAATTGTTGAGAAGATTGGGAGAAAAATAATGGAACGAAAGTCAAATTTTGAGGCATACCGGATTGTATGTATTCTGCTGATTGTCATTATGCATACATTTGGCGCGGGCACGGGACAATTAAATACACATATAGGTATTCTGGTTAATGTAATCGGAAACATTGGTGTTACGGGTTTTGTGTTGTTGTCGGGATACTTCGGGATTCGGCTTAAGGTAAAAAAACTCATAAAGCTGGATGTTATGATGATTTTCTGGTCGGTAGCATCCTGTGCTGCATTAATCTTTAACCCATATCTTAATGTGCAGATGGGGGGAAAGGATATTTTATCCTGTTTTATCCCGTTGATATCACATAAATACTGGTTTTTGTCAGCATATTTCTGTTTGTGCATATTAAGTCCGTTTCTGAATGAATATATAGAAAAGATAGAAAAAAACCGTTTCGAAAAGTTGATTCTTGTGGCAGGAGTACTTTTTCTTCTGCTCCCTACGATTGCCGGGTTTGATCAGACCGGAGATGGTGGTAAGGGCATCATTAACATGATACTTTCTTATATGGTCGGACGGTATATCGGATTATACCATAGAGACAAAAAAGTATCGGTGGGGAAACTGGTGGCAGCACTTTTGGGAGTGATTGGTGTAAACTTTCTGTTAAATAATATGATGTTCCTTATGACAGGCAGTCCCGCTAATTATTTTGCAAGGGATAATAGTGTGTTTACCATGGTTCAGGCAGTGTTACTGTTGTTTATTATGATGCAGTTAAAATGCGACAGTAAGCTTGTGAATGTTATGGCAGTCAATGTAGTGGCAGTATACGTATTGGAGGATCCGCTTAAATTAATTCTTGAAATAATCCTGCCTTATAGCAGATATATGGAGGAGGCCTATTACATTTTTGTTGTGGTTGGGATTAGCATCTTAACTTATCTGTCAGCTTGCATTTTGGAGGCGGCAAGAAAGATGTTATTTGACCGGGCAGAGAATTTCGTGATAGAAAAAGCTGGGAATGTTCTGACAAAGCGATTTAAAATAAGATAAAACAAGGTAGCAGTATGGAAAAAGCAGTAATTATTTTAACATGTTATAACCGAAGAGAGAAAACAACAAAATGTATTCGTTCCATTGTGGAGAACAACAGCAGACTGGCAATGCAGTTTGTTATCGTGGATGATAACAGCACGGATAAAACCGCAGATGCGGTAAGACAGATTGTTCCGGATGCGGTTATTATTACGGGGGATGGCGGATTGTTCTGGAACGGCGGAATGCACGTTGGGATGGAACATGCATTAAAGAATTTAAACGATGCAGACTATTATGTAATGATTAATGATGACGTAGAATTTGAACCGGGAATTTTTGATGAGATGGCAGAGATGCTTTCCAAAGACGGAGCCGAAGGCAACCGGGTTTTAGTGGGAGCCACTAAGGCAACAGATGGTACCCTAAGTTATGGCGGTATCAAATATCTTGGAAAGAAAAGCTTAAAACTTCGGACGGTGGGACCCAAGGAGCCACAGACGGAGTGTGATACATTTAATGCCAATTGTGTGTTCATTCCAAGAAGAATTTTTCTTAAGGCAGGTTCCACAGATCCACATTTTTCGCACAGTATGGGTGATTTTGACTACGGATTTACAATTAAGCGTCTTGGATTTATAATAAACGTGTATGAGCGGTTCGTCGGAACCTGTAATGACAATCCGACGGAGGGAACATGGCAGGATCCGAAACTTCCTGTTGGAAAGAGGCTTAGATTAAAAGAGGGAGCTAAAGGGCTTCCGTTTAAGGACTGGTATTGGTATCTTCGCAAGAATTTTGGATGGGATGTAGCTTTGGTGCGTTCTATTACACCATATATCAAGATATTTCTCGGTAAATAGTGGTTGTAGGATTTTGGGGAAAGTATGGAAAAAAAGAGACTTGATTTTCTGGATATAGCAAAAGGAATAGGAATCATTCTGGTATTATATTCCCACAGTTGCGGATTTCCGATATTTGGAAATGCGTTTGTGGCATTTTATATGCCTTTGTTCTTTTTTGTATCAGGTTATGTATACAGGGAGGGACGAACCCCGGCGGAAAATATTAAGCGTAAATTGAAGCAGTTGTTGCTACCTTACGCCGGATATACACTCCTTTTGTATGCGGAGCACATTCTGGTAAACATGATTAAACACGAGCTTACCGGAGAAAATATTATTATGCCGCTTTTAGGGGCATTATACTCCAGAGCGGCTTTGTATGCAGATATGACAGGGGATAATGTTTATTTTCTTCTGTTAAGTAACGGACCACTATGGTTTATTACGGCCATGGCGTCCGGTTGTGTGATTTTTTATCTTCTGGTAGACCGGTTTTTAAAAAATAAAAAGGATATGATGGTTATTACGGTAGTGCTGATTGCTATTACGGCACTCTTTACCTATTGTCCATATCTTCTTCCATGGAGTATTGACACGGCATCGGCAGTTGCATTATTCATGCTTATGGGGGCAAAACTTGGACAGATTCAGTATTTTGGTAATGGGGATCCAAAGAAGTTCGGGATTATCCCGGTCAGTCTTGCGGCATTGGTATATTGTCTGGTTACACAAATGGCGCAATCGATTAATATGTCCATCAGGGAATTTGGATATCACGGAATTGTAGGTGCACTGTGGTTTCTGGCTGCGGCATCTTTCGGGGTTTTGATTTTTTTGTGGATATGCAGATATGTCGAGAAATTCCGATGGAGCAGAATTTTTATTTTGCTTGGAAAACATACTTACAGTATCATGGCATTGCATATTGTGATTATAAAATATTTGTCTAAGATTTATTATATTTTTAAGATGCAGTTTGAATTTAGCAGGGAATGTATCTGGTATTGGGTATACTGGACAGTATTATTTGTGATAACCATTTTAATATGCATATCTTTTGATCGGATGCTGGATTTTGTTAAAAATAAGATAAAGGAGTGAAAAGTACAGATGGAGCTGATTTCTGTAGTTGTTCCGTGCCTTAATGAGCAGGAGGCGTTACCATATTTTTATAAAGAAATCTGTACGATTGCGACAGATTTTAAGAAGAAAGATGTAGAAATGGAGTTCATTTTTGTAGATGATGGATCCACAGACGCAACATTAGATACCATCAAAACCTATGCAAAGGGTGATGAGAGAGTTCATTATATATCTTTCAGCAGGAATTTTGGGAAAGAGTCGGCAATCTATGCCGGACTGGAAGCTGCAAAGGGAGACTATGCGGTTTTGATGGATGCAGATCTTCAGGATCCGCCTGCACTTCTTATGGAAATGTACACTGTAATCACGGAGGAAGGATATGACAGTGTTGCAACAAGAAGGGTTACAAGGAAGGGTGAACCACCGATACGGTCCATGTTTGCGCGGGCGTTTTATAAAATTATGAATAAAATATCAGATATTGATCTTGTGGACGGGGCAAGGGATTACCGTCTGATGAAGAGGGTGATGGTAGATGCCATTCTCTCAATGTCTGAATATAACCGTTTCACCAAGGGAATATTTGGCTGGGTAGGTTTTAAAACGAAATGGCTTGAATATGAGAACACGGAGCGTGTTGCCGGGGAGACCAAATGGAATTTCTGGAAATTATTCAAATACTCTCTGGAAGGGATTGTCGGTTTTTCTACAATGCCATTAATGATTGCATCCTGGATGGGAGTGCTTATGTGTATTGTATCTGCAATTGCAATAGTTTTTGTAGTTGTAAGACAATTGCTTTTTGGTGGTTCAGCCTTTGGATGGCCATCCATGGTGTGTATTATCGTACTTTTAGGAGGAATTCAGTTATTCTGTATAGGTATTTTAGGTCAGTATCTGGCCAAAACCTATCTTGAGACTAAGAACAGACCTATTTATATTGCCAAGGAAAGAAAATAGGTTTGAAAAAAGGGTATCCCTGGTGTATACTAGTGTAATATTGAATTGCATGTACGTTTAGAAAGGTAAGGTATGGTATTTTCGTCGACAATTTTTATGTTCCTGTTTCTGCCCCTTGTGTTACTGTTCTATTATAATCCGGTATTCAAGGGTAGAAAATATCGGAATGTTGTTTTATTAATTGCCAGTTTACTGTTTTATGCATGGGGCGAACCTGTATTTGTATTCGTCATGTGCGTTTTTATTGTGCTTAATTGGAAATTATGCATCACAATGGAGCAGAAAGAAGGAAAAGAAAGAAGAAATTATATGCTGTTCCTTGCAGTATGTAATCTTGGTCTGTTATTTATATTTAAATATCTGTCATTTGTAACCCAAAATCTTGGCATTTTATTAAATAATGATGATATTGTAGTGAATATTGCATTGCCTATCGGTATTTCTTTTTTCATTTTTGAAATGATGTCCTATGTGTATGACGTTTATTATGAAAGCTGTAAGGCACAGAAGAGCTTGTTGAATGTTGCATTATATATTTCCATGTTCCCACAGCTTGTGGCGGGACCTATTGTAAGATACAGTATTGTAAGTGAGGACATTGAAACAAGAAACGAAACTCTTGATGATGTCGCCGAGGGTGTTTATCGTTTTATCTATGGTTTGGGAAAGAAAGTAATTATTTCCAATAATATTGCCATAGTGGCGGATAAAGCATTTGAGTTATGTGCAGATAACCAACTTTCCGTGGCAATGGCATATGTGGGAATCCTTGCCTATATGATTCAGCTTTATTTTGATTTCTCCGGATATTCGGATATGGCAATCGGTCTTGGACGTATGTTTGGCTTCCGATTTGACGAAAACTTTGATTATCCGTACTTATCGCAATCCATTACGGAATATTGGAGAAGATGGCATATTTCCCTCGGTACATGGTTCAGAGATTATGTGATGTACCCGGTTATGCGTACGGAATGGATGAATAAACTAAGAGACTATACGAAGAAAAAATGGGGAAAAAATGCTTCCAAAACCATAGTGACTGTGATCGCCACTGCAATTGTGTGGATTTTGACAGGTGTCTGGCATGGAGCGGATTGGTCCTTTATTTTGTTTGGTATTTATCATGGTACCTTTGTGATTCTCCCGATTATTTTTAAGAACAGGATAAAAGCCACCGATGAGAAGTATCATTTAAGCACCAATAAAGTAGCTGCGGTATTGAGAGTAATCCGGACGTTGATTCTGGTTGGAATTGGTGATATCCTCTTTCGGGCAGATGATCTGACACAGGCGGTTCGTTATTATGGGGTACTGTTAGGTCAGGGTGCAGTCGCTGATTCAGGATATGCCGGATTCTATTTATGGAATTACAGAATTTTATTTTTAATTGGTATCATTGGAAGTTTCCCTGTAATTGGTCTGTTGAAGAAATCTAAGATCAATGGGAAGGTAGTGAATGTACTTGAAACGGTATTTCTCATTTGTGTTTTATTGATAAGTATCAGTTATCTGGTACGCGGTACTTATAATCCGTTTGTTTATTTTAACTTTTAGCAGAAAAGAGGAAGAATAATGAAAGTTCATCATATTGGATATCTTGTTAAAAATATGGATGAAGCAATGATAGAGTTTTTAAAGCTGGGGTTTGAGGAAGGAAAAGTTGTAAGGGATGAATCCCGTGGAATTGATATCTGTTTTATGGATAATAATGGGTATTGTGTTGAGTTAATCAGCCCTTATTGTGAGGAATCTACGGTTTCCGGACTAATTAAGAAGTATAAAAATTCGCCATATCATTTGTGTTATATTAGTAGCAATCTGGAAAAAGATGTGGAGGAACTTACACAAAAGGGGTATGTTCAGATGGGAGAGCCCAAAGAGGCTCCGGCAATTGACGGACGTCGGGTAGTGTTCATGATGAACGGAAGTATAGGATTGATTGAGATTGTCGAAGAGGAGTAATGAATGAACTGTGAAAAAGTCTGTAGAAGAATAACCGTTAGTGTTTTTCTGGTGACCATTGCAATGTTTCTGTTATTGATCATAGGGCAGTTTGTAATAAAAAATGTTCTTATTGAGATGTTTCACATGGATAATTTTATTACGGACATGTCGGTAACCGGAGGCAGTGACGGAATGGTCAGCATTGACTGGGAGGCACTATATCCGTTTGGTGAGGAGCAGGAAGTACAGGAAGAGTCCGGTACGGTCAGGAATTCATTGCTGGCAAAGGCCAGAAATTTGATGAACGTTATTGACATGTACAGTAACGACTATCTGCCGTTTAAGGAATATGTCAAGGTGCCAAGTGGTCTGTTTGACCGTTTGATTGACAACCGTATGGTGGATACGAATAATGTTTATCTAAGGGTGGAAAATAATGGACTTATCGTGAGAAGTCCATTTTATCAGGAATTTTCAGATGAAGAACTGGATACTTCAGAACTGGTTTCCAGTGTTGCGGCACTACGGGATTATCTGGCGGAATCCGGAATTGAATTCATGTATGTTCAGTCCCCGATTAAGGAAGATAAATACGACACAGAATATGTGGAAAAATACGGATTAAGTTATGAAAATCAGTTGGCAGATAACCTGCTTGATGGTCTTTGCAAGGAAGGCATTGATGTGCTGGATCTGCGGGAGGAAATGCATAACGCAGGAATGAACTGCTATGACGGATTTTTTGTAACGGATAATCACTGGAATATTGAAACAGCATTTTGGGCAACAGGTGTCATTGCAGACAAGTTAAATGCCCGGTATGATTTCCGGTTTGACAAGGAAGTCTTCTGTGTGGATAATTATGAAAAGAAGGTTTATGAGAATTGGGTTCAGGGAACTGTAGGAAGAGGTGTGACGCTGGTAAATGCGCCATATGATGATATCAGTGTTCTGATACCGAAGTTTGAAACCAGTCTGAATATGAAGATTCCGAATCTGAACATGGATAAGACCGGAACATTTCTTGAGACCATGATTAATCCGGTTGCATTTGAAAGGCGTTCCACGGTATATCATGGGGCATACGATGCATTTGCATATTCTAAACCACCGATAACAGAGGTAACCAATTATTTAGAGAAGAAAAATAATGAAAAGTCGATTCTGCTTTTGCGCGAATCTTTTGCAGGACCGGTTATCACCTATATGTCACTTGGAATTGAAAAACTGTATGCAGTAACACCGGAAGGATTTACGGGAAGCATAGAAAGTTATATTAGTCAGGTAGAGCCGGACATGGTAATCATTCTGTATACGGCGCCGACAACCAACGAAGTAACAAGCAAATATGATTTTAGATAAGGGAGAACAGTAGAATGAAGAAAGCATTAATCACAGGTATTACAGGGCAGGATGGATCCTATCTTGCAGAGTTTTTATTGGAGAAGGGATATGAGGTTCACGGTATTACCAGAAGAGCATCGATTTCAAATACAGCAAGAATCGATCATCTGATTGCAAAGAATGCAATTACATTGCATGACGGAGATTTGTCTGATTCCTCTTCAATTATTCGTATCATTGGTCTGGTACAGCCGGATGAAATCTATAATCTTGCGGCACAGAGCCATGTTCAGGTATCCTTTGATGTCCCTGAGTATTCCGGGGATGTGGATGCCATCGGTGTTCTTCGTATCTTAGAGGCGGTAAGAATTCTTGGACTTACCAAGAAGACCAAGATTTATCAGGCATCCACTTCAGAATTATACGGAAAGGTAGAGGAAGTTCCACAGAAGGAGACCACACCATTCCATCCATACAGCCCATACGCAGTAGCGAAGCAGTATGGTTTCTGGATCACGAAGGAATACCGCGAGGCATACGGAATGTTCGCCGTTAACGGTATCTTATTTAACCACGAATCAGAGCGCCGTGGTGAGAATTTTGTAACAAGAAAGATTACTTTGGCAGCAGGACGAATTGCAGAGGGAATTCAGGATCATCTGGAGTTAGGAAATATGGATTCACTCCGTGACTGGGGATATGCCAAGGATTATGTTGAGTGTATGTGGATGATCTTACAGCATGATACACCGGAAGATTTCGTTATTGCTACAGGTGTACAGCATACCGTGCGTGATTTTACGGAGAAGGCGTTCGCAGCCAATGGAATTACACTCCGCTGGGAAGGTACAGGAATCGATGAGAAGGGATATGACGTGGCAACCGGTAAGATGCTTGTATGCGTTAATCCACAGTGGTTCAGACCGACGGATGTAGATAATCTCTGGGGAGATCCAACCAAGGCGAAGACGGTACTTGGATGGAATCCGCAGAAGACAAGCTATGAGGAATTAGTAAGAATCATGGCAGAACATGATCGTAAGCTGGCGAAGGCTGAAAAGGCTGCAATGCAGGCGTAGTCGGGCACTAGGTGAATGAAGTTATATGAAATAGAGGTAAGTTATCATGATGGAGAAAAATGCAAAAATATATGTTGCGGGACACCGGGGAATGGTGGGTTCTGCCATTGTAAGGGAGTTAGAGCGCCAGGGTTATACCAATATCATCACAAGAACCCACAGTGAGTTGAATCTGTGCCGTCAGGATGATGTGGAAAAGTTCTTTGCTGAGGAAAAGCCGGAATACGTATTTCTGGCAGCAGCCAAGGTAGGCGGCATTGTGGCGAACCAGAGTGCGCTGGCGGATTTTATGTATGACAATATGATCCTTGAGATGAATGTAATTCATTCTGCATGGCAAAATGGTTGTAAGAAATTGGAATTCCTTGGATCTTCATGTATTTATCCTCGTATGGCACCACAGCCGATGAAGGAAGATTGCCTTCTTACCTCAGAACTTGAGAAGACCAATGAGGCCTATGCCCTGGCCAAGATTTCCGGTCTTAAGTATTGTGAATTCTTAAACCGCCAGTATGGAACGGATTATATCAGTGTTATGCCAACAAACCTCTATGGACCGAATGATAATTATCATCCAACCCATAGTCACGTTCTTCCGGCATTGATCCGCCGTTTCCACGAGGCCAAGGTCAACGGTCTTGGTGAAGTAACCTGCTGGGGCGATGGAACACCCCTTCGCGAGTTCCTTTATGTGGATGATCTTGCAAACCTTTGCGTATTTTTAATGAATAATTACAGCGGAGATGAAACCGTTAATGCGGGTACAGGTAAAGAGGTTACAATTAAGGAACTTACCGAGCTTGTGGCAAAGGTTGTAGGTTTTGAAGGTGAAATCAAGTGGGATGTAACGAAGCCAAACGGAACACCAAGAAAGCTTCTTGATGTGAGTAAGGCAGAGAAGTTAGGATGGAAATACAAGACCGAGCTTGAGGATGGAATTCGTTTAAGCTATGAGGATTTCCTGAATAACCCAATGAGAGCTGAGCGTTAAATGAATAATAGAAAGAAACAAATTCGTATTGCCATAGTGTTTATCTGTATCATTATGGCAATACTTTATATTGGCATATCTTTGTTCACAAATCGGGTATCAAAGGATGATGCATGGAAACAGAATAAGGAAGCATGGAAGATTACCCAGTATGGGGATCCTGCGGTTACCCAGATGATGTTCTACACCATTGAGAGCAGCGATGGGGAATTTATGATTATTGATGGCGGCTGGAGAGAGAATGAAGATGCTCTTCGCAGGGTAATCAAAGAACACGGGAACCATGTGGATGCATGGATTTTGACACATCCTCATCCGGATCATATCGGTGCCTTCAATGAAATCGTGAAGAATCCGGGTTCTATTGAAATTGATATGGTATATGATGTATATATTGATTTGGATGAATACGAAGCGGTCGCCAGGGAATGGGATGATATCTCTGTATACAAGGAATACTGGTTATTGGCACTGGAAGGCAGGTTCCCGGTGAAACATATAGAGCGGGATGAAGAAATGGTATTGATGGGACTGACCATAAAATGCTATAATTCCTATGATAGTGAAGTGAGTACCCGCACCGATGTTCTGTGCAATAATGGATCCCTGATGCTTAAGATGAGCGGTGTGGAAGAATCCATGCTGTTTTGTTCGGATGTTGAAGATGAAATGCAGGAATTTCTGACAGAGACCTATGGTGAGGAGTTAAGCGCCGATTATGTGCAGGTGAGTCATCACGGTAATTGGGGATTAACCGAAGAATTCTATGAAATGGTGTCTCCTAAGGTGGCATTTTTTGACGGAAGCACCTCATTATATGAGGAAAGCACCCTGTATGATGGGTGGAAATTAATGAAATACATGAAGGATCAGAATATAACGGTTTATACCTATGAGACCCAGCCCAACAGCATTATTATGCACTAGGAGGAAATATGAAAGAATTAGAATATCCTTTTGATAGTGAATATGTCCTGAAAAAGAAGAAGAGTCTAAAGAAGGCGTTGTTAGCACAAGATCGACCATTTCTGGATAAAAGAATCGCAATTCTTGGAGGTTCTACTACCAGTGATATTCGGTTGATTCTGGAGTTGTTTTTGCTCAACTACGGTATCCGTGCAGAATTCTATGAATCGGAATATAATCAGTACTGGCAGGACGCTATGTTTCCGAATGCACAGTTAGAGGAATTTAAGCCTGATATTATCTATATTCACACTACGAACCGCAATATTAAGCATTATCCGGCATTGACGGATTCTAAGGAAGCGGTACAGGAGAAGTTGGAACTTCAGTATAAGCATTTTGAGCAAATGTGGGATCGTCTTTTGGGCACATATCAGTGTCCGATCATTCAGAACAATTTTGAGTACCCGGGATATCGTCTTATGGGTAATATGGAAGCCAGTGACATTCATGGAAAGATTCATTTTACAACATGCCTGAATGAGAAGTTTTATGAGTACGCGAGAACCCATCAGAATTTCTATATCAATGATATTAACTATGTCTCTTCCTGTTACGGATTGGATCGCTGGTTGGATGATTTCTACTGGCATATGTATAAGTATGCCATGGCAGTACCTGCGATTCCGGAGTTAAGTTATAACATTGCCCGGATTATCAAGTCAATCTATGGAAAGAATAAGAAGGCACTGGTGCTGGATCTTGACAATACCCTGTGGGGCGGTGTTGTAGGTGATGATGGTGCAGAGAATCTCGCGCTGGGCCAGGAAGTACCTATGGGACAGGTTTATACGGAGTTCCAGGATTATCTTAAGGCCCACAAGGACATTGGCGTATTATTAAACGTTAATTCGAAGAATGAATATGATAATGCTATTGCGGGGTTGAACCATCCGGATGGCGTGCTTCATCCGGAGGATTTTATTGTTATTAAGGCGAACTGGGAAAACAAGGACCGCAATATTATGGCGATAGCCAAGGAGCTCAATATCATGCCGGACAGTATGGTTTTTGTGGATGATAATCCGGCGGAGCGCGCGGTTGTGGAAATGAATGTTCCCGGGGTGGCAGTTCCTTTGATGGAAAGGCCGGAAAGGTATGTCCGTACACTGGATCGTGCAGGTTTCTTTGAGGTGACAAGTCTTTCGGCGGACGATGCCAAGAGAAATGAGATGTATAAGGAAAATGCCAAGAGGGCGCAGTTGCAGGCGACCTTTGATAATTATGAAGATTATCTTAAGTCCCTGGAGATGGTGGGTACCATCAAGGCATTTGAACCGGTTTATATGGCAAGAATTGCACAGCTTACCAATAAGAGCAACCAGTTCAACTTAACTACCCTGAGAATGTCCCAGGCGGATATTGAGTCGAGAGCGGAGGATCCACAGTACATCACTTTGTATGGTAAGCTCGAGGATAAATTTGGTGATAATGGTGTAGTATCGGTTGTCATTGGCCGGATTGACGGGGATGTGCTTCATATTGAGTTGTGGCTTATGAGCTGTCGTGTACTGAAACGTGATATGGAATTTGCTATGATGGATACCTTGGTAGCCCGTGCCGTGGAACGTGGAATTAAGACCATCAAGGGTTATTATTATCCTACGGCCAAGAATGCCATGGTTAAGAATTTTTATGACGGTATGGGATTTGTCAAGGAATCTGAGGATGCAGATGGAAATTCAGTATGGACATATTCTGTTGAATCGGGTTATAATAAGAAAAATAATGTAATTAAGGTGGTAGAATAGATGAAGCGTGATGAGATTTTTGAGGGATTAAATGAAGTGTTTCGGGATGTATTTGATGATGAAGACATCACGGTGACCGACGCTACAACTGCAGACGACATTGATGATTGGGATAGTTTGGAGCATATTAACCTGATCGTTGCGGTTGAGAAGAAGTTCGGCATGAAATTCACCATGAGTGAAGTTTCCGGAATGAAGAATGTCGGAGAAATGGCCAACATTATCGAGGAAAGAGCATAAGATACGTGGATTTATAGAAAAAGCGTCTGAGATGAAAGATTGGACCGCTGTCTGCATGACAGGGGACGAATCGATGCATCTCGGACGCTTTTTTCGTTCTAATATAAGTGTTCGATAATAATAAATTCGTTCATCATTACTTTAATAAATCACGGATGAATACTTCAGCTTCTTCATAATTTCCGGCTACACAGAGGATGACATACTGCTGTTTACACAGGATAATGGCATGCTCTAACTTATCCACTTCCTTTGGCATATAATCGGCATAGGATGTTATTTGTTCCTGCACATGGGTCTTGCATTTATTAAGTAATGCATCGGCGTTGGCATCGTCACCGGCGTCAAAAATTGCCAGGCGTTCTGCGGTAGCGCCGCTTCCCATATAGATTACCCCGCTCTTATACTCAGAAGGAGTGATATTCATAAGCATTTCACTGTAGGAAGCATCCACCACTGCCAATTCGTCCTGAAAGAACTCTTGGGCAAGAATCGATTCGCAGGTGGCATTAATGTCCAGCGTAAGCCTTTCCTCCTTGGCGGTTGTACCGGCAGGGGTGTCAGACTTAGAGGTACAGGCAGATCCTAAAATGAGGCAGGTCATGATAAATATTAATAATGTAGATCGTAAAATTGAGTTGTTCATAAAAAACTCCTTATTGAATTGCATGATTTAAAATATAGTCTCTCCAGTATTGTACCGACTGAACGTTGAGATGAACGCCGTCAAAAGAATATTCATAAGGCATATAGCCGTCGTTTCCAATATAAATACTGCTGATATCAAGGTAGCATGCGTGATACTCCTTAGCCATGTCTTTCAGGGCACGATTATAGTCCATGACTTTGTATTTGTCCAGTGACGGATCGCTTTCCATGGCAGCTTCCGAAAAAGGGAGTACGGATTGGACATAGATGATGGCATCCGGATTGATGCTGTAAATATGTTCAAGGATCTTCTTATATCCGTTGATAAACTGGTCCGTGGAAACCCAGCCGATCTCATTGATTCCAAACTTCAAATATACTTTCTGAAATCCCGGTGTGCTGGCTAAGGCCTCTGAGGCACTCATAGATTCGCCATTTACGGTGAAGGTCTGCTTGGTAAAGTAGGTGTTGACGTTCATACCTACAGAAGTATAGGAGCACAAATCCGGCAGCTTACTGTATAGGATAAAACCCTGCAGCCGGGAATTGCCAATGAAGACAGCGTCCTTTAGATAGTTGGAGTCAACCTGTGTGAATCCATTATCATTATAATAGTTTTCGGCGGCGTCGCCGGAGGGAGCTACATAGGACTCGGAGCTGGTGATTGGAACTTCGGTGGTTTCTTTGGTGACTTCTTCCCCGGATGTAGTATTCTCCCCGGATTCCAATGTGGAATCGGAACCGGTTTCTGTAGCCTTTGAAGAATCCGGTAAAGTCTCAGCAAAATCCCCTGTGGGAGATTTTGAGGAACTTTCTGTAGAGCCCTGTGATGGAGATTCCGTAGAATCTTCCGATGGGATTTCTTCATTATTTAAGACAATTTTCTGTGGGGATGCAAAATTGACCGGTGCGGCATTATCCTCCTGCATCCTGTGTTCTATGTGTGCGTAAACAATTGCACTGCCACTGAGACCACAGAACAATAATAGAACTAAAACAGCATATATATAATCTTTGAACTTCATATCTATAATCCTTTACTTTTACAACATAAGACAATGTAGAATAATCATAGCATAATTTTAGAAAATGTGGTAGAATTATTTCGTAGTTTTGCCTAAATATTTTAAGTAATAAGAGGGATGGAATAGAATGGATACTTTGGATAAAATGTTGGCGGATGTGTATTCGTCATGCGATGAGATAGAGCGTGCGGGCGTCATTAAGACAGGACTTTCCAATCGTCTTTCAGAATACGTTAAGGATGAATTTGTAAAATTCTTATTATATCTGGCGATTGCAGATGGTAGTGCAACAGAAGAAGAACTGGAATTTATCCGGAAGAAGTTAAATCGGCCGGTGGGGCCACAGACGGTGAATATGGTAGTGACAGCCACATTTGCCATCGAAATACCAACACCTTTTAAATATTTTGTGTTGACGGATGCCGGGCATAAGATCAGTGGGGGCGATAACAATCGGGCCAAAAGACTGGCAGATACCTACGCAAGACTTGGTCAGGAGATAGTAGCCCTGAATAAAACAATTTCAGATGAGGAACTTTCTGCATTATCCCGGTATTGCGGAATGCTGGACAAGTATCTGCGTGAGTTCGGGCTATATGTCAGCGACCGGAGATTTCGCAGGGATGATATCTTCAATCAGGTCAACAGAGAGAATACATTGCAGGCCACAGGAAATGATGCAGACAATCAAACCCCGCAGAGCCTTGGGATCGGTGCACAGGAACCGGTGAAACTTGACGAAGAAACTGTGGAGGAGATTCTTTCGGAGTTAAATGACCTGGTGGGATTGGAGAAGGTCAAAGAAGATGTGCAGCAGATTGTTAATTTACTTAAGATACAGAATATTCGTAAAGAGCGCGGAATGAAAACACCGGATGTATCCAGACATCTGGTATTCTCCGGTAACCCCGGCACAGGTAAGACTACGGTTGCCCGACTGCTTGCCAAGATCTATCGTGCCCTTGGAATCTTAAAGGGAGGTCAGCTGATTGAGGTGGATCGCTCAGGACTGGTTAGCGGTTATGTGGGTCAGACTGCCATGAAGACCAAGGATGTGGTTGACAGCGCATTAGGTGGTGTGCTTTTTATTGATGAGGCCTATACATTGACAGCGAACCGTGGGGAGAATGACTTTGGTCAGGAGGCGGTGGATACGCTGCTGAAGGCCATGGAGGATAATCGTGATAATCTGATCGTCATCGTGGCGGGATATCCGGCACTGATGGAGGAATTCTTATGTTCGAATCCGGGACTTCGTTCCCGCTTCAATAAGTACATTACATTTGATGATTATACGGCGGAGCAGGCGGTGTCCATTATGGAAAGTATTGCAAAGAAGCAGGAATACTCTCTTGAGCAGAAAGCACATGAAGAAGCGGTGGAATTTTTTAGTAAACGAATTGAGGAGAAGTTAGCTTCCTATGCTAATGCACGTGATGCAAGAAATTATCTGGAGAAGGCGATTTCGAACCAGGCGGATCGTATTGTTAACATTGAGGAACTGACCGATGAAATTATCCGCACAATCCTACAGGAGGATTTGCCCAAAGAATTATAGATAATTCTTTAAATTTTCACAATTGTATGCTAGAATATCGAAGTGTTCGTTTGAATTATTAGGAGGTAAAAGAATGAGAAAGAAATTAGTATGCGGTCTTTTGGGCGCAATGATGGTATTGTCTCTTACAGCATGTAATAAGACAGCCAAGGAAGAAACGACAACGGCGAAGCCGGCACTTACTGTGGAGACATGTAAGCAGTATATGACTCTGGCTGATTATAAGAATATTGAGGTTTCTGCGGATCCTTCATCAATGGAGATATCCGATCAGGATGTTCAGGATGAAATCAATTACTATCTTCGTATGATGTCCACATCAAACCAGATTACGGAAGGTGTGGTTAAGGATGGAGATACGATCAATCTGGACTATTCCGGCTTATTAAATGGCATTGCTTTCGCTAACGGAACAGCAACAGACTACACTTATACCGTTGGCGGCAACTTTATCCAGGATCTTGACCGTGGGCTGATAGGACTTGAAGTAGGTAAGGAATATGAACTTCCGTGTCGTTTCCCGGATAGCTATGACAATGAGGAGTTAAAAGGTAAGGATGTTATCTTCGTAGTTACCGTTAACTATATTGAAGAGCTTGTGGTTCCGGAGTATAACGATGAGTTTGTCAAGAATCTTACTGCCGGTTCGGGAAATGAACTTAGCACAACGAAG
This sequence comes from Lachnospiraceae bacterium, assembly GCA_051877855.1. Lineage (GTDB taxonomy): Bacteria > Bacillota > Clostridia > Lachnospirales > Lachnospiraceae > MGBC120314. The sequence goes on along the minus strand of JBJEJH010000061.1, from coordinate 91,208 downwards.
GAACTGGAAGATTATGTAAGAAGTTATCTGGAAGAGGATGCGAAGAGCACCTACCAGAATAAGGTATACGGCGATATGATGACACAGCTTCTGGATGCTTCAGAGCTCAATGGTGCACCACAGGAAGAACTGGATGCAGCAGTGGCGATGATTCGTGCAAATGCAGAAAATGAGTTTAACTATTATGGCGCAATGTACGGTATCGACACTTTTGAAGAATATATTTCCTCTTTATACGGAATGTCCATGGAGGACTTTGAACAGCAGATCAATGACTATGCCGGAGAGTATGTCAATGAGAAGATGGCGATCACCATTATTGCTGACAATGAGGGACTGACTGTATCACAGGAAGAAGTAGATGAGTTTGTTCAGGATCTTCTTACACAGTCCGGTGCTGCCAGCGTAGAAGAACTTGAAACCATGTTTGGTGACAACTTCTATGATGAAGTTAACTATGAGATTCTTTACCAGAAGACCGTAGAAGCAATTGTTGGATTTGCCAAGATTAAGTAATGAACCGGAAGGTAACGGAATAAGATAGAAACAGTAAGGACCGCGGAGAGATTTCGCGGTCCTTTTATTCACATAGAATATAAAGTGTTTATGGAATGAATTAAGGGTTTAAGGCCGGATCGGAGTTCCGGCAACTTTCAGGAAGAAGATAATAATTCTTGAGTCCCTGCCAGTGCTCGGTGCCTCCCTTTCCGCCCTGATTGATGGTGGAAAGAAGAGAGGCGTTCTTTTTAACATTATCATTCACCAGTGTATTGTTTTGGAATAATACATTAACAGTGGCGCCGGGAACACCCTGGGAATCGAAACGGAGTGCGTATCTTCCGGTAAGTCCTTCAATCCTGCAGTTTGTAACGGAGATGTTTTGTACCCCGGTGCTTCGGACATAAGCACTGTCGTGACAGAAAAGTCCATATTCCCGTCCTGTGAGGGTGCATTGATCGAGAAGGACCTGACAGCCTCCCCGCAAACCGATTCCAACAGCGGAATTTGATCGTGAGGAAATGTCACAATTGCGAATGGTTAATTCTTCGTTGCACAGGGAATCATTTTCTACATGAATTCCATAAGCTCCGGGTTTGGTATCATCATATCCTCCATTGGAACGGATGGTCATATTGGTTACGGTTCCGGCAGCAATCTCCAGAGGAGGAGCATAATAGCTTCCTGTGTAGTTCTCAAGAATACATTGTTTTCGATCGGTGCCAATCAGATGGATTTTCTTGTTCCAGGCTTTAACATTTTCTTTGTATGTGCCGGGCAGTACAATAACCACGCCTTCCCGGGTAATGCGCTGCAGGGCAGAATTGATGGAACTGAGGGAGGTGTTCTTTTCACAAGAAACCACGTAGCAGTCATCTTTTCCATCCTGTATCAGAAGGGCAGCGTCGCTTAGCTTCTGTGGAAGAACAATGGATAGAAAGGCGGTATCTTCGGCGGGATGAAAGTAAGCCACCTTCGATTCTACAGTTTGAACATCGATGAGATCCTGCTGTGCATCATAGAAGAAGAGCAGTACATCATGGATGTCCGTGTCGTTGGGAGAAAGGACAAGGCAGCAGTCGTACTGTGCATCTATGGGAATCATGGAAAGAATGGCGTAGGAATCATCCTTTACCAGACCAAAAGTGCGCTCATGAAGACGGAATCCGCGGATACAGGCGGATTGTCCAAGAAGATTCCAATCTTCTGTAATCAGTGGATTATTGGTGGCTTCTGCCACCGTGTCACAAAGGGATGCCATGGAATGAGCCATATTACTTAGAGAGAGATAATCCTTGGTGATCGACCCGGGGGAAAGTGACCACAATAAAAAATATATTATAAATATTAAATTCATGGAAATACTCCTAATACAATAATGAATAAAGTATATAAAATTCATATCCCTTTTTCAAGTTTATTGTTTTTTTGTCTCTAAAATGTTATAATTTCCGCAGGATAAAAGAATTGTTATACAGGAATAATATAAGAAACCATATAATCATGTAATGATCAAAATGCAAAGGAAGTTTTTTTATGGAAAAGAAAAGATTGAGAGTTTCTTTTAATTCACCGGCGGTTCTGATTTTTGTTTTTGTATGTCTGGCGGTACTTATTTTGAACTATATGACAGCAGGATATACCAATCTGTGGTTCTTTAGTGTTTATCGCTGTTCCCTTAAGAATCCCCTGGCCTTTGTCCGGTTTATCGGGCATGTTTTCGGTCATGCCGGATGGGATCATTTTCTTGGAAACATGACGTACATCTTATTGTTAGGTCCTCTGTTGGAGGAAAAGTATGGTTCCGGTGTGATGGTGGAGTTGATTTTTCTGACTGCCTTGGTTACAGGAATTATTCATTTTATATTTTTCCCGGGAGTACAGCTTCTGGGAGCCAGCGGAGTTGTGTTTGCGATGATTCTTCTGTCATCACTGACGAGTATGAGGGATGGATATATACCGTTAACGTTTATTCTGGTATCGGTAGCGTACATTGGCGGACAGATCTATCAGGGCGTCTTTGTAGCGGATAATGTAGCCAACCTGACACATATTATCGGTGGTGTTGTGGGCTCCGTTGCAGGATTTGCGGTAAAGGATACCGGAAAGACGAAGTAAAAAATTTATTATAATATTAAGAGATTGGAGATAAGAAATGGTTAAGCATGTTATTTTGTGGCAATTAAAGGATGAATTGACTCAGGAAGAACGGAATGAGATTAAGATGGGGATTAAGGAAGGACTGGAAGGATTGAAGGGAAAGATTCCGGGATTGTTAGATATTCAGGTTCATATCCATGCACTGAATTCCTCCAATGCAGATCTGATGCTGGATTCCTCTTTCCTGGATGCGGATTCACTGAAGAATTACTCCGTACATCCGGCACATGTGGAAGTGGCGAATACAAAGGTAAGACCATTTACCAAGTCAAGAACCTGTCTGGATTATGAAGTGTAATATCAGAGGAAGATGGTATGATTAAAACCTTTCATAAGTTTGTTAAGAAGGAAGTTATTGAGGAATTTGCGCAGATGACACCGGCGATTCGATGTAGCATCTGTACCGGAGAGAAAACGGCGGGATTTCTGGATGCCAATGGAAAATTCCGGGATTTGATGTTGATTCGCAGTGATGGGGAACTGGAAGAATTCTGTAAGAAATATTCGGTTCATAAAGAAGAAATCAGGACAATCTATTGAAGAATGTCCTGATTTTTTTATTATTTTCGCTTTCCAAAGAAACCCTTGAGGATGGATGGATGGAAGAGCAGGAGCAATGGGAATAACTCCAATCGCCCGGCAAGCATATCAAACATCAACACATATTTGGAAAGAGTACCAAAACAGCTAAAATTCCGGGTGGGTCCAACCAGGGAGAGTCCCGGGCCGATATTGCTTAAGGTGGCAATTACCGCGGTAAAGTCCGTAACAAGATCCTTGCCCTCCAGAGAAATCAAAAACATGGATGCAATGAAGATGGCAGTAAATGTAATAAAAAATACATTGATGGAACGGATGGTTTCGTTGTCCACCGGTTTGCCGTCCATGTTAATCTTCTTTACACACTTTGGATGGATGTAGGAGGTCAATTCCCTTCCGATGGTCTTGAAGGTAATAACGAAACGGGATACCTTGATTCCGCCTCCCGTACTTCCGGCACAAGCCCCCACGAACATCAGGGCAACTAAGATCATACGGCTGGTCTGAGGCCACAGGTCAAAGTCTGCGGTGGAGAAGCCGGTACTTGTGATGATGGAAGCAACCTGAAACGATGCATGTCGGAATGCCTCAAAGCCGTTGGCGTATACGGAAGCTCTCATAAGCTGGCCAAAGATAAATGTACTCCCCAGGATAATTAAAATCAGGTAGTATTTCACTTCTTCCATCTTGAATGCCTGTTTCCAGTTCTTGAACAGGATAAAATAGTACGCATTGAAATTAATACCGGAAAGAATCATAAAAATCGTTATGACCCACTGGAGGTACGGTGAATAGCTCATGGCACTGTCATTTAAGATACCAAAGCCACCGGTGCCGGTGGTTCCGAAGGAAATAGTCAATGCTTCAAAAAGACCCATTCCACCCAACAGAAGTAACAGAACCTCCATTGCTGTGAGTCCAAAATAAATGTAGTACAGAATTCTTGCAGTGTAGCGAACTTTAGGCACCAGTTTGCCTACGGAAGGCCCCGGGCTTTCCGCACGCATGAGATTCATGTTGGAACCACCGGTTAAAGGAAGAATGGCAAGAAGAAATACCAGAACTCCCATACCGCCGATCCAGTGGGTGAAACTGCGCCAGAACAACATACAGTGGGATAAGCTTTCGATGTCATTTAAGATACTGGCACCGGTTGTGGTAAAACCGGAAATGGTCTCAAATAATGCATCGGTAAAGGATGGAATCTCACCACTGATCACAAAAGGAATACAGCCGAATAAACTAAGTACAATCCAGCTTAACGCGGTGGCGATACAGCCTTCCTTGAGATAGAAAACGAAAGACTCCGGCTTCTTCCAGGTCAACGCCATTCCTGCCAGTCCGCAGAGAGCAAGGGTAATAACAAAGTAAATACCGGTTGATTCCCAATATATAATTGCTACAAGACAGGGAAGAAGCATCAGCAACGCTTCAATCTTCAAAACCTGACCCAGAATGTAATAAATGATGGAACGATTCATGATTCCTCCGTTACTTTAATATATCATTAATATCATCTAAGCCCGTATGGGTGGTTACTACAACAACATGGTCACCAATCTTTAAGGTGCTTGAACCATTTGGAATGATAATCTTATTCTTGCGGTTGATCAGTGCAATCAGCAAATTATCCTTTAACTTTAATTCCATCAGCATCTTATCGGTGACTTCGGACTTGCGGTCAATGCAAAATTCAATGGCCTCTGCCTTGGAGTCGAATAAATGATAGAGTGTGGAAATATTGCTGTTGCGGGAAGCATTTTTGGCACGTACATAGGCAATGATGGCCTCAGATGTTATGTATCGCGGATAAATAACACTGCCAAGCTCCAAACGGTTGATTACATTCTTAAATGCAAGACGATTAATCTTGGTAATTGCCTTGGCATTGGAAATCTGTTTGGCATAAAGTGTCAGCATGACATTCTCCTCATCGATTCCTGTAAGAGGTACAAAGGATTCCACCTGCTCGAGACCTTCTTCCTTTAGAAGTTCCTCGTCCGTACCGTCGCCGTTGATGATGATGGCATTAGGAAGTAATGCGCTTAATTCTTCACACCGTGCGGCATTGGCCTCGATGATTCGAACACCGATACCTACGGAAAGAAGCTGCTTTGCCAGGTAATATGCCACATTTCCGCCACCGATAATCATGGTGTCCCGGACCTGATTGGTCTGGAAACCGACTTTCTGTAAGAAAGCACGGGAATTATGTCTGGAGGCAATGAAGGAAATGTTATCGCCACTATGTAAGACAAAGGCGCCGGATGGAATAAAGAGGTTTCCGTTTCGCTCCACTGCACAGATTAACACATTAAAGGAGTTATCCATGCCAAGGGAGGCGATGGTCTGTCCATCCATCTGGTTGTTTTCCGGAATCCGGATGGTGATCATTTCAGCCTGACCATGGGCAAAGGTATCAATCTCCAAAGCGGTTGGAAGATATAATACACGGGAAATCTCGTTGGCAGCTTCCAATTCCGGATTGATGATCATGGCCAATCCCAGCTTTTCACGAAGGTATCCTACTTCCTCCGCATAGTCCGGGGTACGAACCCTGGCAATGGCGGCACACTTGCCTTCGCGACGTGCTACCGTACAACACAGAAGATTCAGTTCATCGGAACCGGTGACGGCGATGATAAGATCTGCGTCGTGGATACCGGCCTCCATCTGCACGCTGTAGCTTGCACCGTTTCCTACGATGCCCATGACATCATACAATTCTGAGAGCGTCTGGACGTGCTGTGCATTTTTATCAATAACGGTAATGTCGTGTCCTTCCTTACTCAGCTTTTCAGTAAGAGTGACACCGACCTTTCCGCATCCTACAATAATAATATTTAATCCCTTTTGGCCTGACTTTGTATCTTTTTTGAACATATACCAGCCCTCCTATGGTTCAATATTATAACAAACATTTACACAAAATTCATTATATTTATTTTTGAGACGGTTGTGGGAATATTTGGCCCGGATAGGCATATCTTGTATAAACATTAAATTACAGGTATTTCGGATGAAAAAATATATCGAGGAAAGAGCGATGGAAATTGCCAATTACATTATACAGAATAACGCCACAGTGAGGCAGGCGGCCAAACAGTTTGGTGTTAGTAAGTCTACGGTACATATGGATGTAACCACACGATTAGCCCGGGTGAATCCCGGACTCTCCAGGGAAGCCCGGGAGGTTATGGCGGTGAATAAGAGTGAGCGTCATATCCGGGGCGGAATGGCCACGAGAGAAAAATATCTTCACAAAGCGAAGGACAATTAATCCGGCTGGAAACATATGGAATGTAAAAATTGCGGAAAGTCACTTGCATAAAATGCCCGTAAATGTTACTATAACCATACTGTAATTGGCATAATATAAGATGCAATTACGGGGAATAATATCAGAAATGGTATTGTGAAGGATCGATGAGGGATTATAGGAGGGTATTATGAGAAGGAAAATGAATGTGAAAGCGGTACTTATGACAGGCGTAATGTGTCTTATGCTCGCAGGCTGTGGAAAAAAGCAGGAAGAAAATAATGCGGTGATCACACCGGATAATCCGGTTCAGGAAACACAGAGCGGTGAAGTTAATGCGCCGGAGGATACAACGATTTCCGGAAACAATGAACCGGAATATAAGAATGACGTTTCCGTGGCAGACTTAGAGGCAGCAGTGGCACAGGCTTTGGGAGAGAATTACTGGCCTCAGACAGAATTTGATTCACTGGAAGGTCTGGAGATCACACCGGATATGTATGAAGAATTCATTTACAAAGTTCCGATGATTAACGTTAACGTGGATACACTTCTGATTGTAAAGGCAGCAGAGGGAAAAGTGCAGGATGTAGAGGATAAGGTCAATGCGTTCCGCGACTATAATATCAATGATATGATGCAGTATCCGTCGAATCTGGTTAAGATTCAGAGTTCACAGGTTGTAACCATGGGCAATTATGTTGCATTTGTACAGCTGGGTGCAGATGCATCTTATAAGGCTACCGTTGATATGCCGACCACGGCAAGTGATGATGATATTGCGAAGGCAGAGATGGAAGCCATCACAGAGCAGAATGATATGGCAATCAATGCGATGAAGGCGGTTCTGGCAAAGTAGGAGAGGAACAACGGATATGGTATTCAGCAGCTTATTATTTTTGTTTCGTTTTTTACCAGTCGTTTTAATATTGTATTTTCTGGCACCAGGTAAATTAAAAAACCTGGTGCTGTTTTTGATGAGTCTGATATTCTATGCCTGGGGTGAGCCGGTATATGTTGTCCTGATGCTTTTTTCCACCGTGGTTGACTATGTCCACGGGCGTTTGGTGGAGCATTTTAAGACGGAAGGCAAGATTCGATGGGCCAAGTGCACGGTGGCATCCTCGGTTATCATTAATCTGGGACTGCTGTGTTTCTTTAAGTATTCGGATTTTCTCATTACGAATATCAACTTGATTTTAAACACATCAATTCCGCTGTTGGAGTTAAGTCTTCCCATCGGAATATCTTTTTACACCTTTCAGACCATGTCCTATACCATTGATGTGTATCGCGGCGATGCCAGAATGCAGAAAAACATTATCTCATTTGGCACCTATGTGGCGTTGTTTCCACAGCTGATTGCCGGACCCATCGTGCAGTATAAGACGGTGGATTCGCAATTAAATCATCGTAAACACACGGTGGAGGGATTTGCCTGGGGTGTGCGAAGATTTGTTGTTGGTCTCGGAAAGAAGGTTCTTCTTGCCAATAATATTGGTATTTTGTGGGATCAGATTCAGACAATGTCGGTAAGTTCGACATCGTCCTTTTCTGTTCTTACGGCATGGATTGGCGCCATTGCTTTTGCATTTCAGATTTATTTTGATTTCTCCGGATATTCGGATATGGCCATTGGACTTGGTGGTATGTTTGGATTCCGGTTCCTGGAGAATTTCAACCATCCATATGAATCCCGCAGTATCACGGAGTTCTGGAGAAGATGGCATATATCCCTGGGAACGTGGTTTCGTGAATATGTATACATTCCCCTGGGTGGAAACCGCAAGGGCGCCCGAAAACAGGTGCGCAATATCCTGATTGTATGGGCGTTGACGGGAATCTGGCATGGAGCCAGCTGGAACTTTATGGCATGGGGACTCTATTTTGGTGTATTACTTGTCGTTGAGAAATTCTGGCTGGGAAAGTATATTCAGAAACTGCCGGATGTGGTGCAACGTATTTACGCTTTGGGACTGGTCCTGATAAGCTGGATGCTTTTCGCCTTTGATTCGCTGGTACAGGGATGTGCATATATCGGGAAAATGTTTGGTGTTGGAGTCCAGGCGCTGCTGGATGGACAGGCATTATATTATCTGAATAGTTATGGAATATTATTGTTGATTTTGTCTGTAGGAAGTACTTGTCTTCCAAAACTTGTAACACAGCGTATCAGCAACCGTTTAGGGGAGGAATCCTGGGGTTTTGCGCTGGTGAGCAATATCGTTCTTGTTGGCATTTTTATTCTTTCAGTAGCTTTTATTGTGGATGCATCTTATAATCCATTTTTATATTTCAGATTTTAGGAGTATTGCAGGGGCGGAATGGAGATCGAATATGAAACGTATGGATCATAAAAATAGTTGGATGACAATGGGAATATTTGTGTTGTTGATCATGGGACTTTCGGTGGCAAGTCTTCTAAAGAAGGATCGGACATTTTCTGCCACGGAGAATCGTTATCTTGCTAAGCGGCCGGCCTTTAGTCCGGAGTCTTTTATAAAGGGCGATTTTTCGTCGGACTATGAGACCTATATCACGGATCAGTTTATCCTTCGGGACCGATGGATCTATGTTAAGACAAGAACAGAGATGGCGTTTGGGAAAAAGGACGTTAACGGAGTGTATTTATCGAAGGATAATTACCTGATCGAGATGCACAACGATGTTGATGAGGTGAAGGCCTATGCCAATGCGGATCGCATGACGGACTTTCTGTCAAAGCAGAAGGAAGTTCTGGGTGAGGACCATGTAATGATGTTGATTGCACCAACCGCGGTGAATATTTTGAAGGACAAGCTTCCGATGTTTGCACAGACCTTTGATCAGGATGCTTATCTGGATTATCTTGATCAGAGTGTTAAGTCAAAGGATGCCGGAGAATTCGTGGACATCCGGGAAACTTTCTTGCAGCATGGGAATATGGATCAGGAATATGTGTATTATCGCACAGATCATCACTGGACCACCTATGGTGCATATCTTGCATATCAGGATTGGGCGAAGACGGCAGGTGTTGAGGCCTATGATATTCAGGATTTTGATGTGGAACTGGTGTCCACCGATTTCCTTGGGACGGTGTATTCCAAACTGAATTACGCAAAACAGGAGGATCAGATTGAGATCTTTCGATTTAAGAAGGAAGCACCGATGGGACCGGTTCACTACGCCGTGGATATTAATATGGGACAGAAGACCATGGATTCTTTCTATAAAATGGAACATCTTGAGACGAAGGATCAGTATAGTGTGTTTTTAGATGGTAACAATTCTGTAGTTTGCATTGACACCACGGGAGTGACGGAACATAGGGAAGAGGAGGAGACCACACTTCTTCTTATCAAGGATTCCTATGCACATTGCTTTGTACCGTTTTTGGCGAATCATTACGATCATATCGTGATGATTGATCTCCGTTATCTTAAGATGCCGATGAGTCAGGTGTTGGAAAAATATGCGCCGACCGATATTCTTGTATTATATAACGCGATTCATTTTGCGGAAGATATGAATTTATCATTATTGGATTACTAGGGGACACAGTATTTACAATTTGTATTAAGAAATTATGATAAAATGACGATATATTATGCAGAGTAACATCGAATCCGGATTTTGATTTTATAAAATTTTTAAAATCCCCCTTTTAAATTTCCTTTTTTTGTTTATAATGGTAAATAGACGTATTATGCAATTTATTCCACAATGTATTTTTAATATGTTGTACTGATTGGATTTTTTATAGAGAGAAAGGGGATTAGAGATGCTTACAGCAGATATTGGAATTGATCTTGGTACTGCGAGTATTCTTGTCTATATCCGTGGAAAGGGCGTTGTATTAAAGGAGCCTTCCGTGGTGGCATTTGACAGGGATACCAATCGAATAAAGGCGATTGGTGAGGAGGCACGTCTGATGCTCGGTAGAACACCGGGCAATATCGTGGCTGTCCGACCACTTCGTCAGGGAGTTATTTCAGATTATACGGTTACAGAGAAGATGTTAAAGTATTTCATTTCCAAGGCATTGGGAAGAAGAATGCTGAAAAAACCACGTATTAGTGTCTGTGTACCGAGTGGTGTTACAGAAGTAGAGAAGAAAGCGGTTGAGGATGCTGCATACAATGCAGGAGCCCGTGAGGTTTCGATTATTGAGGAGCCTATCGCGGCAGCAATCGGTGCCGGTATCGATATTACAAGACCCTGTGGTAATATGATCGTTGATATCGGTGGTGGTACATCGGATATTGCGGTTATTTCTCTTGGAGGTACGGTAGTAAGTACTTCCATTAAGATTGCCGGAGATGATTTTGACGAGGCAATCGTGCGTTTTATGCGTAAGAAACATAATCTTCTGATTGGTGAGAGAACCGCAGAAGATATTAAGATTAAGGTAGGATGTGCATACCCGAGAGCAGAAGTGCTCACTATGGATGTGCGCGGACGTAATCTGGTTACAGGTCTTCCAAAGACCGTTACAGTTACTTCAGAGGAAACGGAAGAGGCTTTGCGTGAAACCACATCACAGATCGTGGAAGCGGTTCACAGCGTGTTGGAGAAAACACCGCCGGAACTTGCATCCGATATTTCGGACCGTGGTATTGTGTTGACCGGTGGCGGAAGTATGCTTCAGGGATTAGATGAATTAATCGAGGCAAAGACAGGAATTACAACGATGGTTGCAGATGATCCTATGACCGCTGTTGCCATTGGTACCGGTAAGTTCGTTGAATTCCTGAGCGAACACAAGGATTTTTAAGGTGATGAAAAAATGTTAAGAGGACTATACACTGCGTATACCGCGATGAAAAATCAGGAACAGAGAATGGACGTGGCAACGAATAACCTTGCCAATGCCAATACGGTTGGATTCAAAAAAGAAGGTGCTACTTCTCAGGCTTTTGACCGTGTGCTTGCTCTTAAGATTAATGACCAGTCCGAAGGTTATATCGACCGGGAAATCGGTAAGATAAGCCTTGGCGTTAAGATCGGTGAGACCTACACCGATTATGGACAGGGATCTTTCCGGGCAACAGAAGAACCATTTGATCTGGCTATCGGTGGAACAGGCTTCTTTACAATTTCATATACAAATAAGGAAGGACAGGAATATACACTCTACACGAGAGATGGTTCCTTCTCCCTTTCAAAAGAAGGTTACCTGGTTACTAAGGATGGGGACTTTGTATTGGGACAGGGTGGTCCGATTCAACTTCCGACGGATGCCCGGATTACCATTGACGAATTAGGTAATATCTTCAATGGGGATGAGCTTCTTGACCAGCTTCGAATCACTGATTTCGAAGACTACAATTACCTTGATAAGTTTGGCGAAAGCATGTACACCGTGGTGGATGGTGCAGTGGAGAAAGAGGCCACGGGGCAGGTGAACCAGGGTTATCTGGAGATGTCCAATGTTCAGGTAGTTCAGGAGATGGTCAATATGATCACCACCCAGCGTGCTTATGAGGCCGCGCAGAAGGTAGAAACTTCGATGGATGGTATTCTGGAACAGACGGTAACACTCGGAAGGTTATAATGATAGGAGACTAGGTTTATGATGAGATCATTATGGACTGCGGCGTCAGGAATGATTGCCCAGCAGAATAACGTGGACACAATTGCCAATAACTTATCCAATGTTAATACCGTGGGATATAAGAAAGAAACGGCGGAATTTAAATCTCTGCTATATCAGGAAATTGCATCGAAGACAACCAGTGCAAATAACGAGACCAAACCGGTTGGCGCTCAGGTTGGACTTGGTGTAAGAAATTCATCCATTACTTCACATTATGGACAGGGTGGATTTCAGGCGACGGAAGAGCCTTTTGACTTTGCAATTCAGGGCGAGGGTTTCTTTGCTGTGCGCACGCTGGATGGTGATACGGCATATACCAGGAATGGTAACTTCTACCTGGCGGTAGCACCAAGCGGCGGACATATGCTGACAAATTCCGAAGGCCTTGCGGTTTTGGATGGCAATGGCAATCCGATTTATTTTGAAGAGGGGCTCTCCAGTGAGCAGATCACCATTGATTCGGATGGTGAGGTGTGTCTTCCGGATTCCAACAACAACCCACAGAAGACCGGCATTAAGCTTGCGCTGTATCAGTTCTCGAATCCTTCCGGACTGGAGAAGACCAATAACGGACTGTTAAAGGAATCGGCAGCGTCGGGTGTTGCAATGAACGAGGACGAATATGACACTTTAAAGAGAAGTGTTGTTAAGCAGGGTTATCTGGAAATGTCCAATGTGCAGGTGGCAGATGAAATGGTGAATCTGATTGTTGCACAGAGAGCTTATGAATTGAATTCTAAGGCAATTACCACTTCGGATGAAATGATGCAGACAGCGAATAATTTGAAGAAGTAATAAGGAGCAGTGATAGATTATGAGTATTTCCATTGACGGAATGCTGAATAGTTATAATACATATCAGACACAGGACACAACAAGTTCTAAGTTGTCGGAGACTTTATCGAAGGACTTTTCGGAGGCAACCGACGAAGAATTGATGTCGGTGTGCAAAGAATTTGAATCTTATTTTCTGGAACAGGTATTCAAGTCCATGCAGAAAATGGTTCCGGAACATGAGTATGAATCCTCATCCTCGAAAACTCAGATGGAATATTTTCAGGATGAGATGATGGCGCAATACGCTCAGAGTGTAACTGAACAGGGTGAGGGCTTAGGTCTTGCCCAGATGCTTTATGAGCAGATGAAGAGAAATTACGAAGTATGATCACTATAGAAGGATTTGTGGACAATATCAAATTTCGCAACGAAGAAAATGGCTACACGGTGTTCGAAGTCTATGCAGATGGAGAACACCATACTTGTGTAGGAAATTTTCAGTTTCTCAATGTGGGAGAGTATATTGATCTTACAGGAAATGAAACCGTTCACCGGGGCTACGGTGATCAGATCCAGGTAGTAAGTTATGAACTTAAGAATCCAACGGATGAGATATCCATGGAAAGATACTTAGGTTCCGGCGCAATCCGTGGAATCGGTGAGGCGCTGGCAGCAAGGATCGTTAAAAAATTTGGTTCAGATACATTTCGTATTATTGAAGAAGAACCGGAACAGTTATCGAAGGTCAAGGGTATCAGTGAGAAGAAAGCCCTTGAAATCGCCAATCAGGTGATGGAGAAGAAAGATGCACGTAAGGCGATGATGTTCTTACAGAATCTTGGCATATCCATGAATCTTGCGGCGAAGATCTATGGTCAGTACGGACCGTCCATGTATGAAATTATTCAACAGAATCCCTATCGTTTGGCGGATGACATCACAGGCATCGGCTTCAAAATTGCAGATGAAATCGCAGCAAGACAAGGCATTGAGAAGAATTCTCCCTACCGAATTCACAGTGGACTGCTCTATGTGCTTTACCAGGCAGTAACCAATGGACATGTGTATCTGCCTCAGGAGATCCTTTTTCAGGAGGCAAAGGAAATTCTTGGAATCAGTGAGGTAGAATTTGAAAAGCATCTGACGGATCTGGTCTTTGATAAGAAAGTTGTTCTAAAGGATCTGGATGGAGAGCGGATTGTTTATGCTTCTACATATTATTACACCGAATTGCGGGTGGCAAATAAGTTAAATGAGCTCAATCTGACTTATAACGTAACGGATCATGAACTGGATCTGTGCATTGACCGAATTGGCAGGGAGCAGGAAATCGAATTGGAAGAACTGCAAAAAGAGGCGATTAAGCAGGCGGCTCGAAGTGGTCTTCTTGTTATTACCGGTGGACCGGGTACCGGAAAAACCACAACGATTAATTCTATCATTCGTTATTTCCAGTTAGAAGGAATGGATATACGTCTGGCAGCACCCACAGGACGTGCAGCAAAGCGAATGACGGAAACCACAGGGATGGAAGCCCAGACCATTCACCGAATGTTGGAACTTAGCGGTGCTCCCGAGGAGGATAATATTTATCAGGGGCTTCGTTTTGAACGAAATGAGAATAATCCTTTGGAGACCGATGTGGTTATCATAGATGAGATGTCCATGGTGGATATCAATCTTATGAATTCACTGTTACAGGCAGTGGCGGTGGGAACCCGTCTGATTCTGGTGGGGGATGTGAACCAGCTTCCATCCGTGGGCCCGGGGAATGTACTCCGGGACATTATCGGATCCGGGGAGTTTAATGTAGTTCGTCTGAATAAGATATTCCGTCAGGCCGGGGAAAGCGATATCATTATTAATGCCCATCGCATCAACAATGGTGAAGAAATCGAGCTTAAGTCCTCCAGCAGGGATTTCATTTTCTTAAAGAGACCGGAGAGTGCGCAAATAATCAATGCAATTATTACCCTGATTAAGGATAAATTGCCCGGATATGTTCAGGCAGATATGATGGATATCCAGGTTTTAAGCCCTATGCGTAAAGGTCTGGTTGGAGTGGAACAACTCAATACGATCCTGCAGGATAGTCTTAATCCCAAAGATTCCACGAAAAATGAGAAAGAATATGCAAGGGGAGTCTTTCGTGAAGGGGACAAGGTGATGCAGATCAAGAATAATTACCAGATGGAGTGGAAACAGCGCAATAAGCTAGGTCTGGTTAAAGAAGAAGGATTGGGTGTTTTTAACGGTGATATAGGAATTATCCGTCATATCAGTGAATACAACAAAACCATCACGGTGGAATTTGAGGATGGTAAATTGGTGGATTACGATTTTAAACAGATTGAGGAGCTGGAGCTTGCCTATGCCACGACGATTCATAAGGCGCAGGGAAGTGAATATCCGGCGGTTATCATACCGATGCTTGGCGGCCCTAAGATGCTCATGAATCGCAATCTCCTGTATACTGCGGTGACAAGAGCAAGACAATGTGTATGTCTTGTAGGGTTGGAAGAAGTGTGTCACCAGATGATCCAGAATGTGAGTGAACAGAAACGTTATTCCAGCTTAGATTTAAGAATAAAAGAGGTGTGTAAGTGGAATTGATTCAGATTCTATACCCTGCAAAATGCCCGATATGCGAGAAAGTTTTGCCGGCATTTTGTGGGAAGGCCACGCCCGGTGTGTGCCTTCCCTGTAATCAGGCGTTACAATATATTGGGAGTCCCCGATGTTTTCGATGCGGAAAACAGTTATGGGAGGAAAAGGAAGAATATTGTACGGACTGTAAGAACATAGAACATCAATTTGAACAGGGTGTCGCAGTCTTTGGCTATGATGAAAAAATCAAAGACGCTATGTATCGGTTCAAATATTCAAATCAACGAGAATATGCCAAATTCTTTGGCGAAGCCATAGCGGCACGTTATGGTTATCAGATTCGGCATTGGAATCCCGATGTCATTATCCCGGTACCACTATATCGAATTAAATATTATCAACGAGGCTATAACCAGGCGGAACTGGTGGCCAGAGAATTGGGAAAGATTTTAGGTATTCCTGTGGACACCGGCTTGCTTTTTCGCGTGCGAAAAACCAGACCCATGAAGGATTTAAATGATGAAGAACGGATAAAAAATCTTCAAAATGCTTTTCAATTGCGCGGGGATATTGTAAAATATAAGAAGATATTACTGGTGGATGACATATATACAACAGGTTCTACGATGGATGCCTGTAGTGGGGTGCTTCTTCGAGGAGGCGCCGAGAAGGTGTATTGTGCCAGTGTGTGCATAGGAAATGGATTTTAGGAGGTAATACAATGGAAGTACGTAATTGTAGGAATTGTGGGAAATTATTTAACTATATTGGTGGATCATATCGTAGTTTGTGTCCGGCATGTATCGATAAGCTGGAAGAGAAGTTTCAGGAAGTAAAGGCGTATGTTGAAGATAATCGGGGCGTTACAATGAACGATTTGACGCAGAGGTTTGAAGTGGATGCCAGACAGATCGAGAAGTGGGTTCGGGAAGAAAGACTTTGTTTTGCGGAGGATTCACCGATTGGTATCGGCTGTGAAAAGTGTGGTAAGATGATTAAAACAGGTAAATACTGTCCGGCATGTGCACAGGAGATGGAAAATCTGATGACCAATCTTTATAAGGCAAGTAATAATCAGCCATTTGCCAAAAAAAAGGATGGCAACCGAATGCGTTTCCTGGATAAATAGGGTTTCTGGCGGAAATTTTGAAAAATTCCAAATTTGCTATTAATCTTTTGGGAGTTCATTCCGATACACATTACAGAAGTTAAGAAATGCATAAAGGAGGAATGAGTTATGCGTATAGATGCTTATAATGCAATAAGTCAGGTATATCAGCCAAGTAAGAGCTACAAGACACAGGCTGCTAATACTGCTTATGGCAGTGATAAGGTGGAGATTTCTTCCTTCGGAAAGGAATTCCAGATTGCAAAAGCATCTGTTGCCCAGGCACCTGATGTTCGTATGGACAAGGTCAATGAGATTAAGGCTATGATGGTTGCAGGAACATACAAGGTCAGCGGAATGGATTTTGCGAATAAGATTGTTGATAATTATTCATCGGAGTTAACATTATAGGAGAGGTTTTGGAGTGGCAAGTTTAATTGATGAATTGGTTGAAGTTCTTGAGAAAGAGAATTCGGAGTATGAGGCATTGATTGCTTTGTCCAAAGAAAAAACCTCAACTATAGTGAAGAATGATATTGATGGATTGCAGAAGATCATGGATCAGGAGCAAAGGGGAGTGGATCGCGTTAATGCCTTGGAAAAACACCGGGAGAACACGGTGAAGGATATATGCAAGGTATTGCGTGTACAGCCTCAGGAATTGACGGTTAAGGTTCTGATCGATCTTCTGAAAAAACAACCGGTGGAACAGAAGAAGTTGATGGATATTTATACCAAGATCCGCAAGACTTTGGATGAGATGGTTCGATTGAATGAAAGTAATCAGGCTCTGATTAAGGAATCCATGGAAATCCTTGATTTTGAGATGAACTTGATAAAAGGAATGAGGATGGCTCCCGAGACCAACAATTACAATAAGGGAGCGTATAGTGCAGGAGGCACGGATTATGGTGCCGGCGCGTTTGATGCAAAGCAGTAAATGGCTTTGCATTTTTCGTCTAAGGGAAGTTTGTGTATAATATTTCGAGGCACGTTTGCACTAAAGCTTACCCGTAGCATCTAATAATTAAATTTGGAAAAGGAGTGGAAAAAGATGGCAGGTAGTATGGCAGGTTTATACATTGGCGTATCCGGATTGCAGGGTGCACAGATTGCATTGAATACCACGGGTCACAACTTGTCGAATCTTGATACCAAGGGTTATACCAGACAGCAGATCACTTATTCCACAAGTAAATATTTTAACATTGGACAGAATGCGGTAGGAAGTCTTCAGTACGGTATCGGTGTCAATATCCAGGATATACGAAGAGTACGTAATGAATTTCTGGATAAATCCTATCGGCAGGAAAATGGACGTACAGGATTCTACGAATCCCAGTACACTGCAATTGAGGAAGTGGAGACACTTTTCGGTGAGACTCTTGGAGTAAAATTTGAGGATGTGGTTAATGATCTTAAGGGTGCCTTGACGGAGGTGGCTAAGAATCCGGGAAGTACGGTTACCAGAACGGAACTGGTACAGAGTGCATCCCAGTTTGTGTCCCGTGCCACAGCGATTTATGACGGTCTGGTGAAATACCAGAAGATGTTAAATACCAAGATTGTTAATACGGTAGATCGTATCAATGAACTTGGCCAGAAGATCATGGAGCTGAATGATAAGATCAATTATATTGAAGTTACCGGTGAAAAGGCCAATGATTACAGGGACGAGAGAGATGCAGCCCTGGATGAGCTGGCATCCTATGTGAAGATTGACTACTGGGAAACAGCGAATGGCAAGGTTGATATTAATATCGAGGGAGCACCATTTATTTCAGGAAAGTCCTTCTTCAACATGGAAGTGGATGAGATTGGTACAACAGGACTGTATAATCCGGTGTGGCCAATGCTTGAACGAAGAAGTGTGTTTGCGTTAAATGAGGAATTTAACTCCATCAATAATAATGATATCGGTGAGTTGAAGGGATTGCTTCTTGCGAGAGGTAGCGAGAAGGTTGATTATCGAAGCGTGCCGGTAGAACCTGTACGTGAGGATTTCGCAACAGATGCGGATTATGATGCGGCCTACAAACAGTATGAGCGGGATGTTATTCATTATAATACCTATATTGACAGTTCCGTAATTCTTTCAACGATGGCCGGATTTGACAAGCTGGTCAACGGCATGGTGGAAGCCATCAATAATGTTCTCTGTCCGGAAACTACCACCACGCAGGCAATGAATGTGACGGATAAGGATGGAAATGCCGTAACGATTCCGGCCGGGGCTACCGTGCTTGACGTTTCTAAGACGGGATACGGTATGGATGATGATAAGTCTGTTGGTGTGGAGCTTTTTTCAAGAAAGAACACGGAGCGTTATACCGAATACACATACGTGGATGCCGATGGCAATCCGGGTAAGATGTACGTGCGTAACAATGATAATCTTACGGGATTGGAGTCCCTTTATACCTTGGGAAATCTCCAGGTTAATGATAAGGTGCTGCAGGATTATCAGACCATTCCTTTATCCTTAGAGGATGGAGGAGAGAATTTTGCAAGAGCAGAAGAACTTCTCGATATCTGGGAGGTTAAGTTTGCGGCATTAAATCCCGATAAATATGCTAAGGAAACATTTCAATCATTTTATAACAGCCTGGTTTCTGAAGTGGCCAATACGGGCGAGGTGCTTCGCAACATGCAGCAGTATCAGGAATCTATGGCAAGCGAATTAGATAACAAGAGACAGGAAAGCGTGGGTGTATCCTCGGATGATGAATTGACCAATATGATCAAGTTCCAGAATGCATACAACGCAGCATCACGATATATTACCGTCGTCAGTGAGATGATGGAACATCTGGTAACTGCTCTTGGAAGCTGATGAAGGGAGTAAGCTATGGCATCAACATTTTTAGGACTAAATACGGCATATACAGGATTGCAGGCATATCAGGCAGCAATCAATACAACGGCACATAATATTTCGAATGCTGATACCAAGGGATATTCAAGACAGCAGACTGATAAAACGGCAGACCTTGCGATCCGAACCTATTCAAGTTATGGTACGCTGGGAACCGGTGTTGTGGTTAATTCCATCGAACAGATTCGTGATGCATACTATGACATTAAGTATCGCAATAACCAGACTAATGTGGGTCAGTACAAGGTATATGAGAATTACATGAATCAGATTGAAGATTATCTGGATGATTATTCTCTGCAGGGTATGACTACGGAATGGAATAATTTCTTCGCGGCATTGACAGAACTTCAGAAGAATCCGTCGGATGCAACCACGAAGAACAATGTAATCAACTCCGGAATGAGTATGGCCCAGTATTTTAATAATTTGACAGTTAATCTTCGCAATGTTCAGATTGATGCCAATGAAGAGATTAAGAACCAGTGCGATCGCATCAATACATTGGCGGAGAATATTGCAGAGCTGAATAAGCAGATTAATATGATTGAGGTTCAGTTTGGTAATGCCAATGATCTTCGGGATAAGAGAAATCAGCTGGTGGATGAACTGTCCCAGATCATTAACATAGAGACGGATGAACAGCAGATGGGGCAGGGGGTAACGTATTTTACGGTAAGAGCCAACGGTCAGGATCTGGTAAGTAAATATGATTATATTACATTAAAGACGGAAGCTAAGACAGACAAGCGTAATGCCTCGGATGCAGACGGTATGTATGAGCTTACATGGTCCAATGGTGTAACATTTAATGAGTACAGTGATACCTTGAAGGGAAGCCTTAAGGCGCTGCTGGATATTCGTGATGGCTGTAACAACGCTTATGAAATCGAAACCATTGTGACGGATGAGCATGGAAATACCGTGCTGGATGAAAATGGTGATCCGGTGAGAGAACTGTCCATCGGTCAGACGAGAGGCGCTAACACGGATTATAAGGGAGTACCTTACTATCAGTCCAAGCTGAATGAATTCATCCGCCTGTTTTCGGATGCGGTTAATGGAATCTTTACCCAGACCGATGAGAATGGTGTGGCAATGGCTACCAATGAGAAGGGTGAGCCCGGAGTGCCGTTCTTTACCGTGCAGTATCAGGGTGGAGCCATGTCTGCATTGACTGTGGAGGTTAATCCGTTGTTGATTCAAGATAATAATCGTCTGGCTACCACCAGCAATTATCTTGACGGTGAAGCCAAATCCGATATCGTGGATCAATTGCTGAGTCTTCAGAGCGAACGATGCTTTAATGGTGGTACGGGATCCTACTTCTTAGAGAGTATTGTGGCGGCAGTTGCCATTGACTCAAAGAAAGCCACCACATTCCAGCAGAACTTTACCAATATAGCGAATACAATTCAGAATCAGAGATTGTCCATTATGGGTGTGGATGAGGATGAGGAAGGATTGGATCTTCTTAAGGCCCAGCAGGGCTATAACCTGTGCTCCAAGGTGATGTCGGTGCTGAGTGAGGTATACAGTAAGCTCATCAATGAGACGGGCGTATAGAATTTAGATTTTTTGTACTAAACATACCAAGAATCCGGGACTATAATTTATCCTCTTTCGGGTAAAATATAATCCCGGATTCTTTTGTGTTTTCAAAGCATCCGATTTTTCCCAAAATGACTATAAATTAAAGGTCAATTTATTGGGGGTTTTGTCCGATATATATATCAGAGTTGAATACGAGATGAGTATCAATGCTACAGAAACGAGAACCGGAAAGACAGAACAACGAAAAGGAGCGGCAGAATATGAGAATTACAAATCAGATGATACAGAACAATTCGTTGAATAATATTAGTATTAATAAGAATCAGATGAGCACACTGGATACCCAGTTATCCACACAGAAAAAGATTAACCGCCCATCCGAAGATCCAATTATCGCCATTCGAGCACTTCGCCTTAGAACGAGCCTCGGAGAGGTAACGCAGTATCTTGACAAAAATATACCGGATGCCAATTCCTGGCTGGATGTGACGGAGGGGGCTTTAAATGAAGTGGACTCCATTATATCCGATGTGTATAAGTATTGTGTACAGGGATCGACAGATACATTGTCACTCAGTGAGCGCAAGATTATCTCGGATAGCTTGAAGGAGTTAAGGGAAGCTCTGTATTCCCAGGGAGATGCGGATTATGCAGGAAGATATGTGTTTACGGGATTTCGCACGGATATGTCCTTGACTTTTAAGACTGAGGAAGATCTGGCAAAGACGGATTATGCGATTACGCAGAATTTCTCCTCCGCCGATTTTGATTATCGGTCCATTGTTACCGGCGGTGTCAATATCGATGAGGTTAAGACCAAGACAGGAGATCAGATCGGAGGTCTCACAGATGTGGATATTGTCAACGATATTGTTGATGAATCTGTAATCGGAAGTACAGAAGTACACCGTATCCGACTTGCCTATAATGATATAAAGAGCAGTGCAGATACCTTGAATACCGGCAAGGTTATTTCAATCAAGTATAAGGATGCAAATGGCGTTGAACAGAATTACGCCGTTACACCGACGGAGACAACGGATACACAGCGGATTCCGGGGGATGATGAGGTAATCTTAAATACGGATACCGGAGAACTTCTTTTTGGTGAAAATGTCTATCAGGATCTGTTCTCAAAGGGAGAATTTTCCATTACCTATGAGAAGGACTCCTGGGTAAAGGGAGACTGCAGGCCGGAACATTACTTTACCTGTACCAATTATGCGAAGGAAGCGGTAACTTATTCGCAAAACGGAACGGTAAAAACCACCTCTCCGGCTACATATATCAAGGATGACAAGGGTCAGGACATCGAATATATTGTTAATTTCAACCAGAAATTAAAGGTTAATTCAGAAGCTGCTGACTGTCTTTCTTTAGCGATGGGCAGAGACATAGACGAGCTGATCAATGCGGTGGACAGTGCCATTGCAGCGGAAGAAAAGTTAAATACGTTAAGGGATCTCAAGGCGAATCCGAATTACTCCGGTGATGAAGCACAGGAGAATCTGGACAAGATCATTGCAGGTGCAGAGAAGGAACTGGCGTATTATAATGATGTGTTACAGAAGACTTTTGAAGCCGGAATTACAACAATGCAGAATCATCAGGAAGATATTGATATTGCCATTGCGGATATCGGTAACAGAATGACCCGACTGGATCTTACCAAGACAAGGCTTCAGGATCAGAAGACAAACTTTACGGAGTTGAAATCCAATAATGAGGATATCGATCTGGAAGAAGTGGTTATCAATTACTCTTCGGCAGAATTGGTATATAATGCTTCACTTACTGCTGCAAGTAAAGTGGTAAGGCAGAGTTTGCTGGATTTTCTGTAGGAAAAAGTATATAATTATAAGTACTTAAAAAAGTACGGATAGGAGAAGAATATGTTAATTAAGACAAAGTGTTTCGGGGAAGTTGACATTGCAGAGGATAAGATAATTCATTTTGAGCATGGTCTTTTAGGATTTGATGAATTCAAGGATTATACGATTTTATTCGATTCAGAGAAGGACGCAAGTGCAGCAAAGACAATTATGTGGCTTCAGTCCATGGAAGAGCCGGCATTTGCCCTTCCGGTTGTAGATCCATTCATTCTTTCTGAAAGTTATGATCCGGTTGTGGAGGATGAACTTTTATCTTCCATCGGAAAGGTTTCAGAGGAGGATCTTTTGATCCTTGTTACATTGACGGTCCCGTCGGATCTTACAAAGATGACAGCCAACTTCAAGGCACCGATCATTATCAATGCAGGAAGTTTAAAGGGTGTCCAGATGATTGCAGAAAATGAGGACTATCTTGTAAAACAGCCAATCTACGATATCCTTAAGGCAAGAAAGGCTGGTGAATAATATGTTAGCATTATCAAGAAAGAAAGATGAAGCAATTGTTATAAATAATGATATTGAAATCAAGATCCTTGAGGTTAAGGGGGATCAGGTAAAGCTTGGCATATCAGCACCAAAGAGTGTACCGATTTACCGTAAGGAAGTCTATGTACAGATTCAGGAAGAGAATAAGGAAGCTGCAGATTCGGTAGTAAATGTAGATGCATTGAAGAATTTGTTCTAAACAAATCTTTGGTTTTGCGAAATTTCAAGATATTGATAAAAAATATTTTTTGTATTATTATAACTTTGTAGCATAATCTCCTGCGTGAAATGATATTTTTATGCGGGAGATATTAATATTTTCATTCTTTGTGCCGATATAGAAGACATAAAGAATCTTTATTACACATGGAGGTGTATTATAATGGCAGTTGAAAATGTAAATAGTATAGCAGCAGCGGGAACTTATCAGGCTATATCAACGCCAGCAGCAGCGCCGGTCAAGGATGTAGCAAGCGTTGATGCAACCCAATTGGAACGAAACGATTCAACAATCAATGAACCGGTGGAGATTAAGAAAGTTGACGGTTCAGATAAGAATGGCGGAGCACAGTCTCAGCAAAGCGAGAAGCAGGAGAGCCAGCCGAGTGACAGTATGCTTCGGGAAGCACTCAAGGAAATGAATCGTAAGATGAGCAATAACACCATTGCAGAATTCGGATACCATGAGGGTACACGTCGTATTACCATAAAGCTTAAGGATAAGGATACCGATGAGGTTATCAAGGAAGTGCCGGCAGAAAAGACTTTGGATCTGATCCAGAAGGCCTGGGAGCTGGCAGGCATTCTCGTAGACGAGAAGAGATAAGGAGGCTTTTATGGCAATTCGATTATCAGGTATGGCGTCAGGACTGGATACGGATACTATCGTTAAGGAACTGGTGTCTGCATACTCTATAAGAAAAGATAACATTGTAAAAAAACAGACCAAACTGGAGTGGACGCAGGATGCTTGGAAGGAAATGAATACCAAGATTTATAGCTTTTATAGCAGTAAGCTTTCCAATATGCGTTTTTCCGGGTCGTATAGTAAGAAGACATCAACGGTTTCAGACACATCCGTGGCAAAGGTTACGGCATCTAAAGGTGCAGTTAACGGAACCCAGAAGTTGAAGGTTAAGAACCTTGCGACCTCCGGTTATTTGACCGGTGGCGAGATTACTTCCGCCAGCGGAGAGAAAGCAAAGACTTCTTCCAAGTTGAGGGATGTTGTGGGAACAGCGGATGGAAAGAGTCTTGGCAGCGTTGAACTTAAAGTTGGCAATTCCTCCAAGACCATTCAGATGACGGATGACATGACGGTTCAGCAGTTTGTTAATAAATTGAAGGAATCCGGTGTTAATGCGAGCTTCGATGAGAAGAATCAGAGATTCTTTATCAGTGCTATGACCAGTGGCGAAGCGGGAGATTTTTCATTAAGTGCAAGTAATGAAGAAGCCATTGACACCATGAAAGCGCTGGGAATTTATGCGGTAACCGATGCTGAAGTAAAGAAATATACGGCGGATGCAGCAATTGATATCGATGATGCTGTTGCCAAGGCATACGAAGCCCAGAAGAAGGGATATACCGATGCTGCGGAGCAGAAGAAAGCATTGGAGAAGCAGGAAGAATCTTTAGTTAAGCAGCAGGAGAGCCTTGCTTCCAATAAAGAATATTTAGAATTTAAAAAGGATTATTTATCCGGGTTAAAATTTGATTCCACAGAGGTTCCGGTACTTGATGAAAATGGAACGCAAAAGGTGGATGAGGAAGGTAATCCGGTAACGAAGACCGAGTATTCCTATGCGGCGGACTCTAAGACCGGAGTTCAGATTGCAGAGGAATTGGGGACTGAGATTGAGAGCCTTACCCAGCAGATTAAGACATATGAAGACAAGGATGAGCTGACGGACGATGAGAAGGCGATCAAGGCGACCTTGGAGAATCGCTTAAAGGCAGCTAAGGAAGTACAGTCCCAGGTGGGTAACGATACCTTGACTGCGGGCGACCTTCAGGCTGTTGTCGCAGCCAACGATCAGAAGCTTACTGAAACTTCGGATAAATTAACGGAAACGGAAGGAAAGTTGGCATCCACCCGGGATGCACTTTCAAGTGATGCCAATCTTGAGGCATATGTAGCGGAACGTAACAGCGAGATCGATGAGCAGAATGCTCAGCTGAAAGAGAATCTTACCAAGTATTATACCGACTTAAAGAGTACGGCCCAGAAAGTATTGGATACATATAAAACGGATGACACCGTCAAGGCTGCCACAAGAATTGTGGGAGAAGATTCGGAAATTGAGTTAAATGGTGCAACATTCAAGAATAATACCAATACCTTTGAAATCAATGGTCTGACGATTCAGGCAACCGCCGAGACCGGTGATAAGGAAATTTCGATTACAACGGATACTGATGTGGATGGCATCTATAATATGATCAAGGATTTCTTCAAGGACTACAATGAATTGATGAAATCTATGGATTCTGCATATTACGCTTCTTCAGCCGGCAGTTATGAACCACTTACCGATGAAGAGAAGGAAGCGATGACGGACGATCAGATTGAAAAGTGGGAGAAGAAGATTAAAGATTCCCTTCTTCGTAGAGACGAAACCTTAGGAACATTGTCAACTTCCATGAAGAGTATCATGAGCGGATCCTATAAGGTTGACGGTCAGAAGGTATCACTGGCCACCTTTGGTATTAACTCAGCAGGATACTTTGCATCGGAGACAGCAGAACGAGGACTGTATCATATCGATGGCGATTCGGATGATTCTACATCCTCCGGCAATCAGGATAAGCTTCGTGCGGCAATTGCCTCAGATCCGGATAAGGTTGTAGACTTCTTTAGTCAGCTGGCCACGGATCTGTATACAAAGCTGACCAATAAGCTGGCAACATCTTCATTAAGCAGTGCCTATACGGTATATAACGATAAGCAGATGAAGACACAGTACAGCAACTATACCAAGGAAATCTCTGATTGGGAAGATAAGATCAAGGATTATGAGGATCGTTATTATAAGCAGTTCTCGGCAATGGAGACGGCGTTAGCCAAGCTGAATTCTCAGACATCTCAGATTTCCGGGTTGTTTAGCTAAGATACGTAAATAAGATATAGGACAGGGAGGTTAAAGCCATGGCTTTACCAAATGCATATACACAATATAATAACAGCAAAGTTTTGACAGCATCCCCTGCAGAATTAACCCTGATGCTTTATGAGGGAGCAATTAAGTTCTGTAATATTGCTATTATGGGTATTGAGCAGAATGATATGATGAAGGCGCATACGAACATTGTTAAAGTGGAAAATATTATTATCGAGTTTCAGGCCACATTAAATCATAAATATCCGGTAGCAGAAGATTTTGACAAGGTTTATAATTATATTTACAGTCGCCTGGTTGAGGCTAATATCAAGAAGGATAAGGGAATTCTTGAGGAAGTGCTGGAGCATTTGCGTGGAATGCGTGATACTTGGAAAGAGGTAATGAGACGTACCCAGAACGGATAGGAGAATGGATTGTGGATAATAAGAATAGTTATATCGATTTGTTGATTGATAGTCTTAATAAGAAAATATCCATACTGGAAGATATCCTGGAACTGGATCAAAAACAAAAGTCCATTGCCTTGTCGGAGAAGTTTGAAATGGAAGCTCTGGATGCGATATCTGATGAAAAGGTTCATCTGATTGAGGAAATGAATAAACTTGACGATGGATTTGAAACGATGTATGATAGGGTAAGAGAGGAGCTGCAGACGGATAAAGAGCGTTATGCAGATCAGATCCGAAGTATGCAGGGATTGATTGGGAAGGTCGTAGGACTTTCTACATCCATTGAAGCAGAGGAAAAGAGGATTCAGTCTGCGGTGGATGGACAGTTTGGTAAATTGAAACAGAGTGTTAAGGATACCCGTAAGAACAGCAAAGCGGTGAGTGACTATTACAAGAACATGTCCAAATTAGATCTGGAACCTCAGTTTATGGATAAGAAAAAATAATTTCAAAATAATTATAAATCGGGGTTAAGTTTTTAACAGATACTCCGATATATAATACAAATAAGTAAGGAAACTTACTTAGTAACCGGGAAGTAATTCCCAAAACAATATCAACGAGCCACAAGGATGTGGCCGTAAAGTTCAAGGAGGACAAAACTATGGTAGTACAACACAATTTAACAGCGATGAACGCTAACAGAAACTTAGGCGGAGTGCAGAGTGCACAGGCAAAGTCAACCGAGAAGTTATCTTCCGGTTACAGAATCAACAGAGCCGGCGATGATGCTGCTGGTCTTACAATTTCTGAGAAGATGAGAAGCCAGATCAGAGGTCTTAACAAGGCTTCAACCAATGCACAGGATGGTATCTCATTAGTTCAGGTTGCTGAAGGTGCTCTTAACGAGACACATTCTATCTTACAGAGAATGAATGAGTTAGCTACACAGGCAGCTAACGATACCAACACCTCTTCAGATAGAGCAGCGATCCAGAAGGAAATTAACCAGTTAACATCTGAAATTAACCGTATCCGTTCAACAACACAGTTCAATACCATGAACTTGTTAGATGGTTCTTTCACAGGTAAGAATCTTCAGGTTGGTTCTTTATCAGGTCAGAAGATTAGTATTTCTATCAAGAATATGAATGCTTCTTCACTTGGTGTAAGCGGACTTAAGGTTAGCTCATTCTCCGCAGCAGGTGCAGCAATGCAGGCTATTCAGAAGGCAATCAACTCTGTATCTGACATGAGATCTACACTTGGTGCTCTTCAGAACAGACTTGAGCACACCATCAACAACTTGGATGCTACAAGCGAGAATACACAGGCAGCTGAATCTCGTATCCGTGACGTTGATATGGCTAAGGAAATGGTTGAATACAGCAAGAACAACATTCTTGCTCAGGCTGGACAGTCAATGCTTGCTCAGGCAAACCAGGCTAACCAGGGTGTTCTTTCACTCTTAGGCTAATCGCAATTAGGCAGTAATTAATACTATCATGGAAGGAGTCGGAGTAATCCGGCTCCTTTTTTCAAATATATGGATAAATGTTATTATGAGGAATGGAAATGTATATGACGAGAGAAGAATATATTTACAAAGCAGTCGAAATGGAAGAAAAAAATATGCAGGAAGCAATACGGATTGTTAATGCCGGCTGCGGGGAATATCCTTGTGATTATGAATTACATTTTATGAAAGCAAATTACGCATACTGTAGCAATGAAAAAGAAAGAGCCTATGTATATTATCAATTGGCACTGTCTTTATGCGATAATGAAGATCAAGAGATAATTCGTGAAAATTTTTCCATAATTGATACAGAGCAGTTAACGGCAAAAAAGGTAAGGGAAGAATTAGAAAATTGTATTAAAGAGCGACTTCTTTCGGAGGA
Source organism: Lachnospiraceae bacterium (assembly GCA_051877855.1). Taxonomy (GTDB): domain Bacteria; phylum Bacillota; class Clostridia; order Lachnospirales; family Lachnospiraceae; genus MGBC120314. The sequence goes on along the minus strand of JBJEJH010000061.1, from coordinate 62,462 downwards.
GTACACGGGTACTTATCAATTTGTAACAAAGATCATCTTTTCGGATGATCCGTTTCTTTTTCATCAGGTGATTGATCAGTGGCTTCGTTATTATTATTCTTTGCTTGAAGTGATCTCCTGTGAAGCAAACCATGGTGGAATCTGTGTTAAAGCAAAAAAGTACGCCGATTGGCGTATCTATGAAAAAGATTTTATCAAGTATAAATTTGCGATAAGGAGAGTGTGGTTTAATTTTCCTCATAGTATTGAAGATTTGATCGAACAGGTTCAAAGGGATGGCGTTTCGGTGGATTTCCTGGCAGTATTGATTAAATATTCCGTCCCGGAGAAATACGTTGCAAGTATGATGGAGGAGATTTCTTTCTATACTGCAAGTAAACTGTTAAAATTATATGCGAACTGGTATCGTGGTATCAATGAAACAAATATTTCGTTACCACAATATATTCGAAAGAAACAGGAACATAATGTTCGTATAATGAATGTTGTTGAAAATAAAGAACCTTTGGATGAATGGGAAGAAAGTTCTCCGGATGAACATAAGATTGCCTACATTCTGTGTGTGAATGATGAACGTTATTCGAAAGAAATTATAGAATATTTATCCTACCAGATATTGCCTGAAGGATATCAGATGGAAATTCTTGTTGTTAAAAATGCAAAGAGTATGACCATGGGGTATAACTTTGCAATGCGTCATTCCAATGCGAGATATAAGATATATATCCATCAGGATACCTTTATTTTTGATCCATATTATACACAAAATCTGATTCAGATTCTTGATGAGGGGGGGTATCAGATGCTTGGCGTTGCAGGGGCAGAGTATTTGCCGGAAAATGGTGTGTGGTGGGATTGTGAACCATATGCAAAAAAAATGTGCCTCTATCAGGATATGGTGATTTCTATTCTACAGTCAACCACAATTAAAGAGGAAACATGTACGGAAGTGGAATGTCTGGACGGGGTGCTTCTGGCAACGAATCGGGACCTGGTCTGGAGAGAAGATTTATTCAATCATTTTCATTTTTACGATATATCGCAATCCGAAGAGTTCCGAAGAAAAGGATACCGTATTGCAGTATATAACAACCGTGAAAATGTGGGAGTTTTGCATGAAACCAGCGTTAATAAATCCGAAGGTTCCAAGCAGGCCTATGAGGATGCCAGAATTCAGTTTCTAAAAGAATATAAAAAAATTTAAAAAATTTTAAATTAGGGGTTAAGTTCCAAAAAATTCCTCCGATATATATTACAGTTAGATGAGAATAATAAAAATCATCGAATAAATAACCAATAAGGATATTAGAACGCGTTAGTTCAAGGAGGACAAAGGTATGGTAGTACAACATAATTTAACAGCGATGAACGCTAACAGAAATTTATCAGGTGTGACAAGTGCACAGGCAAAATCAACCGAGAAGTTATCTTCCGGTTACAGAATCAACAGAGCCGGTGATGATGCTGCCGGTCTTACCATTTCTGAGAAGATGAGAAGTCAGATCAGAGGTCTTAACAAGGCTTCAACCAATGCACAGGATGGTATCTCATTAGTTCAGGTTGCTGAAGGTGCTCTTAACGAGACACATTCGATCTTACAGAGAATGAATGAGTTAGCTACACAGGCAGCTAACGATACAAACACTTCTTCCGATAGAGCTGCAATCCAGAAGGAAATTAACCAGTTGACATCTGAAATTAATCGTATCCGTTCAACAACACAGTTCAATACCATGAACTTGCTGGATGGTTCATTCACATCAAAGAATCTTCAGGTTGGTTCATTGTGTGGACAGGCTATCAGCATTTCAATTAAGAATATGAATGCATCTTCACTTGGTGTAAGCGGACTTAAGGTTAGTTCGTTCTCAGCAGCCGGTGCAGCTATGGCAGCTATTCAGAAGGCAATTAATTCTGTATCTGACATGAGATCTACACTTGGTGCAATTCAGAACAGACTTGAGCATACGATTAACAACCTGGATGCAACAAGCGAGAATACACAGGCAGCTGAATCTCGTATCCGTGACGTTGATATGGCTAAGGAAATGGTTGAGTACAGCAAGAACAATATTCTTGCTCAGGCTGGTCAGTCCATGCTCGCTCAGGCAAATCAGGCTACACAGGGTGTTATGTCACTCCTTCAGTAATCAATATAATAGATTTTTGGGGATACTGTTTTACAGTATCCCTTTTTTCATTGGATTGACTTTTGTTTGGAGCATGTTATCATAATGAATAGTAAAACAAATGGAGATTTTATGAAAGTAGCTTATTGTAGTTGGGGAGAAAGTTCTACCACCGATCTATTGCGTGGATTACAGGCATTAAATTATGAGGTGGTCAATATTGTCTATTGTGTTAAGGATTTTTTATCCGGTGTGGTGGAAGAAAATCTTTACAAGCAGATTGATGAGAAGGTCGATTGTGTGATTTCATTCGATTTTTTTCCGATTGTATCAAAAGTATGTGAGAAGAAACAGATACCTTATATTTCCTGGGTTTATGATTGGCCGAATTATACCTTATTTGATCCGGCGATTTATAATGAATGTAATCGTGTATTCTTATTTGAACGACAAGGAATTGCTATGCTTTCCAGGTACCGCGTAAGCAATTTGGAGTATGAGCCTTTGGCGGTGGACGCAAAACATCTGTCATCGCTATTTGATGATTCCATTAAGGATACGAATTATCTATATGAAGTTAGTTTTGTTGGAAATATGTATCATGGTCTTTGTGGGGCGATGATGACGGATCATATTCCTGCTTATTATGAGGGGTTTGTAAAGGGGTTAGCCAGTGCACAAAGGAAAATCAACGGGTATAATCTGGTAAATGAAATTATTGATAAACCATTTGTTGACGAGTATTTGCGTGCCATTCATCTTGAAATTCCGGGGACATTTGTTCCGAAGGAATACATCCTTTCAACACAGATTAATCGCTATATTACCGGTGTGGAAAGAAAAGAATTGCTCCTTGCAGTTGCAAAACAATTTGATACCCACCTTTTTACACAGGAGAAGAATTTAGAACTTGAAAATGTATCGATTCATTGTGGCGTAAATTATAATACGGAAATGCCGGTGGTTTTTCGCAAGTCCAAGATTAATCTTAATATTACACTGCGTTCCATTACCTCGGGTGTACCATTGAGAGTCTATGATATTCTTGGTTCGGGCGGATTTTGCCTGACGAATTATCAGGAGGGTATTCTCGAACATTTTACTGATGGTGAGGATTTGGTGATTTTCTATAATGAACAGGATCTGATGGAGAAAATACATTATTATCTGGAACATGAAGAAGAACGTATGAAGATTGCACAACATGGATATGAAACGGTATTGCAATACAATTACGAGTCGGCACTGAAAAAAATGATTGATGCCGTATTGAATGTTTAGTACAGTATCAAATGTTTAAAGGAGTTAAGGATTGGAAATATCGGTTTGCATTATTACAAAAAATGAATCTGAAAAATTAAAAAAATGCCTTGAGTCCATTAAGCCATACGGGTTTGAGATTGTGGTAGTGGATACCGGGTCGACGGATGATACCGGAAAGATTATGGAAGAGTATGCCGATGTGACAGGGGATTTTAAGTGGTGTGATGATTTTTCGAAGGCACGGAATTATTCCATCCAACTGGCAAAAAATGATTGGATTCTTGTGTTAGACAGCGATGAGTGGATGGAACAATGTGACGTGGAAGTTGTCCGACGACATATAATGAATAATCCGTATGTGGTAGGGCGCGTTGAGCGCATTAATGATATTACATCCCTCGGGCAGGTGGAAAAGGGTCATGAGCATATCAGTCGGTTGTTCCATCGGAATTACTACGAATATAAGGGTAGAATACATGAACAGCTCTGTAGGAAAGAATCCTGTATTGATGAGCCGTTGTATTGTGAAGTGCCTATTGTTATAGGACACAGCGGGTATTTGGGAACGAAAGAAGAACGAAGAAATAAAGCACAGCGTAATATTGATTTACTCTTGCTTGATTTAGAGGAATACGGACCGGATCCTTATGTCTTCTATCAGCTTGGAAAAGGATATTATATGCAAGGAGAGTATGAACAGGCAGCAAAGTTCTTTGAGGAAGGATTGGGATTTGATCTTGATCCGAAACTTGAATATGTGCAGGATATGGTGGAAACCTATGGATATGCGCTATTACAACTAAAAAGATATGATGAGATGCTTTTCCTGGAAGCAGTCTATGATGAATTTGCCCTGTCATCAGACTATATGCTGCTGATGGGACTGGCCTATATGAATAATGAAATGTTTGATAAAGCAATTGCAGAGTTTGAAAAAGCCACGAGAAACCCCGTTTGCAAGGTAGAAGGCTGTAACAGCTATAAAGCACTTTATAATGCCGGTGTCATCTGTGAATGTCTTGGCAGGCATGAGGAAGCGAGGGGGTACTATGAGCGTTGCGGTACCTATGAATTAGCCCAAAAAGGACTCCTTCGCATCGGTATCAGAGTTGATGCATGATTTGCTCAAGGTTATTGATGAGTGTGAGGTCTTCTTTATTGATTTTATTTCGGATATATTTATTCCTGTCAACCGGAAGTTTGATGTAGGAATCTACATAATTCTTAATTGAAGTAAGCCGTTCTTTTTGGATAAAAAGAGGTGCAGTTTTTCCCTGTGTGAGGCATACATTGGCAGATAATGCACACAGATTATAAATAGAGTATTCTACAGCAGCCTGGATTCCGGTGAAGTTGGGCAAGGGACTTAAAGTGTTGTAAATTGCCGCAATAGCTGCAGTGGCATTGTTATAAAACTTTGTAGCGTCGATACATTTGGAAATGGATGCATCATTTTTCTTGTAGCAATATAAGATTTCTTTGACGTTACCAATGTTCTTTGCTGTGGCGAAAAGAAGCATCAGGGTTTCGCAGTCCTCAAGAATGCAGTGCTCACGAAATTGCAGTCCCACAGAGTCAAGAAAGGAATGTTTAAACAGTCTTGACCAGAAATATCCGCCGCTGGCGATTAACTCACTTCGTTTATAATCGTTTAATTCTCCGGCTAACTCATCGGAAGTGTGGACAATGGCATTGTCCAGTTCTTCGTTGTAATATCCGCAATCCACAATGTCATAATTGCCGTCCAGGGCTTTGTTATACAACTTTTCATACATATCCATGGTGATGATGTCATCGCTGTCCATAAAACCGATATATTCTCCGGAGGCGTAGGAAAGACCGATATTTCTGGCACCGCCGGCACCGTGATTGGTATCCGAGTTTACAAGAATCACCTTGTCCGAAAACTGGGCTTCACAATCCATTAAGATATCTAAGGAATGATCTGTGGAACAATCATTAACCAGAATGATTTCAATATCAGACAGCGTCTGATTTACAAGGTTGCCAAGACTTGTTGCGAGAGTTTTCTCTGCATTATATACGGGTACAATTACTGAAACTTTAGCCATAATATACTTTATTCTCCGTTGTTTTTTATTAAGATAAAAATGATGTAATTCTTACACTTACATCATAGTATATCACGATGTGAGTGTCAAAAGTAAATTTTGACGCGTAAACATATTATATTTTTTAATAAAAGTATCATTTCCCTCTTATATTTTTGAAAAAATATGCCGATATAAAAGAATATAGAGAAGTTGTACGAAATATATGAAGTTTAGGAGATGAGATTCATGGATGAATACAGACAGCAGCAGATTGAGGCACTTCAGGTGGCACACGAGTATAGTGCGAAGTTAATTAACGGAATTAAGAATGTTACGGCAGAACTTAAGGGTGCGCGTTTATTGGATACGGATAAGTATTTGGACGAGGTTATTAAGGGGCTTAATTGGGTTATTGAGATTACGAATAAGACGATGGATGTAATCAATGAAGATGGCGTGGTTATCGAGAAGGAACAGGTCAATGAAGCAATCAAGACTCTTGGAGAAGCACTTGGTAAAAAGGATGATGCACAGATTGCAGCAGCTCTTGAGACCGGTGTGTTAAACTTTGTTCAAACCCTTGAAGCAGCGACAGCAAGATTTTAATAGTTGATGTAAATGAATGAACCCAGGTATTCAGGTACTTGGGTTATTCTTTTATTGGGAACCGAATGAGATCTTTTGGAGAAAGGAAGCGGCAATGAAGAGTATTAAGATCTATTGTATGGCACATAAATTATTTAATGAACCGGCAGATCAAATCTATGTCCCGTTACAAGTGGGAGCAGAAATAAACCAAAGCTTAGGATATGTAAAAGATAATGAAGGCGATAATATTTCCTCAAGAAATCCTTTCTACAGCGAGTTGACAGGTCTTTATTGGATGTGGAAGAATGGACCCGCTTGTGATATTACGGGCTTGTGTCACTATCGTCGATTCTTTTTAAACGAACATGGGAATATGCTTACCGCCGGGGAAATTGAGAGTATTCTTGGTGGATGTGACCTGATTACCTCCGGAAGAGCAGTGTATGCGAACGGCAATATCTATGATAATTATGGAGAAAAGCATTACAGTAAGGATCTGGATCTTACCGGTGAGGTGATTCGGGAAATTTATCCGGAATATTATTCAGAATATCAAAAAATGTTGTCCGGAAATGAGACTTATTTTGCTAATATGTTTATCACATCCAAGGAAAAGGCAGATGCCTATGCAAAGTGGCTGTTCGATATCCTCTTTGAAGTAGAAAAAAGGATTGACCTGACAGGATACGATGATTATAACCGTCGCGTCTTTGGATTTATCTCGGAGCGGCTTCTTATGGTGTGGATTCGTGTGAACAGTTATAAGGTGTGTGAATGCCCTGTGGGACTTACAGAAAGTAAGGCGGAAACGAAGGATGCGATACGAAAATCCTCTGAACTGTTAAAGGTGGGAAATTACAAAGAAGTGCTGCAGTACCTTGATCTTGTGGAAAAGAACCGCCCCGATGCTTTTTATAAAGATTCGGATACGGAAGGCGAGCTTGCGTTAATCTATACTTTTGCAAAGATTATGGAGCTTGAAGCTTGCAACGGGTTAAGCAATCTTATGGAATCTGCAACGGATTATAACTCGGCTATAGATTATAAAGTCCTTATCCGAAATTATCAGGAACTATCCGAAATCATTTTCCACAGTCCGTCGAAGCTGTGGGACTATATTCAGGAAAAAAACTTATCCATTTATTATAATCTTATTATCCTGCCAAAGATTGTTGAGGAAACGGAAATGCTCATTAATCTATATAATCTTCTGGCAAATACGTACCTGGATCATGGTGATATTAATATGGCCCGAATCTATGTAACACAGGCGTTGCAATTGGGAGAAAATATGTAAGGAGGTGGGGTGAAGGAATGGATAAGAAAATAAGTGTTATCATACCTTGTTATAATGCCACCAAATGGCTGCCGAAATGCTTTATGTCTCTGGTAGGTCAGACCATAGGAATTGATGCGTTGGAATTAATCTTTGTCAATGATGCGTCAACGGATGATGGGAAGACTTGGGAGATGTTACTTGAATTTGAGCGTGCTTATCCGGAATCCATCGCAGTAATTGATTTACCGGAAAACCGCAGGCAGGGTGGAGCACGCAATGAGGGACTAAAGTATGCCACCGGCGAGTTTCTGGCATTCGTGGATGCGGATGACTGGGTTGTGCCGGAATACTTTAAAAAGGCATATGGGCGGGCAAAAGAATGCGACGCAGATATTGTACAGTTTGGATTTGATTATTATTATGAAAATGTTGGAATTATAGAGAATCCGCAATCCTTAAAGAATGAACTGATTGTTATTTGTCATGAGGATGAACGACGGAATATGCTGATTCAGGAGAAATTTACCTACGGTTGCTGGAATAAATTATATCGACGCACTTTGGTAGAGAAGGCGAATGTTCAATATGCGGAGCATGTAATCTACGAGGAACCGTTATTTGTTTATCCGATTTTGTTCTATGGGAAGCGTTTTGTGATCATGTCGGATCATTTCTATATCTATCGGCAGAATCAAAGTGGTACGATGCGTAACGATATGAAAGAAAAAGAAACTCTGTTACAACATGCAAAAGTACAGCTTGCGGTGTGGAACTTTATGAAGCAAACACCGTATTTTCAGACCTTCTATGAAGAAATTAAGCTGTATTTTCTGCACACCTATCTCTATGAAATCCTTGATTTTGCGAAACAAAGAGAGATGGTGCTGGATTATTCGATGTATGAACCGCTTGCAAAGCAGGCCTTGAAGGAAGTTTTGGATATCACAAAGTCAAAGTATAGTAAAATTCTGGTGAAACAGATGGAATTGTATCGGCTGATTGAAGAAGGTTTGGATGAGGAGAAGTACTTAAGGTTTGTGGAGTCTCTTTGTCAGGTCGAATAATGTAATTTATAGGATGAAAATTGATAAAATATAAAAAATAATGAGATATAGGAATAAAAATATGATACAATTAGAAGAGGATTTTTTGAAAGAGGAAGAACGATGTGGATTTACTGTATCAGAGATGATGAAACGTGTCTGGGCAGTAGAATTAGAAGTGTTATCAGAAATTGATCGTATTTGTAGGTCTTATGATTTGACGTATACAGCATATTGGGGTACTTTGCTTGGGGCTGTTCGACATAAAGGATTTATACCCTGGGATGATGACATTGACATTGCAATGAAACGATCGGACTATCAGATGTTAATGAAGGTACTTTCAGATGAATTACCAGAAGGGTATTATAACAGTAGTTCATATGCAGATGTAAGTCATAATCAACCATTATCGTCGGTTATGAATACGAAGACGATAATTACCGATATAAAGAAACGAGAACGTTTCTATGGTTGCCCATATATTTGTGGAATTGATATTTTTCCATTGGATTATGTTCCTAGAAACCATGAGTTAGCGGAAGCGCAGCGTAATTTGTATACGATTGTATATTCTGCGGCAATAGGATTTAATGAATTTAAGGCAAAGGGAGAGGCTGAGTATTATCTTCAAAAAGTAGAAGAATTAAGTAATGTAACTATTATTCGTAATGGAAATGAACGTAATCAGCTGTGGCTATTGCTGGATCAGATAGCAGGTATGTTTGGGGAAGAAGAGAGTGATTTATTAACATATTTCCCTACCAATATCTGTTATCGACCTGAATACTATATGAAAAAAGAATGGTACGAAAGTACAATTATGCTACCATTTGAAAACATAAGAATTCCTGTTCCCGTAGGATATGATGAGTCTCTACGATGCTATTATGGAGATTATATGATTCCATCTTACGATGCAGGGAGGGCACATAATTATCCGTTTTATAAAAAGCAGGAAGAGTACATAAGGAGTATAGGATTGGTATGAAAAAAGTAATAACATACGGAACCTTTGATTTGTTCCATGAGGGACACTATAAATTATTACAACGAGCAAAAGCATTGGGAGATTACTTAATTGTTGGTGTCACCACGGAGCACTTTGATGAAGCAAGGGGAAAGTTCAATGTTATTGATCCAATTATGAAACGAATCGAAAATGTAAAAAACACAGGATTCGCGGATATGATTATTGTTGAAGATCATGAAGGACAGAAAATCGAAGATATCCAAAAGTATGGTGTGGATATATTTACGTTGGGATCCGATTGGGTAGGTGCTTATGACTACCTTAATAATTTCTGCAAGGTGGTGTATTTAGAGAGAACACCGAATATATCTTCCACTATGTTGAGAGGAAGCACCTACAATATTACAAAAGTTGGGCTTGTGGGAACAGGACGTATTGCTGAACGTTTTTTGGCGGAAGCAAGATATGCAAGTGGTATGGCAGTAATTAGTGCGTATAATCCGGACTTGGATAGTGTAAAGCATTTTAAAAAGAAATGTGAGGAGTATAACATCAGTGTTGAAACGAAGGATTATATGAAATTCCTACAAGAAGTGGATTCGGTTTATATTGCATCCACGCATGAAACCCATTATGAATATGCTAAATTGGCATTGGGAGAAGGAAAACATGTATTATGTGAAAAACCATTGGCATTTACAAAGGCAGAGAGTGAAGAACTTTACCAGCTTGCATCGAATAAAGGTGTTGTTCTGATGGAAGCTATTAAGGCCGCATATTGTCCCGGATTTCAGCAGCTTCTTAATGTAGTGCAAAGTGGTAAAATCGGTGAGATTAAGGATGTTGAAGCTTGTTTTTCCCGTATTGCGAGAGAAGAATCCAGAGAACGAACAGATGCAATGTATGGTGGGGCTTTTCTTGAATATGGCGGGAATGCCCTAATGCCGATTATCAAGATATTAGGTAAGGATTACGAATCAGTTTCCTTTGACTGCATTGATAATCAACTTGGAACAGACGACTATACCAAAATACAGATTCGATATAAAAATGCAATGGCAACTGCCAAGGTTGGTATGGCAGTAAAATCCGAAGGACAACTTATTGTCGCCGGAACAAAAGGCTATGTAATTGCGCAATCTCCATGGTGGTTAACGCAGAAATTTGATGTGCGATATGAGGATGAGACAATTATCGAGCATTATGAACCAAAGTTTATCGGAGACGGTCTTCGATATGAAATTAGTGAGTTCATGGCAAAAATTCATGGTGTTGGAGAACAGAATTATAAGCTTACAGCCGGGGAGTCCATTGCAATTACAGCGATTACGGAAGAGTTTGTCAAGAAACGTGGAATGATATAAAACGAGTCATAAGTATTATTAGCTATTATGATTATATTTTCTTAAAAAATCAATGAGAATATTAAATTAATTATTAGTTTAATCCGATATAAATATATAAAGTAGGTAATATTTTGACATTATTGCAATGTGCACCCAGAGGTTAAAAGGAGTTAACAGGGAATTACTGAATTTCGTTTATAAAAGGGATTGGGGAAAACTGGATTAACAAATTATAATTAACTGACTCTGCACTAGGATAGTGTGGAGTTTTTTATTAGGAGAAATGATTATGATTAATTTTACTGTTGGACCGGTAATGGAATCTGAAGAGGTATTAGAAATTGGAAGATGCCAAACACCGTATTTTCGCAATCAGAGTTTTTCAAAAATAATGCTTGAGAATGAGGCAATGATGAAGGAATTAACCTTTGCTCCAAAGGAATCAAGAGCTGTTTTTTTAACATCTTCTGGAACAGGAGCAATGGAAGCAACTGTTATGAATTGCTTCAATAAAGATGATAAGGTCTTAGTGATAGATGGAGGAATCTTTGGACATAGATTTGTTCAACTATGTGAAATCCATAATATACCACACACTGTGATAAAAGTTGCATTTGATGAGTTGTTAACGGAATCAATGCTCAATGAGTATGATAATCAAGGCTATACAGGATTCTTGATTAATATGCATGAAACATCTATTGGCAAACTATATGATATGACAATAGTATCAGAATTTTGTAAGAGGAATGATATTTTTCTTGTTGTAGATGCAATAAGTGCATTTTTAGCAGATCCTATTAATATTTCTGAACTTTGTATTGATGTGATGATAACAGGTTCGCAGAAAGCACTTGCTGTTCCGCCGGGAATATCGATACTTGTATTATCTGAAAAAGCAATTAAGAGGATAGATGACAATAAGGCATGCTGTATGTATTTTAATCTTAAAGACGCACTGGAGAATGGAGAACGAGGGCAGACTCCTTTTACACCAGCAGTAAGTATTCTTATTCAAATTAATAAAAGATTGGACCTTCTTTGTGAATATGGAGTAGAAGTCGAAAATAAAAGAATACGCGAATTGGCTTATTATTTTAGGGATAATATAGAAGGGTTGCCACTTAAAATAGCCTCGCCCTCCATGTCAAATGCGGTTACGCCATTGATGTTAACCAATGGAAAATCTGCATATGAATTGTTTGAGATTCTTGAAAGGGATTATGGTGTTTGGGTATGTCCAAGTGGAGGGGAGTTGAAAGATAAACTGATTAGAGTTGGACATATTGGCGATATTAAGAAACAAAACGTGGATTATTTAATTAGTTCACTAAATAAGATTTTATAAAAATTGAAAATAAAGGAGAAGGAATATGTTAAAAGAATTATTTAATATTAATAAGGAAAAATACGGAGTCGGAAATGAAATAGTAATGCTAAATTACTTTATCGATCATAAAATACTGAAATACATTGTGTATGGTTCTGATGCGGATTGTGAGTATATCATAGATTTCGTAAAATCGGTTTACAATGTATTACCTGATTTTATTGTGGATGAAAATCCAACTAGGACAAGCGTATGTGGAATAAGTGTTATACCTTTTAGTGCTTTTGAAAAACTTGAGCCAGAAAAGTACTTTGTTATTGTAGCTAAAGAAAATTATGAAACAAACAAAATGTTTGTGGCAGAAAAATTACATAAAAATGGTGCAGTCATACTATTAAATGCTCATAGGATTATGAAAGGGGTTTGGTCTGATTGGTATAAATATATTAAAGATAATATTGATAAATTCCAATTGCTGTATGATAAATTACAAGATGATATTAGTAAAGATACATTGTATCATTATTTAAAAACGTATATTACTGGAAAAAGATATGAAGGACGAACCTTCCCGCTGGAATATAAATACTGGGGAATAGATGATACGAATGACAAATTATTCGAACTAAAAGAAGATGAAGTAATTCTTAATTTAGGTGGATTCTGTGGAGACACTATATATCTATTTTTGAAAAACAATTTATCTTTTAAAAAGATCATATCTGTCGAAGCAAATGATGAGAATTATTCATATCTCTCTAGAAATGTAGGATTATTAGAAAAGGAAGATAGAGAAAGAGTACGTTTGGAACATTGCTATGTTGGAATCGGCAATAATACTATTGATAATTTATATAAAGATGAGGGTATTTCCCTAATTGAGATGGACATTGAAGGAGCAGAACTTGATGTACTTATGACAGGAATTGAGGTAATAAAAAAACAAAGACCAATTTTAGCAATTTGTGCTTATCATAAAAAGGATGATTTGATTGTATTACCAAAATTTGTTAATGACAATTTAGATAATTACACTATTAAATTAAGAAAATATCCATCAGAACTCTTTTTAGGATTGCCAGGAATACAACAAATAAACGAATTAGTAATGTATGCAATTCCAAATGAAAGATTAATACAATATGATAATAAGAGGTAGAAAATACAACAGTTGAAAATATGGCTATATCAGAGCTGAGAAAAATTTTTCGGGAAATTTTCTCTATAGTGATCTACAATATCCGCAGATAATAGCAGCAAGAATTAAAATAAAGATATAAAAGCAAGCATTAAGACAAAATTGGAGTAAGTATTAATGGAAGTAAATACAATAGATGATCTTTTATTAACAATTAAAGAAAAAGAAGTATATATATATGGAACAGGATTGGTATCAGAACGTTTTTCAAAGGCACTTATAAGAAAAGGCTTGTTTTCTAATATAAAATCATATATTGTAACTCACAGAACAGAAACATTGTGGTGTAATAATAAGAGAATTCTTGAATTAGATGAGTTTTGTGATGATAATAGCTTAATATGTATTGCTGTACATGAGTCCATTAAGAATGAGATTGAACATGAACTCGATATGAGAAACGTCAAGAATTATGTTTGGATATATCCATTTTTATTTGAGCTTATTTTGGGAAATTGTAAAAAAAATCAAAAAATAAGTGTAAGTGATGTGTGGAAATGCAATAGGGATTATTTATCTATTGCAATAAGATATGCTGCTTTGGAAGAATTATACGGTAATAGTACTATTGGTTATTCAGTATATCAAAAAGGTTTGTCTATGTTTTGTCTGCCAAGTTCAGTAGATAAGAGATTAGAATCCTTCATAAATTTGGCGAAAAAATGGGAAATTGAGGGATATAATTCTAGTTATCCATCAATTCTTATGAGTGATTATTTTTGCTTGGATGGTACTCATAGATTTGCATTGGCTTGCTACCATAAATTGCAATATATTAATGCCGATATATATTATGATTACGATAATTTAGACATTTTGTGTCAAAAAGGTGTATTTATAAAAAGAAATGAAGTGAAAGAAGAATTTGGTCTGGAAGAGAAAGAATACTTAGAAGATATAGTCAAAAAAATTGACAGCAATATCTTGAAGTAATGTTCACTTATTAAGTTTGTGGTTTATATGGAGAGTATGGGAATGAGAGATGAATTACTAAATTTATATGATAATTTATTTGATAAATACAATTTTGAAAAACCTTTGAATTCCAATATTGTTAATTCAGTAATATGTAATGCTTTGGGTAAATTTATTAAAGATGTAAAAAATCCAGCAATATATTGTTATGGGGAACATACTATGATGCTCATGACGGATTTTGTATTTTACTTAAAGAAAGTGAAGATAATTATTGATAATTATTGTAGTTTAGAAGCAAATAAAGGTTCAGGATTTAAAATTATTCGTGATCATGAAATTGAAGATTATGACATAGACTCAATTATTATTTCTTCATATAAATTTAAAGATAGTATAAAGGAAAGTATAAAAAAGAATCATAAAAATATAAAAATATTAGATCTTTATGAAGAATTTGAAAAGGCTGGAATTAATCTTCAATATGATTATTATAGGTATGGACATCCATTCCATTATTATAAAACACTTAATTCTTTGCAGAATGAATATTATAATAATTCGGACAATTGTGATAGAGAGAATATAATTGTAAAAATAATAACAGAATACATAAAGATTAAGAATTTTGAAATGGCGTATAAATGGGCTGTTGAATTAGTAAGCGGTTATTCACATAAGTGGACCCCGTTACTAGATGATTTAAGAAATATCATTGAGATGACTAAGTTTGGATATAAAAAAATAAATCGAAACAATGTCTTAATGTTGTGCCTTGATGGTTTTAGAAGACAGGATTTTTCGGAAGAATTAGTTCCTAAAATGTACAAGCAAATTAGCACGGAATGGATTAATTTTGAAAATGCATATTCATATTCAACTTCAACATTAGAAAGTTTAATTCCAGTATATAGTCAGAATACAAATCAAAAAACAAATTATTCTAAAGATAATACAATTAAAGAAAATAATTGTAAGTTTATTGCTAAAGCCATTCAGCAAGGAAGAGTAATACACTTTTATACGGATATAGAAAAATTTGTTGATAGTGATAAGATTCATAGAACGAATCGCTTTCAAACAATAACTGAAAAAATGTGGGATTTTTTATTAGATGGTGTTGATGTTGAAAAAGGTTTGTTTTATGTACATAGTTTATATGAAAGCCATTATTCATTTGCTAACCCATATACAAAAGGAAAGATGATAGCTGAGGGTACTGCGCTATTATTTGATTATTTGCCACAAAAAGGCGGAAAAATAAGGACTAATTATATAGCTCAACAGAAGGATGCAATTAAATATATTGATGATGTTGTTGCACCGATTTTAGAATGTTTAAATTGCAATATTGTTCTATTTGCAGATCATGGGAATTTATTGTTAGAGGAGAAAACAGTATTGCATGATATCGAAAAAACAAAATTAGTGGCGAATGAAGAATTAATTAGGATTCCATTGGCTATAAAAACGGTTGAAAAAACTCAAAAGACTGTTAAGGGAATATACTCTTTACTGGATTTAAATAGAATTATAGTAAATTTGATGGATAGAAGATTAATTAAAGAAAAAAACAATGAGTATATAAAGATAGGAAGGACCGAATTGTATAATCCTGATTTTCGGCTATTATATGAAAGTATTGGTTGTAAAAAATATTTGCTTGCGTTTGAAGGTTTTATATTTGAACGTGGATATAAATTATTAGTATTCAGTAATGGAGTAATAGAATTATATAATTTAGATGATCAAGAAATTTTTGATGAAGAATTGAAAGAGCATTTACTGAGTACAGTGAAAAATGAAATAACAATATTTTGATAGATAATCAAAATACAAAAATAGAAATGAAAAGTATTAGGGAAAGTCGGATTATGCAAAAAAAGTTTTGTATACGATAAAATTGTTAAATACTGTGTGATGATGTGCGAGGTAATAAAATGTTAAAAATATGTAATTGTGGACGTAGAAAGTTTATTGAGTATATACAGAATAAGCATGTATATATTTTTGGTGCGGGTACAGCACTTGAGAGTTGTCTTGATATTTATTGCAATGATATTAAGGTTGATGGGATTATTGATAACAGTCCTTCAATGTGGGGGAAAATAGTACATCATCACAATCATGAAATAAAAATAATGTGTTGTGATGAGTGGATTAAAAAGTTAGAGGGAAAAGAGATTAGTAACATTATATTACTTATCTCAACGCCTTTTTATGCATTTGAAATTATAAGTCAGCTAGATGTTATTCCTCAACTGGATGGCCTTGAGACTTTTTTGCAGATATTTGTTAGAAATACGATTGAACCTAGAAAAGATTTTTCATTTTCCAATGGTGAAGCTATCATACCTAAAAAAATTCATTATATATGGGTAGGTGGTAAAGAATTACCTGAAGAAGACAGAGCTAATATTGAAACCTGGAAAAAGTATAATCCTGATTATGAAATCATTAGATGGGATGAGAGCAATTATGATATTGACGCATGTGCATATGCAAAAGAAGCATATGAGGCTAAAGAATGGGGATTCTTTTCAAACTATGTAAGATTGGATATAATTTATAATCATGGGGGCATATATTTAGATACAGATGTTGAGGTAACTAATAGTTTTGATTGTTTAATTTGTGACAACGTTTTTTTTAATATGGGATGTGGTGATAGAGTAAACAATGGGTGTGGATTTGGTGCCGTGGCTGGGAATAGCGTTGTTGGTGATATTAAAAATAATTATTTACAGAGACATTTCCGTGATATGAATGGAAAGTTAGATAAAAGGGCGGGTCACCTATTTATTCATGATGTGTTAAGAAGATACGGATTAAAAATTGAGAATGAATACCAAAATAAAAATGGAGTAGTATTATATCCAATGGATGTAATGTCACCATTAACAATGGCTGGTATGCCGGATATGTTTTCGGATAAAACGATTTCAATTCATAAAGAAGCAGGAACTTGGAAAAAAGAGAGTGAAAAAAAAGGAATAGACAATTTAAAAAAGCTAGAGGATAGGATTATATTACTGTAACAATAAAACTTTAAAAAGGGAAAGAATTATGACTAAAGTCTTTTTTATAATTAATTGTTTTTCAAAAGGTGGCGGTGCGGAATCGCTCTTAACTTCGATTGTTAATAATCTTGATAAAAACAAATATCAAATTGGAATTATGGAAATAATACATGATAATATTAAGAAGGAACCGACAAATCCCAATGTTATGATTTATCCATATTACGTTGAGGCTAATGCAATTGATCGAAAAGAAAGAATGTATTATGTATATCATGAATGGGACAAAGTTATTTATGATTACATTCCAAATGATTACGATATTTATATTTCTTTCAATTACTTAAAACCAAGCTTTTTGTTGCCTAAAGGTAATAAGAATATTGCATGGATTCATGGAGATATATATGATTTAAATGAAAATAATATGTTTGAAGAAAAAGAGTTGCAAAGAGAGGCTTTAAAAAAAGCTAATAAGATTGTAGCAATTAGTGACATTACGAAAAAATCAATTATTGATTTGTATCCAGAGTATGCCGAAAAAATAAATGTAATATATAATGGAATAGACATTGATAAAATTTTGCAAAAAAGTAGAGAGAACTGTTCAATAAAAATTGAAGAAAATTCTATTCTTGCAATTGGAAGACTTGATGATAATAAAAATCCTATTAGACTATTAGAAATATTTAATGGTATATTAAATAGAGGTGAGGATTGTCATTTATATTATCTTGGTTATGGAGTTTTAGCAAATGATGTAATTGCTAGAAGCAAGGAATTAAGGATTGACGATAGGGTTCATTTGTTAGGATACCATGACAATCCATTTCCCATTATTAAACAATGCAAAGTGGTGTCTATGATGTCAAAATCAGAAGGGTTTGGTTTGGCGATGTTAGAGGGGTTAGTATTAGGAAAACCTTTTGTTGCACCAAGGATTGGAGCCGCAGAGATGCTATCAAATGGGGGAGAATGTGGAACTGTAATTAATACTGATGATGAAGCAATAGATGCTTTTATAAAATACCTTAAAGTAGAAGATATTGGAGAAAAATGTAGACAGTCAGCACAAAGATTTTCACTGAATGCATATATTCAAAAGATAGAAGAATTATTGGATTGTATGATGGAATGTTAGAAAGAGGATAACAATGAAATATACACAAAAAGTAATGACACCTGAAGAACTTAGAAAGATGCAATTAATTCAATTGGAAATATTTGAAGAGTTTGACAGAGTATGTAGAAAGAACAATATAAAATACATAATGGATGCGGGAACCTTGCTTGGTGCAATTAGACATGGTGGATTTATTCCATGGGATGATGATATTGATATCCGTATGCTTCGGAGCGAGTATGAAAAATTTTGTAAGATTGCCAATGATGAACTGGCAGAAAATATCTTCTTTCAGAATTATCGTAATGATCCCCAATATCCATGGATTTACAGCAAGGTTCGTATGAAAGGAACTCGTGCTGTTCGTGTTGGACAGGAAAAGATGGGAATGAAAGATGGCGTGTTTATTGATATATTTCCTTGTGACGGTGTTCCTTCTGAACCAAATGAATTGAAAAAGCATAGTAAAACAGCTCAGTTCTGTAGAAAAGTATTATATGCAAGAGCTGCAAGATATTCTAAAGAAAAATTATATGAAAGACTGTTTTGGAGTTTAGTGTGTATTATACCAAGATCGTTTATTTATAATAAAGTTGAATCGTTGGCTAAAAAGTATAATGAGAAGAATTGTGATAAAGTAGGATGTATTGGCTGGCATGCACCAAAAGATGTCAATGGCTTCAAGATGGAATATTTTACGGATCTGATTGATTTGGAATTTGAGGGGAAATTGTTCATGGCGCCTAAAGATTGGGATGGATTTTTGCGATATTCTTTTGGCGATGATTATATGACACCGCCACCAGCTGATAAGCAGAAAGCAAGTAGCCCATTGTCGTATTATGATTTAGGAAGATAGGGGAAAAACATGAGAAGAGTAATTACATATGGAACATTTGACTTATTGCATTATGGACATATTAATTTGCTGCGAAGAGCAAAAGAACGTGGCGATTATTTAATTGTGGCTCTCTCAACGGATGATTTTAACTGGAATCAAAAACAAAAAAAATGTTATTTTAGTTACGAACAACGTAAGTCATTACTTGAGGCTGTGCGTTACGTTGATCTGGTTATTCCGGAGGAAAACTGGGAGCAGAAAAGAACGGATATGCACGAGTATCATATTGATACATTTGTTATGGGGGATGATTGGAAAGGAAAGTTTGATTTCCTAAAAGAAGAAGGCGTTGAAGTTGTTTATTTAGAAAGGACTCCGGAAATAAGCTCAACACAGATAAAGAATGATTTGAAAGAGTAAGGAGACATCATGGAGTTTAAGATCAAACTATTCGTAATGGACGTGGACGGCACCTTAACCGATGGTAGTATCTTTATCGGTGAACATGGTGAAGTGATGAAACGTTTCAGCTGCAAAGATGGATATGGAATCCAGAATATTATTCCTCAATTGGGGATTACGCCGGCAATTATTACCGGAAGGCAATCCGAAATCCTAAAGAGGCGTTGTGAGGAATTGCATATCAATTATCTGGTTCAGAACTGTCAGGACAAGGTGTCTGCACTTGCTAAGATGGTGGAAGAACTTGGACTTTGCTTTGATGAGGTAGCCTATATTGGGGATGATTTAAATGATTTTGAAGTTATGAAAATCGTCGGATTACGTGGTTGTCCGGCAAATGCAGTGAAGGAAATCAAAGAGATATGTGAATTTGTAAGTCAGTCCGATGGCGGACGTGGTGCTGTTCGTGAATTTATTGAGTGGATTCGGGACTGCGGAAAATAAAAGATTGAGAATAAAGAAAGGCACTTCCGGTGAATGAACCGGAAGTGCCTTTCTTTGTCTAAGAAAACAACTATAAAAATAATTCATTAATATTGACATTATATTTATGCGTTATTATAATATAATCATAATGATTGGTTATCGGGTGGTTATTTGCATAGGTATAATGCTTTGGATATTCTATTGCAAGGAGGTATGAGTGATGGAGTAAGCGTCAAATCGCTCGCCTTGGATAATTAGCATTTTTATGCGACACTCTAAAAGACACGAAAAAACTAGTAGTTTTTTAGAGGAGGAACCAGCATGGATCAAATCACACATAATGTCCGTGGCGCACAGTGGCTTGAGATTGTTACTCAATGCCAAAACCGTCCGGAAGGCACAACTGTCAAACAGTGGCTGTCTGACAATGGTATCAAAGAAAAGGCGTATTACTACTGGCTTCGCAAGTTCAGGAAACAGGCATATGCTCAAATGCATCTGCCATCCACAGAGGTATCCGATGGAAGTGATATTTCTTTTGCAGAAGTCTCTATCCCAGACCGGAGAACAACAGGCATTCCTAAAGTAACAGAAGAACCTAACGTTGAAGCTATCAGACCTGTAGCCATTATTAAGAATGCAGATATGACGATAGCCTTAACAAACGAAGTATCTGACAGCCTGCTTTCACGTATTCTTCGGGAGGTGTCCCATGCTTGAAGATGTTGCAGGTATCCGTAAGGTAGTCCTGGCGTGCGGCACGGTTGATCTTAGAAAAGGGATCGATGGTCTTGCCATGATTATTGGTGACAAATACAAGCAGAATCCCTTTGAAAAAGGAACCTTGTTTCTATTCTGCGGTCAGCGTTCCGATCGTATAAAAGGGCTGCTGTGGATGGGTACCGGATTCCTGCTTTTATACAAACGTTTTGAGGATGGCAGGTTATCCTGGCCAAGGACAACACAGGAAGCGGCTGAACTGACAGAGGAACAGTTCCACTATCTGATGCTCGGACTGAATCCTCTGGAACCTAAAATAAAGGATGTAGAGCCACACAGAATCTCCTGATGATTGTGCAAAACAGAGAAATTTTTCTTCTATTTTGCACATATATATTGACCCTCGGCCGGCATATTTCAATGCCGCATAGGGGGAACAGGAATGGCATATATGCCTTCCTAAATAAGAAAATGAACCTTGAAAACTCTATATTTCCATGCTCTGTAAATAGCTTCTGCAAAGCCGGAGCAGGTAGCAAAATGACGAAATCCAGCCTCCGGGCAATTCGCTTTTTATATGCTTTTTTGCTATAATAATACAGTAATCAGTGCAGAAAGGACGAAATGTATGTGCAGGAAATTTACACCGGACGAACTGAATAAGATGGATCATCAGAGCAAAAACGATGTCATCTGCCAGATGCAGGACCGTCTGGATAAACTGGAGCACGACTATGAAAATCTGATAGAACAGATTCGTCTTGCCAATCAGCAGAAGTTCGGGCGAAGCACTGAAAAGCTGAGCGAAATAGCCGGACAGATGTCTTTCTTTAATGAGGCAGAGGCATTCTGTGATGAAACTGCAGAAGAACCGGGTATCGAAGATGTCATCGATGAACGCCTTAAGAAACCCCGTAAGCCTAAGAAAAAAGGACAGCGTGAAGAAGACTTAAAGGATTTCCCACAGGAAGAGATTCCCCATGATGTATCCAGAGGTACTCTCGATGCCACTTTTGGCGAAGGAAACTGGAAGACCATGCCGGATGAAATCTACTGGCAGCTGCGCTTTGAACCAGCCAAATGGATTGCCGAAAAACACATCATCAAGGTGTATGTTGGAACGGATGGACTACATCAGGATGAATTTCTACGTGGAGACCATCCCAAAACACTGTTCAAGGGAAGTATTGCAACCGCATCCCTTGAAGCTGCAATCATCAATTCAAAGTATGTAAACAGTATGCCTATTGACCGTATTTCCAGAGACTTTGATGCAAACGGGCTGCACTTATCCAAGCAGACTATGTCCAACTGGACTGTATGGTCGGCAGAAAGGTATTTTACACCTGTTTATGATTACATGAAAGCAAGACAGCTGCAGGCACATGTCAACCAATGTGATGAAACTACCGTGGAAGTAATCCATGATGAGCGTCCTGCCGGCAGCAAAAGCTACATGTGGGTGCATCTGACCGGTGAGCTGAGTCCGGATCCAAAGATCATTGTGTATGAATACCAGAAAACACGCCACAGTGATCATCCCAGAGAGTATTACAAGAACTTTAAGGGAATCCTGGTTACCGACGGTCTTGCCCAGTATCACAAGATTGCCCGCGAACTGGAACATTTGGAAAATGCGAATTGCTGGGCTCATGCGAGACGCGATTTTACAGATGCCATCAAGGCAATCGGCAAGGGAAACCAGAAAGCAATCAAAGAATCGGTTGCATACAAAGCTCTGATACGCATTGGTGCCATATATGATCTTGAAGGTGCTTTACGGGATCTTACCCCCAAAGAACGTCTGCAAGAGAGACAGACCTCAATCAAACCTCTGGTTGAGGAGTATTTTGCGTGGGTAAAAGAAATCCTCGAAAACCAAACATTACTTCCGAAAGGTAAGGCGGCTGATGGTCTTCACTACAGCATCAATCAGGAGAAGTATCTGAAACTGTTTCTGACGGATGGTGAGATCCCCATCGACGATTCAGCCAGTGAACGTGCTCTGAGAAATTTTACTCTGGGACGCAAGAACTGGATGACAATCAATACTGTTCGCGGAGCACAGGCCAGTGCAATCATTTACAGCATTACAGAAACTGCCAGAGCCAACAAACTGAATGTGTATTACTACATCAAGCATTTACTAACAGATTTGCCAAAGTTACTTGATGAGAACGGAAATATAGAACAATCACAGCTGGAGCCATTAATGCCATGGTCAAAAGATCTGCCTGTTGATTGCTACAGCAAGCGTCGCAACTAAGCGGCGCTTAATTTTAACTTAGGGCGAGCGATTTGACGCTTACGTGATGGATGGGGATAAGAATCATTTTCAATCAAGGAGAGTGAAGGAGATTGAAGAACGATTGAAGGCATTGCCTAAGGGGACCTTGGTGTATAAGAACATTAAAGGGAAACAGCAACCGTATCTTCAGAGAACAGAGAAGGGTAAGTCCATTAGTGTTTACGTAAAGAAAGAGGGACGGGAACAGATATTAGCTTTAATTGAAGAGCGTAAGCGTTTGCAGGAAGAATTAGAGTATCTTCATACATATCAGGAGAGGATTGCGCTGATTTTAATGAATAACCCATATCTTGCGAATAAGCCTGGTATTGGTTATCAACAGTTTGATACCTTTATTGAAGGGAATATGATGTATGTGGATAAGACCCATTTTATTATAGAATGGTGGGAGAGTGATGTTCAGATTACATTAATAAACAGGCCAAGACGATTTGGTAAGACATTGATGTTAAGTACCGTTGAATGTTTCCTCTCTACGCGTTATAAGAATCGTGAGGATTTATTTGAGAAGTTAAATATATGGAAGTGGGAAAAATACCGTAGATTACAGGGAACAAGACCGGTTATCTTTATGACGTTTGCTGCGGTTAAATCCAATAACTTAAAAGGTGCTGTTTATTCTATATGTGAATATTTGTTTTATTTATACAATACCCATTCATATTTGCTTGAGGAGGACATTTTATCGACGGAAGACAAGGATTTGTATCAGAAAACCGTTGAAGGACTTAAAAACAGAGAACCGGATGTGTGCAAGAATGCGTTACTCATACTTTGTTATTTATTGTATCAGTTTTATTTTGAAAAAGTGGTTATTCTTTTAGATGAATATGATACGCCATTGCAGGAAGCATATCTGGCCGGATACTGGGGAGAGATGACAGATTTTATTCGTGCACTCTTTAATTCAACTTTTAAAAGTAATCAATATCTTGATAAGGCATTAATGACAGGAATTACGAGAGTAGCCAAAGAATCATTGTTTTCGGATATTAATAATCTAAGAATTTACACAACAACTTCCAAACAATATGCAGATGTTTTTGGATATACCAGACAGGAAGTTGAAGACAGTTTACAATGTCAGAATATTGAAGAATTGGAAACTGTAAAAGAATGGTATGACGGGTATACCTTTGGTGGGATTACAGATATGTATAATCCATGGGCGATTAATTGCTACATTTCCAGTCGAGAGTGCCAATTATTTTGGGCCAATACAGGGGGATACAGCCTTGCCAGTAGGTTGATTATGAATGGTTCAAATCGGATTAAAGAAGAGTTTGAAATTTTATTACGTGGAGATAAGATTCATAAGGTGTTAGATGAAAATGTAACTTTTGATGAGTTGGATTATAATCAGAACGCCATTTGGTCGTTGCTTCTGGCGGCGGGATATTTGAAGGCAGATAATGTACGATTTGATGGAATGACGGAATGTGATCTTTCAATTACCAATAAGGAGACCAAAGTATTATTTCAAAAGATGGTGACACAAAAGGGTTGATGATGAATATGATGAATTTTGTAAAGCTTTGGTAAATGGTGACGTTGAACTTGTGAACAAATATATGAATTATGTTGCCTTGGATATGATTAGTGTATTTGACGTAGGGAAAAGACCGTCAGAAAAAGCTCCGGAGAGATTTTATCATGGATTAGTGCTTGGTCTTATTGTCAAACTTCGTGATGAATATGAGATTACATCCAATCGGGAGAGCGGGTATGGACGCTATGATGTTATGATGAGACCGAAGAAGGAAGGGCATAAAGGAATTATTATTGAATTTAAGGTAAGGGATGAAAAGAGAGAAGCAACACTGGAAGAGACCTTGCAATCTGCACTGGAACAAATTGAAAAGAAAGCATACGAGAGAGAATTACTCGGTTCAGGAATCCATCAGGGACAAATTTTGAAATATGGATTCGCATTTGAGGGAAAGACGGTATTGATTGGAACGAAGAACCAATAAAGTTATGTACTCAAAAAAATCTGCTTGAAAGAGGATGCATGTACTAACAGTACTATAAAGATCTGCCGATATAATAAGTAATAGTATATCCGTTTGGAGAGGACGAAAGAATATGATCAATTTTCCGGAGAATTATTTTCAGACCGAGATTCGTGAAGGGTTTGAAGTTTCATCCATGATGAAACGTGCATGGGCAGCTCAGATTGAGGTGATGCAGGTGATTCGTGAAGTCTGTGAGCGGCATAATATCAAGTGGTTCGCAGATTATGGCACCTTGCTGGGTGCGGTGCGGCATAAAGGCTTTATTCCTTGGGATGATGATATAGATATTGGAATGACCAGAGATAATCTGAACAAGTTTATAAAGTATGCGCCGGCAGAATTACCTGCGGGATATAAACTATTGTGTACGGATTTTGAACCGGAATATGATTCGGTGATTGTGCGGGTGGTAAATGCGGATATGGTATCGGCGGATAAGGAACGGATGGAGCGATACCATGGTTGCCCGTATGCCTTGGGGATTGACATTTTTCCTCTGGATTATTTGCCACGCAATGAAGATGAGAGAACCCTTTTGATCGAATTGGCGAATATTCTTCTTGGAGCAATGGATACCATGGAATTGCCGGAGACTACCGAGGAGGAGAAGGAAGCTTACATTGCAGGAGTTGAGCAATTGCTGAACGTGAAGCTTGATCATAGCAGACCACTTCGGGCGGCGCTTGTGTCCATGGTAGAGAAATTGGTGTCTAGTTATGGACCGGAGGATTCGGAGGAAGTGACCGGTATCTGGCGTATTATCTGGCAACCCAATTTTGTATTCCCAAAGGAATGGTTTACGGATTTGGTGGAATTGCCTTTTGAGGCGACTACGGTTCCTTGCCCTGTGGAGTATGACAAGGTGTTGCGACTTAAAATGGGAGATAATTATATGACGCCGATTCGAATCGAGTCCCATGATTATCCGTTTTATAAGCATCAGGAAGAAATATTTTTTCAACTGTATGGGTACATACCGGAATAAGAGGATAGAATAATGGCATTTAACTATGAAGAGGAAGAAATCGAAGGTTATCTGGTAACTTCGAAAATGAAAAAGATCTGGGCAGTGGAGCTCAATCTGTTGAAAAAGTTTGATGAAGCGTGTAAGAAATACAATATCAAGTATCACGTCTGTTACGGGACTCTGCTTGGGGCAGTACGGCATCAGGGATTTATACCCTGGGATGATGATATTGATGTATTCATACTCCGGGATGATTATATGAGATTGCTGCAGATTGGACCACAGGAGTTTAAGGAGCCGTATTTTTTTCAGAACGCCTATACGGATTCGATGATTTGGGGATTTTCAAAGCTCCGTGACAGTCGTACAACAGCGATTGAATTTCAGGATAAAGAGGAGTCTTTTAATCAAGGTATTTTCATTGACATTTTTCCGCTGGATGTAACGGATGACGGAACACCGAAGATGCAGATGATTACGAATATCAAGAGGGATATCTGGGATTGTATCTACAATCGTCCGGCGATTTTGAATAATATCGATAATCCGGAAATCTGGAAGATGTTTACCATTGATAAGAGTATGGTACTTGAACTTATTAACATGAGTTATCAGGATACCTTGAAATGTTTTGAAGATTTCTGTCTTAGTAATCTCGATGCCACCAATCATTTACGATGCTGGTCTTCAGAAGTGATGGGTAATCTGTATAAACATTATGAGAAAGAATGGTTTGAAGATTTGATGGAGGTTCCCTTTTGCGATACAACAGTTCCTATTTCAAGAGAATTTGCCCGAATTCTTACGATGGAGTATGGAGACTGGAAGACACCGGTGCGTGGGGGAACGTTACACAATAATATGATTGTTGACCCGGACATGCCGTACAAGGAATGGCTTAGGAATCATCGATAGGAGGAAATCAATATGGCTGATTTACATGAATATGATGCGATGGTGGTTGTGACACCGAAGGACTTTAAACGTGTAGAATGTAATAATGAGCGAATGGTAAAGTATCTTCCTGTGCGAAGGGTTTTATTTGTTGGAAGTGATGAGGTCGGAAGATATGTTAAGGAGTCCGGTTTGGGTGAGAAGGCCGGATTTATCAATGAAAACGATTTGATTCCCTTTGACTTGGTTTATCAATGTATGGAGGAAGTCATGGCACCAATCTTACAGGGTCGCGAACTGCCAAGGGGGTTGGTGGGCTGGTATTATCAGCAGTTTCTTAAGATGCAGTATTCAAGAGTTTGTAAGGATCAGTATTATATGACCTGGGATGGCGATACGGTGCCCTGCGATGATTTCTCAATGTTTTCTCCCGAAGGGAAACCATACTTTGATATGAAGCATGAATACCGTGATGAGTATTTTGTGACGATGAAGACATTGAATCCCAGACTTGGTAAACTTATTCAGAAGTCCTTTATATCAGAACATATGCTCTTTGAATGCTGCTATATGAAAGAACTTCTCGATTTGATTGAGGCTCGGAAAGATATTCCCGGAACTACGTTTTGGGAAAAGATTTTTCACGTCATTCGTCTGGAACATATTCAAGAGAACAGTTTCAGTGAATTTGAAACTTATGGAACCTATATGTCGGTATATCATCCGGATGTATACGAATTTAGAAATTGGCATTCTTTTCGATATGGAGGCTATTATTTTCACCCGGAGCAGATGACAGAACGGGATTATCAGTGGCTTGCCAAGGATTTCTTTGCCATTTCCTTTGAAAAGTCCCATACAGTACGCCCTGATTTGGATAATCTGTTTAATAATCCGGTGTACCAAAGTAAACTTACAGCCAGACAGATGGTGCAGATTGCACAGGAAGAATCGGAAGGTTATGAGGAAGTTTGGGAGGATGGAGAGTAAGATATGATATTAGTTGAGAAGGAACGCGACCGGAAAACATTACAAAGTATAGCGAATCTGTGTGATTGCCTGCAAACGGTGGATGATGCAGAAACCAGACTTCAGATTCTTACAAGTTGTCAGGAAGCGGTCATTGCCTTGGGAGAAAAATTGGAGTCGAATACGAACCCAATTGATCAGAAAGGGATTAACGAGGCCCGGATTATATCGCAGTTGGAACAGTTCTGTGAGTTGGTATATCAGTGCTCGCTGGAATGTACATCACGTGTGATTGTTGATATGAAAGCATTATTAACTGAAATATCCGTAGCATTGGACTGTATCGAAAGAACTTTCCGTGTAGTATTCCTTCCCTACAAGGCAGAGATGTGGGATAGTTTAGAAAGCATCTGGCGTGCATTTTCGGAAGATGAGAGGTGTGAAGTGGCGGTGGTGCCGATTCCGTTCTTTGAGGCAAACCGGCAGACAAACCAGTGGGAACCTTGCTATGATGGTAACAACTTTCCAAAAGATGTACCGGTGGTTCATTTTCAGGATTATCTGCTCGGCGAAAAGCGCCCGGATCTTGTATTTGTACACAATCCCTTTGATGAACATAATTATGTAACACAGGTGCATCCGGCATATCACTCCAAGGAGTTAAAGAAACATTGCGGAAAGCTTGCCTATGTTCCGTATTATGTGAATCCGGGTTTTCTTTCCGATGATTACAATTTGCTTCCGTTATTACATCGTGCGGATTATTTAATCTTTCAGTGTGAAGAGATGAAAGAATCCTGTAAAGAGTATCCTTATTATGATCGTGTTCTTCCGCTGGGTTCACCAAAGTTTGATAAGGTCATTCGTTTAAATAATGCTCATGTTACACCTCCCGAGGAATGGGGGCTTGGTGAGAATGACAAGAAAAGACTATTGCTCAATACGACGATAACGGATTTCTTACAATATGGAGATGTGTTGATGCAAAAGCTTCATCGATTCTTTGAAAAGGTTGCTTTCAGAGAGGATGTTGTAATCGTGTGGCGCCCACATCCGCTTCTTGAGGGAACCGTGAAAGCGATGAGACCGCAGTTCGTGGAGCAATATCAGGAATTGGTGGATTATTTTGTTAGCAATAAGGTGGGAGTATTTGATAGAACACCGGATGTTTCCAGGGCAGTTGCAGCGACCGATGCTTATATCGGCTCTGGCTACAGTTCTATTATTGCATTATATGAAGTATGTAATAAACCGGTATTTCGGTTTAACAGTCAGGAAAATTTTGATATTGAACAGTGCCCGGAACGTCAACGCGCTAATGCATGTGATGTATTTAAGATGACCTGTTTTCGGGATTTCTTTGGCGGCAATGAATGTCCGGAATATATGTTTGAAGACTTTGTGGATGATTTAGTGAATAATCGACTTGAAGAGGTTCTTCGTATGCAAAAAGAAGCGGAGGCAGGAATTAGCAATAATCTTGATGGTACCTGTGGTGAGAAGGTGCATGAGTATATTATGAAAGATTTGATGAAAATAAATGCCTAAATCTTATAGAAATAAAATGTTTTAGAAGGCATAATGTCCTAGAATGATGGATTAGAGGTATATTGATTTGACAATATTAAGTGATGATTTTTATCAAGAGGAAGAGCGATGTGGTTATCTTGTAACAAATAAAATGAAGAAAGTATGGGCGACGGAAATCGAATTGTGGCAGCAGTTTGATAAAGTATGTAAAAGATATGGATTAAAATATTATGCGGCTTTTGGAACCTTACTTGGTGCTGTGCGTCACCAGGGATTTATTCCGTGGGATGATGATATGGATTTTTGGATGTTACGGGATGAATATGAGAAATTCAAAGAGATTGCACCTAAAGAGTTTACGGGAAAGTATTATTATCAGAATTGGTACAATTCTAGTGGGATGACCTGGATTTTCTCAAAGATAAGAAATAGTGAAACTACTGCTGTAGAATTTCCACAAAAAGAGCCGGGGTTTAATCAAGGAATATTTATTGATATTTTTCCGATTGATGAATTTGATGATGGTGTCCATGTAAATCCTGTATTTAAGCAGATACAAAGAGAATTGTTTGACTGTATTAATAATCCGCTTGACATGCTTCGGGGAGTTTTGGCAGGAAAACAATATGCGATGGGTACAGACTTGGTTGTTGAACTTGCAAATGATTATATTAAGGCACAGCATTTGTTTGACCAATTGACATTAGAAAATTATGGGCAGTCCGATATTGTAGGATATTATTATGATGAGGTACGAAGTAATGCCAGAAGGTATCCGAAGAGTGTTTTTGGTGATACGATTTATATGGATTTCGAGGGGCTGAAGATGCCTGTCCCTGCAGGATATGATCTCATATTAAAGAAATACTATGATGATTATATGACACCGGTACATGTATTTAATAATCATGAACAAAAAATACTTCTAGACCCGGATAAGCCGTATGTAGAGTATCTGGAAAATACATGAATAGAAGGTGAATGCATGCGCTTTGTTTTATTTTATTCAGGAGTTGAATCCTTTAATTATTTTACCAATCAAATAGTGGAAGAACTGAAACAAAGAAATCATCAGTGTTTTATTCTGGATTTACGGGATATGAATGCTCCCGGAGAACATTCTTTTGCCGCATTTTCGCAGTTTTTATCACAGAGAGTGGATGCAACAATTGCCTTTGACGGACTTGGAATTAAGGAAGATCTTTTTGTGGAATTATGGGACTCCATGAATACAAGGGCGGTTAATATCCTGATGGATCATCCGCTTCGTTTTCATAAGACGATGCAGAAACATCCCAAGAATTATATTCAATTTTGCTGTGACCGAAATCATGTGGAATATGTTCATAAATATTTTGAAAATGAAGTTTCCGAAGTCGAGTTTATGCCACATGCAGGAACCTATATGGGCGAATTGGATTTGTCCGATTACAAAAGCCGACCTTATGATGTGTTGTTTTCCGGAACCTATTATCGACCGGAAAGTTATCTGACACAGGTTGACGAGCAGTTTGCAGAAAATGAGCTATTAAGAGAGTTTTATCATAATCTGTCCGCGTATATGATTGATCATTGGCAGGTTACAACAGAACAGGCAGTTCTTGACGTTATAGGTCAAATGCAGCTTGATGTGTCGAAGGAGCATCTTAAGACAATCCTTGCCTGTGCCGAGCCCATTGATTGGATGACCCGGATGTATTATCGTGAGCAGATTATTGAGATTATTGCCAATGCAGGAATCGATGTGTGGCTTTTGGGAAGGGGTTGGGAAAACCATCCTTCGGCAAACCTTGATAGTGTACATATAATCAATGATCGTGTACCCTTTGCAGATACCCTTCCTGTGATGCACAAGGCAAAAATCAACCTGAATGTGATGCCATGGTTTAAGGATGGAACGCATGACCGTATATTTAACATCTTATTGCAGGGCTCACTGCCGTTTACAGATTCAAGTCAGTGGCTTTTAGAGAATTTTGCGGATGGAAAGGATATTGCATATTATTCCTTGAATAAGTTAGAGGAAATACCGGGAATGATTAAGAATTATTTGGAGAAATCGGAAGAAACGAAGACAATCATTGAAAATGGATTTGAAAAAGTTCGTAACCAATTTGTCTGGAAGAATATTGTGAACCAGATTCTGAGTGTGGTGGATTTGGTTTAATAGGTTGAAAGAACACAACGCATAGGAGAATTATATGGGAAGAATTGTTTTATTTACAGGTGCATATGCCTCTTTGGATTTGTTTACCCTGGATATGGCAGATGAATTCAGGAAGATGGGGCACGAGGTGATGATTTATGATGTGAAGAACACCGCTGAATCACTCTCTCGTTTTGCTGCCTTTGCAATGAAACCAATTGATTTTGCACTTGGTTATAATAATCTTGGCTTTAATATGGAAATCAATCCGGGACATAATGTGTGGGAGGACCTTGGGGTCTTGTTTATTAACGTGCTGATGGATCATCCCTTCCATTATCGCACTGCATTACTTTCTGCCCCGAGGAATTGTGCGGTGCTGACCTGTGACCGCAATCATGTCAGCTATATTACAAGGTTTTTCCCGAATATACCAATGGTGGCGTATCTTCCTCATGGCGGTAATCATTTTGAACCGGGAGGGAAACTCACGGAGCGCAGTATTGATGTGTTCTATGCCGGAGGATTATCTCGGGACTTGGTGAAAGAGATTATGCCGGTGTGCAGTAAATACCCCGCATTCGATGGGGAAAAGATGATTAAGGAGGTTTATGATTTTCTGATTAATAATCCCTCCGAACTTTCGGAGAATGTGATTGAGCAGTACATGAGGGATCATAAGGTGGCGCTGTCAGACGTCGAACTGAGTGAGGTTATTACGGATTTTCGCGTGGTGGATTCGTTTGCAACTTCCTACTATCGCGAGAAAACCATCGATACCTTAGTAAACAATGGAATTGATGTTATGGTTTGTGGTCGTGGTTGGGATAATTGTGATTGTTTTAAGAATCCACATTTTCACTATGGCGGATTTATTGCGCCACAGGATGTGGCGAAGACCATGTGTAATTCGAAGATTGTGCTTAATACCATGACCTGGTTTAAGGATGGAAGCCATGACCGTGTGTTTAACGGAATGCTGGCAGGGGCAGTGGCGATTACGGACTCTTCAGGATATATGAAGGAAATAATCACGTCGGGAACCAATGGAATTCTATTTGAACTTCCGGAGATTGACCGGTTGCCTAAAACGATAGAATCACTCTTAAAGGACATAGAAAAAGCCCAGTCCATAGCCGATGCAGGCTATGAACTGGCGCGGGATAATCATCAGATGCGTCATCGGGCAAGAGAGATTGCAGAGGCCTTTTTATAGATTAAATTTAGTGGGTTATTTTAACCCAAACGCCATTTCTAACATCTGTTCCAACCGAACATCGTAGGTGTGATATTGTTGAACTTTTAATAGACCGTTGTGGGCAATTTCCTGACGGTCTTTTTCATGTCCCAGGTAGTACTCACATTTGGCGATAAGGTCGTCTAAACTGTCGTAAGCTTCTAAGTCCTGTCCAATGACAAAATGTTCCGGAAGCTCTTCCTGATAATTGGTGATAAGGAAACCTTCGCAGCCAAGGACATCGAAAATGCGAAGAGACAGACCACTTCGAATCGACTTGGCGGTGAGGTTTAGGTTGATCTTGCTTTGGTTAAAGATAATCGGCATTTCGGTAGCGGTTTTTGCGAACCCCTTATTGTGAATCTTAGGCATGGAAGATGTATCACTTCCGGTGTACAGGTCTACACTAAATCGCTCGGAAAGTGCCTTTAAAAAACGTAAACGTTCCTGCTCGGCAACTTTTACGCTGATAAGATGCTGTGCAATTACTGCCTTGATATCCACCTTCATGCTTTCAGGGAAATGCTCAAGTTCAGGGCGCACCTTGATAAAGTCAGCGATGACTTCAGGGGTGAGACATTCTTCAATGAAATTATAGCCATATACCCTTAACTGTGCTTCGATTAGGCCATCTACGAAACCTCTCGATTCTTCCGGCAGTTGAATCTGGTTATAGGTACATTTCTCCGCGTAGAGAGAACCGATGAAGGAAATATCAGAAGCGAATTTCCTGCGCAGTGTACTACTTGCATTTCTTACTGTCCCATAGTTTCCGCGAACATTTGTCGCCAAAGGAATATGAAAAATGCCCTCCGGATTGATATGAACAAAGTCCTCGTATAACTTCCGGTCAAATAAGAATACCTTATTGCAGGGATTTGCCAAAGAGGTTGAAAATAATTCCAGCACCGGGCTGTCTACAATCAGACAGAGATACGGAATCCCGAAGATATTGCACACATCCGAAACCGATGGGAAAAAATTTATGGAAAATACAAAGGAATATTTATTTTCGTGTAAAAGCTCGGAAAGCCCTTGAATACAATCGGAAGGAAGCAGCTTTTTGTTGTATATTTCGCGGGTATCTTCATGCACCGTAAATCCCAGGTGCTTAAATGAATCAATAATGTCCGGTTCACAGATACTTCCATAGCGGTAGAATAGAATATTCATAAAAATCTCCTTTGCGGTAAATCACTTCAGATTTATCATATCACATTTTGAAAGAATTAGGTGTAAATTATGTCGAATTTTTGTATAATGGAAACATAGATGCAGGCAATTAGAATCAAAAGCCGTCGGAACGGAGAATAGATTAAAGAGACAGGAATGGATCGGATGAGTGGTGCAGGGATGAATGAACAAATGATGAATGGACAAATGATTATTGTGAATTCGGATGTGACAAATGAAACAGAAATCAAAGAGATTTTACGGGAAAATGCATTTCTTATGGACTATGATGTTGTATTATTTGGCACCAATGTCCCGGAGGGTGAGGCCAGTTTGGTTGATTTGCTTCTTTCTTGTGATATGGATATTTTTGGATATGTAATTCGCACCAAGTGTTTTGAATATGTGGGATATTTTAATGAAGAGTTGGAAGCCTTGAGAGATTACGAAATGATATGTCGTGTATCCCGGGATGCGTATGCTTATGGCAGTATGGGTGTTTATTGCATTCCCTGTGGGAAAGAGAGCGACAAAGAAAATAAGAGTGATGGTGAGGACGGGAAATATGACAACCTTCAGAACCGGGGAGAGAATGTTGTTAAAACAATAGCCTACATGCTGGTGAGATACATGAGTGACCTTCAAAAAAACGATTGTCTGGAGTTGGTTTTAAATGCAATGACGCGATATGCAGGAACCCTTGGCCTGGAGGCGGAATTTAACCAAAGATTATCCTTGTTATTGGAGAACCGGAAGGAATACGAAAGTATTGCAAAGAACACCGCACCATTCTATGTGATTACAGGGGATGACACCTGTCACGGAGTGTTAAAGCAATTTGCATTGGATTTGGCAGTATCACTTATAAAGTGCGGACAGGCAGTGAGTACCTCCGATGGGCGATATGGACGGGAACTTTCATTGGAAGACCTGGTAAATTATCCGGTGAAAGGAATTATTGGATTTCAGGCTACGGTACTGTTTAAGGATTATTTTAAGCAAATCAATACGCCAAAATACAATTTCTGGTTTGACAATCCAATGTTTTTTGATGATATGTTTAAGGATTTGGATGACAATTATTATTTCCTGTGTCAGGATGGGGAATACGCAAAGTATATTACGAGATATTTTGGTGTGAAGAATTCGCTGCATTTTCCGCCGGCCGGTGTGGATATTGGAATGGCGGTGAATCAGGATCGTCCTTATGACATTGTATTTATCGGTGCTTGTAATCGAGTGGATGAAAGCAAATTACAGGATCCGTTTCACCGAATGTATTACGAATATATGTTGGATCATCCGCATTTGACCTTTGAACAAGGACTCCTCGCGTTGTTACAGGAAAAGAATATAAAGTTGTCACAGGAGGATTTCTTAAAGCTTCTCTGGTCCCTTCAAAATGTTTGTCGTAATGTAGTGTGTTATTATCGCACGCGTGTGGTGGAGGTGCTTCTTCGCGCGGGCATAAAGGTCGATGTCTTTGGAAAAACCTGGGATTTTTATGAGGGTGATTGTAAGGACAATCTGATTCGTCACGATGCGGTTACAGTGGAGCAGTCCCTTGAGATTTGGGGGAGAGCCAAGATTGGACTTAATGTTATGACCTGGCATAAGGATGGTATGACTGAGCGAATTGCAAATATATGTCTTTCGGGCGCGGTTTGTCTGACCGATGGGACGGATTATTTGAAGACACATTTTAGCGATAATAAAGATATGGTAATGTTTGATTTGGAAAGATTAGAGGAATTGCCACAAAAGGTTTGCAGTCTTTTAGCATCGGAAGAATTTAGAAGAGGTATTGCGCAGAAAGCATATGCGAAAGCGTCAACAGAGCATATTTGGGATGAGCGGGCAAAAGAAATCTTGAGATTACAGAAAGTGTAGGGGTTATGAAGATATTATTCTGGCAGTGGAATGCATTTATGCAAAAGGGTATGGAAAATGCCCTCCGAAAGATGAAAATAGAATATGATGTGGTATATTGCATTCCAAAGGACTGGGAGCGGGATGATACCCTGAAAGAGGCGATTTCGGCAAAACTTCAAACTGCGGAATATGATTTATTGTTGTCTGTAAATTATGCACCGGTGGTATCAGAGGTGTGTGAGCAATTTGGCGTGAAATATATTTCCTGGGTATACGATTCTCCTTTACATATTCGTGATATTCATACTTTTAAGAATTCCTGCAACCGCATATTCTTTTTTGATCGTGGTCAGGCAATGGCGTATCAGAAGATGGGGTATGAGCACATGAATCATCTTCCTTTGGCGGCAGATGATTCCGTGTGGAAGATGGATTCGAAAATGATGGAAAAGTACCGCTGCGATGTGGCCCTGGTTGGAAAGCTTTATCAGAATGATTACAACTATTTGCTTTCGCCGTTAGACCAGTATTATCGTGGACTTTTAGATGGGTTTGTCAGCACGCAGGAGTGCCTGTATGGCGCATATATTTTGGAAGACTTGATTGATGATGTGCTTATGGAAAAACTAAATGCTATTTATCATAAGGCGTCAAAAGGTACGGTTCATGTTAAGAAAGAGGAATTAGCATACGCCTGTGCCTGCGAGGTCACAAGCAGGGAGCGGTTTAAGGCGTTAATGCTCCTTAGCAATCGTTATCATACCAACCTGTATTCCAATGAAAAGGATGAGCGAATCACGAA
Organism: Lachnospiraceae bacterium; assembly: GCA_051877855.1. Lineage (GTDB taxonomy): Bacteria > Bacillota > Clostridia > Lachnospirales > Lachnospiraceae > MGBC120314. The sequence continues at coordinate 25,839 of JBJEJH010000061.1, read as the reverse complement.
GCTTCATTCCATGGGGTATGTGGATTATTATACACAGATGCCAAATGCATTTCGCGGTGCCAGGATTAACCTGAACATATCTCTTAAGACGATTCGCACCGGTATTCCGCTTCGTGTATTTGATGTCTTAAGCTGTGGAGGTTTTTTACTGACGAATTATCAGGAAGAGTTGCCGGAGTGGTTTGAACCGGGGGTGGATCTGGTGATATATGAGAATATGCAGGATCTGGTGCTGAAGGTGGATTATTATTTAAAGCATGAAGAAGAACGAAGGCAGATTGCTGCCAATGGACATCGAAAGGTTTTGGAGTTGTTTAATTTTCAAGGGCAGTTAGAGAGGTTGTTGAATTCAGAAGGATGTGAAATGGAATGAATACTTTGGATGAATTGCAGAATGGAATACAAGATGAATATTTTGGCTCTGCGCAGCGTAAGACACAGATTCATCAGCTTCTCAGTTCGCTGGCAGACCAGTATTATTGTGGTAAAAGGTTTGATGAACATAAGAAAATCATGATTGTCGCAACCCATGATATGACCACGGGGGGTGCACCGCTGGCTTTAATTTCAATGCTGGAGTCGTTGCAGAGGGATTACGATTGTTTTGTCATCTCTCCGAATGACGGTGCGATGACGAAGGAATTTGTACAGAGAGGTTTTGGCGTTTATATTGCACCTCCGGATCGATTTGGGCAGGAGACTTTTCGTCAGGCTCTTTCGAATGCCGATTTATATTTTTGTAACACCATTGTTTCCGGGTATTTTGTTTCCCTGGCTTACAATATGGATGTACCTACCATTTGGTGGATTCATGAAAATCTGCAATACTTTGAGTTTTATCATCAATATTTAAGTGTTGAACATTGTACCAGTCCGAATATTCGTATGGTGGCTGTGACGAAAAGAGCGGCTCGGGATGTGGAGAATTTCTTCCACGTAAAGTGTGGAGTCTTACATCTCGGAATCGAGGATTGTTATTCAATGCTGAAGAATTCGACATCATTATCTATGAACAATCAAGGTGGAAAAATAACCTTTTTCATGCCGGCAAATTTTGTGCATATCAAGGGTCATGATGTTCTGGCACAGGCGATTTGTCAATTGCCAAAGGAATATCTTGAAAAAACGCAATTCTTATTCGCGGGAAATGATATCGAAGAGGAAACACACCGGTTTATGGAACAGCTTGAAAGTAAATATTCGAATGTTCATTTGCTGGGTATGCTTGGGCGTGATGAAATCTTCCGGTATGACGGATGTGTGGATTGTGTTCTGGCACCTTCAAGAATTGACACGCTTCCCACTACAATTATTGAGGGTATGATGATGGGGGCAGTGTGCATCTGTTCGGATGCTGCGGGCATCTCGGATTATATGGAGGATGGAGTCAATGGTTATGTATTTGAATCGGGAAATTCAGAACAATTAGCACAAAAGATACGATATGTCGTGGATCATTTGGATGAAATGCAATCCATGAAAGAGGCAGCCAGGCAGTGTTATTTAAAGTATTTTTCAAAGGAGAGCAGTGTGGAAAGAATGAAGGAGATTATGGAGGAAATCAATCAACAGAAAAATCTTAAAGAACCGAAGCGAATTGTATTGTTCGCCGGACAAATCGATATCTTGGACATTTTCGTTTACCAGTTAAGAGATGCTTTTGTGAGCATGTCTTACGAGGTCATGGTTTTTGATATAAAAAATATCCTGGATTCTTCCATGAAGCTTTTGGAGTTTGTGACACGGAAAGTAACAGCAATGATTACATTTAACAATATTGGCATTGATTATAAGATTGATCCGGGTATGAATTTCTGGGAGCAATGGAATATTCCATGTGTCAATATTTTGATGGATCATCCATTCTGTTATCATGAGGAAATGCTTGCGATGCCGGATACCGGAGTCGTGTTGTGCGTGGACCGTAATCATATGAATTATCTGATGCGTTATTACAGCAATATTCCTATCTGTGGATATCTGCCTCATGGGGGAATTGAACTTGAGGGGGCAAAGAAAAAGATCAAGGATCGTACAATTGATGTGCTCTATGTGGGTGGGCTCTCACGTAATTCTGCTCATCAGATTATGCCGGATTTTTCAAAGTATACGGAGTTTGATGCACGAAAGTTGTGTGAGGATGCATACCGGTATTTGATTGCAAATCCCCAGAAGACTTTGGAAGAAGTGATTGAGACTCTGCTTCTTACGCAGGGGGTACACTATCCGGATGAGGTACTTCGTACGATTATTTCAGATCTTCATGTGATTGATCTTTATGTAGTCTCTTATTATCGTGAAAAGACGGTACAGGTTCTTGCAGAAGCAGGAATATCCATTGAACTTTATGGAACCGGCTGGGAAAACTGTGCATGGATTGGAAGAGAAAATGTTCATTATGGTGGAAGAATTTCGGCTACCCAGGCCGTGGAAAAGATGAAGGATGCTAAAATTGTTCTTAGTACGATGACCTGGTTTAAAGATGGCACACACGATCGTGTCTTTAATGGAATGCTTCAGGGAGCGGTTGCAGTTTCCGATAGTTCAATCTATATGAAAGAAACCTTTACAGAGGAGGAAATGTTACAGTTTGAGCTTTGCGAATTGGATGAACTTGCGGGTAAGGTGTTAAATATCCTGAATAATCCGGATCTGGCACAGGACATGGCAGACCGCGGTTATGCAAAGGCGAAGAAGAATCATACCTGGATGGCCCGGGCAAAGGAGTTAGAGGAAGGACTTTTTAACTAAAAAGATCGTGATGGGTTAACCCATCACGATCTTCATTATTTCATCCCATCGTTTTTCGTAACTGTGAAATTCTACCATCTTGGCATGACCATTTTTTGCAATGTTTTGACGTTTCTCATCATGTTCCAGATAGTAGTGGATTTTATTCAGTAAATCTTCCTTGGATTCGAAGTATACAAAGTCTTCGTCCGGAATAAAATGCTCTAAAAAGTCGGACTGAAAATTACTCAACAAGAATCCACCGGCACCCATCACATCCATGCAACGAAGCGGAATCCCGTTCTTGATGCTTCGCAGACTGATGTTGAGATTGATTTTACTGCATTTGAACACATAGGGCATATGATCATAGAAATCAATTGCACCCATGTTCTTAAACTTTGGAAGCTCAGGGGTTTGGTTGTGGGTAAATAATTTAAGCGTATATTGATCTGCAAATTTCTCGGAAATTGCCTTCAATAAATCCAAACGTTCCATTTGCGCCATTTTTCTGGCAAGGAAATAGTTCGCATAAATATAGGCCGGAGTCTCAATTCCATCGGCATTCGGTGTATATGGGATATCTTTTTGTAAATCCTCAAGAATATTGGGAGTCAACAGTTCTTCAATGACATTGGCACCATAAATCTTGTTCTGTGCCTGCATAATCGCATCGAGATATCCCTTGGTATAAGGAGAAATCTTGGTTAATCGGTCATAAAAATTCCCCTTTTCGTTGTACATCGAACCAATAAAAGATATGTCACTGTCGAATACCTGATGTACACGCTCGTCACATTTCATCGAATCCAACCGCTTGGTATTGGCAGCCAAAGGCATATAATAGACGGTGTTAATTCCGCCGTTTTTTAACTCAAAGTATTGCGCACTGTCAAATAAGAAAATGTAGTTACATGGATTTGTGATCGTGTAGGAATATAAACTGACCAAAGGACTGTCATAAATCCAGGAAACGTACTTGATTTTGTGGCGATTGCAATTCTGGGACAAAACGACACTGTAATTGAATGTAAAGACCAGGTCGTAGTGGTCACGACTGAGAGCATCTTCAAAAATATGGTCAAATTCGGGACTCACCCGTTCCAGAATCAGTTCTGTTTCAATTGTTTTGAAGGAATGCCCGAGGCCTTTCAGCGTCTCCTTCAAGTCTTCAATTCCAAAGTTCTTATGCTCGAAAATGAGTATTTTCATAGGACCTCCGTTTATAAATTATTATGCAGAATCTCCAAAATCGTATTAAGTTCGGTTGCGTCAATCTGTCCCGGTGCGGAGGACTTGCCTACACAGCCGAAGGTCATGCAGCTTCCGAACAATTCACCACTGATACGGCTGATGATACCATCCTTGCCCATGGACATGGTAACAATGGGCTGGTTGATGCAGTTGCGGGCGTCCGCCGTCGCTGAAAGAAGATGTAATACATCGTAGATGGACTTAGGCATTACCGCCATCTTACATACATCAGCCCCGCATCTTGCCATATACTGAAGGCGGTTGATGATGATGTTCTTGTCCGGGGTCTGGTTGAAATCATGGCTTGAAGCAATGACACAGGCGCTCTTTTTGATATCACGAATCAGGTTGTGTACATTGTTTACGTCACTGGTCATAACTTCCACATCCACTGCATCAACATTTTCATTGGCGGCAGCGTTGAGAAGAAGTTCACGGTACTCGTTATAGGAAATCTCGGCTTCGCCGCCTTCGCCCTGAGTGCGGATGGTATAAAGAAGAGGGGTGTCGGAGATGATCGAACGAAGTTCGGCAAGGAGCGCTTCCGTTTCCTTTATGTCGGACATATTCTCGAACCAGTCGGCACGCCATTCCACAATATCTACAGGGCTCTTGGCAATCTCAGATGCCTGAGTAATGATTTCGTCTTTGGTTTTACCCACAATAGGAAGGCAGATCTTTGGCTTGCCGTTCCCCAGGGTGATATTACGTATGGTAACTGTATTCATGGATGATATCCTCCGATTAATTTAATTGCTTCTCATTATATACGCATTTATTTAAGGAAACAATAAAAATTTGGCCAAATTATCGAAAAATTCCCGCATAGCTAGTGACAACGGGCTTTTTTTATAGTACAATAAAAGAAAAATGGGCTTTTTGTGTCGAAAAGGATTTTGACATAACCGATTATCGGCGATGGTTCCAATCGCTTATCATGAACAGACAAGGAGGTGACTGTTAATGATCAACAATGTATATTCTTATTACATGAGTCAGTATGCGGCGAAACCCGTGACAAGACATAATTCCCATAAGAGAAGTGAGTTAAAAAATGTATATAGCAGGATGGTTGACGTTAACAGGACCGCACCTTTGTATAAGCTGAATTTATCAGAAGATATGCAGAAGATGGCGATTGACATTAAGGAGTCCGCCATTGAACTCAAGGACTATTCGGAAGAACTGAGTGCTGCACAAGCAGAGCGGGAGGACACCCGTAAGAAGGCGGTATCATCGAGGGAAGATCTTGTTGAAGCACGACTTCTTGGAGAGACGGTCCATTCGGATGAAACTCATGAAGTCGTGGTAAAGCAGCTGGCGGCAAAGCAGAAGAATATAGGACATTTTCTGCAGCCAAAGCATCGTCAGCTTCAACCCGGAACCTATTCCTTTGATGCGGAACTCTCCGGAGTGACCTATGAGCTGCAGTTTAATGTTAATCGTCAGGATACGACAGAGGATGTACAGAAGCGGATTGTTCAATTGATTAATCAATCCGATATAGGGCTGACCGCCGGGATAGAGAGGGATGCACTGGGGAATACTGCCATTTCCGTTGAATCGGATGCGCTGGGTGTCCGGGGAATGAAACCGAATATCTTTACTATTTCCGATGAAAATGCAACCTATGTAAAAGGGGCGGTAGATTTCCTTGGGATGGACCGGACGATACAATATCCGTCCAATGCAATATTTACCGTTGATGGAGAAGAACAAAGCTCACATAATAACCAATTTACCATCAACAGGAATCTGGAGATTACGCTGAAAGCTGTGACGGAGGAGCCGGTGACGGTTTCGGTGGAGGAGGATCCCAAAGCCGTTGCCGGTGACATTGATAACTTTGTAAATAGTTATAATCGAATGTTGGAATTTGCCAGAAACGCATCGGATAAATTCAGTGGTGGCGGAAAGCTTCTGAGTGAATTGGAACGAATGACAAGAGCGTACAGTTCCACGTTGAAGGAAAGTGGATTTACGATTCAGGATGATGGTTCCATTGGAATCGGCGGGGAAAATAGCGGCAAGTTTACGAATAAAGAAGAAGTGGATAAGGTGTTATCGAATCTGCAGGAATTTCGCAATTCCGTAATGCGAAAGACAGATCATATGATTGCAAATCCTATAGAATATATCGATAAGAAGATCGTGGCATACAAAAATCCTGCCCGAAGTTTTCCAAGCCCCTATAGTTCCAGTGCCTATGCCGGTATTATGTTTGATGGATACTACTAAAGTTTCTCATAAAAGAGAGTTTAGTAGTATTCATTTTTTTTATTCGGTATGTTAAAATAATGGTAAAGATTTAACAAGGAGGATTGGGTTTGGGGACGATTCTAATTGTGTCAAATGTGGATTGTTTAGAGGAGCATCTTAAGATAGCAAAAGAATATGATGTTGCCTTTGAAGTGAATGATTTTTTTGATCCGGGTATTCTCGAAGATGAGGATCAAATCAGGAATATTATAACAGAATATAAAAGAAGTGGTCTTCCAAAGGGAAGTACCATGCACGGTGCTTTCTATGATATCGTTCCCTTTAGCTATGATGCAGGGATCCGGTCCGCCTCACGTAAGCGTATGCGCCAGAGTATGGAGATTGCGGCAGAACTTGGAGTGGGTGGTGTTGTTTTTCACACCAATGTTAATTCGGATTTGCGAAGTGACGTCTATGATTGTCGGGTGGTGGATGAATTTGAAGCAATCTTTAAGGAGTTGTTAGAAGATTATCCGGATATGAACATTTATCTTGAAAATATGTTTGACCGGGAGCCTGACTTGCTGCAGCGAATTGCACAGCGCCTGGAAAAATATGATAATTTTGGAATATGCCTTGATTGGGCCCATGCAAATATCTACGGAAGTAATATGATGGATTGGGTTGACCGGTTGAAGGGATGGGTCAAGCATATCCATATTAATGATAATGATTTGCGCAGAGATCTTCATGATGCGGTTGGAAGCGGCTTGATTGACTGGCGTTTCTTTAAACAATGTTATGACCGGTATTTTAGTGAATGCAGTCTTTTGATTGAGACAAGTAAACCGATGATGCAGATAGGGTCTCTGGAATATTTGAGACAATTGTCTCAGAAGGAGGTTCTTATGGACGAGCGAAGAAGTTTGAAACCTGAGGAAATGTTGGAACAGATTTTTCATTGCATGAATCGTCTGGCTTCGGAGAGAGACTTCGACTCGGCGATTCTGATTCTTACGGAACTTGGCAGGATGCTTGTCAATGCGGATCGGGCTTCCTTCTGGTACTGGGATATGAAGAACAAACAATACTGGACCATTGCAGCATTGGACAGCGGAAAGATCGTAATCCCGGAGGGCACGGGAATTGTTGGAGCAGCTATTAATCTCAGAGAAACGATTCTTCTTAATGATCCTTATCATGACTCGAGGTTTAATCCCCAGGTGGATAAGGAGACAGGATATGTTACCAAATCCATTCTATGTATGCCGGTGTACAGTGCTTCGGGAGAGGTCATCGGGGCAATCCAGACCATCAACAAAATCGGTGATGGAGGATTTAACCGGGATGATGAAAGAAAGTTATCCCTGGCGGCAACTTTTAGTGGAAAAACCCTTGAGGCTCATATGTTAAGAGTTCAGAATCAGATTGATGCCTTGACGAATCTTCGCAACCGAAAGGGATTTTATGATTTCTTTGAAAATGTGATTTTGCCTTTTGGAGAGGAAAATAGTGCCTCGGTGGTGATGTGTGACATTGATTTTTTCAAGAAGGTCAACGATGTTTACGGTCACAATGCAGGGGATGAAGTGTTGTGTAAGGTGGCAGGAATTCTGGAGAAATATTTCAAAACCTGCGGGGAGGTGTTCCGCTGGGGCGGTGAGGAATTTATTGCGTTGCAAAGAACCGGTGTGCCGGAGGCTGCCAAAGTGGCGGAAACAATTCGGAAGGAAATGGAAGAGACGGTCTGCAGATATGAAGGTATTGACATCAAGATTACGATGTCTTTCGGGGTGTCGGCCATTGATGTCACCCGCACTTTAGAAGAAAATGTGAATCGGGCAGATGAATTGCTGTACGAAGCAAAGAAGACCGGGCGCAATAAGGTTGTTTTTAAAGGATGATTCAATATGAATGGATATGTGTTCATTAGTTATAGTTCCAAAGACGAAAGATTCGTTAATGATTTAACTGCGGTTTTGAAGAACAATGAAATCAAATATTGGAAGGCTCCGGAAAGTATTTCCCCGGGATCTAATTATGCCAAAGAGATTCCTAAGGCGATTGCCGGGTGCACCACAATGATTCTGGTGGTATCCGCCTCTTCGCAACAGTCCATCTGGGTGGAAAAGGAAGTGGATGCGGCAGTCTGTGCAAGAAAAGTGATTATTCCGGTACAGATTGATGAAACACCGTTAAATGACATGTACCGATTTTATCTCAATAACGTGCAGATGATTACCTATGCCAAGGACCTTCGTGGGATGATGGAAAGCGTAACGGAGCGTATTCGATCCCTTGGCGGTTCGGAGCCGGAGTCTGATAAAACACCGGTAAAGGATAAAACATCGGTAAAGGATCAGCAGATGCCGGCCAGGGGGGAAAGAAGTAATGCCCTTCGAATGAACCGTATACCGGTAAGGTGTGATTTGTGTGACAGTGATCTGGAGCAGGTTACCATGGGAATCTATCGATGTAATCATTGCCAGAAAGAATATTACGATGATTTTCAAAAGATACGAAATTATCTGGAAAAAGCAGGAAGTGCCCCTGCGACAATAATATCCAGAGCTACGGGAGTCCCGCTTAAGACGATTCGCTATTTTTTTAATGAGGAGTTTCTTGAAATACCCCAGATGGAGACCGTTCGAATGTCCTGCCAGCAATGCGGTACACCAATTCGGACGGGAATATTGTGCGACCGGTGTAAATTGGGAACAGGACGGTCATCGGGTTTTCAGGTAAAGGATGGGTGGTACTCAGGACGATGGAAAAGATAATATGGACCATTGGAAATGATCGGTTAGAAATGATTGATTTACAAAGGAAGATTAATAATTCCGGAAGCATGAAGGCAGCCTGTATGCTTACTTTTAAAGCATTAAGCATGGCAGTTGAGTCCGGACTTTCACAAGGGGTTAGGCAAACACCGTCGTTGATTATTCTGGATTATGAGACGGAGCAGTCCGATCCAAGATATCTGGAAACCATTCGCACCTCACCTCAATTGGCGGGAGTTCCGCTGTTCTTTATGTGTTCGGAAAAAGATGAGGACCAAGAGGAAGAATGTTATCAAAAAGGTGCATTGGCGGTGCTGAATAAACCTATCACCAATGGAGGAATACTCCGTATGGAAAGGGCTGCCTGGCAGTATGAGAATACAAGACAGTATGAGCGGCTGTTGCAGAAGCAGGCCACAGAATTAAAGGTGGCCAAGGAAATACAGCAGTTAAATAAACAGCTGGAAAACCGTAACCAGTTCTTACATCGGATATTTGGCAAGTATTTTCCGGATGAAGTATTGGAAATCATTTTAAATACGCCGGAGGAGCACCTTATTGGTGGTTTTCGCAAAAATGTTGCGGTTCTGTGCTCGGACCTTCGGGGTTTTTCCTCCATCGCAGAGGAAATGGATTCCGAGTCTATGACTGCGATGCTCAATGCCTTTTTCGGCAAGATGACCGAAATTATTTTAAAATTTAATGGGATTGTCATCGAATTCCTGGGGGACGGTGTTCTGGCGGTGTTTGGAGCGATGTCGGAGGATGATCGGTACAGAGAGAATGCACTGGCGGCAGCGGTTTCTATGCAAAATGCCATGGAAGAAGTGAATGAACTGTGTAGCAGTAAGGGCTATCCGCTATTGGAAATGGGAATCGGGCTGCAGTGCGGGGAGGCCTTTGTGGGTAATGTCGGATCGGAGCAAATGATGCGGTACAATGTTCTCGGCAGTGTTGTTAACGAGTGCTCAAGAATCGAAAGTTACAGTGTCGGAGGGCAGATTTTGGTTTCAAAGGAAATGATTTCGGGGATTGAGGCCAACGTAAAGCTTGGCAATGCCATGGAAATCGCGGCCAAAGGGATTCGAAAACCCATTTCGATATACCAGTTCCTCGGAATTAGTCTTGATGGGGGTTGGATGAACCTTTGCAATCGGAGTGAGGACATATTACACAAAGTCGATGATGGTGTGGTATTGGAACTGTCTAAAATTAACAGGAAAATAATCGATTCGAAGACTACAACCTTCCGCATAGAGTCCATCTCGGCGCAGGAAGCTTCCCTTCTGGGAGAAAAGAAAGATGTTGAAGAATTCCGTGAATATGACAACGTTGCAATCCGTGCACTCTCTGCGGATGGAAAAATGATATTTGATAACGTGTACGGAAAGGTTATGGGGATTTTTGACTATGGCCTGAAAGTGAGATTTACGCATATTAATCACGAATATAAAAAGTATATCAAAAGTAGCATAACAACCTAGGAGATGATGGATTTGTATAGAGATATTGAATTGCTGGAAACAGATTCGCCGGAGGAAAAGCGTGAGTTTGTACAAAGAGCAAGCTTACGTTGGACAAAGGATAATAACGGTATTGGCATTGTTTTTGAGTCTAAGACGGAGGAAATTCGTGCCAAGGAATTTCTGGAATTTCTGGTGGATGACTGTGGTATGGTGAAGGGTGACGCAGCCCGGGCAAGTGCTGTGGTATCCAAAACGATGATGGATATGCTGGTATCTTCCGCTGAATGCGATAACGTCTATGAATATATGGAGAAAAGAACCAGGGATTATTTTGTGGATTGCCAGTCCATTGATGCCAACCAATTTACATTGGAGGATCTTAAAGATGCACAAATTAATGAGTATCGTAAGAAAATGATTCCATGGGCCTTTGTTCCCTCCGATGTGCTTGGTGAATTGGGCGATGTCATTGTTCTCAAGTCTCTGGAAAATGAATCCGGAGTGGAGCTTTCGATTTCGGAGGACTTATATATCATGATTGGCTGCAGGGGCGAAGTGTATCATATTTCCGCAGAAAAATTTAATAACACCTATCAGGAGACGGAGGAAGATCTTGATATTTTTGAGCAGATGTTTAATTTTCTTCCGGAAATCAAATTGAAAAAGACCAATGAATTCGTGAGCATCGATGATAAAGCAAAACTTTGTTATCCAAAATCCGGAGTTACGATATTGGCCACACCGCTTCAGCGGAGAACGAAGGTATTCTATGGGGAGAAAAACGAAGACTATTTCCTGGGAAGAGAAGGGGACTATCTTGTGATCCGCAAGGACGATGGGCATGATGTTTATATTGTAGAGAAAAATATTTTTCATCAGACCTATGAAATGGTGTAAAAATGGATTACAACTCTCCCCGAAGCATCTTCTCGATGGCAACGCCACAACCATCCTCGTCATTATTCAGAGTAATGTGGTCTGCCGCTTCTTTACATGCATCGTTGGCATTGGCCATGGCAATGCCGAGACCTGCATAGCGAAGCATATTCACATCATTGCCTCCATCACCGAAGCAGGCAAGCTCTTTGCGGTTCATACCGAGACGGTCTAATAAGAATGCCAGGGTATCCGCTTTGTCAATGCCCGGTGGTACGATTTCCATAAAAAACGGTGCAGAGGTAAATACGTTTAATTCGGGAAAAGCACTCTGTACATTCGGAATCTCCATCTGAACGATTTCGGGATCCTCTGTGATAAGAAATTTATTGACCGGAAAGTCGATATATTCATCCAGGTTGTTGATCTGTCGGATCGGAAGATGATTGATCTGTGCTTCGGCCTGAACATATTGGTTCGCTTTTTGATTGGTAATGACACAATCGCCCTCGTATGTTAAGATGCCGTAATTGCGGTCCATGGCAAAACGACAGATCTCTTTGGTTAAGTGATCAGGAATCTTCTTATCATAGATAATTTCCTTGGTTTTGCAATCAATGATGCAGCCGCCGTTGTAGGCGAGAATATATCCGCCCAAGCGATCGAACTCCAATTCCGTGGCCAGGGGCATGATGCCGTAAACCGGACGACCGGAAGCCAGTGCAATGGTAGCGCCTTCTTTGCGGGCGGCATAGATGGCGGTCTTCGTTCTCGGAGTAATAATTTTTTGGCTGTTGGTTAAAGTACCATCAAGATCAAATGCAAGTAAGTTGTATTTCATGAGTGGATCCTTTCTATATATAATAGGTTTGTGTATAATATTTCGTGGCACGTTTGCACTAAAACGTGCCGTAGCGGTACATAAGATGCCAAAGGACGGCATCTAAGTACCGACGGCGCGTAATTGCCACGAAATAATTATACACAAACATCTTCTTTTGTGATCGATAGTCTGTATCACAAATAACTATATTATATAATAAGTAGACTAAATAAAATAATAGGGGTAGATTAACGAATCAATTTATTCTATCATATACACATTTTATTTACAATTTATCTTTTTAAACGTGATTTAGAGAAGATTTTCAAGTAATTTTTTGAACGGTTTCCGGTTGGATTGCGGTTGGATGAAAAAAGTTGTTGACGGGGCATTTTCGTTGTGATATAGTTATCTAGCTTGGAATAGGTCTTTTTTTTATGCCTAAAATTAAGAAGACCCTTTAAAACTAATTAAAAAATAAGTGGAGGTGGAGGTTGTGCGCGTAAAGATCACATTGGCATGTACGGAATGTAAGCAGCGTAATTACAACATGACTAAGGATAAGAAGACTCATCCGGACAGAATGGAAACAAAGAAATACTGCAAGTTCTGTAAGTCACACACATTGCACAAGGAAACGAAGTAATCAGTTTTTTGTCACGAGGTGAAGGAATGAGCGAAGAAACAAAGAAGAGCAGCTGGTTTAAGGGCGTGAAGGCTGAATTCAAGAGAATTTCATGGCCAACCAAAGATACTCTCACCAAGGAAACAATAGCTGTAGTATTCATTTCAGTGTTATTGGGTGTGTTGATTACCGTTATCGATCTAATTGTTAGAACCGGTATCGAGTTCATCATTAGATAGGGGAAGGTGAGCGTATGTCAGAATCAGCAGAAGCAAAATGGTATGTTGTTCATACCTATTCAGGTTATGAAAACAAAGTAAAAGGAAGCATCGAGATGACTGTCCAGAACAGAAACCTTGAAGATCAGATCTTAGAGGTTATGATTCCGATGGAGAGTGTCGTTGAGATCAAAGATGGCAAGTCAAAGGATGTTGACAGAAAGATGTTCCCTGGATATGTTCTGATCCATATGATTATGAACGATGATTCATGGTATGTCGTACGTAATACAAGAGGTGTTACGGGATTTGTTGGTCCTGGGTCTAAGCCGGTTCCGTTAACAGAAAAAGAAGTTGCTGCACTGGGCATCAATTCTGTTAAGAACGACGTAGTGGAAGTAGTAGTGGATTATCAGGTTGGAGAAACCATTAAGGTAATCTCCGGAGCCTGGGAGAACACCGTTGGTGTGATCAAGGCTGTAAATGCAGCAAAACACTCCGTTACTATTACCGTTGATATGTTTGGCCGTGAAACACCGGTTGAACTTGGATTCACAGAAATCAGACATCTTGATTAATGAATTAAGGTGTTAAGGATTGGTTCCATGTCGGAACGTGGGAGACTTGAACAAAGTTCATGTCGCCAAATACCACATTATATTTAGGAGGTGCCATTATGGCAAAGAAAGTTACAGGATATATTAAGTTACAGATTCCTGGTGGCAAGGCTACACCGGCTCCACCAGTAGGTCCAGCGCTTGGACAGCATGGTGTAAACATCGTAGAATTTACAAAGCAGTTTAATGCTAAGACAGCAGATCAGGATGGTATGATCATCCCTGTAGTTATTACAGTATATGCTGACAGAAGTTTTAGCTTCATTACTAAGACTCCACCTGCTGCAGTTCTTCTTAAGAAGGCTTGCAACATTAAGTCCGGTTCAGGTGTTCCTAACAAGACTAAGGTTGCTACAATTACGAAGGCAGAGGTTCAGAAGATTGCTGAACTTAAGATGCCGGATCTTAACGCAGCTTCTCTTGAGGCGGCAACCAGCATGATCGCCGGTACTGCAAGAAGTATGGGAATTACAGTAGTTGATTAATTATTAATGTGGGAGGCAAAAGCTTAAGGCTTTATACCCGCTAATACCACTAGGAGGTTTATTGAAATGAAAAGAGGTAAGAAATACGTAGAGGCAGCTAAGGCTGTTGATCGCGCAACACTTTATGAAACAGACGAAGCAATCGCATTAGTTAAGAAGACTGCAGTTGCAAAGTTTGATGAAACAATCGAAGCTCACATCAGAACAGGCGTTGACGGACGTCACGCTGACCAGCAGATCCGTGGTGCAGTTGTACTTCCTCACGGAACAGGTAAGACTGTAAGAGTTTTGGTTTTTGCTAAGGGTGACAAGGTTGATGAGGCTTTGGCAGCCGGCGCAGATTACGCTGGTGGCGAGGAACTCATTCCTAAGATTCAGAACGAGAACTGGTTCGAGTTCGATGTTGTAGTTGCAACTCCGGACATGATGGGTGTTGTTGGTCGTTTAGGACGTGTCCTTGGACCAAAGGGCTTAATGCCAAACCCAAAGGCTGGTACAGTAACTCCGGATGTTACCAAGGCTGTTAACGATATCAAGGCTGGTAAGATTGAATACAGACTTGATAAGACAAACATTATCCATGTGCCAATTGGAAAAGCTTCATTTACAGAAGAACAGTTAGCGGACAACTTCCAAGCAATTATGGGTGCAATCGTAAAGGCTAAGCCTACATCAGTAAAGGGTACCTACTTAAAGAGCATTACTTTAACTGCTACAATGGGTCCTGGTGTAAAGGTTAACGCTGTTAAGTACAATTCAAACTAATTTTATTTAGAAGAATTTACAAAAAAGGTTGACACCGGATAGATATTAATGCTATTATTAGCAAGCTGGGTTTAGGTAATCCCGGTACAATGAAATAAAACATGAAAATGTTTTAATAACTGCCCGTAGACAGTAGGTACTCGAAAGAGTGTAAGCATAGCGCCTACCGAGGAATGAACATACGATGTATGATCGATCAGCCCTCTGCCCTACGGTGGAGGGCTTTTTTCTAGGTAAAGTCGATATCGTAAGATATTATAGAGGCAGGAAATCTAACAGGAGGTAATTAAGTCATGGCTAAGATTGAGATTAAGAAGCCTATCGTTGATGAGATTTCTGAATATCTTAAGGACGCACAGTCGGCTGTAGTTGTAGACTACCGTGGACTTACCGTTGAGCAGGATACACAGCTTCGTAAGCAGTTAAGAGAAGCAGGTGTTATTTACAAGGTATACAAGAATACATTCATTAACTTCGCAATCAAGGGAACTGAATTTGAAAGCCTTGCGCCACACTTAGAGGGACCAACAGCGATTGCAATCTCTAAGACAGACGCAACTGCTCCGGCAAGAATTCTTTATAATTTTGCTAAGACAGCAGAAGCTCTTGAGCTTAAGGCAGGTGTTGTTGAGGGAACATATTATGATGCTGACGGCATTAAGGTTATCGCAACAATTCCTTCAAGAGAAGAGTTACTTTCCAAGTTCCTTGGAAGTATCCAGTCACCTGTTGCAAACTTCGCTCGTGTTATCAAGCAGGTTGCTGAGAAGCAGGCGTAATACTTATTAAGTATTAGAATTGAACAACAAATGTGCAGTATAAACTGCAGACAATTTATTTTGAAAAGGAGATAAAACAATGACAACTCAGGAAATTATTGAAGTAATCAAGGGTTTAACAGTATTAGAATTAAATGATTTAGTAAAGGCTTGTGAGGAAGAATTCGGCGTATCTGCAGCAGCAGGCGTTGTAGTTGCAGCAGCAGGTGCCGGCGCAGCAGCAGCTGAAGAGAAGACAGAGTTCGACGTAGAACTTACAGAAGGTTCCGGCGTACCTGTAATCAAGGTTGTACGTGAGTTAACAGGTCTTGGCTTAAAGGAAGCTAAGGATCTTGTAACAGCAGCTCCAAAGGTAATCAAGGAAGGCGTTTCTAAGGAAGAAGCTGAGTCTATCAAGAAGCAGCTTGAAGAAGCAGGCGCTAAGGTTACAATTAAGTAATTTAAGCTTATATGCAAATGAACCCCCGGGGAAAATCCTCGGGGGATTTTTTTTGATAAATTTCTAAAAATTACCTATTGACAAAAACTGGATACCAGTGTTATGATGTACAGTACCTTATTGTGGTTGCCTAGGCCTTATTATGCGCTTTTGCGGAAAACGGCAATCTATATGTAGTGGTTTTGGGGCAATTACATGTACGGAATATGAAATTCATAGAATTTAAAATAAACACAAGGGGTGAATCGACGATGGAGAAAAACAGGATACGTCCACAAAAATTTGGTAGAAACGTCAGAATGAGCTACTCTAAACGTAAAGAAGTTCTGGAGATGCCTAATCTGATTGAAGTTCAGAAGGACTCTTACCAGTGGTTTTTGGACGAAGGACTCAAGGAAGTCTTTGATGATATCTCTCCAATTACGGATTTCAATGGTAATTTAAGCCTTGAATTCGTAGATTTCGTGTTCTGCGAAGATGATGTCAAGTATTCTATTGAGGAGTGCAAGGAAAGAGACGCGACATATGCTGCTCCGCTCAAGGTGAAGGTTAGACTTTACAACAAGGAGACAGGTGAAATCAGCGAGCATGAGATTTTTATGGGTGATCTTCCGCTCATGACAGAAACCGGTACATTTGTAATTAATGGTGCAGAACGTGTTATCGTTAGCCAGTTAGTTCGTTCTCCTGGTATCTATTATGATATTCAGCATGATAAGATTGGCAAGGAATTATACTCATGTACCGTTATTCCAAACCGTGGTGCATGGTTAGAGTATGAGACTGATTCTTCGGATGTATTTTCTGTTCGTGTAGATCGTACAAGAAAGGTTCCGGTAACTGTATTAGTTCGTGCATTAGGTTATGGTACCAATCAGGAAATCATCGATTTGTTTGGCGATGAGCCTAAGCTTGCAGCAACACTGGCAAAGGATGCTGCAACCAATTATCAGGAAGGTCTTCTTGAATTATATAAGAAGATTCGTCCGGGTGAACCATTATCTGTAGATAGTGCAGAAAGTCTTATTAATGCAATGTTCTTTGATCCAAGAAGATATGATCTTGCTAAGGTTGGACGTTATAAGTTTAATAAGAAGCTTTCATTTAAAAATCGTTTAACAGGTCATAATCTTGCTGAGGACGTTGTTGATCCGTCTACAGGTGAGATGATTGCGCAGGCCGGTACTACAGTGACAAGAGAATTGGCAGAACAGATTCAGAATGCTGCGGTTCCATATGTATTTTTACAGGTTGAGGATCATAAGGTTAAGGTACTTTCAAACATGATGGTTGATATTTCATCATGGGTAAACCTTGATAAGGAAGAAGCGAAGAAGCTTGGTATTAACGAGGCTGTTTACTTCCCTGTATTGCAGAAGATTCTTGTTGAGAATGCAGATGATTTAGAGAACGCATTGAAGAAGAATATCAGCGATCTTATTCCAAAGCATATAACTGTTGAGGATATTATTGCATCCATTAACTATAATATTCACCTTGAATATGGTATTGGAAATAAGGACGATATCGACCATTTGGGTAACAGACGTATCAGAGCAGTCGGAGAATTGTTACAGAACCAGTATCGTATCGGTCTTTCTCGTCTGGAGCGTGTTGTTCGTGAAAAGATGGGAACTCAGTCCGTTACAGAAGTTTCGCCACAGTCACTGATTAATATTAAGCCTGTGACGGCAGCAGTTAAGGAATTCTTCGGAAGCTCCCAGTTGTCACAGTTTATGGATCAGAACAACCCATTGGGTGAGTTAACACATAAGAGACGTTTATCCGCACTTGGTCCTGGTGGTCTTTCCAGAGATCGTGCCGGTTTCGAGGTTCGAGATGTACACTACACCCACTATGGAAGAATGTGTCCGATCGAGACACCGGAAGGTCCAAACATCGGTTTGATTAACTCTCTTGCATCATACGCAAGAATTAATGAATATGGATTTGTTGAGGCACCTTATCGTCTTGTTGATAAGAGTGATCCAAAGAATCCGCGTGTAACAGATGAAGTTCGTTATTTAACAGCGGACGAAGAAGATAATTATTATGTAGCACAGGCTAACGCCGAGGTGGATGAGGACGGACACTTTGTAAAGAACAGAGTTGCCGGCCGTTACAGAGAGGAAACATCCGAGTTCGATCGTGCAAGAATTGATCTTATGGACGTATCCCCTAAGATGGTATTCTCCGTAGCTACATCCATGATTCCGTTCCTGCAGAACGATGATGCGAACCGTGCCCTGATGGGTTCGAACATGCAGCGTCAGGCGGTTCCGCTTCTTACAACGGAAGCACCTGTTGTTGGTACCGGTATTGAGTACAAGGCAGCGGTTGACTCCGGTGTATGTGTCGTTGCTAAGAATGCAGGTGTTGTTGAAAGCTCTGAATCCAACCAGATTGTCATTAAGACAAATGATGGTAAGAGAGATGTATATAAGTTGACAAAGTTCGCACGTAGTAACCAGAGTAACTGCTACAATCAGAGACCAATTGTATTCAAGGGTGATAAGATTGAAGCCGGTGAGGTTATTGCGGATGGAGCTTCTACATCACAGGGTGAAATCGCTCTTGGTAAGAACCCATTGATCGGTTTCATGACTTGGGAAGGTTACAACTACGAGGATGCCGTACTGCTCAGTGAGAGACTGGTACAGGATGATGTATATACTTCGATTCATATCGAGGAGTATGAAGCAGAGGCCAGAGATACCAAGCTTGGACCGGAAGAGATTACAAGCGATATTCCGGGCAGCTCAGATTCAGTGAAGAATAACCTTGACTCAAGAGGTATTATCCGTATTGGAGCAGAGGTACGTGCGGGGGATGTTCTTGTTGGTAAGGTTACACCAAAGGGTGAGACCGAGCTTACTGCAGAAGAAAGACTTCTTCGTGCAATCTTCGGTGAGAAGGCAAGAGAAGTAAGAGATACTTCCCTTAAGGTACCACACGGCGAGTATGGTATTGTAGTTGATGTTAAGGTATTTACAAGAGAAAATGGAGATGAACTTCCACCGGGAGTTAATGAGTCCGTTCGTATCTATATCGCTCAGAAGAGAAAGATCTCTGTTGGTGATAAGATGGCCGGCCGTCATGGTAACAAGGGTGTCGTTTCAAGAATCCTTCCGGTAGAAGATATGCCATTCCTTCCAAATGGCCGTCCTCTTGATATCGTATTAAATCCATTGGGCGTACCTTCACGTATGAACATTGGACAGGTGCTTGAAATTCATTTGAGTCTTGCAGCTAAGGCGCTGGGCTTCAATATTTCTACACCGGTATTCGATGGTGCAGATGAAAATGCTATTATGGATACATTGGATCTCGCAAATGACTATGTAAACCTTACATGGGAAGAGTTCGAGGCTAAGCACAAGGATACATTGGATCCTGAAGTATTACAGTTCTTATCAGAGAATCGTGCACATAGAGAATTGTGGAAGGGTGTTCCACTTTCAAGAGATGGTAAGGTAAGACTTCGTGATGGTAGAACCGGTGAGTATTTTGACAGCCCGGTTACCATTGGACACATGCATTATCTCAAGTTACATCACTTAGTAGATGATAAGATTCATGCACGTTCTACCGGTCCGTACTCTTTAGTAACACAGCAGCCACTTGGTGGTAAGGCACAGTTTGGTGGACAGAGATTTGGTGAGATGGAAGTTTGGGCATTGGAGGCTTATGGTGCTTCCTACACCTTACAGGAAATCCTTACAGTTAAGTCCGATGATGTTATCGGTCGTGTTAAGACATATGAGGCAATTATTAAGGGTGTTAATATCCCTGAACCTGGTATTCCGGAGTCCTTCAAGGTATTGCTTAAGGAATTACAGTCACTTGCATTGGATGTAAGAGTAATTAAGGAAGACGGTACAGAGGTTAACCTTGTTGAATCATCAGAATATGGTGATGTAGATCCTCGTATTATGTTAGATGAAGACAAATCATTTGTTGATAACAACGAAAATCTTGCAGATCTTGGTTTCACAACGCAGGATGCAGAAGACATGGATTCTGCCGGTGATGATGAGGAAGATTATGATTTAGATGATTTAGGTGCAGATGATTTGTTGAGTGAAGATGAATAATTGAAGGGAGAGCCAGCGATGTCAGAAAAAACTAATGAAACAGTTCAGCAGATGACATTTGACGCAATCAAGATTGGTCTTGCTTCACCTGAAAAGATTCTTGAGTGGTCAAAGGGAGAGGTAACAAAGCCTGAGACAATCAATTATAGAACATTAAAGCCTGAAAAGGATGGTTTGTTCTGTGAGAAGATTTTTGGACCAAGTAAAGACTGGGAATGTCACTGTGGTAAGTATAAGAAGATCCGTTATAAGGGTGTAGTTTGTGAAAAGTGTGGTGTTGAAGTTACGAAATCTGCTGTACGTAGAGAGCGTATGGGACATATCGCACTTGCTGCTCCGGTTTCCCATATTTGGTATTTCAAGGGTATCCCAAGCAGAATGGGATTACTCTTGGAACTTTCACCAAGAGTATTGGAGAAGGTGTTATATTTTGCTTCTTATGTGGTTCTTGATCCGGGTACAAGTAATTTAAGCTATAAGCAGATTCTCTCTGAGCAGGAATATTCCAATGCTTATGAGACATTTGGAGATACCTTCCGCGTAGGAATGGGTGCTGAGGCGATCAAGGAACTCCTTTCACAGGTTGATCTTGAGGCAGAATCAGAAAGCTTAAAGAAGGCACTTGTAGATGCATCAGGTCAGAAGAAGGCAAAGATCGTAAAGAGATTGGAAGTTGTTGAAGCATTCCGTGAATCCGGTAACAAGCCGGAGTGGATGATCATGACTGCCGTTCCGGTTATTCCGCCGGATCTTCGTCCAATGGTACAGTTGGACGGTGGTAGATTTGCTACTTCCGATTTAAATGATCTCTATCGTAGAATTATTAACAGAAATAATCGTTTGGCAAAGCTGCTTGAGCTTGGTGCTCCGGATATCATTGTCCGCAACGAGAAGAGAATGCTTCAGGAAGCAGTTGATGCCCTTATTGACAATGGTCGAAGAGGTCGTCCAGTAACAGGTCCTGGTAACAGAGCACTTAAGTCCTTGTCCGATATGTTAAAGGGTAAGCAGGGACGTTTCCGTCAGAACCTGCTTGGTAAACGTGTTGACTACTCAGGTCGTTCCGTTATCGTTGTAGGTCCGGAACTTAAGATTTACCAGTGTGGTCTTCCAAAGGAAATGGCTATTGAGTTATTTAAGCCATTCGTAATGAGAGAGTTAGATCAGAGAAAGATCGCTACGAATATTAAGAATGCTAAGAAGATGGTCGAAGAGGGTCTTGATCCACAGGTTTGGGACGTACTCGAAGACGTAATTAAGGAGCATCCGGTTATGCTTAACCGTGCCCCGACACTCCATAGACTTGGTATTCAGGCATTTGAGCCGATTCTTGTAGAAGGTAAGGCAATCAAGCTTCATCCATTGGTATGTACCGCGTTCAACGCCGACTTCGATGGTGACCAGATGGCTGTTCATCTTCCATTGTCTGTTGAGGCTCAGGCAGAATGTCGTTTCCTTATGTTATCACCAAACAACCTGTTGAAGCCATCCGACGGTGCGCCGGTAGCGGTTCCTTCACAGGATATGGTACTTGGTATCTACTACCTTACTCAGGAAAGACCTGGCGTTAAGGGTGAAGGAAAGATCTTTAAGAGTGTAAATGAAGCAATTCTTGCTTATGAAAATGGTATCATTACTTTACATTCAAGAATTAAGGTAAAGGTTAGCAAGAAGAAGCCAAATGGTGAGGTAGTGACAGGTGTAGTTGAAAGTACACTTGGACGTTTCATCTTTAATGAGATCCTTCCACAGGATTTAGGATTTGTTGATCGTAGTAAGGAAGAGAATTTCTTGGCTTTGGAAGTGGATTTCCTTGTAGATAAGAAGCCTTTGAAATCAATCCTTCAGAAGGTAATTAATACTCATGGTGCTACTAAGACTGCAGAGGTTCTGGATGATATTAAGGCAATTGGTTATAAGTACTCTACAAGAGCGGCTATGACCGTATCCATTTCAGATATGACCGTTCCTCCTAGAAAGAAGGAATTGATTGCAGAGGCTGAAGCGACGGTTGAGAAGATCAATAAGAACTTTAAGCGTGGTCTTGTAACGGAAGAAGAAAGATATAAAGAAGTAATTGATGTCTGGAAAGAGACCGATAATGAAATCAAGGAAGAACTTCTTAGTGGTCTTGATAAGTATAACAACATCTACATGATGGCCAACTCCGGTGCCCGTGGATCGGATAAGCAGATTAAGCAGCTTGCCGGTATGCGTGGTTTGATGGCGGATACATCAGGTAGAACCATCGAACTCCCGATTAAGTCAAACTTCCGTGAAGGTCTTGACGTATTGGAGTACTTTATTTCTGCACATGGTGCCAGAAAGGGTCTTTCAGATACAGCTCTTAGAACTGCTGACTCCGGATATCTTACAAGACGTCTTGTAGATGTTTCTCAGGAATTGATTATTCGTCAGATTGATTGTTGCGAGGGCAAAGAAATCCCTGGTATGTATGTTAAGGCACTGAATGATGGTAAATCTTCTATCGAAAGCCTGGAAGAACGTATTCGGGGACGTTATCTTGCAGAGGATATTGTAGATCCTGAAACCGGAGAGATTGTAGTTGCGGCAAACCATATGGTAACACCTAAGCGTGCGGCAGCAATTATTAAGACCGGTGTAGAACGTGTTAAGATTCGTACAATTCTTACATGTAAGTCACATAACGGAATCTGTGCAAAGTGTTACGGTGCTAATATGGCTACCGGTCAGGCAGTACAGGTTGGTGAAGCTGTTGGTATTATCGCAGCACAGTCCATTGGTGAGCCTGGTACACAGTTGACCATGAGAACATTCCATACCGGTGGTGTTGCTGGTGATGATATTACACAGGGTCTTCCTAGAGTTGAAGAATTGTTCGAGGCAAGAAAGCCGAAGGGACTTGCAATTATCGCTGAATTCGGTGGTGTTGTAGAGATTCATGATACAAAGAAGCAGAGAGAAGTTATCATTACGGATCAGGAAACAGGAAATTCAAAGTCCTACGTAATTCCTTATGGATCAAGAATTAAGGTATTTGATGGGGATGTTCTTGAAGCCGGTGATGAACTTACCGAAGGTAGTGTAAATCCAAACGATCTTCTTAAGATCAAGGGTGTACGTGCGGTACAGGATTACATGATTCGTGAGGTTCAGAAAGTATACCGTATTCAGGGTGTAGAAATCAATGATAAGCATATCGAGGTTATTGTTCGTCAGATGCTTAAGAAGATTCGTATCGACTCTGTAGGTGATACCGACTTCCTTTCCGGTATGACGATGGATGTGATTGACTTCAATGAGACCAACGAGAAAATGATCGAACAGGGACTTGAACCTGCGACAGGTACACAGATGCTTCTTGGTATTACAAAGGCATCTCTTGCAACAAACTCATTTATGTCAGCGGCTTCCTTCCAGGAGACAACCAAGGTACTTACCGAGGCTGCAATCAGTGGAAAGATTGATCCGTTATCCGGTCTCAAGGAAAATGTTATCATTGGTAAGCTGATTCCTGCCGGAACCGGTATGAAGAGATATCGTAATGTTAAGCTTAATACGGATGAGAGATTGGCGGCAGCAAATGCTGATGCTGAGATTACAGTATTGGAAGATAGTGACGATACTGTGGAGGTTCAGGAGTAAGCTTTAATTAAAGAAATAAAGAATCAAAGGGGCTGTGGCACTAGGATGATTGGTGCGCAGCTCCTTCTTCTATTGTTGTGAAAAAAAGTTTTGGTATATTATTTTCGGATATTTTTTCGTGGAAAATGTGTTGACATCACCAAAACAACATAGTAAAATAATCAAGTGTGCGTTAAACACACATTACGATTTATTCAGAAAGAATAGATTGCAACCTAAAATCTAATTCCGGGAGGTGAAAAAGGAATGCCTACATTTAATCAGTTAGTTAGAAGTGGTAGAAAGTCAGCAGAAAAGAAGTCTACTGCACCAGCTCTTTTAAAGGGATACAACTCTCTTAAGAAGAAGTCTATCGAAACAGCCGCTCCACAGAAGAGAGGTGTTTGTACAGCAGTTAAGACAGCTACACCTAAGAAGCCTAACTCAGCTCTTAGAAAGATTGCCAGAGTACGTCTTTCTAATGGTATCGAAGTAACAAGCTATATCCCAGGTGAGGGCCACAATCTTCAGGAGCATAGTGTTGTTCTTGTAAGAGGCGGTAGAGTAAAGGACTTACCAGGTACAAGATATCACATCGTTCGTGGTACACTTGATACAGCTGGTGTTGCTAAGAGAAGACAGGCGCGTTCTAAGTATGGTGCTAAGAGACCTAAGGACGCAAAGTAATTTCCGGTAAAGGAAATTGTTGTTTCTATTAAATTGATTCATGTTAATAGAAATGTAACTTCACATTGATTATTTAGATAGTGCCGGAATTAGAAATGTTTTTCCTGAGGTTGCAGGATAAAGATAAATTAATTACCGAGCGCGAACACAAATTAATTTATTGTGAGTACCGATGAATTAAATAGTGACTTTAAGGAATAATATTCCATAAGCACGTATTAAGGAGGGAAGAACCGTGCCACGTAAAGGACATACTCAGAAAAGAGACGTATTAGCTGATCCAATGTACAATAACAAAGTGGTTACAAAGCTTATCAACAACATCATGCTTGATGGTAAGAAGAGTGTAGCTCAGAAGATTGTATATGGAGCATTCGATAGGGTTGCTAACCAGACCGGAAGACCAGCTGTTGAAGTATTCGAGGAAGCTATGAACAATATCATGCCAGTTCTCGAATGTAAGGCAAAGCGTATTGGTGGTGCCACATATCAGGTACCATTGGAAGTTAAGCCTGAAAGAAGACAGACATTAGGACTTCGTTGGTTAACAACATTTTCTCGTAAGAGAGGCGAAAAGACTATGGAAGAAAGATTAGCCGCTGAGATCCTTGATGCTGCATCAAATACTGGTGCTGCAGTTAAGAAGAAGGAAGAAGTTCATAAGATGGCTGAGTCTAACAAGGCTTTCGCACACTACAGATTCTAGTAATAGAATAAAAATAATAAAAGGAGGAAAATCCCTTGGCTGGAAGAGAATATCCGTTAGAGAGAACAAGAAATATCGGTATTATGGCACATATTGATGCTGGTAAGACTACATTAACAGAACGTATTCTTTACTATACCGGTGTTAATCATAAGATTGGTGATACACATGAAGGTACTGCTACCATGGACTGGATGGCTCAGGAGCAGGAAAGAGGTATCACAATTACTTCAGCCGCTACTACATGTCATTGGACAAAGGAAGTAGAGACAAAGGTGTTACCTGGTTCTCCGGAATATCGTATTAACATTATTGATACTCCTGGTCACGTTGACTTTACAGTAGAAGTTGAGCGTTCACTTCGTGTACTTGACGGCGCTGTTGGTGTATTTGATGCACAGAACGGTGTTGAGCCACAGTCAGAGAACGTATGGAGACAGGCTGATAAGTATAATGTTCCACGTATTGCGTTTATGAACAAGATGGATAAGCTGGGAGCTGATTTCTTTGGTTCAACAAAGCAGCTTATTACAAAGCTTGGTAAGAACCCTGTTTGTCTTCAGGTACCAATTGGTAAGGAAGATTATTTCCAGGGCGTTGTAGATCTTTTTGAAATGAAGGCTTATATCTACAACGATGATAAGGGTGACAACATTACTGTTGGTGAAATCCCTGATGAATATAAGGATG
>JBJEJH010000060.1:10390-67509 GCA_051877855.1 Lachnospiraceae bacterium | reverse complement strand
AGAAACTGATAGCGAGGGACAGCAGGGAGGAAGGCATAGAATTGGGACGCAGCCAGGGCAGAACCGAGGGCATTGAGATTGGATACAACCAAGTGGCAGAAAAGATGTTAAAAGCAAAGAAACCATTTGAGGAGATTATGGAATTCACCGGATTATCTGCGGATGAATTGAAGAAGCTTGCAAATAAACTGGGAGTCTAAGTAGATAAACTTAATGGAAGATAACGAATACCTTAGAAATATGTAAATCGGACAATTCACCTTTCCTTCGGTGCTGTCTGTGACTTGTGACGGATAATAGAAGTTCTTATATCCAAAACTCGCAACAGAAGGCACCGAAAGGAAGGTGGATTGTCGTCGGTAAGGGATATGAGCATATTTAGAAATCACTTTCTCAGGAATAAATGAGGTGGCAAATGAATAAACATGGAGTAAGCACAAGTAGCAGAATTCAAGGGAATCGATTCAGAAAAATGGAGATATTGTCAATCATCGGTGCGCTGGCATTTGGCATGGCTTTATGCGGATGTGGTAAGATTCTTCGTGATAAAATGAATTCGGGAAATGAAGGGGTACAGGAGCAGGAAACTATCGATATTGTAAAGAATGAAACGAATCAGGGTTATACGAACCCGACAGATTATGCGGAAACGTTGGAATCGGCACAAATTGCAGAGGAAGGTGTCGGGGAGACGGATAATCCCTCCCGGGATCCGGTTATTAAATTAATGATTCCTGTTCCGGGAGAGCAAAGCATTGCAAATCTACTTTCAACGGCTGTTTGGCCCTTGGGAAATACCATGTATGTATGGGGTGGCGGCTGGAATGAGGAAGACACCGGTGCAGGTGAGGAGGCTCTTCAGATCGGCGTGAGTCCAAGATGGAAGGAATTTGCACAACAACAGGATTCCTCCTATGATTACAAAAAGACAGAGTATCAGATTCATGATGGTCTGGACTGTTCCGGTTACATAGGATGGCTCATTTATAATGTGTTCAACACGGAAAATGATAAGGAGGGCTATGTCATGTCTGCCAAGGATATGGCAGAGACCTTTGCAGGTTATGGATGGGGTAACCTTACAGAACGTGGAAATACGAAGGAATGGTATCCCGGAGATATTGTCAGTATGAGCAGCCATGTATGGATGTGTCTCGGACAATGTGAAGATGGCAGCGTGTTACTGATCCATTCAAGCCCTGCAGGGGTGAAAATATCGGGAACAAAGCTTCCGAGTGGGGGATATAGTCAGGCGGTGGATCTGGCGATAGCCTGCATGCAAAATTACTATCCGGATTGGTATCGCAGATACCCTGATTGCAGTGTGGATGTCAATTATCTTGATGGAATCAGTATGCACTGGAATCAGGAGACCATGAAAGATGCAAAACAATTTCAGCATATGACGGCAGAGGAGATTGTGGAATTGTTGTTTCCGTAGATTGCAAACGCCTATTAACATAAAAAAAGAGGGGATGTCACTATGACGAATGAAAATTCGTGAAGCGGCAGCCCCCTTTTTTTTTTCAAATTAATTCAGTACAATTCAGCAATTCTGGATAATCTTACATACATATCCGATATGCGGTACCATGTGGCAAAATCTGTTACACCGGTCTGGGGCATATTGAAGATCCGTTGAAAGGTGCGGACTGCCTCGGCGGTTTGGTTTCCATAGATGCCATCCACATTCAGGTAAGGGATGGCATTATAATTTTCTCGAATTAAGTTCAGCTGTTCCTGAAGCTGTGCAACTTTTGGTCCCCTGGAGCCGATGGTCAGATTCTCTCCCGGCCAGGATGCAGGAACGCCGGCGATCTCCTCGGCAGTGTTAATATACATGTTGTCACCATAATAATATCGTAGTATCTCAATGGCGGAATAGTCCTGATCACCAAGATATTTGGACCCCCACTGGCTAAGCCAGTTTGGACAGGTGGTTCGCTTGCCGTCACAGTACTGGGTAAGGATTGGCTGTTTAACATTGGGACGGGAGAGGTAATTATTAAACATTTCGTCAACAATCTGTGAAATGTTTTCGAAAATGTTACGTCCGTTCACCCATTTGTGATCAAAGGCGGTGGAGGAGGTGATTGTAAAGTCGTATCCCTGGTTCCGGTACCATTCGGTATATACCCGGTTCAATGTAAAGGACATGATGGCGAGGATGTTTGCCCGCAGTGTGGCATCCGGCCAGGTGGAGTAGATTTCACTGCTGGCAACATTTTTGATGTAGTCGCGATAGCGAACATAGTAATTATTGGCAGAGGAGTCGCTGGGAGGTCCATCGTGTACTACGATGTATTCCGGGATGACCACACGGCTCAGGACGATTTCTCCCGGATTCGTGATGGGCTTTACCTCAGGTTCTGCAATTTTTGGGGGAAAGTTGCCAAAGAGTGTGTTGACGGGGATGACAATGTTGGTGGCGGTACCACCGGGACTTAAGGGGGTCAGGCGAATTCCCTGGAGTGACAATTCTCCGGACATAATGTCTGAGCCTGAAACACTGAAATCCTCATAACCCGGCGCAGATACGGTTACGGTGTATTCGGAAAAAGGTTGATTATCGGATGGTTCCATGCTGTATTCCAGGGGTGGTGCAGCAAGTTCCACTACTTCGGTCTGACCGGAGGCGTTGGTGGTCAGATGCCGGATGATACTTTGAGGGTCTCCCGAATAGGAAATATCTACGGATGCATTTTCGATGGGAGAGCTGTCCACAGAGGAAGTTACGTCCACCTCCATGAATCCTGTATCGATGTTGTTGCTTGATTGATTCGATTCCATAAATTAATCCAGACATAATTTTTTATCAGTATATGATAAGTTCTGTAAAAATGTGAAATCCTCCATAGAAAATATGAAGCAAAAAAGGATATTATTTATTGACTAAAGAGGCGATTTGATGTAGTATTCTATATGTTTAGTTTTACAAACTATTCAATTCTACCGGAAAGAAGGAGAGGAAAAATGAAAAAATTTTTAGCTTTAACATCAGCTATGGTTTTGGCTCTTGGAACCCTGGCAGGATGCGGTTCTAAGGCAGCAGACACTGATGTTACAACAGCAGCTTCTGGTGACGCTACAACAGTAGCATCAGAGACAACAAATGGTGCAAAGGATTCTTATGTAGTAGGTATCTGTCAGTTAGTACAGCATCCGGCACTTGATGCAGCTACACAGGGATTTGTTGCTGCAGTTGCAGAGGAACTCGGCGATAAGGTTGAATTCAAGGAGAGCAACGCACAGGGTGATTCTAACACATGTGCTACCATCATTAACGGATTTGTTTCAGACAATGTTGATTTGATTCTTGCAAATGCTACACCTGCTCTGCAGGCTGCTCAGGCAGGAACCAATGAGATTCCTATTCTTGGTACATCCGTAACTGAGTATGGTGTTGCTCTTGGTATTGAAGGATTTACAGGTACAGTTGGTGGAAATGTTTCAGGTACATCAGATCTTGCTCCATTGGATGGACAGGCTGACATGGTTAAGGAGCTTTTCCCGGATGCTAAGAAAGTGGGTCTTGTATATTGTTCAGCAGAGGCAAACTCACAGTATCAGGTTGACACCATCAAGGCATACCTTGAAAAGTTAGGTTATACCTGTACAATGTATGCATTCTCTGATTCTAACGATCTTTCATCCGTAGCTACAAAGGCAGCTTCAGAGAGTGATGTAATCTATGTTCCAACCGATAACACAGTAGCTTCCAATGCAGAGATTCTTAACAATATCTGTCTTCCTGCAGGTATTCCTGTTGTGGCAGGTGAAGAGGGTATCTGTGCAGGTTGCGGTGTAGCTACACTGTCTATTGATTACTATGATCTTGGTGTTGCGACCGGTAAGATGGCAGTTAAGATTCTTAAGGGTGAGGCTGACATCGCTACAATGCCGATCGAGTATGCACCACAGTTCACAAAGAAGTACAACAAGACGATCTGTGATCAGTTAGGAATCAAGGTTCCGGAAGGATATGAAGCAATCGCTGAATAATCCTATGCTATAAGGAAATATTGATTTGTTTTGAGTCTGTCGCTTAAGGGATTGAGAAGTCCTGAGGGCGGCAGCTCTTTTTTTATGTCTGATGAGACCCTCGAATCCTTGATTTTAGACGGAATTTATGATAAACTTAGAAAAGTCTGTGATGTTTTTGACATGGGAACAGAATTTGAATAAATAAAATACATAGAAAATAGGAAACAGGAGGACGAAAAGTGAATATCGTTAATCTTTTTAATGCCCTTCCGGGTGCATTTGCTCAGGGTCTGATCTGGGGTATCATGGCAATTGGCGTGTATCTTACATATAAGATTCTGGATATTGCAGATCTTACCGTGGATGGCTCACTTTGCACCGGCGGTGCAGTATGCATCATGATGATGCTTTCAGGACATGGTGTATGGGTATCCATTCTCGCAGCAACAGGTGCCGGAATGCTGACCGGTCTTGCAACGGGACTTTTTCATACGTTTCTCGGAATTCCGGCTATTCTGGCAGGTATTCTGACACAGCTTTCGCTGTATTCCGTGAACTTAAAGATTATGGGTAAATCCAATCAGGCCATCAATGTGGATAAATATGATTTGATTGTTTCATTGCGTTATATCAAGAATGTGCCAATCACGAAGAATACATTATTGATCGTTACGATTTTTATTTTAGTGATAGTGGCAATTCTTTACTGGTTCTTCGGAACAGAACTTGGCTCCTCGATTCGTGCCACCGGTTGTAATGGTAACATGGCACGTGCCCAGGGTATTAATACCGAGTTTAATAAGGTCCTCGGTCTTATGATTTCCAATGGTATGGTGGCTCTTTCCGGTGCATTGCTTGCACAGTATCAGGGATTTGCGGATATCAATATGGGACGTGGCGCCATCGTTATTGGTCTGGCGGCAGTCATCATTGGCGAGGCTTTGTTTGGAAAGATTTTTCACAACTTTGCATTACATTTGATCAGTGTGGCAATTGGTTCAATTCTTTACTATCTGGTTTACCAGACCGTGATCTGGATGGGACTTGACACCGATCTGTTAAAGCTTCTGTCAGCTCTTGTGGTGGCATTCTTCTTAGGATTTCCACATCTTAAGAGCAAGTATTTTGCTAAGCCCGTAAGGAGAGGAGGAAACGAAAATGCTTGAGATTAAAGATATTTATAAGACATTTAACGTAGGAACACAGAATGAAAAACGCGCGTTAAATGGTGTTTCCCTTACCCTTAATGATGGTGATTTTGTTACGGTTATCGGCGGTAACGGAGCCGGTAAGTCTACTACACTCAATGCTGTCGCAGGTGTGTGGCCGGTGGATTCAGGAAGTATTGTTATTGATGGTGTGGATGTAACCAGACTGTCAGAATATAAGAGAGCAAAGTATCTGGGACGTGTTTTTCAGGATCCTATGACCGGTACTGCAGCCACCATGTCCATCCTTGAGAACATGGCAATTGCAGCCCGTCGTGGACAGAAACGCGGACTTGCCTGGGGTGTTACCAGGGAGGAGAAGGAGCAGTATCGTGAGATGTTAAAGAAGATTGATCTCGGACTGGAGGATCGCCTTACAAGTAAGGTGGGACTCCTTTCCGGCGGTCAGAGGCAGGCATTGACCCTTCTTATGGCAACGATTCAGAAACCAAAGTTACTCCTTTTAGATGAACACACTGCGGCATTGGATCCGAAGACTGCAAAGAAGGTATTGACTTTGACGGATGAAGTGATTAAAGAAAATCATCTCACTGCCATAATGATTACGCATAATATGAAACATGCCATTAATTATGGCAATCGTCTTATTATGATGCATGAAGGCAAAATCATCTATGATGTATCCGGCGAGGAAAAGAAGAATCTGCAGGTATCGGATCTTCTCGCCAAATTTGGTCAGGCAAGCGGAGGCGAGTTTGCCAACGACCGTATGATTTTATCCCAGTAAATAATATAACTGACAATGTGTCAGATTTGAGAATTGAATTTATGACATAAATAAAATTGAACCTCCATACAATGTATAAAGGATTGTGTGGAGGTATTTTTATGTTTAAGTTCAGGAATTCCCGGACCGGGGGACTTGCAGTACTGCTTGTTCTGTGTATGGTGTCCGGGATTTTTTTATGTCCGGTTCAGACAGGGGCTGTTATAGGAACGGAGGCGACAGAACTTTCTCTGTCCGCAGTGGCTGCAATTCTAATGGAGGCATCCACAGGAACCGTCATTTATGAAAAAAACTGTGATGAGCGGCTAAGACCTGCCAGCGTTACCAAGATTATGACATTGTTGTTGATCTTCGATGCACTGGATGCAGGGAAAATAGGATTGAATGACACAGTGTCAGTTTCTGAACACGCTGCATCCATGGGAGGAAGCCAGGTGTTTTTAGAACCGGGGGAAACACAGACGGTGGATACCATGATCAAATGCATTGCTGTTGCCAGTGCGAATGATGCTTCCGTTGCTATGGCAGAACATATCTGGGGAAGTGAGGAAGAATTTGTCCGGAAGATGAACGAGCGGGCGAAGGGACTGGGGATGAACAACACAAACTTCGTCAATTGTTGCGGTCTGGATGTGGATAATCATCTTATTTCGGCGCGGGATATTGCATTGATGAGTCGGGAGCTCATTACAAAGTATCCACAGATTCATGACTATTCCGGAATCTGGATGGATACCATTACCCATACAACAAGAAGAGGTGAGACGGAATTTGGTCTAACCAATACGAATAAATTAATGAAACAGTATGAGTGGGCCACCGGATTGAAGACCGGATCCACAAGTCTTGCAAAGTGCTGTCTGGCAGCTACGGCCAATCGCAACGGGATTGAATTGATTGCGGTGGTACTGGCAGCACCCACCAGCAAGAATCGTTTTGCAGATGCCATCACACTGCTGAATTACGGTTATGGGGTATGCAGCCTCTATACCGATGATAATCCTCCAACGATTCCGCCGGTGCAGGTAATCGGTGGTGTGCAGGATGAGATACAGGGTACCGTCGAGAAGACCTTTAGTTGTCTTTTTATGAATGGCGAGAACTTATCTGAAATTACCAGTGCTGTGGAATTACTGGAGAGCGTGAAGGCTCCGGTTAGCCGGGGCGATGTAATCGGACAGATTCGCTATACATTAAGTGGAAAGGATATCGGACATATTGACATAGTGTCAGCAGAGGATATCCGTAAGGCAGATTATCTGGATCATCTATGGAAAACCATGGCAATCTGGGGAGATGTGATGTAGAAAAGGATCAGGATGTCTATTCATATGAAAATGTATGAGGTAAAAATATTCAACAGATTTATGAAAAAATTAGTATTATGAATTATTTACTACTTGACAATACATAGTAGTGAGCTTATTATATACATTAAAGGAGGAACCATATGAATGCACAGTTTAAAAAGGGCGTCCTGGAGTTAATTGTACTGGAGTCCGTGCGAAAACGTGATATGTATGGTTATGAATTGGTGGAGGAAGTATCCAAGGTGGTTGATGTGAATGAAGGCACAATCTATCCACTGCTTAAGAGATTGACCAATGAGAAATATTTTGAGACCTATCTTCGGGAATCTACGGAGGGTCCGCCACGTAAATACTATCACATCACGGCATCAGGAATTTTATATCGGGATGAATTAGAGAAAGAGTGGGACACATTTTGGCAGAGTGTCTGTCAGTTTTTAAAGGAGCACAGGGATGAGTAAAAGGGAATTTTTGGAGGAACTTAAGAACTTTCTTTCAATTCTTGAGGAAAGGGAACAGAAAGACATTCTTGATGAGTACTCGCAACACATTGAGATGAAAATCAAAGATGGAATGAGCGAAGAAGAGGCAATCAGGGATTTTGGTGATATTCGTGAACTCGCATCGGATATCATGGCGGCTTATCATGTAAAGCTACCACAAGAGGAAGAAGTAAAAGAACAAGAGCCGGTGCAGTTTGTTGCGGAAGAAAGGGAAGCGATATCACCACAGGAAATGAGTGAAATATCGCGGAAAGATTTGTCCGACAGTGTCCGGAAAAAGGCAGTGAATCTTCTTGCAGAAGCCAAAGAAGCATTAAAAAGAGTCGGAAAAATCCTTGGAAATGGGTGCACATGGACAGGTAAAAAGGTCGCGTCTTTGTTTGTTGCGTGTGGGAACGGAATCCTTATGGTTTTAAAGAAGCCGGTTCAATTGGAACGCAGGATCAGGGAATCAAGAAGAAACCAATTCGATAAAGAAGGGAATCGAAATGCGAAAGAGGGTAGTTTCATGATGGGAGTAGTTCATTTATTTAAGAAATTAATATCTGATGTTTATTTGGCCTTTTTATGGTGTGTAAGAACCTGCGTGAATTTATTTTGGGCAGGCATGGCAATGTTGTTTGGAATTACAGCACTATTTGCACTGTTTGGATTGGGGATGGTGACCGTTCTTCTGTGTGCCGGATATCCATTGGTAGGAGTAACGATTTTATGCCTGGGAGGACTTTTGGTCTGCGGCTCTGTCACTGTGCTTTGTTTTTGCTTAATAAGAAGAGATACAAAGGGGGAAATTCAAAATGCGTAAGAAGATTTCACAGGTTGCTCTGGTTTGCTTTGCCGTTGGTGTCCTGCTGGCCGGTGTGGGAATTGGTATCAGTATGGTGGAATTTAGTTCATTGCAGTATATTGGGGAAAAGAACCTGGGAAGTGAATTACAGACCAAAGTGTTTGAGGAAACGGTTACATTGGAGAACGGAAAGGAACTTTTGTTAAGAACCAGGGGGGATAAGTCCGAGGTAGAATTCAATGAGGAGATCCCGGAAGGTATCATTCGGTATGAGATTACATATAATCCACAGGTTTGTGATCCGGAACTTGAATGTTATCGGGGATTTGATTATGAGGAGTATAGTATTCGAATGTGGAGAAGGGAAAACGTTGGAATGCTCATGCAATATAAGGATGAAATATTAAAGGATTTAAGAAATCGAAAGGTTGCAAGCTATCAGATCCGGGATGATATTCATGTTTTGATAAGCTGTCATCCGGCGATGGAAGAAAAATATGATCTGAAAATTATACAATATTAGGTTTTTGGTTGGCACATACATCAAAAAATTGGTGTATGTGTTTTTTTATGTTATAATCGGAATAAGACAGTGTAATACAGTGGATGTTTGAATCTGCAGAATGGTACAGATATTGAGAGAAAGGATAGGAAAAATGTTAAGATTACGACCATATAAGAATTGTGATGCAGAAAAAATTGTATCCTGGATCCGTGATGAGGTTACATTTTACCGCTGGAGCGCCGGTCGCTTTGGTGAATATCCAATGACGGCAAAGCGGCTGAATGAATACTATGATGCATTAAAGGATGAAGATCATTTTTATGAGATGACGGCCTTTGATGAAAGTGGTGTGGTGGGACATATGATCATGCGTTTCCTGGACGACGAGAAAAAGAATTTAAAGTTTGGTTTCGTTATTGTGGACGATTCCAAACGTGGAAAGGGCTATGGACGCAAGATGCTGACTCTTGCCCTAAAGTATGCATTTGAGATACTTAAGGCCGAGGTTGTAAAAATCAATGTGTATGAGGACAATGTTCCGGCCCATCGATGCTATAGTTCCATTGGATTTAAGGAAGTGGAATTGGCAGAAAAGGTATATTTCCACATTATGGGTGAAGAGTGGAACTGCCTGGAACTTGAGATAAACAAAGAAGAATGGGACATTTTGGGGCACAAGAAGGAGACATCATGGGAACCAATTTAAAGAAAATGATCAGTTA
This sequence comes from Lachnospiraceae bacterium, assembly GCA_051877855.1. GTDB lineage: Bacteria > Bacillota > Clostridia > Lachnospirales > Lachnospiraceae > MGBC120314. Next base: position 57,742 of record JBJEJH010000060.1, on the reverse strand, counting down.
TTATAAACCTTATCTCAAAATATTCTGGGCGGATATGTTTTTTGCTACACTTTCAGCTCTTGTGGCACTGACCATTCCATTGGTGGTGCGTTATGTGACATCGACCCTGATTTATATGGAGGCGGAGGCAATCTTACATCAGGTGGGATATATCGGGTTATTCTTAGTCGCATTACTGCTGGTAGATCTCTATAGTCGATTCTTCATCGGCAATTATGGACATGTGATGGGTGCTAAGATGGAGTATGACATGCGCGCAGAAATCTTTGGTCATATGCAGAAATTATCTTTTTCCTTCTATGATGATGCGAAGGTGGGGCAATTGATGAGCCGTATTACTTCGGATCTCTTTGACATCACGGAACTTCTTCATCATGGACCGGAGAACATCATTTTGTCCCTTTTGAAGATTACCGGTGCGTTAATTATCCTTGTGAATATCAATAGCTGGCTGGCTTTGGCTGCATTTGCGGTGTTGCCGCTTATGTTTCTCTTTGCCTATATACTCAATAAAAAAATGCGTGGGGCATTTCGGAGAAATCGTCAGCGTGTGGCTCAAATTAATGGACAGATCGAAGATAATCTGTCCGGTATACGCGTAGTGAAGTCCTTTGCCAACGAGGATATTGAGCAGGAAAAATTCAAGGCCGGCAATGATGCGTTCCTTGCAACGAAGAGGAATAGTTATCACTATATGGGATGTTTCCAGGCTGGTGTGGGCGTGTTTACGACCCTGATTCAGGTCAATGTGATTCTGGCAGGCAGCGTGCTGATTGCAAGGCAAAGGATCAGTGTGAGCGATTTGGTCACATTTCTTCTGTATATTGGTGTATTTACGGAGCCCATTAAGACGTTAGTGGACTTCACGGAACAGTTTCAGAATGGATATAGCGGATTTGAGCGTTTCCGTGAAATTATGGATATTTGTCCGGATATTGAGGATGATCCGGATGCAGAGGAACTGACGGAGGTTCTGGGCGCAATTTCCTTCGAAAATGTGTCCTTTCATTATCACGACAATGCAGAAAAGGTACTTAACAACATTTCGCTGAATGTGCCGGCGGGAGCTTATGTGGCGCTGGTGGGATCCTCCGGTGCGGGAAAGACGACACTTTGTTCCCTGATCCCAAGATTCTATGATGTGACGGAGGGAGCCATTAAGATTGACGGTAAGGATATCCGCAGTGTGACCTTAAAGAGTCTTCGCAATCATATCGGTATCGTACAGCAGGATGTGTATCTTTTTGCAGGAACAATCTTTGAGAATATTGCCTATGGTAAGCCGGATGCCACAAGGGAGGAAGTGATTGAAGCGGCCAGGAATGCGAATGCCCATGACTTTATCATGTCCTTTCCGGAGGGCTATGAGACGGATATCGGGCAGAGGGGCGTTAAACTCTCCGGCGGACAGAAACAGCGTCTGTCGATTGCCCGGGTTTTTCTTAAGAATCCGCCGATCCTGATCTTTGACGAGGCAACATCAGCGCTGGATAATGAGAGCGAGAAGGTGGTGCAGGATTCCCTGGAGAAATTGGCGAAAAATCGAACGACATTTGTTATCGCACATCGTCTGACCACGATTCAGAATGCGGAGAGGATTCTGGTGCTGACGGAGGATGGAATTGCTGAGCAGGGAAATCATCAGGAGCTGATGGAACGTGGCGGAATCTATGAGAAGCTGTATAATATGCATCGGTAGACAATACAAAGCAAATCCGGGCCTGCGCAGTTGTTATTTTATATATAAAATGTTAAAATAAGTAAAGTGTTATTGAGGCAATGAAGCAATTATATATGAAGTGAAGGAGTAGAAGTATGGCACAGAAGAAATTGATTTCCTGGAATGTGAATGGATTAAGAGCCTGCATGGGAAAGGGATTTATGGATTTTTTTGATGGTGAGGACGCAGATATCTTCTGTCTGCAGGAGACGAAGATGCAGGAAGGTCAGCTGGACTGGAATAAAGAGGGGTGGCATGCATACTGGAATTATGCCGAGAAAAAGGGATATTCAGGTACAGCAGTTTTTACCAAAGAAGAGCCATTGAATGTGACTTACGGTATTGGAATAGAGGAACATGATAAGGAAGGTCGTGTGATTACACTGGAGTTTCCACAGTTTTATTTTGTGGTGGTATATACACCCAATGCACAGAGGGAACTTACCAGACTGGAGTATCGTATGAAGTGGGAGGACGATTTTCGTGCGTATCTGTGTGGACTTCAGAAGAACAAACCGGTGATTGTGACGGGGGATATGAATGTGGCACATAAGGAAATCGACCTTAAGAATCCTAAGAGCAATCATAAGAATGCAGGATTTACCGATGAAGAACGTGGTAAGATGACAGAACTTCTAAAGGCGGGGTTTGTTGATACCTTCCGTTATTTCTATCCGGATAAAACCGACATATACTCATGGTGGTCCTATATGTTTAAGGCCAGAGAGAAAAATGCAGGATGGCGTATCGATTATTTCCTTGCATCGGAGGATTTAAAAGAGCGCTTAGTGGATGCCATGATCTATACCGATGTCATGGGATCGGATCATTGTCCGGTTGGACTATTGGTGGATCTTTAAGTTATAAAGTTATAAAGTTATAAAGTTAAAACTTTGGGTTGACGAAGAGCTTGTCTCATTGGTATAATCATAAAAATAAACTCATTGCACTGCATATTAATCTACAGTACAATCTGAGCAGGCCAAAGAAATTCTTGTTGTGAATGCTTGTGGAAAGGCGTATGACAGCAGAATCCTTGGAGCCGGGTCACAAGGGGTGACAGTGGATGATATCATCCGCGGGACAGTAGTTGCTATTACTGATTTCGCGGGTGTTTTTTTATACTAAAAAGCCCGCAAAATGCCAGTGCCATAGAGCTATCGAACAATTTATTGGAGGTAACTATTATGGGAAAAGACAATAATACGGAATTCGAGAGAGTGGCCACAAAAGTATCTATGGTAAGTATTGTGGGCAATTTATTTCTGTCCATTTTCAAATTACTGGCAGGTGTGCTGGCGAATTCTTCGGCCATGATCAGCGATGCAGTTCACTCTTCATCCGATGTGTTTAGCAGTATTGTTGTTATCATCGGGGTGCGTATTGCTGCCAAGGATTCGGATAAGGATCATCCTTATGGACATGAACGTATGGAATGTGTGGCAGCCATTATTCTGGCAACGGTTCTTTTTATAACAGGTCTGGCCATTGGATGGAAGGCGTTGCAGTTGATTCTTTCAGGGGAGGCTTCCCAAGTGGAGGCTCCGGGAATGTTAGCCCTTTTGGCAGCATTGATTTCCATTGTTTCCAAGGAAGCAATGTATTGGTATACAAGATTCTATGCCAGAAAAATAGATTCATCAGCCTTAATGGCGGATGCATGGCATCACCGTTCGGATGCATTGTCTTCCGTTGGCGCACTCATTGGTATTGCAGGGGCAAGAATGGGATATGGAATTCTGGATTCCGTTGCAAGTATTGTCATCTGCGTGTTCATTGTAAAGGCGGCGTACGACATCTTTAAGGATGCAGTGGATAAAATGGTGGATCGTGCCTGTGATGAAGCGGTGGAACAGGATATGGAGGAGTGCGTATTAAAGGAAGAAGGGGTACTTGGAATCGATCTCCTTCAGACAAGAGTCTTTGGTAACAAAATCTATGTGGATCTGGAAATCAGCGCGGATGGAAACAAGAGTCTGTGGGAGGCCCATGAGATCGCAGAACGGGTACATGACTCCATTGAAGAACATTTTCCGAAAGTAAAGCACATCATGGTACATGTGAATCCGGATAATGAAAATTAATACCTACCGAGGATATTGTGATGAAAGAAGGAAAAATTCTTTTCGATATAAAAAAGTTCGTAAAGCCACGGGAATTGGATATGGTTAATGGACCACTGGCATCATCTGTTTTATTCTTTACGTTGCCATTGATTGCCTCGAATCTTTTGCAGGTGTTATTCAATATGGCAGATATCGCGGTGGTTGGACAATTCTCCGGACCAAAGGCCCTTGGAAGTGTGGGATCTACAGCGATTCTGGTGGCACTCTTTACAGGTTTTTTGATTGGAATCGGTGGCGGAGTGAACGTTCTTACAGCGTTGTTCATCGGTTCGGGAAATGAGAAAGAAGCCGGGGAGACGGTTCACACCTCACTGGTTATTAGTGTAATGATGGGAATTTTGGCGCTGTGTGTGGGTGTTTTTGCATCGCCGTGGATTTTGTCATTGATGCACACCAAGGAGGAATTGATGGATGGGGCTGTGCTCTATCTTCGCATTTATTCTCTTGGAATGCCGGCACTGGCAGTGTATAATTATGGTAATGCAGTATTCAGTGCGGCAGGAAATACAAAGAAACCCCTTCGTTATCTTACAATTGCCGGGATTATCAATGTAATTCTGAATCTTTTTCTGGTAGTGGGATGTAAACGTAGTGTGGATGGTGTGGCAATGGCCAGCGTGATTTCACAATATATCTCGGCAATCCTTATTCTAAGAGCAATGTTTAGAAGTAAGGAGATTTATGGCCTTCGATGGAGAAAAATTAGAATTCACCGGGATAAGGCGGTGCGGGTTCTGGCTTTGGGGATTCCTACGGGAATTCAGAATATGATATTCCAGATTGCGAATTTATTTGTACAGGCGGGGATTAATTCTTTTCCGGCAGTGGTGGTGGAAGGCAACTCGGCGGCTACCAATGCAGATGCCCTGGTATATGATGTGATGATGGCATTTTATACGGCCTGTAGTAGCTTTATGGGGCAGAATCTGGGGGCAGGCAGGAAGAAGAGGGTACGGGACAGCTACCTGATTAGTCTTTTCTATTCCTATGGAGCGGGGCTGATTCTTGGTCTTAGTCTGGTCCTTTTTGGAAGAGGATTTTTAGGAATCTTTACAAGGGATGTGGAGGTTATCAATGCCGGAATGTATCGTCTGACGATTATGGGGTTATCCTATGCAGTGTCCGCTTTTATGGATTGTACCATCGCGGCATCCCGTGCATTGGGAAAGAGTGTCGGACCGACCCTCATTGTCATTATGGGCTCCTGTGTATTCAGAGTTCTTTGGATTTATACGATCTTTGCATATTTTCATACGATTACATCGCTGTATCTGTTATATGTTTTCTCATGGTCCATCACTGCGGTGGCGGAAATCATATATTTCGTAAGAGTGTATCGCAGGACGACGGCGGGTATGTAGGAAATGATTATTATCTTTGGGAGGAATCGGATAGGATGAGTAATAAAATTGGAAGAAATGACCCTTGCTGGTGTGGCAGCAATCGTAAATACAAGGTGTGTCACGCAGCATTTGATGATAAGATTCAGCGGTTTGCGGATGCAGGACACATTGTTCCGCAACATTACATTATCAAGACTCCGGAACAGATTGAGAAAATAAAGGAAAGTGCCAAAATCAATATTGCGGTTCTGGATTATATTGAGAAAAACATTCATGAGGGTATGAATACTGCACAAATCGATAAGATTGTGTATGATATGACTACGGATATGGGAGGTATTCCGGCGCCTCTGAATTATGAGGGATATCCTTACAGTGTGTGTACCTCTGTGAATGATCAGGTGTGCCACGGATTCCCTTCGAAGGATGTGATCCTAAAGTCCGGAGATATTATAAATGTGGATTGTTCCACGATATTAAATGGTTATTTCTCGGATTCTTCCCGCATGTTCTGCATTGGTGAGGTCAGTGAAGAAAAGAGAAAGTTAGTGCAGGTTACCAAAGAGTGCGTGGAATTAGGATTAAAGGAAGTCAAACCCTGGGGATTCTTAGGGGATATGGGACAGGCCGTACATGACCATGCCTATGCCAATGGCTACACGATTGTCCGTGAAATCGGTGGACATGGTGTGGGACTGGAATTTCATGAGGATCCCTGGGTGGGATATAATTCCACCCGGGGAACGGAGATGCTGATGGTGCCGGGGATGATTTTTACCATAGAACCTATGGTTAATATGGGTAAAGTAGAAATTGTGACGGATGAGCGTAATGGCTGGGAAGTTTACACCAAGGATGGAAAGCCGTCGGCACAGTGGGAGATCATGGTTCTGGTTACGGAGACCGGCAACGAGGTATTGTGCTGGTAATATTGGTGGCAGTACTCGTTGTATACAATCGCTTATGGAATATTTTTTGTTGAAATTCGTCGAGGGAGTCAGTATAATGTTGCTATTAGGAATAACTTTAAAGGTGGGTATATCACGTGATTAAAAGGACATTTGTGAGAACTAGACAAGCTGTTCCTGGTATGAAGATGGCTCAGACTGTTGTGGATCAGTCAGGAAGGCTTCTGGTGGAGCGGGGAGCGGTTTTAGACGAATATATCATCTCTTCCCTTCTGAAACTTGGCATCATGGGAATTTATGTGGGCGAAGATGTGGAGGAAGAGAAGAAGGAAGAACCGCCGGTTGAGGTTTCTCCCAAGGCACAAGAGAAGATTGAACAGTTGAGCGTGGAAGATAGTCCGAAGGTGCGTATTTCAGAGAGTGTTAAGAAACGTGTGGATGAAGGTATTCAGTTTCTTTTCAATAATACGGAATCCGATGATTTTACCAATGCCTCTGCATCGGTCACCAGCGATTTGATGAAAGCAATTGCCGAAAATGATGCGGTTGCTGTGGACATTGACATGTTGAAGGTAAGCGATGAATATACCTTCAAGCATAGTGTGGATGTTGCTACGATGGGGATGATTATTGCCAAGAAGCTGGGGCTGGATGAACAGCAGATTTATGAGATTGGTATTGCGGGACTCCTGCATGATGTGGGCAAGTCCAAGATTCCTTCGGAAGTGTTGAATAAGCCGGGTAAGCTTACCGATGAAGAATTTGGTTTGATGAAGAAGCATGCCGTCTTCGGCTATGAGATACTTAAGGATAAGAAAGAACTAACAGACCGGATTCGTCTCGGAGTGTTACAGCATCATGAGAAAATCAATGGTAAGGGATATCCCATGGGTGTACCTGCAGATAAGTTGTCTTTGTATGCCCGGATTCTTGCCGTTGCAGATATATATGACGCTTTGGTAACAGAGCGCCCCTATAAGAAAGCATTCAGTAAGAATGTTGCGATTGAGATGATCATGTCCATGACGGGTGAGCTGGATATTAATGTTATGAGGGGCTTCCTTCACAGTGTTATTCTGTATCCGGTGGGTTCTCTTGTGACATTGAGCAACGGCGAGGTGTGCAAGGTTGTTGCCAATAACCCTGCGAATATCTTAAGACCTACGGTGGTGGGAGTTGCATCGGGTAATGTCTATAACCTTTTGGATGACCTCCGGTATGCAAGTCTGATTATCCAGTAATGGGATTTTGTTTGATTAAAAGAAGCGGGATGATGGTTGGCCGTCAGATCGTGGTATAGATTACAATATTTTGAAAAGAGGACGCATGATGAGTAAAAAGGGTGGAATTATTTCTGAATTCAAGAAGTTTATTATGAGAGGAAATGTGCTTGATATGGCAGTTGGTGTTATTGTCGGCGGAGCATTTACCTCCATTGTCACATCGTTAAATGAGAATATTTTAACGCCTATTATCGGTGTCTTTGGAGGAATTGATTTTTCTTATCTTACAGTGACCCTTGGAAGTGGAGAGAATGCACCGGTTCTTGCTTATGGCAGTTTTATTACCGCAGTGATTAACTTTCTGATTACAGCATTTGTGATTTTTCTGATTGTTAAGGGAATTAATGGAATGAATGCGAAGTTTGCCGAAAAGGAAGAAGAAAAACCGGCGGAACCTTCAACAAAGGAGTGCCCGTTCTGTAAGAGTCCGATTGCAATTGGCGCAACAAGATGTCCTCATTGTACATCCATTTTAAACGAATAGTGAAATGAACGATATGAGAGTTTACAAGTATCCCAATTTGGCTTTTATTTTATGTGTTGTAGAATAAATTACTGAATTGGGATACCTATTTATTTTAAGGTATTTATATTAATACAGATTGATGCTGGAGGAATTATGGAACAAAAATTAGATACCAAAGGGATTGATGGATTGAGAGGAATGGCAGCGCTGGGAATTGGAATTTGTGCCCACTATTATTTTTGGCTTCCGGAGCAGAATTATCCCTTATGTAATTCCCTGACCTACTGGTTTTGGTTTCATGCCGGATATTTAGTGGATTTATTCTTTGTGATTTCGGGATTTGTCATGGCATTGTCTTATCGGGATCGTATCAGCAGGGGAAAGGTGCAGTTTGTGCCTTATGCCAGACGCCGTTTGGAACGATTCTATCCCTTAATGGTGGTAACATTGATACTAACCCTGATACTGCAATTGATTCATCAGCATTTTGCCGGATTATTTTTCATGAATGACATTATTTTTGAGAATAACGTTTTGTCCTTTGTCCTGAATCTGTTGTGTCTGCAGGGAACAAGTCTTGTGACCTCTTCCTTTAATGCACCATCCTGGTATCTGAGTACAATATTTATTTTGTATATCGTTTTCTATCTGGTTACTTATGTGGCGGGAAAGAAACATATGGAAAATATCGCATATGCGGCCATGGTATTGTTTGGAATTGCCATCGGAATCAAAGGATTTCCTACGGTGTTTTTAAACAGCAGGGGCGTTATTGGATTTTTTATGGGCTGTCTTTTGTATGCCTTTTGTGAATATTTGCAGACCTTGGAGAAAAGCCGTCGTAATCTGTGGCTGTGGAGCGCATTTGCGGTGCTGATGATCCTTTTGGGGATGGGGATTTGTTCCGGACATAAATATTTTGCGCCATACAATCAGATTATTATCGTCTATGAACTGGTGATCTGGCCGGCGTTGGTGCTTCTGGCAATCCTTGCAAAACCCCTGCGGGAAGTGTTGAAATTAAAGATATTCCAATTCCTTGGGAAGATTTCATTTTCTATGTATCTGATTCATTTTCCGGTGATGATTGCCCTGGAAACTGCCAATGTGGCATTCCATCTGAATTTGAATTATGCAGCAAAGAAAGTCCTTTTATTGTATATCGTTTTCGTATTTATTGCCACAATCCTGTGTTATTATCTGGTGGAAAAACCACTGGATCATCTTGTTCGTAACCGGGAAAACCAATGGAGGGACAAGAAATAGTGAAAAAGAATTATAAATTATTGATACAATATGATGGAAGTCGTTATTACGGCTGGGAACATCAACCGGATCAGGATACGGTGCAGGGGCGTCTGGAGGAGGCGGTCCTGCGTTTTTATGGGAAGAAGGCGGAGATTATCGGTGCCGGCCGCACGGATGCCGGAGTGCATGCCCGAGGAATGTGTGCCAATGTATTCTTAGACGTGCCTTATACGGTGGATGAACTGCGCAGAAAATGGAATGAGTGCCTTCCGGAGGATATTGCGGTGGTTGCGATTGAAGAAGCATCCCCAAGGTTCCATGCAAGATATAGTGCGGTGGGAAAAACATATCAGTACACCTGTCATTATGGAAGTTATCCTGCAGTTTTTCGAAGAAAATATGTGTATGAGCTGGATTATGAGCCGGATCTTTTGCGGATGAAGAAGGCGGCAGGATATCTTGTGGGAGAGCATGATTTTAAGGCTTTCTGTAAGCAGTGTGAACCTTATGATTCCACCGTACGTTTGGTGGACGCAATCGATATTGCACAACAGGATGGATATATTACCTTTACCGTGCATGGAACCGGGTTCCTTCGCAATATGGTAAGGATTCTTGTGGGAACACTTCTGGATGTGGGAAGAGGTAAGATTGATCCGGAGGATATACCACAGATTATTGAGTCGAGGGAACGCGAGCGAGCGGGACATACGGCTAAGGCAATGGGACTGTGCCTTGTAAAGGTGGATTATGAGTGAGGAAATGATACAGATGAAGATATATTATGCGCCCATGGAGGGCATTACGAATTGTTTCTTTCGCAATCGGCGAAGAGAGTATCTTGATGATGTGGATTGTTATTATACGCCTTTTATCTCGGGAAATAAGAAAGCAAGTCTTAAGTCCAGAGAACTTCGGGACATTATTCCGGAGAATAATCCCAAGACCCATATTATTCCGCAGATCCTGACTTCGGATGCGGAAGAATTTGTGAATACGGCAAGGCGGATACAGCAGTTTGGTTTTCAGGAAGTGAATCTTAATCTGGGGTGCCCCTCCGGTACGGTTGTCCGCAAGAAGAGAGGTGCAGGGTTTCTGGCATATCCTGAGGAGCTGCAGTCCTTCCTGGAACAGGTGTTTTCGGAACTGAAGGATATGAAGATCTCCGTTAAGACTCGTCTTGGAATGGAAAATGCGGAGGAATTTCATCGTTTGATGGAAATCTATAACCGGTACCCAATACATGAATTGATTATCCATCCTCGTGTCCAAAAAGAGATGTATCGTGGAAATGTACATATGGATGAATTTGATCGTGCCTTTAAAGAGAGCCGTTGTCCGGTCTGCTACAATGGGGATATCAGAACCCTAAAGGACTATGAGAGGATCGTCACGATGTATCCGAATCTTTCGGCAGTTATGATTGGCCGGGGACTTCTTACGGATCCTTTCCTGGTGGAGAAGATTAAGGGAAGAGAAGGTATGACAAAAGAATTTGTCCGTAAATTCTATCGGGAACTGTACGATGATTATCGCCTGGAAATGTCCGGGGATAAGGATGTGCTCTTTAAGATGAAGGAATTGTGGGTATATCAGATGCATGCTTTTAAGGACGGAGAAAGGGTTGCAAAGTCCGTGCTTAAGGCACAGAGCAGAGGAGAATTTCTTGCAGGAATCGAACAGGTGCTCTCCTCCTGCGATCTCATCCTGTAAGTTGAGGAGTTACAGATGGGATGGTATGAACATTTTACTTGAACTGACACTCCATAAATGTTAAAGTTAATTTTGTGTATATTATTTTGAGGCACGTTTGCACTAAGTGCTCGCTCGTAACGGTACATAAGATGCCACAGGACGGCATCTAAGTACCGACGGCTCGCAATTGCCTCAAAATAAAAATACACAAATACGATCTTGTTCGGAAAAATAATAAAGAAGTTGGAGATTGATTGATATGCCAATTAAAATACCGGGCGATTTGCCTGCAAAATCAATATTAGAAGATGAAAATATATTCGTGATGGACGAAATGCGTGCGATTACCCAGGATATTCGTCCTTTGCAGATCATTATCCTGAATCTCATGCCGTTAAAGCAGGATACAGAATTGCAGCTGCTACGTGCAATGTCCAATACGCCGTTACAGATCGATGTGACCTTTATGCAGCTGGCAACCCATGTGTCGAAGAACACTGCGGCGTCCCACCTGAACAAATTCTACTGTGTGCTGGATGACATTAAAAATCATACATTTGACGGAATGATTATTACCGGGGCTCCGGTGGAACAGATGGAGTTTGAAGAGGTAGAGTATTGGGAAGAGTTAAAGACCATCATGGATTGGTCCGTGGATCATGTGACGTCTACGTTTCATATTTGCTGGGGAGCCCAGGCCGGGTTGTATTATCATTACGGAATTAAGAAGGAATTGCTTCCAAAGAAGGCCTTTGGCATCTTTGAGCATCGTGTGATGAACCGTAAGGTGCCGCTGGTGCGGGGGTTTGATGATTATTTTCTGGCACCTCATTCCCGTCATACCACCGTGTCCAGAGAGGATATTATCAAGAATCCGGAGCTTAAGATTCTTGCGGAATCCGATGAGGTGGGCGTATTTATCGTGATGGCAGGGGAAGGAAGACAGATCTTTGTCATGGGACATCCGGAATATGACCGTGTGACTCTGGATCAGGAATATAAGAGAGATCTGGCAAAGGGGCTTCCGATTGAAGTGCCACATAACTATTATCCGCAGGATGACAGTTCCCAGAGACCGATTCTAAGCTGGCGCAGTCATGCCAATAACCTTTATACGAATTGGTTGAATTATTATGTATACCAGGCTACACCATACCAGTTGCAGTAAGCGGAGGAAAAGAAAATGCTTCAAGGCGTCTTTAGGGCGGTAAAGAAGGATCATACAGAGTATTATCGCGCCTCCATCACATACCGGAACAAGCATGTAAGTCTTGGTAGTTTCGATACGGAAAAACAGGCCGGGAAAGCTTATCGGGAAGCAAGAAAACTGCTGGATGGCAGAAAGCATATTAAGGATTATAAAACTTCCATGCAGCTGGATTTTGAAAAATGGGTGATCCTGGTGAATTTTCGTGACAATGCCATGTATATCAAGACACCGATTTATCTCAGAAAACAGTATTTTGAATATTACCTGTCTCAGGATGTGATACTGAAGTTCGATGTTGATGATCTTTTTTATTACTCGAATCATAAAATTATGACCCGCAACGGTTACATGTTTGTGGCGGATTACGGAATGCAGGTCAATATCCTGTCACGGTACGGTATTAAAAATCATGCGGTGGAGGGAAGAGACTTTATCTTTGCCAATGGCGATGTACATGATTACCGCTATGGCAATGTGGTTATTGTCAATAAATATCACGGTGTGATCAGAATAGACCGGAAGGGACGGTATGTCTATAAGGTTAAAATCCATATCCGCGGCGATTACGTGGTGGGAGTCTATGATAATGAGATTACCGCAGCTATTGCCTATAATAAGGCGGCGGATCTGGTGAGGGAGGCAGGCATTTTGAAGGATTTTCCGGAGAATTATATCGAGGATCTTTCTGCCATCGAATATGCGGCGATTTACAACAAAGTCAGTATTTCGAAAAATCTTCGTAAATTTGCCTCAAAGGGTTGATTTTTCAATTGGGGCTATGTTACAATCCCAACGAGACATTGAGTAGAGAAATCATAAAGTTTTAATAAAAGGAAGGTTAGACAAATGGAGTTATTATACAAGAGTACAAGAAGTGATGAGATTACAGTGACAGCTTCACAGGCTATTTTAAAGGGATTATCTTCCGACGGAGGTTTATTTGTTCCGACAAGTATTCCTAAGCTGGATGTTTCCTTGGAAGATCTTGCCAAGATGAATTATCAGCAGGTGGCTTACGAGGTGATGAAGCTTTTCCTTACGGACTTTACAGAAGCTGAATTGAAGGATTGTATCAATAAAGCCTATGATTCCAAGTTCGATACAGAAGAGATGGCACCTCTTGTTAAGGCTGATGGCGCGTACTTTATGGAGTTGTTCCATGGTAAGACCATTGCATTTAAGGATATGGCGCTTTCCATCTTACCACATCTTCTGATTACATCAGCCCGCAAGAATAATGTTAAGAATGATATCGTCATCCTGACAGCAACATCCGGGGATACCGGTAAGGCTGCTTTGGCAGGCTTTGCAGATGTTGAGGGAACCAGGATCGTGGTGTTCTATCCGAAGAACGGTGTCAGCCCGATTCAGGAGAAGCAGATGGTTACCCAGAAGGGTGATAATACTCATGTAATCGGAATTAAGGGTAATTTTGATGATGCCCAGACCGGCGTTAAGAACATTTTTAATGATAAAGATCTGGAAAAGAAGATGAATGAGGCGGGGTTCCAGTTCTCATCGGCGAACTCCATCAATATCGGACGTCTTGTTCCACAGGTTGTTTATTATGTATATGCATATGCAACCCTTCTCAGAAATGAAGAAATCACTGCAGGGGAGAAGATTAACGCAGTTGTTCCTACCGGAAATTTCGGTAATATTCTGGCAGCTTTCTATGCAAAGAATATGGGTCTTCCAATCAACAAGTTAATCTGCGCTTCCAACGAGAACAAAGTATTATTTGATTTCTTCAGCACAGGTACATACGACCGCAACCGTGAATTTGTATTGACAACATCACCTTCCATGGATATCTTAATTTCCAGCAATCTTGAGCGTCTTATTTACAATATTGCCGGAAACAGCGCAGCGAAGAACAAGGAATTAATGGATTCCTTAAAGACAAATGGCTCCTATGCGATTACAGAGGATATGAAGGCGAAGCTTGGTGATTTCTACGGAAATTATACCAACGAGGCAGAGTGTGCAGAAACCATCAAGAATCTCTATGAAGAGACCGGCTATGTGATTGATACCCATACAGCAGTGGCTGCAAATGTATACAAGAAGTATGTTGCTGATACCAAGGATACAACCAAGACGGTGATTGCATCAACAGCAAGTCCGTTCAAGTTTACAAGAAGTGTTATGGATGCCATCGACAAGGAAAAGTATGATGCGATGTCAGACTTTGAATTGGTGGATGAATTATCAAAGATTGCCAATGTTAAGGTTCCACAGGCCATCGAAGAGATTCGGACTGCTGAAGTAAGACACAATACGGTGTGTGAAGTAAATGAGATGAGCAGTGAAGTGGAGAAGTTTTTGGGAATCAACTAGAAGAGATAACCGGCGAAGTATAATTTCGCGGTAAAATTCAATAAACGTGATCATAAAAGGGGATGTAGCTTTAACGAATGCTGATTCGTGAAGCGGCGTCCCCTTTTTGAGTGTAGACAAATAAACATTGTAAATAGGCTGATTTTGCAGTATAATATAACCAACTTTTATCTGGAATAGGAATGCTTTATGGAGCTGAGTTTTTATAAGAATAAAAAGGTGTTAATAACCGGTCATACAGGGTTTAAGGGATCATGGATGTGCAAGGAACTACTTCGCGCGGGAGCTTTGATCACGGGTTATGCACTGGAGCCCCCTACAAATCCAAGTCTTTTTGAAATCGAGGGACTGGCCGATAAGATCAATTCCGTGACGGGGGATATCCGGGATCTTGATCATCTGATGAAGGTGTTTGATGATGTGCAGCCGGAGATTGTGATTCATATGGCAGCACAGCCGATTGTTCGGGAGTCCTATAAGGATCCTGTGGGAACCTATGAAACTAATGTAATGGGGACGGTTCATGTGTTAGAATGCGTTCGCAGGACATCCGCGGTTCGTTCTGTGATTAATGTCACAACGGACAAGGTCTATCAGAATAATGAGTGGAACAGGGGATATCGTGAGGATGATATTCTGAATGGATATGATCCCTATTCCAATTCGAAGTCCTGTTCGGAACTTGTAACCGGCAGTTATATCAATTCATTTTTTAAGGACAGTGACCGTAAAGTTGCGATTTCCACAGTACGGGCCGGCAATGTCATCGGTGGCGGCGATTTTGCAGCGGATCGTATTATACCGGATTGCGTCCGGGCATTATTGAAGGGCGAAGATATTATTGTTCGTAATCCATCTTCGATTCGTCCATATCAATACGTATTAGAACCGATTGATGTGTATCTGATGATTGCGGCAAAGCAGTATGAAGATATTTCATATGCGGGCTGCTACAATGTTGGGCCGGAAGAAGAAAATTGTAAGACAACAGGCGAATTGGTAGGTATATTCTGTGAACAATGGAATGCACTTGTAAGGGATGAAAATACACCGATTCCGGAACGATATCGTAGAGAAATCCATTGGATGAATCAGTCGGATGGTGGCCCATATGAGGCTAAATATCTGAAATTAGATTGTTCGAAACTAAAAGACACATTTGGTTGGAAGCAACGTTTTGATATTGAACAGAGTATTGCATTAATCTTACAGTGGACGATTGAGTATATGCAAAAGCTGTAATGTGAGTTATTACGAGGAAAGCAAAGAGGAAAAGTAAGTGAAGGTAGTTATTTTAGCAGGAGGTTATGGAACCCGCATTAGTGAAGAAAGCCATTTAAAACCCAAGCCAATGATTGAGATTGGTGAAAAACCGATTTTATGGCACATTATGAAAGAATATTCACAGTGTGGATTTAATGAATTTATCATTTGTTGCGGTTATAAGCAGCACATCATTAAGGAATGGTTTGCGGATTATTATCTGTACAACTGTGACGTAACCTTCGATTTTTCGAAGGAGAATAGCATGCAGGTACATAATAGTGTTGCTGAACCTTGGAAGGTAACACTGGTGGATACGGGATTGGATACCATGACCGGCGGGCGTATTAAGCGTATTCAGAAATATATCGGCGATGAAACTTTTATGCTTACCTATGGTGACGGTGTGTCCGATATTGATATGAATAAGTTGTTGGCGTTCCACAAAAGTCACGGGAAATTGCTTACGCTTACTGCAGTGAACGTGGAGCAGCGTTTTGGCGTACTGGATGTAACATCGGATAACAGTATTAAATCTTTTCGAGAGAAGAGTATGAGCGACAGCAGTCGAATTAATGCGGGATACATGGTTTGTGAACCGGGAGTATTTGATTACATCAATGGGGATGAAACGGTATTTGAAAAGGAACCATTAGAAGCGATTGCCGCAGCAGGTCAGTTAATGGCTTATAAACATGATGGATTCTGGCAGTATATGGATACCAAGCGGGACAAGGAAAAGCTGGATGTTTTGTGGAAGACCGGGAAGGCTCCATGGAAGACATGGGAGTAGAATGAATATAAGGAAATGCTATGGAAAAGATACTAACAATTGTAATTCCTTCGTATAATGCAGAACGTTTTTTAGAGAAAGGAATTCCATCGTTATTGGATCCGCAAATCAATGAAGATATTGAAGTTGTTATTGTGGATGATGGGTCCAAGGATGGTACAGCTGTGGTTGCAGACCATTTTGAAGAATGCAATAAAGGAACAGTGAAAGTTGTACATAAAGAAAATGGAGGACATGGTTCGACTATTAATACAGGAATTGAATGTGCAAATGGAAAGTACTTTATGGTAGTGGATGCGGATGATTGGGTGCAAACGGATCATTTTGTAGAGTTTGTTGGAATTCTTAAAAATACGGACTGTGATTTGTTCCTTACCGATGCAGATAAAGTTTTGGCAGATGGAACCATTGTTGGACATGAACTTGTGGGAAAGCTTCCCAATCGACAGATTATTGATGCTGACTTAGCATTAGTTAGTGCAAAAAACATTGAGATGCATAATTATTGCATTCGTACATCCATATTGAAAGACCATCAAATTCGTTGTCATGAACATTGTTTCTATGTGGATAATGAATATACGATGTATTCTCTAATCTATGTCCATAAAGTGATGTATATTAACCTCCCTGTATATCAGTATCTGGTAGGAAGGAAAGGTCAGAGTATCTCCATTGAGCAGCGTCGAAAGAATCATAAACAGTATGTGGATGTGGCCTATTATATTGAACAATATTATGAATTACATAAAGAAGAGATGTCTGCGGCAAAAAAGGCATTTATCTGTAAACGAATTGCATATCATTTATCCGGAGTTTATTCGACTTTAATGAGTTATCGAACAAAGGAGAGGAAAAAGGAATTAATGCAGTTTGATATGGAATTAAAGCAGTCCCATAGGGATGTGTATGATGCAAATAAGAATCTATGTGTAAAACTACTAAGGTTGACGAATTTTGCACTGTATGATTTGGCTGCTTTTGTTTATTGTAAGATGAATCATATTGTGGATTAATGAAGAAAGTTGGAAAATGAAAATGAGTTTTTACAGAGTTGTTAAGGACTATGTTTTAACAAATTATCCGGATATTATTAATGAATATAGTGATTATTTATCGGAATATGGAAATGTCGGTATTGTAAATAGAACCAAAGCATATATGTATCTGTTATCCTTGTTTTTTAGTCGTAATACCAGAGGATGCAGTATTGTGAATGGTGAGTATGATGATAATAAAAGAGAAATGGTGGACTTGCTGACCCCAAAGGTGATGCAATATGACATATTATCATTCGATATATTTGATACAATAATCTTTAGAAATGTCAACAGACCGGAAGATATTTTTGAACTTGTAGGAGAAAGAATAGGTGTTTCCGGATTTGCTGAAATGAGAATTTCTGCAGAAAAGAAGGCAATCAGTAATTTGGGGGATGCGTACACCCTCGATGATATTTATTCATATATATCACAATTAGCAGAAATCGATATAAAGAAAGCATTATCTGTTGAAGTTGAAACAGAAATTGAGTTTAGTACGGTGAATCCATATATCTATAAAGTATATCAAAAAGCTGTTAAATGCGGGAAAAAAGTCATTTTTGTTTCAGATATGTATTTAAGCAAATCTACCATTGAATCTATTTTGAAAAAGAATGGTGTGGTAAAGTGGGATGAGATTTATATTTCATGTGAAATGAAAAAATCCAAATCAACCGGAAGTATCTATAAACATATTAAAGAACTGCATGAAAATGAATCGATAATTCATATAGGGGATAACTATCGCTCCGATTATGAAAATGCAAAAAAACATGGAATTAATGCATATTATTATAAAAATATACGAGCTATAGGAGAAAAGTATAGAAATTGTTCCAATTCCATTTCGCTGGGAATGTCCGTTTGCAATTCGTTGATTAATCAAACCATTCATAACGGAGAAATGAATCACAACATACACTGGCAATATGGTTATTGTTATGGTGGTCCATTAGTAAGTGGGTATTGTCAATGGCTTGACAGAATGAAAAAGAATTATAATATTGATCGTTTCCTGTTTTTATCAAGAGATACGGATGTGATTTTTAAGGCATATTGTCGTATTTATGAGGAGTCCGATTCACAGTATATTTATACTTCACGAAATGCGGTTTTTTTATTAACAATTGACCGTTACTTGTTTTACTATGTTGATGTATTAAAAAAATGGAATCTGAATCGACAGTGTTCGGTGAAAAAATTCCTTGATGAAACGGGATTGGCATATTTGTTTAATGTTTTAGAAAAACATGGAATTAATGAAAATGACAAACTGTATATGCATTTTGACCAATTAATTGAATTGATATACTTGTATAAGAAAGAGATATACGATTCACTAAAGGAAATGAGAGAAAATGCAAAAGCATATTTTAAGCAGGCTATGGGGGATTGTAAGAGGATTGGTCTGGTTGATATTGGTTGGAGAGGAAGCATTTATGTTTGTTTGAAATATTTTTTACAGGATGTTTGCAATTTTGATGTTGATATATATTGTTTTCAATTGGGCACAAACAGACAATGGATTAATAAAGAATTATATGACAATTCCAATATGCTGTCCTACTGTTTTTCATCATCAATGAATAAGGAATTTGATTATTTTTTCTCACATGAAGTTACAAGAATGGCTATTGTTGAATTGATTTTCTCAGCGAAAAGTCCAACTCTCTTCTCTTATGGGAAAGAAAATGTAAAGAATGGATTTATCTTTGGAGAAGAGAATCATTCCAATGATGAATTAATTGATTCCATGCAAATGGGTATTCTGGATTTTGTAACACAATTTAATATGATTACGAAAAAAATGACAATCTTTGAAATATCAGGATTTGACGCTATGAGCCTTATTGTAGATGTGACTAAAAATAAAAAATACATTCATAGGCTGTTTGATCAGTTTTTATTTAGTGAAGTATCCTCCAATATTGATGAGCATAACTTGTTTAAGGATTTTCTTAAGAGTCAGCATTATTAAGAAAATTTTTTAATGATGGCATATAGGATTGAATGGAGAAAATGATGAAAAAAATTGGAATTGTTACATTTCACAGAGCGAATAATTATGGGGCAGTTTTACAAGCTTTTTCATTACAAAAAATGTTATCGAAGAAATATGAAACTGTTATTGTGGATTACCGATGCCCATACATTGAGGAACAATATAGAAACAATAAAACAATCAACCTAAAAAAAATCCTTCAAGTAATATTAAAAACAGTTTTTTTCCCTAAAGTTATGTTTGGAACTGTGGTGCGGTTGAAACGTTTTTCTGATTTTAGGCTGCATTATTTTAAAACCATTGGGCCTTATCATGACTATGATATAAAGAATGCAAATTTGCAGTGTGATATATTTCTTTCGGGAAGTGATCAAATTTGGAATCCTAAATGGACCAATAACGATTATAATTATTTTCTTGATTTTGCGGATGATAAAAAGAAATATTCATATGCCGCAAGTATGGGGGAATTCAATTCCATTGAAATAATACCGATTATTAATCGACTTAATCAATATCAATCCATTATCGTACGCGAAGAAGAAAGTGTGGAAATGTTAAATAAATATAAAATTATTAATCCCGTCTTTTCTGCTTGTGATCCGGTGTTCTTTTGGAACAAGGAAGAATGGATTGATAATTGTAAAATAAAAAAGAAAAATAGGAAACCTTATATTCTGCTTTATTTGGTTGCCAAGGAGACTTTATCAGTTAAGTTTGCAAATTTTTTGAGTGAAAAATATAATCTGGAAATAGTTTATTTAAATCAATTAGGATTGACATGGAGACCCGATAATGCAAAAGTAATTTCTAATGCCGGGCCACGCGAGTTTTTGGAGTGGATTCTGAACGCAGGAATTGTTGTGACGACGTCGTTTCATGGAGTGGCCTTTTCGTTGTTGTTTAATATACCGTTTTATTATGAATATAGCGGTAATAATGATAATAATGACTGTCGATTTAAAAATATGGAAAGATATTTGGATATTGAATCAAGGGTGATTCCTAAGAATTTTGTATTTGAACCAGGTGAAATAAATTGGGAAATATTAAATAGAGAGCTTGAAGTGTATAGAAAGAAATCAACAACTCTTTTATTTGATTCGTTACCGGAGTGATTTGATTAAAATGAAGTTCATGGATGTTATAAAAAAATTTTATTATGGAGTAATATGTCAATTTGTTATTTTGATTCTGGGGTTTATTCTTCCCAGGGTATATATCCGTATATATGGATCAGATACAAATGGATTACTAAGCACTATTTCACAGATTATGGTATGTTTGGGAATGCTGGAGGCCGGGATAGCGCAAGCTACACGAAACATGCTTTTTGATCCGATTGCGTCCAATGACAGAACAAAGATATTTAGTATTGTTGAGACTTCCCAAAAGTACTTTCGCAGGGCAGCTAAAATATATTTTTGCGCAACCATAATATTAGCATTTATTATGCCTTGGTTAATAAATAGTTCTATTTCTTCGGTTGAAATAGGAATGTTAATTTTTTTTGAGGGATGCAGTGGGGTAATTAACTATTGTTTTTGCGAGCATATTATTGTTCTTATGAATGCGGATGGAAAAGGGTATGTTGCCAATAATACCAATATGTCACTTCAAATTTTAGGTTTTATGTTGAAGTATATATTGGCCTGCAGTCAGGGTAATATTCTTTTTATTTCATTGATATCAATTATGATTACTGTATGTAGATGTGTTTTCTTCATTAGGTATTTTGATTTACATTATGGAAAGGTTGAGGGAATAAATGTAAACTCTGAAATTGTATTACGAGACCGAATGTCGTATATATACACAGAATTATCTTGGGCAGTATTTACATCAACGGATTTAATTATTATTTCGATTTTTTTAAATACAATGCATGCAAGTGTTTATTCCATATATTTATTAGTATTTTCAAATTTAAGTAGTCTGGTAAGTGTCATATACAATAATACTAGTTATTACTTGGGTAAACAATGGTATTCAGATTGGGCAAACTATGAGGATGTTCATGATGGTTTTACTTCTCTTTTTTTGGGAATAATAACCACTTTTGTATCGGTGGGGTACATATTATGTATTCCCTTTGTTAAATTGTATATGAAGAATATGTATGAGACGGAATACATTAATTATGCATTGCCGCTGATGTTTGCATTAATTCAGATGGTGTCGTGGAGCAGATATGTAGCCGGAAATTTAGTGTGTTTAGCCGGATATGCCCGAAGTGCAAGCAGAATTTCTATTTTAGAAGCCGCTTTGAATCTTATTCTTTCGCTTATTTTGGTGAAATCATTTGGAATGGAAGGAGTTTTACTGGCTACATTACTGGTGCTTCCAATTAAAGCAGCGTGGTGTTTGTATATTTCGGATAAAAAAATACTGAAGCGAAAAATGTATAAAACAATCAGAATTCTGTGTGCGAATTATATGGTGTTTTCATTGGCGATTTTCATAAAAGCTAATTTTGTATTTCATATAAATTCAATCTCCCGGTTTCTTGTTGCAGGAATTGTACTGTTGGCTTTATTCTTCTGTGTGGGTCTGTTTTTAAATTGTTGTGCAAATAGAAGTTTTTTAAGGTGGTTATTGATAGAATTCAAAAGAAAGGGTAGTATAAGTGAATCAGAAAAGTAAGATATATGCAGTGCGCCATAAATCATCAGAAGTTTTGGAACAATCCAGATCAGGAGGCGTTTTTACTGCACTTTCAGATTATATATTGTCCCATAACGGAAAGGTGTATGGCTGCATTCTTGACGAAAGATTCGAAGCTAAACATATAGGAACCGGTAGCAGAACACAACGGGATTTAATGAGAGAATCAAAGTATATTCAAAGTAACCTGGGAGACTCTTTTAAACAAATTAAAAAGGATTTGGAAAATGGTATTATGGTATTGTTTTCAGGAACATCATGCCAGGTTGCCGGATTGCGGTGTTTTTTAGGAAAAGAATATAGTAATTTGTTTTGCTTGGATATTGTATGTCATGGCGTTCCCAGCGTTTTGGTGTGGAGAAAATACCTGAAATGGATTTGTAAGAAATTCAACATAAATATTGAAAAAGTACAATTTAGAAATAAAAATAATTATGGTTGGCGTGAGCACATTGAGTCGGTTTATTCAACCGATGGAGAAAGAATTGATTCCAATATTTATGCGGCCTTGTTTTATGGACATCATACGCTTAGACCGGCATGTTACCGTTGTAAGTATAAAACGCTTTCTCATCCGGGTGATATTACCATCGGTGATTACTGGGGGATTGAAAAAGCAGCTTCTGAATTTGATGATGATAAAGGTGTGTCTTTAGTATTTGTTAATTCAGAAAAAGGGTACCAGCTGTTAAATTTCATTGATCATGATGTAGAGAAGAAAGAAACGTCGGTAGAGGATTCGATGCAACCTCCGTTATTTATGCCATTTTATGAACCTTTGGGCCGTAAATGGTTTTGGATTAATTTTTATTGCAGACCCTTTGAAAAAATTTTAAAGAGGTATGTTGGGAGAAATTATTATCTTGAGAAGAAGGGAAAGAGTTGTCAAGTAAAAAGAGTATAATGAATAGAAGAAAAATGAATAAAAAAAATAAGGTTACATTATACAATAACAAATACGAGTGTTGTGGTTGCACGGCATGTTATTCGGTATGTACACAAAATGCGATTCATATGAAGATGGATATAGAAGGATTTCTTTATCCTTCTATCGATAAAAAGAAGTGTATAAAATGTCAAAGATGTGTTAGTGTATGTCCTCTCCGAAGTCATCATAAAGAAAATGGAACCCGAGTATTATTTATTAATGATGAATATTCTGTCGGTGGTGCAGCGAAAGCTTTGGGTGAACTTGTTCTTGAACTAAGGAAACACGGAATTGAGTCGATTGTTTGTACGAGCTATCAAGATGATTTTACACAATTTCTTAATTCAAAAGGGATTAAAAATATTCAAGATGGTCATTTGGGTGTAATGACAGTTAAACATAGAACCGGAAAGCGAATAAAAGATTTCAAGGAATATATATATAATAAAATGCGATTTCTTTGGAGACGACATCGGGCTATTTTGTATCTTGAAAAAAATATTGATTTTTCAGAGATTAATATTATTCATACAAATTCAGCAAGAAATGATATTGGATGTTATCTGAGCAAGAAATATCATATTCCACATATTGTACATCTTCGTGAATTTGGAGAGCAGGATTTTGATTGCATAACTCTTCGGAAGAATTACTGTGAGTATATTAATCGTCATTCCGATTTGGTCGTTGCAGTTTCAAAAGCAGTTCTTGCCTCTTGGAGGGAAAAAGGAATTGCAGAGAAACAAAGTAAAGTGCTCTATGATGGCGTGGATTTTGGTGGCATTACATATATAGAGAAAACAAAGAATCATCCAGAAAGACTTAAGATTGTTTTTACCGGTGGGATCTGTGAAACCAAAGGACAACATATTGCAATTGAAGCACTTTCATTATTACCGGATGAAGTAAAGAAAAATGTCACAATGGACTTTGTTGGATGGGCTGATGAGGTTTATTTGAAAAAGCTACAAGATACAATTTCTATGCATCAATTAGATAAAAATGTATGTTTTTTGGGGAAAAGAGACGATATAATAGAATTGTTACAGAAATATGATTTAGGAGTGATGTGCTCTAAAAGTGAGGGCTTTGGACGAGTTACGGTTGAGTATATGTATGCAGGGCTTGGCATCATTGTTCCTCGTGCGGGTGCTTGCGTTGAGTTAATCAAAGAACAATGGTCCGGATTGTTTTTTGATCGGAATAATCCAAAGGAATTGGCAGAAAAAATAATGTATTATTATTACCATCGAGACAAAATTGTAGAATATGGAGAACATGCTCATCATGTGGCTTGTGAGAAATATTCTGCAGAGTTAAATGCTGAAAATGTAATAAAAGAATACAAAAAACTATTGCAATGTGAATAAGGTGAATAAAATGTTTAAAAATAAAACCGAATCCCAGGCGCGTGAAGAAATTCTTGCCCTGGTAAAAGAATACGCAGAACAATTTCATAATCAGGATAAGAAGTATGTGGAGGGGGATCGCATTCCCTATGCATCCCGTGTGTATGACAGTGCGGAAATGGTGAATTTAGTGGATAGTGCACTGGAGTTCTGGCTGACTTCGGGACGATACACGAAGGAATTTGAAGAAAAACTTGCAAAGTATCTGTCAGTAAGGTATTGCGCTTTGGTGAATTCCGGTTCTTCGGCCAATCTTCTGGCTTTTATGACTTTGACATCACCGCTTCTTGGAGAACGAAAAATTAACCGTGGGGATGAAGTGATAACGGTTGCTGCAGGATTTCCTACCACGGTAACGCCCATCGTTCAATATGGTGCGGTGCCGGTTTTTGTAGATGTGACGATTCCGCAGTACAATATCGATGTAACAAAATTAGAAGAAGCGCTATCCTCCAAGACCAAAGCAGTGATGATTGCACATACCCTGGGCAATCCTTTTGACCTGGCGGCCGTGAAGAGCTTTTGTGACAAACATGAACTTTGGCTGGTTGAAGATAACTGTGATGCACTTGGTTCTACTTATACCATGGATGGAGAGGTGAAGCGGACGGGGAGTATCGGGGATATCGGAACTTCCAGTTTCTATCCGCCACATCATATGACCATGGGGGAAGGCGGCGCTGTCTATACGGATAACCCGTTGCTGCATAAGATTATGAAGTCCTTTCGTGACTGGGGGAGAGACTGTTCCTGCGCATCGGGACAGGACAACTTGTGCGGACATCGATTTGACCGACAGTATGGAGAATTGCCATTAGGTTATGATCACAAATATGTCTATTCTCATTTTGGATATAACTTAAAGGCGACGGATTTGCAGGCGGCGATTGGCTGTGCTCAATTGGATAAGGTCCCTGTGTTTGTTGAGAAAAGAAAGAAGAATTTTGAATTTCTGTTGAGCCGTTTAAAAGAAATGGGTGCAGAACAGTATTTTATTTTTCCGGAGGCATGTAAAGATTCTGTTCCAAGCTGGTTTGGCTTTGCATTAACCTGTAAGGAAGGTGTTGACCGATCGAAGGTGATATCTTATATTGAACAAAGAGGTGTTCAGACAAGAATGCTTTTTGCCGGTAATCTGGTGAAACATCCTTGTTTTGATGAGATGAGAGCACAGTGCGAGGGATTCCGTGTGGCAGGAGAACTTAAGCATACGGACCGTATTATGAAAGATACTTTCTGGGTTGGCGTTTATCCGGGTATGACAGAGGAAAAACTCACTTATATGGCAAGGACTTTAAAGGAAGCTGTGGAATAAGAGATTGGCGGAACGAGGAATCTTATAATAAAAATGTTGGTGGTGATGGCAGATGAAACAACGTCTGGCGGACTATGTCGCGGATTTTTTGGTAAAAAACGGAATTAAAGATTGTTTTACGGTGGTGGGCGGTGGCGCCATGCACTTAAATGATGCATTCGGGCACAAAGAAGGCTTAAAATGCATTTACAATCATCACGAACAGGCCTGTGCCATGGCTGCGGAAAGCTATGCAAGGCTTTCCGGGAATATCGCTGCTGTGTGTGTGACCACCGGTCCCGGCGGAACCAATGCAATCACCGGAGTGCTTGGAGGGTGGTTGGATTCCATTCCGATGCTGATCATCTCAGGACAGGTGCGTTTTGATACGACGGCTCGTTATATGGAGCAGTTCACGGGTGGGTTACCCTTAAGGGCAGTGGGAGATCAGGAATTTGATATTACCAAAGCGGTAGGAAGTATGTGCAAGTATGCGGTCATGTTGGAAGATCCCATGAAGATTCGTTATGTTTTGGAGAAGGCTTTGTATGAAGCAAAGAACGGTCGCCCGGGTCCGGCATGGATCGATATTCCGGTGAATTACCAGGGAATGATGATTGAGACAGAGGATCTTTGTGGATATGACCCAGCAAAAGATGAGGAGCTTGCTGAAGGTAACAAATATCGTCTAAATAAAACGGAAATAGAAAATAAAATAGATAGGGTGATTCAATACATCAAGGAATCCAAACGTCCGGTAATCTATGCTGGAAACGGAATTCGGATCGCCGGGGCATACGAAGTGTTCTTGAAGGTAGTACAGGCACTTAGAATTCCGGTTGTAACTTGTTGGGATTCCATTGATTTGATTGAAACCAAGAATTCAAGTTATGTCGGACGTGGGGGTATTATGGGAGACCGTGCCGGAAACTTTGCGATTCAGAATGCAGACTTTATTCTGGCCATCGGCAATCGTCTGTCGATACGTCAGGTTGGCTATAACTGGAAAAGTTGGGCACCCAAGGCAAAGGTTTTATTGGTGGACATTGATCCGGCAGAACTTAAGAAAACCACCATCCATGTGGATGATCCGATTTGTGCGGATGCAAGAGAATTCTTAGAGATACTGTATGGATGGATACTTGGCAAAAAAGAAATCATAAACTCTATGAACTTTGCTGAATGGTCAAAACAATGCCTGAAATGGAAGGAGAACTATCCGGTGACCCTTCAAAGACATTGGAATGAAGATGGAAAGTATGCCAATGTCTACGCATTTATTCATTATTTGAGTGATTCTTTATTAAGCGGTGCGGTTACAGTGGTCTCCAATGGCAGTGCCTGTGTTGTGGGCAGTCATAATTATGTAATACAAAAAGAGTCCAGATTTCTGATTAATAGTGGTGTTGCCAGTATGGGATATGGCTTGCCGGCGGCAATTGGCGCCTGTGTTGCGTCCGGGCGTAAGAGGGTAATCTGTATTGAAGGCGACGGAAGTATTATGATGAATCTGCAGGAACTGCAGACCATGGTGACCAATCAATTGCCGATTAAGATTTTTCTTATTAATAATGAAGGATATCATTCCATCCGTCAGACACAGAATAATCTGTTTAAAGAACATAGTAAGGTCGGAATCGGTGAGGAAAGCAAGGATTTGTCCTTTCCGAAATTTCAAAGGATTGCGGAGGCATTTGGCATAAGATATATGTCTGCTTCTTCCAATGAGGAGATGAAGAAGATGGTGGATATTGCGCTTATGGATGATGAGATGCTTTTCTGTGAGGTATTTGTATCGCCGGAGCAGATTTTTGAACCGAAGAGTGCAACAAAGAGATTGGAAGATGGAACGCTGGTGAGTCCACCACTTGAGGATATGGCACCGTTTCTTCCGAAGGAAGAATTAGAGCAGAATATGATTGGATAAGGGGCTGGTAGAAACGTATGAAAAAGATTAGTATTATGGTTCCTTGTTATAACGAGGAAGAGAATGTCAGAGGAATCTGCAGTGCGATTATTGATGTGATGCAGACGAAACTTCGTCGATATGAATATGAAGTGATGTTTATTGATAATGCTTCGACGGATCGAACAAGAGAAATCATCCGTGAATTGTGTGGCGAAAATCCGAAGGTCAAAGCAATCTTTAATGCCAAGAATTTTGGACAGTTTAACTCACCTTATTACGGAATGCTTCAGCTGGATGGAGATTGTGTAATTCCCATCTGCGCTGATTTCCAGGATCCGGTTGAATTAATTCCGACTTTTGTAGAGGAATGGGAAAAAGGTTATAAAATCGTTTGTGGTATCAAGACCGGCAGTAAAGAGAATAAAATCATGCGTTTTTTGCGTACCTGTTATTATAAGCTGATCAAGAAGCTTTCCGATGTGGAGCAAATCGAGCATTTTACCGGATTTGGCCTATATGATCGTGAATTTATTGAAGTATTGCGTAAACTCGATGATCCAACGCCGTTTATTCGAGGTATTGTCGCTGAACTGGGCTATAAGAGAAAAGATGTTGAATATATGCAGCCCAAGAGAAAAGCCGGTAAGACCCATAATAACTGGGCAACTCTGTATGATGCTGCGATGCTTAGCTTTACCTCTTATACCAAGGTTGGACTTCGTCTGGCAACCATCTTTGGATTTATTATGGCTTTTTTTAGTATGGTTGCGGCGTTTGTGTACCTGATTATGAAATTAGTATACTGGGATCGTTTCGTGGCCGGTATGGCGCCAATTTTGCTGGCGGTATTGATTCTTGGCTCGGTACAATTGATTTTTATCGGATTTTTAGGGGAATATGTGTTAAGCATTAACAAACGTGTAATGAATCGTCCGTTAGTGATTGAGGAAGAACGCATTAATTTTGAAAAGAAGGATGCGTAAGAGCCTAAGGTGGCGGAATGGAGACAATATGAATCAAATAATCTTAGAAGATATGGATGAAGTGTATCACCGAAATCCAAAGCTGTGGGAAGAATTGAATCACAAAACGGTACTTATTACCGGTGCTTATGGGATGCTTGCATCGTATATGGTGTATCTACTGATTTATCTTAATGAATATCAGGGATATGAAGTGAAGATTCTTGCCAATGGGCGCAATGAAGGTAAGATGAAGGAACGATTTGGTCCATATATACATAAAGAATACTTTCGGGTGCTTTTGGGAGATATTGTTACCCCATTCGTCATTGAAGAACCCATCGATTATATTATTCATGCGGCAAGTATGGCCAGTTCCCAGTATTATAAAACCAATCCGGCGGATGTGATTGCGGCAAATGTGCTTGGAACCTATCATACATTAGAACTGGCAAGAAAGACCTCCTGTAAGGGATATCTTTTCTTTAGTTCCGGCGAAGTGTACGGAAAATTGGAACGGGAAAGCATTATGGAAAGTGACATGGGAATCCTCGACCCTGCGGATTTGAGAAGTTGTTACGGTGAAGGGAAAAGAGCAGCAGAAACGATGTGTGTTTCCTGGTACGGACAATATGGGGTTCCGGTGAATATGGTGCGTCCTTGTCATACTTATGGTCCCACGATGGATTTGTGTAATGACCGGCGGGTGTTTGCGGAATTTGTTAAGAATGTAGTAAATAAAGAGAATATTGTAATGAAAAGCGATGGAAGTGCGGTTCGGATCTTTTGTTATATTGCAGATGCTTTGTATGCCTATTATCTGGTGCTGTTAAAGGGAAAACGAGGAGAGGCGTATAATGTATCCAATGAAAATGGATTGACTTCGATTGGAGATTTGGCAAAGAAAGTATGCGGATTATTTCCGGAATATGGACTTCGGGTTATCCGGGATGTTCCTTCGGAGAACTATTCGGAAAACGCACATAAGAAGCATTCGAATTATAATGTTGATAAATTAAGGAAATTGGGATGGAATGCGAAATATTCCATTGAAGAGGGATTTTATCGGACGATTTGCAGTTTTTTAAAGGAAGTAGGATAATTTTCTCATACAATCGTAAGAAAAACGTGTGTTACGGAGGAAAATTTTGTGAATATGAATGCAATAAAAGAGCATATAGTAAAGAATAAGATGAGATATCTGCTGGCGATCATTGTCCTGGCGCAAATTATATGGATTACCTATTGCTTTGCATTTGAAAAGAAGGGGGTTCACTCGGATGAAATTTGGTCCTATTCCCCGGCAACCGACAGTGAATCAATGAAGTTTTATTGTGATCGTTATGGTAATCCGCGACATTTTGATGAGTGGTTTTCCGGCAATGAGTTCACGGAGTATCTGTCAATCGATGAAACGGAACGATTTCATTACGGATATATCACAGAGAATATCAGGTATGACTTACATATGCCGTTGTATTTTTGGATTATACATACAATCCTTTCTTGCTTTCCGAATGTATTTTCATGGTGGTTTGGATTTGCTTTGAATCTTCTGTTCTTTATTGTGGCTCAGATCTATCTCTATAAACTGGTGAAGGCTGTGACAGGGAGTGATTTTGTTGCCTTATGTGCATGCCTATTGTATGGCTTTGGAACCGGTGGATTGAATACCTATATTTATATCCGCATGTATTCCATGATTACGGCATTGGGAATTGCTTTGTTTTATTATCATTATGATTTGTATAAGAAGAAAGAATTGTCTTTACGGAATATCATTCTTTGTTCTTTGATAACATATCTCGGTGGAATTACGCATATTTATGCGCTGTTATTTGCGGGAATTATTGCGGCATTGAGTTGTCTTGTGTTTTTCATCGCCAGAAATTATAAGAAAATGTTCGTATATGCCGGTGCCATGCTGTTAGCAGCAGTACTAACCTTTGCGACGTTTCCGTATATATTGGATAAAGCGATGGTGTATTTTTCGGAAAACTTTATCCTGCAGGAGGAAAACGACACCCCGGAAATTGCGGATGATAGCGTAGCGGTTCATGACACCGGGGAGGAATCTTCTATTGAAGAAAGTGGTGCGGAACATATTGTGTTGGAAGGTACTCAAAGCGGATATAAGGGATTCTGGTTTGAGTTTCGTTTCCTGAGATATTTTGTGTTCCGGGAAATATTTGGCATTACATGGTATGCCAGACCATCCTATTTCCTAATACATCTGGCAGAGGCTTTAGTTTATCTGTCCTGCATGATACCGGTATGCTTTCTGTTTCGAAAAGAAAAGTGGTTTCAGAATGCAATTGCATGGTGCCTTCGACAAATCAAAGGACTTTGCAGATACATAAAGCATACCTGCTTTACAAAAGCAGCAGCGTTCATGTGGATTATGATAGCAACGAATGTTATATATATAATCATTACGGTACTGACCTCCAGAATTTCCATGATGGGTTCGTATTCAACACGATACATCTTTATATTGTATCCTTATTTTTATATTCTTATTTTGTTTGCGTTATTTGGAATAATAAAGATGATCCTGAGATTGGTAAAAAAAGACGTTTCTTTCTCAAAAAGGGGAAATAGGGTTCTTTTTACTGCGGTATTGGTAGTGTTCATCTTGTTGCAGGCTGTTTTGACGGATAAAGAGTATTATTTTAAGAATCCGGAGGATGTGATTTATCTGTCGGATCTTCCGAAAGAAGCGAATTACATTATGGTTTTAAAGAATCGTTGGCTGATTGATTGTTGTGCTTATGAAATGCAGAATGTGGAAAATCTTTTTGTGACTTTGCCGGAAGATCTTATTGCGAATCGTGAAGCAATCGAAAGGCTTAGCAGCAGTAATCCTGTATATTTTCTTTATCCGCCGAATGTTCAGAGTGAAGAAATAAAGGGTTATTTGGAGGAAGAAGAACTTCAAGAGGAAGAATATGAACAAAAATATGAACAAATTATGAATAGCATCTCTTTTTCAGAGCGGCGTGAATATGTTGGAATTACTTCGGTATTCGGAAGATACCTGCAAATATTCAGAATTCGTTAAATGAAACAAAAATTAAAAAAATGTAAAAAAAATTATATAAAAAATTTACAAATGAAAATATATGTGTTATACTTGGATAATAATGGAACAATTGTTAAGAAAATAATAACGGATAGGAGAAAGAATGGCTACTTTTAATTACAGCGCGTTGATGCCGGATGGCAAAGAAAAGAAAGCAAGTGTAAATGCGGTTGATATTGAAGAAGCAAAGCAGATGATTAAGGCAGAGGGCGGAATGCTTCTCAACATTAATGAGGCCGGTGCCTTGGACAAGGAGATTGAGCTCCCGTTCAAATTGGGTCAGAAAAAAGTATCTTCGAGAGACTTGTGCGTATTCTGTAGACAGTTTGTAAGTATTATCGAGGCTGGTGTAAGTATTGTTCAGGCTTTGGATATGCTTGCGGAGCAGACCGAGAACAAGAAGTTGGCGAAGGCATTGGAAGATACGAGAGATGCGGTAGAAAAGGGTGATACTCTTTCGAGAGCCTTTTCGTATCATTCGGAGATCTTTAATGGCTTATTCTTAAGCATGGTGGAAGCGGGTGAAGCTTCCGGTAGCTTGGAAGTAGCTATGTCCCGAATGGCAGTACAGTTCGAGAAGGACAATCACTTAAAGAGCTTGGTTAAGAAGGCATTGACTTATCCGGCCATCTTGATTGTGGTTTTGATCCTGGTTGTGGTTGCGATTCTGGCTTTCGTAATGCCTACCTTCGTGGATATGTTTGAGTCGATGGATATGGAACTGCCGATTATGACAAGAATCTTGATTAGTTCCAGTAATTTCGTAATCCAGAGGTGGTATTTCCTGATTGCTATTGTGGTTGCGATCGTAGTTGCGTTTATGGTGTTTGCTCGCAGTAAGCAAGGTACATATATTATTGCAAAGGCACAGATTAAGCTTCCGGTAGTGAAAAATCTGGTAATGAAGACAGCCTGCGCACGATTTGCACAGACACTGCAGACACTTCTGATGGCAGGTATGTCGATGATGGATTCGCTGGATATCTGTGCGAAGACCATGGATAACATCTTATATAAGGAAGCCCTTCTTGATGTAAGAGATAATGTGTCTTTGGGTTCCTCGCTTTCTTCGGAGTTGAAACGTACGAAACTCTTTCCGCCGATGATTTGCCACATGGTTGGTATCGGAGAGGAAACCGGTAACTTGGAGCAGATGCTTGAGAGCTGCGCAAATTACTATGACGAAGAAGTAGAAAATGCAACACAGCAGCTGACGGCGGTACTGGAACCGGCAATTACAGTTGTTATGGCCTGCGTTGTATTGGTGGTTGTGCTTGCGATTTATACCCCAATGACATCGATGTACGAAGGAATCGGTTAATTTGGATTAATTTGGTCTGTAGTACCCACAGACTGATTAATTATATATTATTAATATTAATTAATATGAAAGATGGAGGTAATTATTATTATGAAGAAGATGAACAATAATGGTTTCTCATTAGTAGAGTTAATCGTTGTTATTGCGATTATGGCTATTTTGGTAGGTGTTCTTGCACCTTCTGTACTCGGACAGCTTGACAAGGCTAAGATTTCTAAGGATAAGCAGGCAATCGAGACAGTTGCTACAGCTGTTGCAACAGCATATGCTGATCAGGATATTACCGATGCAAAGTCTATTACATCATATCCTGTAATTACATCTGGTACTCAGACAGCGGCTTCATCTACTCCGGATTCAACAAAGTTCTTGGATGTTATTCAGAATATTGTTGGATACACCAATATCAAGCTTGAGTCTAATGCAGCATCAGGATGCACTCAGTTAGATATTGCAATCAATACAACAACAGGAAAGGTTACAGTTACTGCAAATGGTGCAACCGGTGCTTTGGCTCCGTCTACATTCTCTGTAACTAGATAGTTATTTATAAAGATTGTACAAGATATTCCGGAAAAGATGAACTCGGAGCGGGTACCCTGAAGCAGAGTCTTCTTCCGGAATGTCTTGGATGATTTCTTGGGTTTTAGTTGTATATGTAATTTAATGGTTTTATATGTTTTGAATGCTTGTAGAATAGTATTTTTAGGAGGCATAGAATGGCTAAGGATAATAGAAAGTCGGGTAATCAGAAGAACAGATTCTTGACAGTTAATTTTAATAATGAGTTTGCGAAGGTCTGTGAAGTTACCAAGACCAATAAGGGATTAATTGTACATAAGGTATTCAGTATTCCAATTCCGGCCAGAGCATATCGTGATGGTATCATCCGAGATCGTAATGCGATTGCGAAGGAACTTACGGTTCTGTTACAGAAACAGGGCATTACGACAACGAATGTTATATTTACACTTTCTTCTTCAAAGATTGCGACCAAGGAAGTTATTATTCCATTTGTTCCTAAGAAGAAGATTGCTTCGATTATTAAGATGAATGCAACAGAGTATTTCCCTGTTAATATAGAAGAATACGTTATCGAGAGCAGTACACTTGAAGTTGTGGAAAACCCGGATAACAAAAAAGATAAAAAATTAAAACTGATGGTTGCGGCTGTACCAAGTAAGATGCTTGAAGATTATTATGATTTTGCATCGACCATGGGATGGCATGTGGTTGCCATTGACTACCTTGGTAACTCCACATTGCAGCTTTTGAAGCTTCAGTCCGATGTTGAATCCAGTGTAATGATTCAGATTGAAAATGATTCCACCATCATCAGTGTGTTTGATAAAGACGTACTTCAGTTACAACGTACCGTTCCTTATGGTAAGACAATGATTGTTAATGCCGTAATGGAAAAACGTAAGATTTTCAACTATGATGTAGCACTGGATATTTTGCAGAAAGAACAGCTGATTCATCCGGAATTTGACGGCGATGAGATTACGGAATCCTTAAAATATCTGATTTCGAATGTATCACGTATTATGGATTACCAGATGTCCCGTAACTCCAATAAGCCGATTGATATGGCATACATCGTTGGTAATGCTACATATATTCTTGGTTTGGAAGAATTGTTTAGAAATACGTTAAGTGCACCGGTAGAAAGTATCAGCTTCCTTAAGGGTGTAACTGCGGATAAGAAGACTTATGTTGAAGAGACCATGCTTACCGCATATATTGCAAATATTGGTGCCGTAATTTCGCCGATTAATTTTGTTCCAACCTCCATGGTGACGGATAAGAAGGGATCGGGTGAATTCAACCAGATGGGCTTAGTGCTTGGCGGTGCCATCATTATCGCAGCATTTGTAATGATCATTCCGTTTGTTCAGATGAATGTAGCCAAACAGGAAATGGAAGATGCAAAGGCTCGGTTAGAAGGCATTAAGTCCATTGAAGTTGTCATGAATGATTATAATCAGGCAAAGGCAGGCTATGATGATGCGAATGAATTCTATGCAATGACCGTGAACAACAATGAAGTAATCCTTCAGTTTTTGGAAGATCTTGAAAAGGTAATGCCGAAGGGAACTCAGATTAAATCCATGACGATAAAAAATGGTAGTGTAACACTGAATGGTGAAGCGGGAAGCAAGGATGCGGTTGCGAAATTTATTCAGCAGGTTAAAACAATACAAAATGTTTCCGGCGTATTCAGTGACAGTATTCGTGAGAATGTTGACGACAATGAGAATGTTGTCGTAGAGTTTTCATTTGTATGTGCTTTTTATGATCTGGGAAGATTAGAAGAAGTTATTCAACCGGTGGATGTTGCAACAGCAAATTAATGTGATGGAGGAATAGAAAATGAGTTTAAATATGGAAGTTTCTGATAGGGATAAACAATTGATATATCTCATTGCAGCCATCGCGATTATAGCTGCAGCATATTTTTTCGGGTGGAGAAATTTCTCTGAACAGAAGTCTTCTTACCAGGAGCAGACGAAGCAGTATGATGAAGAGTATACAACGCTGATTGAACATCAGAAGAAACGTGATGAATACAAGAAAAAGACAGAAGAATATATCAACCGCAAGGCTGAGATCTTAACGAAGTATGAGAAAGATTTTTCACAGGAATACTTAATTACGACATTAGATAACATTGAAAAAGCAACAGAGGCATGGTTTGAACATTATTCATTGGCAACACCTGCTGTTGTGTATACGTTCAAGACAGAACAGAATACATCCGGTGTGATGAATGCTATTTCTATAAGTTTTGAAGGTGATTATGCTGAATTTAAGAATTTATTGGCTTCTGTACTCAATATTAAGAGTCAGACATCGCTTGATTCTGTAAATGTGCAGTATGATGAGGCAAATCAGGTTTGTAAGGGAGATATTGCGTTAAGTCATTACTATCTACTTACTCCGGAGAGTACTGTGCCTGATGTTAAAGTTGATATGCCTGTTGGTGTAGGTAATATCTTTGACTCTGATATTGTAATGAGTGCTACACAGACACAGGCTGTGAACGGAAGTTATATTCTTACCGATTATGATTTTTGTATTGCGATTAATCCGAATGAATCCACAATGGACGCTGTTATTGTAGGAACATCCATTGATGCAAAGGCAAAGGATTCTGTAAGTACGGATGAAAATAAGTCTTCTGAAGTTACGATCACATTTGATGGAAAAGAAGGAAAGTACACCGTTTCTTATGAAGTTGACGGCAAACAGTATCCGGCAAAGAATTACGAGAAGGGTGTTGCATTTAAGCCGGGCGAGACTTTAGATCTTCTTGTTAAGAGCTCACCAAGAGAGAATAACAAGGATAAGGTTGCTGTAAAAGCTAATATTATCAATAACACTGATATGGAGTTGAACGTATTAGTATCCGAAGATGATACAAATTCTCCGCGTTTTACTGCCGGTAAGCGTGAAGGAAAGGTTACGATATATCGTTAATTAAGCAGCATCGCAACGATTCTGTTGCGATGCTTACTTGTAGTTATAGAGTATTGAGTGGATTTTTTTAGAATTTGATTTACAGGAGTGTGCATATGAAAACAAACAGATCACTTCATGGAAATGATGGATTTACATTGGTTGAATTGCTTGTTGCAATCGGCATCTTATCGATTGTTGGAACCGTGCTGTTCAACGGATTTGTTCTTGCTGCAAGAACTTATTTGAAAACATCTAAACTGCAGATGGCAGAGGATGTTGCCCAGGAAGTTGCAGAAGTATTTCGTGCCACCCCACTGGATGGATCCAACGGCTTGTTAGCATTATATGCAGAAAAAGAACCGGATCCGGCAGACCCCGGCAGCGGCAAGATGGTTGTGAAGAGTGGAGTGGATACAACGGATTCTACAAGCGGCGTTCGTACCATTCTTTTCAATGATATCGCTAATTTTGATTATAATTCCAGAGTAAATGCGGTGAGTGGCTTTGGTGATTATACGGTAGATGTTACCTTAAAGTCCATTAATACAGCAAAAAATTCTGAAATCGGAAAGGTACTGGATGATCCTTCAACACATGATGCAACGGACCCTCGTAAAACAACTTATGAGCAGAGTGCGTATGGTAAGGATGGAGCAGTTGTAAGAACGGATGGAATTTATATCATCAATGAGAATGTCGGTACCAATTCCTTTGTTGTTCCGGAAGTAAAGAACATTTACGATGGTACCAGTGTTATTCTTTCGGAAGATATTAACCAGTATGACATTAACGTTGCGGAAGATATGCTCAATGTAATCTGTAAAGCGGTAGCGGCGGAAAATGTTGGTAAAGCAGCATTGGCACAGGTGGATGCGCACAATGTTGAATCCACGTTTTGTGCAAGATATATCCCGTATACAGGTATCACGAGCTCCATTGATATTCAAAAGGAAACGGAGTTTGATTTTCAGCAGAAGTTAGTTTCCGGTGGCGTAAAGTATTATTGTTTAGTTTCAATCAAGTACACATTCAACTTTGATATGCCGCTTCTTAAAGCAAACGGAATGCCTTACGGAAAGAATCTGAGTACAATCATGGCAGGCATGAATGGTCACGAGGATGGTGCGGTAACGAAGTATACGATTTCTGTAACCGGTTCGGAGTACACCATCAGCTATCTTCATGAAATTCCTACAACCGCGGGTGCGGAAGGATATTATGAGGGATTAGGCGGCTTGAAGGCTTCTTTTGTACAGGAAATAAAAGTGCCGAATAAAGATGGTTCGGAACAAACCTATAAGGCGGATGGAACAGGAGATAAGGTTCCGGATTTCTATATTTTGTATACGCCGTTTGATATTTATTCAAGTTCAACAGCAGATGCAAATGATGTAATCAAGATTAAGAACGAAATACCGGTGGATGCCAAGAATGTTTTACGTACCTTCTTTGTAGTGCAGGATACTACACATACGAAGGCGATGTCTGCGGGAAAGAGTCTGACTACGAAGGTTAAGAACTGTTCATTTACATTGGGACAGCCAACACCAACTAAGGCAAAACCGCTGACAAAGTTTAATTTTCAGTTCTATACCAATAGTAGTGATATTATTAGTAATTCAACGAATAATATTACCGCAGAGTGTTATATGACTAATTCAACCAGTAAGACTCATACAAATTTATATGAGATGGAAATTATTGTTTATGATAATGAAGGAAATAAAGTGGCAACAGTTAATACGGTAAAGGAGGAATAAGCAATGAAGAATCTTTGGAATTGCATTGGCAGGAAAATGCGAAATACCAGAAATGATAATGGTTCTACGTTAGTTTTCGTTATCGTTGCTTGTCTCTTTATCGGACTTCTTGCATCTTTAGTTCTTGCATTAAGTGTTTCCGGATATCGAATGAAGGTTATTGATTACCAGTCAAGACAGAATTTCTATGAAGGTGAAGAATATTCGGCCAAGATCTATGCGGATCTGGGTATGAATTCACTGGGTATTCTGGGTGAATCCTATGTTGATACAATGTCGAAACTTACGTCAGGCACGATTACCGGTAAGAATGAATTGAATGATTATTTGAAGCAGACCTATTATAAGAACGTGATGCTCTATCTGGGGCTTGTGAAACAGGATCCTTTGTCTGATCCGAATAATCTTCAGTTGATGACGGATCTTGCGACATCGGAATTAAAATTTGAGCCCAACGATGCGGATATTAATAAAAAAGCAAAGTTTGACAAAGTACAAGATATGCTTTGTGAAATCATTGGACGTGATGAGAAAAATGCTGCGGGTACTGTTACTTCCGTCGATCCGGATAAGAAGCCAAAGCTTCAGATTAAGGGAGATATTGTATGTAAACCGGAGGGCGGAAGCTATGTTGATGATGCCGGTGTTGAAATCAAGTATCCTGAGATTACGATTAATGATGTACATATTAATTATATTGATAAAAAGACGAATTTTGAATCCAATTATACCTTTGACATTGTAATTAAGTATCCGGACTGGGATTTTACCTTTGCAAGTCCGGCAAGTTCGGAATCAGATATTGATACATTCCTGGATTATGTATTGATTGCAAACCGCACAATCGACTTCGATAAAGCAGGTGCAGTGATTAATGTCAATGGATGCGTTTCTTCGGGTAATAATACGGCTATTGAAGCAAGCGGAAGTACAGAAAATGGTATCAATGTAAATTATTGTACGGTTAAATTTTTACCAAATACGAACAACTGGTATGAAAAAATGGCTGTTGTTGTAACGGATAATATTGCAATCAAGAGTTCAGCGGCTAACAGTGCACAGGTGACATTTGGTAAAGGAAAAGTCTGGTGTAACAGTATTGTGCTGAAGAAAACTTCTACAACACCGGGAAATACTCATTTTTCCCAGCTTACAGCATCCGGAACAGAGATGTATCTTCAGGATGATTTGCAGCTGGATGGAGAAGAAAGCAGCGTCATCTGTACGGGTGGATATTATTATGGATTCGGTACGAATACAACGGATGGTGGTGTTGCACAGAATACCAGTAGTGCAATCATTGTAAACGGTTCGGGCTCATCCGTTATTATGGGTAATGCTGAGAATAAGATGAAAGCATTACATATTTATGGATTGGGATATGTGGATTTGGCCGGTGTAAGTAATTATCGAACCGGTGAGTCCCTTGCTATAAAGAGTAATCAGGATATATATCTTGTACCGGCTGCATATATGGGTTCCGGTACATCCAATCCGACGAGAAAAGATCCTACTACGTCGGGAGTTAATGTTGAAAGTATTACCAATAACATCAAAAATGGTGTTGGAACTACCATTGGTCCGTATTTTGCATATTCTAACGGATGGCTGAATACGACAAATCCGGTTATTGTAAAGAGTTATACCAAAGGCGATAAGGTATACTACTTTTATTATTTGAATTTTGCAACGCCGTCGGGACAGAGTTACTATGCGGATGCAATTCTTTCAACCGATACCATTACCGGTCTTGGTCAGGAGGATATACATAAACAGGTAAGAGATCGTGTGCGTGAGAATGCAGTGGATCAGAATAATGATCCAAGTGAGCCGATTGCAGCGTACAGCGTAGATTCGAAGTTCTCTGTGGGCGCTTTTGTAGATGCAACGGGAGCTGCGGATAAAGCAGATGTTCAGTTGAATGCGGAGAGAACGGAAAGTGTCAGTATCGGTTATGCAAGTGTATATCGTAAGAGATATCGTCTGATGAAGAGTCTTTTGGTGGATACTGCAGGTGCTCCGGACGATGCGACCCGTGACCAGCTGGATGATTATAAACTGGTTCCGTGTCAGGATCTTAGTGTTACAACGGTTGGTAAGAGATTTAATCCGGAAACCAAGGATAAATATACATCCGATGTTCGTGATATCGACAATTTGCAATTGTCACGTTCGGCGGTTTCCAATATGATTAATTATTCAAGATTGTCGCAATATGCAGGATTGAGTCATTCCCAGCCGAATATTACCGGTGGCGATGGATCTGCAACGGCAACGTTAACGTACATTGCAGGTAATGCAACGATTCCGAATGGATTCCGAGGAGTAGCTGTTGTGGATGGAGATGTTACGATTGAAGGCTCCGTAAGAGGTTTGATTGTATCAACAGGATCCATCCGAGTTGCTGAAGGAGGTACTTTAACCAGTGATCCGGCTCTTGCAAATGCATTATTAA
Organism: Lachnospiraceae bacterium; assembly: GCA_051877855.1. GTDB lineage: Bacteria > Bacillota > Clostridia > Lachnospirales > Lachnospiraceae > MGBC120314. Next base: position 17,056 of record JBJEJH010000060.1, on the reverse strand, counting down.
CAAGAGAACAGGATTCAAGTACTGCTCAGGACGGAAAACCAATCAGTGATGTATTTTATTTCTATCCAATTAATTTAACACTTGGATCTGCAGACGAGCAGATCATTAATACATTAGATTATTCCGATGTAATTTACTACGATAACTGGAGTCGATATGAGAGGGAGTAATGCCATGATGAATGAGAATAAATTTTCCTTAAAATCAAATAACAATGGTTTCACCCTGATGGAATTACTTGTTGTGATTGGTATTATTGCAATCTTAATGACGTTAACTGCGTCTGCAGCAACGTATCTGGTACGAGGCGATATAAAGAAAGCTACGAAGACCTTATACTCGACCGTTGCATCCAGTCGTACGCAGGCAATGGCAAAACAAGGTTCCTGGGCATTTACTGTGGATGACAGCAGTGGTGTGTTTGTATTAAAAAATATCCGACTTGCAAATGTTGATCCCACTACAGGAGCCGTTATCGATTCGGAAGTGATTTTCGATGAAGAGGTACTGAGTAACCGTGTGGATGCGATAGATATCTGTATATATAATGCAGATGATTCAATCAAAGCAGACTATTCCCCACTAAAGTCCTTAACCTTTAAGAAAAATACAGGTGCATTAGCAACGATTACCAGTGCAGCCGGAACAGTGGATGCTCCGTTAGGCGGATATGCGGATATTCGTCTTGGAATCGGAGCCGGCAATAGAATTCTTCGAATATACTGTCTGACAGGTGAGATTGATCAACCGAACCGTTAATGATGTAGAAATGAGCATAGACATAGAATGGCAGGTGCAAAATGAAAAATAACAAAGGTATATCTTTAATTGAATTAGTTGTTGCGATAGGTATTATGTCCATTGTAATGCTTATTATTACGGAAATGCTGGTCAATGCGACAAGATTTTTTGAAAGACAATCCTCCAATGTAGAACTGCAAAATGAAGCACAGATTGTGACCAATTACCTTACAGAGGCCATTATGGAGGCCAACGGAATGGAATTTGATAATACGACAGGTGTTTACAAGCTCTTTACTACGGCTCCTGGCGCAGGAGGCACGGATACTTATGCTACCGGAAAAGGCGAAAAAAGAATTTTGTATTATGATAGTGCCAATACATCTTTGTATGTAGTGGTATTTAATGTATCAGATCCTATTCCGGATATTTCTACATTTGCCAGGGATGGTTACCTGATTTCCAAGCAGGTTGAAGGTTTCAATATATCTTTTGCCAAAGCGGATATTATGGATGATTCCACAACGGAAGATCCGTCAACGGGAGCTACGGCTGCTCCGGAGAAAGGTGTAATTAATCCGGTTAAAGTAGACATTGAATTCAGACTTCGCCATAATCTTGCGGCGGCTAATTTTGAGATTACTGCAGATTGCCGTAATCATTTAAATGAAGTTTCATTAACGGATAGTTCCGGCACAACGAAGTATACAGCATATGACAGGTAAAGGAGATGGGAAAATGAGTTTAAGATTTACGAAGAATTATAAAAGACCGATATCGTTACTCTTAGCCGGTGTACTTGTTGTTTCCATGACTCCGGTAACCCTGTGGTCCACATCCGATGTTCGGACGGTATCTGCAGCAACCAAGGATGGTGGGACTGTTTTAGAAGATTTTCTGACAGAATCCAAGAATGTAGCAAGTGCCGATAATCTTCAGGCATTGATGGAAAATATTGCGGGAACAATGAATTTTGCCACAGAGGAATCCCTGAATCCGGCAGAAAATGTTGATGGGGATACGCCAATCGAAGATATTGGCGTGGTTTCTGCCACGAAGAGCTCTTATCGTTTCACCATGAATGAAGATAGCGATCTTTATGATGAGTCAATTAAATTTAAGTTCACGGATGCAACCGGAACGGTACAGGATTATACCGGCGCTGATACAGCCAAAAATCCGGGTATCTATAAAACTAATATTAAAAAGACCGGCGATAATACAGAGCTGCGTTTGTCGGAGGTAGGTACCATCGATAATCCCTATGTGGTGCTTGAGATTACTCCGTCAGCGGCAATCAGTGAAATCAGACCGCATATAGGTGATGCCGGTTTCTTTGATCTTTCCTACACAGATGTATATGGCAGCGTGGACGCAGAGGGCGTTACGCATGACGGCATTCAGTTAACCAAGGCAGATACGGATACAGCCTCTTCCTTAAGTGAAGAGACCACGGTTCGTATGAATCTGATTGAAAAGATTCTCTTAGAATATAATACAGCCCATAGTAGGGAGTTCGCGGAAGAACAGGAACATTATGCGGAATATCAGGTTCGATTGGATAAGTACAATGCGGATGTTCAGGCCCGTTTAGATGCGATCAATGCGTATGATACAGATGGAACAGATGATGATCCATATGGAAGAATCACATCGTATAGAAATACTAATACCTTCAGTAATTATTCTACGGTAACAACGGCTGTTACAAATGCCGGTGCTGCTGATGATGCAAAGAAGGAAGCGTTTGAAACTGCGTTGACAGATCTTTTGTATAAGGAATTTGCATATAAGAAGGTGCAAATCATTTGTATGAATGCTGAGGTTTATTATCAACAGCAGTTATCAAGTGGGCGAAACATTGATCAGTATGGTGCATATACAGAGTATTTGTCCCCACTAGGGTATCCGGCATATTATGCAAACAATAATGGTAGTAATTGGCCGCATGAAGATTGGGATAATTCTAAGCCTTTAGTGTTGAACTCGACCGATAAAACAGCCGTTCAAGCCGAGGTGGCAGCAATTGTAGCGACTTTATCTGAAAAGTTCGTTGCAAATGGTTATTCCATGACTTTGGATACATTTAGAACAGAGCTTCCGGCGGTGATGACGAAGGATCAGTACGCAGCAACGATACCGGAGATTACTCCAATTGAGGCCTATGTTCCGCTGCATTCGAATTTTAGAAATTTGTGTCAGCCGGTTGAGAAATTAAACGGTCGTGGCACCAAGTCGGTTTCTGAGGTTTTAACAGAACTTGAAAGTTATATTGTCCGACAGGGAATTATGACCAAGGCTGATTATGATATGTTGCTTCAACGAAAGTATGATGATGCTTTGGAGTATAAGAGACTGTATGAAAGGTCCATCATTTATACAAGAGAATTCAATAACACCCAGTATTCTTATGACTATGATTATCTACGTCAGTATGAAGTGAACGCAGATGGTACATTTAAGATCTATGGGGATGGAAGTAGTAAGACTTTCTCAAGTCCTACAGGGAATATTACCTCCACGGCTGCTTACGGTGAATATGCAGTGATGAAGGAGATCTATAATCCTCTGGCAACCGTGGCTTCAGCGATGTATGGTGGCAGTTATGCGGCGCGTGGAAATGAGTTTCTGATTACGAATTACACCTTCCGTAAGTCCTGTATGAACTTAGGTTATAAGAAGTCAAGTGATGATGATTCTAAGGTGGATCCTTGCGTAGATGAATATATTTTTGCCGGATGGTTAGTGGACACCAATGATGATGGTGTGTTGGAGGATTTGAACACCCTTGCTGAGTTCGATACTGATGAGGGAAATGAGAAGTTAGAGGGTGTTACCGAATTATATACCAAGTGGATTGTCCGGGATTATGATACCACGAATTATTATCAGTTAACCCTTGGCAAGAAGGATTATGTGAAATGTTCCTTTGGTGGTAGTGCGGGACAGAAGTATTCAGTATATCTTCCAAACACCATTGCCAGCCAGCATGCGAACAATCCTCGTTATCACAACATTCATAACCAGCTGACAATGTGTGTGCCGGTGAGCACGAAGGTATTGTTCCTTAATAGTTCGAATCAGTTTTATGAGGAGTCCGCGGCCTATGTGGATGAGATTTCCTCCTGGGATTTTGACTTTGACAAGGAAACCTATAATACCGTGGCAAAGTTAAAACAGGTGGCACCGCAGCTGATGGCGGATACGGACTACTATGTAAGGACTTATAACCCTATCATGAGGGTGGATCCGGTAACCAAGGAAAGTTATATTGAATATCAGCCGTATAATATTCAGGTCATAACCATTACTCCGGAGGAACTGAATAAGTTAGTATATTACGATTATTCTAAGAATGCCGGAAGTGCGGACTACTATGCAGATGGCACATTAAAGTATCATGAGTCCGCGACGGTAAATGCGTTTATTAACAATGTGGACTTTGTGTACTTCTCCAATGGAGGAGGATCAACCTACTTTGATTCTTCAGGGTCAAGTAAGTATTCCTACCGTGATATTCATACCCACACCCAGATAAATAGTGAGGAGAAAACACCGGTGCTGGCCCGTGTTCCGGAATTATGTTCCATTTCCGCAACGGGTAATGTAACCTATGATAAAACGAAGGTGAAGTCCACCATGAATTTCTTCGGTAATAATGCAGCGAATGCGAAGGATCTGGAGTGGCAGGTGGCCTTTAAGATCTATACACGAAGCGGTGATAAGTCTCAGGCTCGTCGTACGGCGGTAATTGTCAGTGAGGCCTTCGGTGATAAGGTTTCAGGAACGATCGGTGATTCAAAACAGGTAATGAATGAGGCTGGTGACTATATTAATGGTACGGAGAATAATCTGGCCAAGGTTCTTCTTATGTACTTTGCATTTGTGGATCCGACCATGGTATTTGATATGTATGTGGATCCGGAGTATAGTGTCAATAATGGGGTCAAGGTCTATACCTTTGACAAGATAAAGGGTGCTCTGAGAGAAGAAGAAATGAGACCGTATATGTCCACATGGTTTACCGGTTCTCTCTACGAGTACCAGAAATGGAATCCTGCAGTTCTCTTTCCGTATGAATTCTTTGAAGAGGATCATAAGGCAATCCTGCAACAAAATAGTACTAATGATAATTTTAATATATATGATCCATATCAGGGTGATACAGCATGGCCAACGGTTGATGGCAGGCAGGTGGCTACCCCGGCATTAGGTAGTATGTTGTACGATTCCCTTGGGTTGGTTTCTACCTCAATGTTTAAGAATATAGCAAACCCGTATGCTTATACATTCAATGGTAATACAGATCTGTCCGGAGCCTTCTTTGATTATAATCGTGGAGAAGTTCAGAGTATTAATAACTCGGGTGGTAACACCTTCCTGGCCTTCGAATATTTCCGGGAAGTTCGTCCTTCGGAGATCCGTAATGATAAGATTGCAACCAAGAGTGCCATCGAGTTCATGGTACAGAATGCACAGAACGGCGTAGTAAGTTACGAGGATCGTATGATTAGTATCCTGAATCCGGATCCGATGATGAATCAATATAAGTATGAAACCGGTAGTACGATTCTGGTTGAGAAAGTATCGGCACAGGATGTTGATGTACAGGATTCCTATGTTAACTTTGATTTCTCCGGCAGTACCAATAAGAATTCCATTCTTAAGGTAGAGTACTATTGGACCTATCGCTATAAGAATATTGATAATGATAACCGATGGGGTGATGTATGGTACAATCTGTATACTTCAGAGAAAGTAGGGGTGCAGGATCGATGGTTTAAGATGCCGGATTCAACTTCACTTTCGGATACGGAAAAGGTTCAGTTCTTTAAGACCTTTGCAGCGGATCAGACCACAGAGGTATCGGCTATCACCAAGGCGCCGGATAATTATTTCTTCAACGCTTTGATAAAGCCGGAGATTAAGGATAAATTGATTGAGGGTCTTGGAATTACCTCAGTAAGTCCTACATACATTATTGTCGTGAAGGAATACCGTAATCAGTCCGATATTGATAACAAAAAGAATCCGTTGAGCATTACCACGAAGAATGTAACGGTTTCTAAGCTTTCATTGTTATTCAATCTTGATTAAAAACAAAATATTTGATTTTTGGGGACGTCCCTTTCAGGAATGAAAATTCCTGAAGCGACGTCCCTTTTTTGATATATTCACTCTATGGGGTTCATTGTAGTTAATGTGGCATAGGGAAAATGATTTTTTAAAATCCCTATGCCGGAATATGCCAAAATATCTTTGATAATATGACAATGCGGCATAGGAAAAATGATTTTCAGAAATCCCTATGCCGGAATATGCCCAAATATCTTTGATAATATGACAATGCGGCATAGGAAAATTGAAATTCTGAAATTCCTATGCCGAAAAATGCCCAAATCAACTTGATAATATGACGATGCGGCATAGGGAAATTGATTTTTTAAAATTCCTATGCCGGAATATGCCAAAATCACTTTGATAATATGACAATGCGGCATAGGAAAAATGATTTTCAGAAATCCCTATGCCGAAAAATGCCCAAATCAACTTGATAATATGCCGATGAGGCATAGGGAAAATGATTTTTTAAAATCCCTATGCCGAAATCTGCCCAAATCACTTTGATAATATGACAATGCGGCATAGGAAAAATGATTTTCAGAAATCCCTATGCCGAAAAATGCCCAAATCAACTTGATAATATGCCGATGAGGCATAGGGAAAATGATTTTTTAAAATCCCTATGCCGGAATATGCCCAAATCACTTTGATAATATGACAATGCGGCATAGGAAAATTGATTTTTTAAAATCCCTATGCCGAAAAATGCCCAAATCAACTTGATAATATGCCGATACGGCATAGGGAAATTGATTTTTTAAAATCCCTATGCCGAAAAATGCCCAAATCAACTTGATAATA
>JBJEJH010000060.1:0-10290 GCA_051877855.1 Lachnospiraceae bacterium | reverse complement strand
TGCCGATACGGCGTAGGAAAAATGATTTTCAGAAATCCCTATGCCGAAAAATGCCCAAATCAACTTGATAATATGCCGATGCGGCGTAGGAAAAATGATTTTTTAAAATCCCTATGCCGAAAAATGCCTCAATCAACTTGATAATATGCCGATGCGGCGTAGGGAAATTGAAATTCAGAAATCCCTATGCCGAAATCTGCCAAAATCACTTTGATAATATGACAATGCGGCATAGGGAAATTGATTTTTTAAAATCCCTATGCCGGATTTGCTTTGTACGTTCTATATTATCTGTACCATGAGGGGGGCATGTCCCTTCACGATTTTCATTCGTTAGGGTGGCGTCCCCTCTTTTATAAAAATTTAAGACTTTATCCTCTTGTTTGGCCCAATGTTCTATTGTATAATGTAGTCACTTTCTTATGAAAGCATCTTTTTTCAGGCAAATCGCCGATGAATTCATTTGTTTGGAGTTGTAAGACGAATCCTTCTGTATGCAGAAGATTAGTATGTTATCAAAGGTAATAAGTGCGGCTGTCACAGGGATTGACGCCAGTATTGTGACAGTGGAGGTGGATCAGAGCAATGGTATTCCATCCTTTATTATGACGGGGTATCTTAATGCAAGAGTTCTGGAGGCCGGTGAACGTGTGCGCACCGCCATGAAGAATGTGGGCTGTCCCATCCCCGGTTCTAAAATTGTGGTCAATGTATCTCCGGCAAGCATACGTAAGACCGGAACCATGCTGGATCTTCCGATTGCGGTGGGGATCCTTGCGGATATGGGAATGATTGATTCCAAGCGGTTTCATGAGACTTTGATTGTGGGAGAACTGAGTCTGGATGGTTCTATCCACGGTATTCCCGGGGTTCTGCCCATGGTTTGTGAAGCTCATAACCATCATTTAAAGCAATGTATTATTCCTGCGGAATGTGTGGAAGAGGCAAGGCTTATCCAGGGAATTGAGGTGGTTGGGGTTCGTTCGCTTAAAGAAGTGATGGATCTGATTAACCATGGGTGGATTCGTGAAGAGGAATCGGTGCAGAAAACCCCGACGGAGGAGAGTATCGGGGAAGAATCCGACACCGTAAGTAACCCGGAGGGGGATTTTGCGGAAATCTGCGGACAGTATCTGGCCAAGCGGGCGATACTGATTGCGGCGGCAGGAAGGCATAATCTGTTGATGTCCGGTGCCCCGGGAAGCGGTAAAACCATGTTGGCTTCAAGAATCTCAGGGATTCTTCCGCCTTTGACCCGGGAAGAAATTATCGAAGTTTCGAAAATCTATAGTGTAGCGGGAAATCTTCATGATTTTCAGGGAAAACTGCCCCGCCGGCCATTTCGATCACCCCATCACACCATAACACAGGCGGCTCTCTTAGGGGGAGGGAAATATCCAATCCCGGGAGAAATAACCCTGGCGCATCAGGGGGTGTTGTTTCTGGATGAGTTGACCAAGTTTAAGTCCGGGCTATTGGAATCCTTAAGACAGCCCTTGGAAGAGCGAAAGATTCATATTGTACGCAATGGAATTCTATGTCAATATCCGGCGGATTTTATGCTTGTGGCGGCAATGAATCCCTGCAAATGTGGATTTTATCCGGATCGGAACCGATGTCAATGTACGCCCTACGAGATCATGAATCATTTCGGAAAATTGTCCAGACCCTTCCTTGATCGGTTTGATCTGAGTGTACAGGTGGATCGGCCGGAATATGAGGAGATTGCAGGGATGGGAAGAAAGTTAAAGACATCGTTGAAAACGCTGCAGAACGGTGTGAAATATGATTCGAAAACCATGGGTCAGTCCGTTCTTAAGGCAGAAATGATACAGCGTGAGCGATACATTAAGGAGGGGATCCATTTTAACAGCCAACTGAGTGCAAAACAAATCAAACAATTCTGTCCGCTGGATGAACAGGGGGAGAAACTTATGGAAATGGCATATGAGAAGTATCACCTCAGTGCCCGGGGATATGGGAAAATCCTGAAAGTAGCGCGGACGATTGCGGATCTCGAACACAAAGAGCAGATCACTGTGGCAGATCTTAGTGAGGCAATTTGTTTTCGACAAATGAATATGGAGGAGAGTGCCTATGGAACAAGATGAGGAGTTTTACTGGTTCTGGTTGTGTAATATCCCGGGGATCGGCAACATCACCATTGAGAAGCTTTTGCAGTGCTTTGATAGTCCAAGAGCAGTGTATCAGGCAGAGGAGGCGTGTATGGAATCCACCCGTCTCCTAAAGGGGAAAGAGTTCCGGAATCTTATGGATTCGAAAAAGAATTCCAATATTTTTCAGGAATATTTGAATATGAAAAAGAAAAATATAAGAATGATTGTAATCCGGGATGAGGAATATCCCAAGCGCCTGCGACATATTTATAATCCACCGGCATGTCTTTACATAAAGGGTAAGCTTCCCGATGAAGATACTCCTTCCGTTGCAGTGGTGGGAGCGAGAGGCTGCAGTGAATATGGACGACAGACGGCTTATGGGATCGGACGACAGCTGGCCATGGCCGGGGTGAGCGTTATTAGCGGACTTGCAAGGGGGATCGATTCAGCGGCACATGAGGGCGCACTGGCACTTAATGGATATACCATGGGTGTTCTGGCCGGCGGAGTGGATCGGTGTTATCCCAGAGAGAATATCGGAATTTATATGCAGATGGAAGAAAAGGGCGGGATACTTTCGGAGTTCCCGCCGGGAATGGAGCCCCTTTCAAAGCATTTTCCCCTGCGCAACCGAATTATCAGTGGCCTTTCGGATGTGGTTGTGGTGGTGGAGGCACGGGAAAAGAGTGGTTCGCTGATTACCGTAGACTCTGCGCTGGAACAAAACCGTCTGGTTATGGCAGTGCCGGGAAGAATGGGTGATGAATTAAGTAAGGGGTGTAATCATTTGATTAAAATTGGTGCCGGAGTGGTTACAACCCCGGGAGATATCTTAGAAACTCTATGTTATGAAGTGCCGGAATTACGGGAGAAAATCGACTCGGATGAGTCGATGAAACATAAAAAAAATATTAATTTACTTGCAAGGTCGGAAGAAATGGTGTATAGTTGTCTAGATTTAACACCCCAAAATGTGAACTATATAATAGAAGAAACGGGATTGGGTATTTCGGCAGTGACAGAAGCACTGGTGAGTCTTTCATTCAAGGAACTGATTCGGGAGATTTCACCGGGATATTATGTGACTGTAAAGAAATAATCGGAATATAAAAGAGGTAGATCATTATGGCAAAGTATTTGGTTATTGTGGAATCACCGGCAAAGGTTAAGACAATTAAAAAATTCCTGGGAAGTAATTACGAGGTGGCTGCTTCGAACGGACATGTACGGGATCTTCCGAGAAGTAGTATGGGAATTGATATCGAACATGATTTTGAGCCAAAGTATATTACGATTCGTGGAAAAGGAGATATCCTGGCAAAGCTTCGTAAGGAAGTTAAGAAGGCCGATAAAGTATATCTTGCAACGGACCCGGATCGTGAGGGTGAGGCAATTTCATGGCATCTTGCCAATGCATTAAAGATCGAGGAGAAGGATATCAACCGTATCAGCTTTAACGAGATTACCAAGAATGCGGTAAAGGCATCCATCAAGGAACCACGTAAGATTGACATGAACCTCGTGGATGCACAGCAGTCCAGACGTATTCTGGATCGTATGGTTGGTTATAGTATCAGTCCGCTGCTTTGGGAAAAGATTAAGAGAGGACTTAGTGCGGGCCGTGTTCAGTCGGTAGCGCTCCGTATTATCTGTGATCGTGAGGCAGAAATAAATGCATTTATTCCGGAGGAGTACTGGACCCTGGATGCAACCTTAAAGATCGATGGAGAGAAGAAAAATGTTGTTGCCAAGTTCCATGGGGATTCCAAGGGTAAAATCGATATCCGATCCAGGGAACAGATGGAGGAGATTCGAAAGAACCTTGAGAACAAGGAATTTGTGGTAGATTCCATCAAGAAATCCAAGAAGAACCGTAAGGCACCGCTGCCTTTTACCACCAGTACCCTTCAGCAGGAAGCATCAAAGGTATTGAATTTCTCAACACAGAAGACGATGCGCCTGGCACAGCAGTTGTATGAAGGTGTTGATATTGAAGGTATGGGTACCGTGGGTATTATTACTTATCTTCGTACCGATTCCACCCGTGTGGCGGATGAGGCAGAGCGTCTTGCCGGTGAATATATCCATAGTACCTATGGAGAGAACTACTTTGTAGAACGTAAGAATAATGGCAATGAAGGAAAGAAGATTCAGGATGCCCATGAGGCAATTCGTCCTACGGACATTACTTTACTTCCGGTTCAGATTAAGGATTCCCTGTCAAGGGATCAGTTCCGTCTGTATCAGTTAATCTGGAAGCGTTTTACGGCAAGTCAGATGGCAGATGCACAGTATGAACAGACATCCATCCGACTTCGCTGTGGAGATTATTTCTTTACCATGTCCGCATCTAAGCTGGTGTTTGATGGATTTATGTCCGTTTATGTGGATACTGATGAGGAGAAGGAAGATAATAATATGCTGGTTCGTGGTATTGATGAAAAGAGCTGTCTTTCTCTGGTTTCTTTCGAGGAGAAGCAGCATTTTACCCAGCCACCGGCACATTATACCGAGGCAGCCCTGGTAAAGACCATGGAGGAACTTGGAATTGGTCGTCCATCGACTTATGCTCCGACAATTACCACAATTATTGCACGTCATTATGTGTCCAAAGAGGAGAAAAATCTCTATGTAACAGAGCTTGGCGAGGCAGTTAATGAAGTGATGAAGAAAGCATTTCCTAGTATTGTGGATGTGAATTTTACAGCCAATCTGGAATCGTTGTTAGATAAAGTTGGGGAAGGCGCAGTAAACTGGAAGACGGTGGTGAGCAATTTTTATCCGGATTTGGATGAGGCGGTGAAAAATGCCCAGAGGGAGCTTGAGGAAATCAATATTGAGGACGAGAAAACCGATGTGATCTGTGATCAGTGCGGAAGAAATATGGTCATCAAATACGGACCTCACGGAAAGTTCCTTGCCTGTCCGGGATTCCCGGATTGCCGCAATACCAAGCCGTATCTTGAGAAGGCCAATGTTGCCTGCCCGAAATGTAACAAAGATGTGATTATACGTAAGACGAAAAAGGGAAGAAGGTATTTTGGCTGTTCCAATTATCCGGAATGCGATTTCGTATCATGGCAGAAACCTTCCGAGAAGAAATGTCCTCAGTGCGGAAGTTATATGGTGGAGAAGGGAAATAAGCTTGCCTGCAACGATCCACAGTGCGGATATGTGGAAAACCTGGAGAAAAAAACGAAATAAAATTAACTCTGGGACCCCATGAAGGGGAAAAACGAAGCCTTCTCTTTAAATTATCAGATAATTTGATAAAATGGTAAAAAATGGTTGCAAACTATTGCAAAATATCAATTATTTGTTATAATATTTTTAAATTGATTCATTTTGACACGAATTTTCTTGTATTGTTTGATGAGAGAAGGATGGAGTAATTATGAGTGTACAGTTATTAGATAAGACCAGAAAAATTAATAAACTATTGCACAATAATCATTCACACAGAGTTGTATTCAATGATATTTGTGAGGTGTTGGCGGATATCTTAAAATCGAACATCTTGGTAATCAGTAAGAAAGGTAAGGTGCTGGGAGTTAGTTCCTGTCCCGGTGTGGAAGAAATTCGTGAATTGATTGATGACGAAGTCGGCGGGTTTGTGGATAATATGTTAAATGAACGACTGCTTGGGGTATTATCTACTAAGGAGAATGTTAATCTGACCACCCTTGGATTTACCGATGACAATATCCGAAGATTTCAGGCCATCATTGCCCCGATTGATATTGCTGGAGAACGTCTTGGAACCTTGTTTATGTATAAGTCGGATTCCACTTATGAAATTGACGATATTATTCTCTGTGAGTACGGTACCACCGTTGTGGGGCTTGAGATGATGCGTTCCGTGAATGAGGAGAATGCAGAAGAAGACCGCAAGGTGCATATTGTGAAGTCGGCAATCAGCACATTATCATTTTCAGAGCTGGAGGCAATCACTCATATTTTCTCCGAGCTTGAGGGAAATGAGGGAATTCTTGTAGCAAGTAAGATTGCGGATAAGGTGGGTATTACGAGATCCGTTATCGTCAATGCATTGCGTAAGTTCGAGAGTGCAGGGGTTATTGAATCCCGTTCTTCCGGAATGAAGGGAACCTATATTAAGGTATTAAATGACGTGGTGTTTGATGAACTGAAAAAAATAGCGAATAACAAATAAATTAATTTTTATAAAAGCCAGTGTTTTCGGACACTGGTTTTCTTTTGCAAAAAAAGAACTTGTCTTTTCGCCCATAATTCGTATAATGTATATAAGGGATTTTATGTAGAAAAATGTTGCATGGATGCATATAGAAGGAGTGATATTATGTTTGGTTCAGGAGCATTTGATTATGTTGATGTGTTGAATAAGGCCGCAGATGCCAGCTATTATCGCAACGAACTCATCAGCAATAATATCGCGAATGCAGATACTCCGGGCTATAAGCGTAAGGATGTGGAGTTTGAAACACATCTTAACCGGGCAATTGAGAGTGCAGGTAAAGAAAAGGATTCACTTTCGAAGAAGATTCACAATATGGATCTGGATAGCGTCAAGATGAATACCTACATTGATGAGGCAGGTTATTCCTATCGTATTGATGATAATAATGTGGATATGGCCACGGAACAGACCGAGCTGGCAGCGAATCAGATCGTCTATAATACTTTGATTGACAGTATGACCAATGAGTTCAGCCGTATTAAGACGGTGATTTCAAAGTAATATTTTTTTTGAAAGGAAGAATTTATATGTCTATATTTACAGGTTTAAATATCAGTGCTTCCGGAATGACGGCACAGCAGCTTCGTTCGGACATTATCGCAGAGAATATTGCGAATGTGAATACTACCAGAACGGAAAATGGAACACCATATCGACGTAAAAATGTATTCTTTACCGAGAAGACGAATAATCCCATGGGAAGCTTCTCCAGTGTATTGACTGCTGCGTCCAAGAGTATTGCCGGGCAGGGCGTTAAGGTTACCAAGATTACTACGGACAATGATACTGCGATGAAGAAGGTCTATGATCCTTCCCATCCCGACGCAGATGAAGATGGTTATGTGACTTATCCGAATGTTAATGTGATCACGGAAATGACGGATCTCATCGATGCAACCCGCTCTTATGAGGCCAATGTGACTTCATTTAATGCCACCAAGGCGATGCTTACAAAGGGTCTTGAAGTCGGAAAGTAGTATGGATTTGGGAATCATCCTACCCTTTGAAAAGGATGGATTAGAAGGAGTTTATTATGGATAATGTAGGAGCTTTATATAATGTTACTTCGGACTATATCCGTGAAGTGTTGACAACCGGTAAGACACCGAGGGAGAATGCATCCGGGTCTGGTGAGGTGACGGATAGTTTTGACAGCATTTATAATTCTGCCATTGGTCTCATAACGAGTACCAATAACTATGTTGAGCAGGCTCAACAGGCGGAGATTGACTTTGCACTTGGTAATCTGACAAGTACACATGAGTTGGGGGTTATCCAGCAGAAGGCCAATATTGCATTGCAGTACACGGTGGCCATTCGTGACAAGCTGATTGATGCCTACAAGGAAATCATGAATATTCAGATCTAATTTTAAGGAGAAATAAAGTATCATGCCTGATAGAGTACGCCAGATATTTCAGCGTTTCCTGGATTTCTGGAATCGATATAACAATAGACAAAAAGCGATCGTATTAAGTTCACTGGCAGCGGTTCTCGTGACGATGGGAATTCTGGCAGTGGTTTTGGCGCGCCCGCAATACGAGATCTTAACCACGGTGAATAACTACAATGAGATAAGTCAGGTCACTACTTTGCTGACAGAAAACGGAATATCCAATTATTCTGTCAACGAAAACAGTATGACCATCTCGGTTCGCAAGAAGGATCTGTTGAATGCTAAGATGCTTCTGGCTACCAATGAGATCCAGGTGGATGGATATAGCTATGAAGATGCGTTGAATTCCAGCTTCTCAACAACGGAGAGTGACCGAATAAAGAAGTGGCAGATTTACTTGAATAATAAGTTGGCAGAGGATCTGACGCAGCTTGATAAGATTTCCGGGGCACAGGTTTCAATTAATCTGCAGGATTCTTCGAATTCTTTGTTTGAGAGTAAGTCCGGTTCTACTGCAGCGATTATCTTACATTTGTCGGACGAGATGGATGAGGAAGAAGCGGAGAATATCGCGTATCTGGTAAAAAATGCAGTTCCAAATCTCGCTATGAAAGATATTACCATCCTGAGCCGTTCCGGAGAAAGCCTTTATTCCGGTCAGGCCAGTGCCAATGGTACGTCTTCCGCAGCGCTGAACCGTCAGCTTAAGTACGCACAGCAGTTAAGCAATGTAACGGCAACGGAAGTAAAAAATCAGGTATTGGCGTCAGGATTCTATCAGGATGTTAAGGTTATTGTTAATTATGATATCGAGTGGAGTAACTTTGAAAAGGTACTTCATGAGTATAGTGTTCCGGAAGGAAATGAACAGGGATATTTCACGGAGGCGTACATCGAGAAATCATCCGGGGGAAGTACTGTAGGAGGAACTCCGGGGACAGAAAGTAATGATGAGGATACGGATTATGTCATTCAGGATACCAACGGTACCACAACGAGCTATTCCCTGGAAAAGTATTCTTATGCGGTTAATGAACTGGTTACAACAGAGACCACGTCCCCGGGAGAAGTTATTAAGGATTCCTCAACCCTTTCTGCGGTGTTTACCAAGAATGTGATCTATAATGAGGACGAAGCTAAGAATCTGGGATATCTGGATGATATGACCTGGGATGAGTTTAAGGCACAGAATGGTGAGACGACAATCATTGCGTATGATGACCAGTGGCTGGATCTGATTTCTACCGGTACGGGTATTCCGAGAGAAAACATTACCATTATGGCTTATGAGAAGCATTATTTCTATGACAGAGAAGCTTCTGCCATGGGATTTTCATTCTGGTTACAATTGTTACTTGCCTTGGCGATTCTTGGACTTCTTGTATTTGTGGTATTCCGTAGTTCGAAGCCGATTACGGTGGAGGAGACGGAACCTGAATTATCTGTTGAACAGATGCTTGCAACCACCAGGGAAACCCAGCAGAGTGTTGAAGATATTGATTTACAGGAAAAATCAGAAGTTAGAAAGGCCATCGAGAAATTCGTGGATGAGAATCCGGAAGCCGTTGCGTTACTTTTGCGTAACTGGTTAGACGATGGATGGGATTAAATTATGGCAAAGAAAGACAGTGGAGAATTAAGCGGTCTTGAAAAGGCTGCAATCCTTTTGATTGCCCTTGGACCGGAGAAATCGGCTACGGTTTTTAAGCATTTGAAGGAAGAAGAAATTGAACAGTTGACACTTGAAATTGCCAATACAAGCAGTGTATCACCAAGCATGAAGGAAGACGTCCTAAATGAATTCTATGAGGTCTGTCTTGCCCAGCAGTACATTGCAGAAGGTGGTATCAACTATGCCAAGGAACTTTTGGAGAAAGCCTTGGGAGAGGATAAGGCCAAGCAGGTTATCGGAAAGCTTACGGCCAGTCTGCAGGTTCGTCCTTTCGAATTTATTCGAAAGACGGATCCGAGTCAGTTGTTGAACTTTATTCAGGACGAGCACCCGCAGACCATTGCCTTGATTCTTTCTTATCTGCCGCCTGCCATGTCATCTGCGGTGGTATCTTCACTGGCACAGGAAAAACAGGCGGATGTTGCAAAACGTATTGCACAGATGGATCGTACTTCACCGGAAGTTATCAAGCAGGTGGAGAAAGTTTTGGAACGTAAACTGGCATCCCTTGTGAATCAGGATTACACCATCGTGGGTGGTGTTGATGCGATTGTAGCAATCTTGAATTCGGTTGACCGTGGTACTGAAAAACATATCATGGAGACTTTGGAAATTGAAGATCCGGAGTTGGCAGAAGAGATCCGCAAGAAGATGTTTGTGTTCGAAGATATCCTTACCTTGGACGACCGTGCTATTCAGCGTGTGCTTCGTGATGTGGATAACTCCGATCTTGCTATGGCTCTTAAGGGTGCTAACGAGGAAGTACAGAATGTTATCTTCAATAACCTTTCAAAGCGTCTTGCTGTTATGATCAAGGAAGATATGGATTTCATGGGTCCTGTTCGTATGAAGGATGTTGAGGAAGCACAGCAGAAGATTGTTAATA
>JBJEJH010000059.1:0-4714 GCA_051877855.1 Lachnospiraceae bacterium | reverse complement strand
GGTAAGACATTGTTGGCCAAGGCTGTGGCCGGTGAAGCCGGTGTGCCGTTTTTCAGTATTTCCGGTTCGGATTTTGTAGAGATGTTTGTAGGTGTAGGTGCATCCCGTGTCCGTGACCTTTTCGAGAATGCCAAGAAGAATGCGCCTTGTATTGTTTTTATTGATGAGATTGACGCTGTTGCGAGAAGGCGTGGCACCGGTATGGGAGGAGGCCATGATGAGCGTGAGCAGACCCTGAACCAGTTGCTGGTTGAAATGGATGGTTTTGGTGTCAATGAGGGAATTATCGTTATTGCAGCGACCAACCGTGTGGATATTCTGGACCCTGCGATTCTTCGTCCGGGACGTTTTGACCGCAAGGTCAGTGTAGGCCGTCCGGATGTTAAGGGACGTCGTGAGATTCTGGATGTACATGCTAAGAACAAACCGATGGCGGATGATGTTGATCTTGATAATGTGGCACAGACTACAGCAGGCTTTACCGGTGCAGATCTTGAGAATTTGTTAAATGAAGCGGCAATTCTTGCAGCAAAGAGTAATCGCCCGTTTATTAAGCAGGAAGATATCCACGCTTCCTTTGTGAAGGTTGGTATTGGTGCGGAGAAGAGAAGCCGTGTTATTTCGGATAAAGAAAAGAGAATTACCGCATATCATGAAGCCGGTCATGCGATTTTATTCCATTTACTTCCGGATGTGGGACCGGTGCATACCATTTCCATCATTCCGACGGGGAATGGAGCTGCAGGTTATACAATGCCTCTCCCGGAGAAGGATGAGATGTTCTATACCAAGGGCAAGATGCTTCAGGATATTATGGTTGGCCTAGGAGGAAGAATCGCAGAAGAGTTAATCTTCGATGATATTACCACAGGAGCTTCCCAGGATATCAAGCAGTGTACCGAGACTGCCAGAGCCATGGTGACCAAGTATGGTTTCTCGGATAAGGTGGGTCTGATTAATTACCAGATTAATAATGATGAGGTCTTCTTGGGCCGTGATATTGCACAGGCCAGACCTTATGGCGAATCGGTTGCGGGAATTATCGATACGGAAGTTAAGGGAATTGTAGACGATTGTTATGCAAAGGCACGTCGAATGATCGTAGATCATCTTGAAATATTACATCGTTGTGCGGCATTACTTCTTGAGAAAGAAAAGGTTGAACGACAGGAGTTTGAGGCGTTGTTCAGCACTTATGCTACGCAGGCATAGGTCATTTTTACTAAATAAAATAAGATTGTATTCATGGGGAAAATGCGCGTCGTGATTATGCATAAAAAATAATGTAAAATTTTGTAACATTTGTTAACACTTTAGGGAAAAAAGGGGATATAATACATAATTGTAAAACCCCAATACATTATATTTTATTATACCCCATATAATAAAATGAATACCTTCTCCAAAAAGGACAGCACCCCCGAAATGCTGTCCTTTTTACTGTCTAAAAAGCTCTTGAATTATATGGAAATAGATTGTAAAATAAAGGGTAATAGGTATAAGAGGTGACTTATGATTGTTTCTAAAGATTTGAATACATGTCCTTCGGAAGAAAAAGAATTGTTTTATATGTTAAACGTTCGTCCCGTATTGAACCGCAGAGCTTTATTTGCGGACGAGACGGAGGGCTATCGTATTCCGGCACATCCGGATCTTAATGAGGATGTGACACTGCGCTTTCGTACTTATCGCTATAATGCAGATAAGGTATACCTGGTCATCCATGGACATCATTATGCCATGAAACGTGCGCATTCGGATGTGATGTTTGACTATTATGAAATTAGTATCAATGCCGGTACAGAGAAGATATTCTATCATTTTGAGATTCAGAACGGTAAGACATATGTTTACTACAATCGACTGGGCGTATGCAAAGAACTCAATGAGACCTATGAATTTGTTATTACACCGGGATTTAAGGTTCCGGAATGGGCTAAGGGCGCGGTGATGTACCAGATCTTTGTGGATCGCTTCAATAATGGTGACATAAGCAATGATGTCATCCCAAATGAGTATGCTTATATCAATGGTCCGGTTGAAAAAGTGGAAGCCTGGTATTCTTATCCGAAAGCCATGGATGTACGTTCCTTCTATGGAGGAGATCTTCAGGGCGTGCTGGATAAGATGGATTATCTGCAGGAACTGGGCGTTGACGTGATTTATTTTAATCCGTTATTCGTGTCACCTTCCAATCATAAATATGATACTCAGGATTATGATTATATAGATCCTCACTTCGGTGTGATTCTCGAGGATGAGGGAGAACTTCTACAGCCGGGAGATGTGGATAATACCCATGCAACCCGATATATCCGCCGGGTAACCTCGAAGAAGAATTTGGAGGCAAGCAATCAGTTATTTGCCCGGGTGGTGCAGGAAGCGCATCGTCGAGGAATGAAGGTTATCATTGATGGTGTATTTAACCATTGTGGTTCCTTTAATAAATGGCTGGATCGTGAGGGAATTTACAGTCACAGCAGTGAAAGTTACGAGCCGGGGGCTTATCAGTCCAAGGATAGCCCGTATCGTGGATTCTTCGGCTTTCATGATGGAGAGTGGCCGAATAATGGAAATTATGAGGGCTGGTGGGGACATAATACCTTGCCGAAGCTAAACTATGAAGGATCAACCAAGCTGGAGGAGTACATTCTCCGGATTGCCGCCAAATGGGTATCCGAGCCATATAATTGTGACGGATGGCGATTGGATGTGGCAGCGGATCTTGGGCACGGTAAAGAGTATAACCATGACTTCTGGCGAAGATTCCGCAAGACGGTTAAGGCGGCAAATCCCAATGCAATTATTCTGGCAGAGCATTATGGTGATGCCAATGAGTGGCTTCAGGGGGACCAGTGGGATACCGTTATGAATTATGATGCCTTTATGGAGCCTTTGACCTGGTTTTTGACCGGTGTTGAGAAACATAGTGATGAATACCGGGAAGATATGCTGGGTAATCCAAGATATTTCTTTGATGCCATGAGACATAATATGGCACGAATGGGTGCCGAAGCAGTATCGGTTAGTATGAATGAGCTGTCGAACCATGATCATTCCCGTTTCCTGACGAGAACCAATCGCAAGGTGGGACGTCTGGATTCAAAGGGAGCGGAAGCTGCTAATGAGGGAGTGAATAAGGGCGTGCTTCGCGAGGCGGTAGTGGTTCAGATGACATGGCCGGGGGCACCAACCATTTACTATGGTGATGAAGCCGGAATGTGCGGATGGACGGATCCGGATAATCGACGGACCTATCCGTGGGGAAGAGAGGATCATGATCTTATTGCTTTCCACAGGGAAATGATTCGAATTCACAAAGAAAATCCGGCGCTTTTAAGAGGATCTTTGAAGGAATTGGCGGCAGAACATAATCTGATCAGTTACGGGCGATTCCTTGGGGATAATATTATTATTGTCATTGTTAATAACAGTGAAGATGAACGAAGAGTTATTATTCCGGCATGGGAAGTATCTTCCAGTGAAAATTGTGTATTTGAACAATTAATGGTGACAACGGAAAATGATTATAGTACAATGTCATTGTTATATGAGTTAACCAATGGAATGCTTGAAATTGGCTTGCGTGGAACTTCGGCAGTAGTGCTTCGTATGGTTAAACCGAATTGAGGAGTAAGAAGATGAACAGAGAGATTAAGAGAAGTAAATCACTTCGTACATGGTACAAATATAAGAATGTCTTTATATTAATGCTGGTTGTTCTGGCCATTATTATTGCATTGATTGTTGGTATTGCAAAGGCTGTCGGCGGTAAGAAGTCTGAGAAGGAGTCAACGACTCCGGAAACCACAACCCAGGAAGAGACCACGACACAGCCGATTGAGACAGAACCGCCTACGGAGGAAACCACCGAAGAGACCACGGAGGAGATTGTGACCTCAGCGACAGAGATTGTTAAGACTCCACAGAAAGAAGATTTCTCTCAGGAAGAGTTTTTCGATGATGCAGTATTTGTGGGTGATGTTTTCGTATCCGGATTAGATGTATATCAACACCTCAGAAGTTCCAAGTTAGTGTACAATGAAGGATGGACTACAGGCAAGGCTTCCGGTTCCGTCAATGAGATCGTTGCAAAGAATGCGAATAAAGTATTTATCCAGCTTGGATTAAACGATCTGAATAACGGCAAGAGTGCTGAAAAGGTATATGATTCCTATAAGGAATTGGTGGATGAGATTAAGAAGGGACTTCCGAGTGCGCAGATTTATGTTATTTCGGTATTCCCGATTTCTACCGGATTTGAGGCAAAAGAAAGTACTACCGTGACAAATGATGGAATTGCTGAATTGAATGAGAAATTATCGGGCATGGAAGGGGTAACTTTCTTGAATGTAAGTGCATCCATTTCAAATTCCGATGGATCCTTGATCACCGATCTTTCAAGCAATGGATATAACATTACCAATAGTTATTATGGCTTTATCTTGAATCTGATTGTTGAGATGTGCCAGTAAATATGTTCCGGTAAAATTGAGCCGGTAAAAAATGTGTCTTAATGAGCCTGTGGGTGTGAATGTGGCTTTCGTACATTGTAGTACCTACAGGCTCTTTTGTATTCATTTCAATCTCATTTTGTCGAAAAAAAGCTTGCGATATGATGGGAGATATGGTATAAACTATTATTGTCAGGTTTGATACGGATGGATTCCCGAGTGGCCAAAGGGGGCAGACTGTAAATCTGTTGCGCAACGCT
>JBJEJH010000058.1:0-4879 GCA_051877855.1 Lachnospiraceae bacterium | reverse complement strand
ATGGGTCCTGTTCGTATGAAGGATGTTGAGGAAGCACAGCAGAAGATTGTTAATATCATTCGTAAACTTGAGGATTCGGCGGAAATCGTTATTTCACGAGGCGGAGGTGACGAGATCATTGTCTAATCTTTTAAAAGGATTTTATACCAAAAAGGCTGATGACCGCGTTATAGATTATAACGAGGTCATTTCCAATAAAATCGAATCTTTCCGTCAGAAGATGGAGAATGAAGCGGTTCCGGCAGATGGTTTTGTGAATGGATTAAATGCCGAAGTAGTGGAGGGACTCATCGGGGAAGAGATGGGTTCGGATACCGGGGAAGCGGAAGCGGATGCTTTGGATGCATTGACTGCGGATTCGGCCGGTGCCTCGGTAGGAGAAGAGGAACTTCGCGAGCTTGCAGGAAATATTGTAGGGGATGCCAATGCGAAGGCGGAGGAAATCCTTCTTAAGGCCCGGGAAGAGGCAGAGGAGATTAAAAAAACCGCGTATGCGTCTGCTTATGAGGAAGGAAGCCGAAAGGGTTACGAAGAAGGCAGCGCCCGAGCGGAGGAAGAGTACCAGAAGCTGATTAATGATGCGAATCAGGAACTTTCCCGTCTGGAACAGGAATATACAACCCGATACAACAATATGGAAAGTGAACTGGTGGATACGCTGTTACAGGTATTTGCACAGGTAACCCACACCGTTTCGGAAGATAATAAGGAAATAATATTACATTTGATTAATCAGGTGCTAAGTAACGTGGAATGTACAGGAGATTTTCTGATTCGTGTATCAAAGGAAGATTATCCGTTCCTTTCGGAAAATCAGGGAAAGATTTACCTTGCTTCCCCGAAGGACATTAACCTGAGTGTGCTGGAGGATTCCTTTATGGAAAAAGGTCAGTGTGTTATTGAGACCGAGGGGGGAATTTTTGATTGTAGTCTGGATATTCAGCTGGAACAGTTGATTAAGGATATTAAATTGCTAAGCTGTATGCAGCAATAAAGGTGGTTTTTAGTTGTGGCATTAATTAATCGGGAAAAGTATCTGAATTTAATAAATAACACCTATTATAAGAAGCTTGGAAAGGTTACCAAGATTGTGGGTCTGACAATTGAATCTGTGGGTCCGGATGCCAGTCTTAATGATCTGTGTGTCATTGTACCCAAGAATAAGGCAATTCCGCCGGTGTATGCGGAGGTTGTAGGTTTTAGGGACGCCAACGTGTTATTGATGCCTTTTTCAAGTGTAGATGGTATTGGCCCGGGATGCGTTGTGGAGAATACCGGTGCTCCGCTGGCGGTTAATGTGGGTGATGAGTTGTTGGGAAAGACTCTGGATGGACTTGGAATGCCTTATGACGGCAGTGAACTGAATCTGCCGATGAAGTACTCGGTGGAGGCTGCACCGCCGGATCCTATGTCCCGTGTGATTATCAGTCAGATACTGCCTCTTGGTGTAAAGGCGGTGGATGGTTTGATTACCGTCGGCAAGGGACAGCGTATCGGAATTTTTGCCGGCAGTGGTGTTGGAAAGAGCACCCTGATGGGTATGTTTGCCCGTAACACGAAGGCAGATATCAACGTTATCGCCCTGATTGGAGAGCGGGGCCGTGAGGTACGTGAATTTATTGAGCGTGACCTTGGGGAGGAAGGTATGCGCCGCAGTGTTGTGGTGGTGGCGACCTCGGATAAGCCGGCATTAATTCGTAATAAAGCAGCGAAGACTGCTACCAGTATTGCGGAGTATTTCCGTGATCAGGGGAAGGATGTACTGTTGATGATGGATTCCCTGACGCGATTTTCTATGGCACAACGTGAAATTGGTCTGGCCTCCGGAGAACCGCCGGTAACCAGAGGATATCCACCCAGTGTATACAGTGAGATGCCCAAACTTCTGGAGCGGGCAGGTATGGCGGAAAAAGGATCCATTACCGGACTTTATACGGTCCTTGTGGATGGTGATGACTTTAATGAACCGATTACCGATACGGCACGAAGCATTTTGGATGGACATATTATGTTGTCCCGAAAACTGGGACACAAGAATCATTATCCGGCCATCGATATTTTGCAGAGTATCTCCCGTTGCATGAGCCAGATTGCCACAAAGGAGCATAAGGCTCTTGCCGGAAAGCTCAAGAACGTCATGGCGACTTACAACGAGGCGGAGGATCTGATCAACATCGGCGCTTATAAGCCGGGATCCAATAAGAACATTGATTATGCAATATCGAAGATCGATGCGGTGAATCAATTCTTAATGCAGGGAACCGATGAAAAGTTTACCTTTGAAGAGGAATTGGAACTTTTAGGTAAAATATTTGAGTAAGGTTATGTAGGTGATGCCCTATGGCTAAGTTTATATTTCGACTTCAAAATGTGCTGGACGTTAAGCTGAAACTGGAGAGTCAGGCGAAGACGGCTTTCTCTATGGCGGCGGCAAAGGTCAATGAAGAAGAGGAAAAACTGGAACAATTATTTGCCCGGAGGGCTGAACTTGAAGCGGAGTACCGCAGAAAGTCCACGGGCAAATTAAATATTCATGAAATGAAGTTTGCCCGGGATAATGTGGAATATATCAAAGGGCAGATCAAGATACAGCAGGAAAACCTCATGAAGGCAAGACGTGCTTTGGAAATTGCAAGAACACAGCTTAATGATGCAATGAAGGATCGTAAGATCTATGAGAAGTTAAAAGAAAATGCATTTCAGGAATTCCTGCGGGAAGAAAATGAGAATGAGAAGAAGGAAATTGACCAGCTGGTCAGCTTCCGGTTTAACGGAAATGGAAAGGCGGGTGCGAACTAGTGCCATCGAATAATGGAATGAACTTGGATGATGGAGAGAAAAAGGGCGGAGGACTGATTGGTGTTCTGATTGCGATTGTCATTGTGATCATTTGGCTTTTGGTATTCGCACTGCTCATTAAGATGGATGTGGGTGGCTTCGGTAATAACGTAATGCGTCCGCTGATTAAGGATGTTCCTGTGTTGAATCGAATTCTGCCAAGCGTCAGTGATGATGTGGCAGCTTCGGAATATGGATATCGTTATAAAACTTTGTATGATGCCATTGAGAGAATCAAGGAATTGGAAGCGGAACTGGAATTAAAGGATCAGCAGCTTACGGTGGATTCTGAGATGATAGCGGAATTACAGAATGAGATCTCAAGACTTCGCGTTTTTGAACAAAATCAGCTTGTTTATGAACAATTGAAAAAAAAGTTTGATGAAGAGGTTGTATTTACGGACAATGCACCCGATATAATAGAATATAAGAGTTGGTATGAGGAAATATATCCGGAGAATGCGGCGGATCTTTATGTGAAGGTTCTGGAACGACTGAACTATTCGGAAAAGGTCAAGGATTGGGCGGCCACTTATGCGAAGATGGATCCGGCGGATGCGGCGGCGATTCTGTCTGAGATGACAGGGGATCTGCATCTGGTGACCCAGATTCTTTTGTGTATGAATGCAACCCAGAGAGCGAATATCCTGGCAGAGATGGATCCGGTGTATGCAGCAAAGCTTACCCATGTTATGTATCCGGAATAAACTTTAGTCATCCTTCTCTTATAAATAAACTATTATGAAAGGAGGGTGCAAATGGTTAGCTCAGGTATTAGCAATCATATGGCAGTGTCACGTCCTGCGGATGTGATGGCTATGGGAAATGTTAAGAATCCTGCCGGTGACTTTGGCGCCATTATGGCACGATCCGGAAATACCGGTTTGAGTGACTTTAGAAATCCTGTGGCAGGGTCCGGAATGAATACGGAACGGACGTTGAACCGGCTTGCGGTGGCTGTGACGGGAAATGGTGGAGATTCCAGGGTACAACAGCCTTCGGAAACGACGAAAACATCGGATTCGGTGAAGACTTCTTCGGTGAAGAAAGATGCAGATACGGTCAAAAAAGTTGAGTCCAAGGTAAATGACGCAGTTCGAAAGATTACGGATAAGATCAAGGAAGAATTGAATGTGACCGATGAGGAGATTCAAAATGCACTGGAGGCATTGGGAATTAATATTATGGATCTTATGGATGAAGGAAATCTGGCGGATTTTATCGTGGAACTTACCGGAATGGAAAGTTCTGTGGAATTGTTGGTATCAGCAGATCTACAGGGGGCGATGGAAGAAATTTCGGCATTTCTTGAGGATGTGTTGGCAGATCTTGCCAAGGAGTTTGGTGTATCCACAGAGGAGATGGAACAGATGATTTCGGATGCGATGAAGGATTCTGTTTTGGATGAAGGTGCGGCGGATAACACGGACAATGTTGATGCGTTACAGCATCCGGAGAAACATAAAGATCCGGCAGAGGATATGAATGCACAGAAAAATGCTGTGGAGGAAGAGAACGAGGTAGCCAATCAGGATCTACGAAAGAACACTGAGCCGGAAGAAACGGACAAGGGTGTGAATGAGAATGCCCCAAACGGTAAAGTGATGAAGGTTGAAAGTTCTTCCGGGGCGGATCATAAGTCCATGGATATGACGGGAAATCAGAATAATGATTTTGCAGGAACCATGATGAATCAGCTGGTTGAGGCGGTTACGGAAGCATTGGAAGTGAATGAAGTCAGTGCTCCGGTTAATCCGGTAGAAATTATCAATCAGATCGTTGAAGCTGCAAGGGTTACTTTGAATCAGGAAACCACCACCATGGAAATGATGCTGAATCCGGAAAATCTGGGTAAGGTGAACCTGAATATTTCTGTGAAGGAAGGCGTTGTTACAGCGTCGCTGGTAGCACAGAATGAAGCTGTTAAGCAGGCGATTGAGAATCAGATAGTGATTCTTAAGGAAAATCTTAATCAGCAGGGATTGAAGGTTGAGGCGGTTGAGGTGACCGTGGAGAGTCATGCTTTTGAGGACGGTGCAAC
>JBJEJH010000057.1:64470-71136 GCA_051877855.1 Lachnospiraceae bacterium | reverse complement strand
CCGGGGTTTCCTCCAACATGGTAAAAACACTACTCTTGTACTCTCTTACGCTCATTCATTACCTCCTTCGCAGGAGACAAATGTATCGCGTATTTTTAATCTCCTGCCGTTATTGAATTTTTTTTGAAATAAAAGCAGGAATTAAAAAGAAATACTAAATTCATAGATGACGACTCAGCCTGTACCATCCATATGTAACACAATACGATAGCACGTTCGTCTGCATAAAAGATATATTCTGCTTTGTTGTAAGTATAACAGATATGAATTTTTAATACAAGTGTTTAATTTTTTATTATTTATCATTTATCATAGATTATTTTTTAAGATCTGCCAAACAGAAAACGCATCATTTCCACAGCAGCAAGTTCCATGAAAACAATGCGTTCCAAATCTATAAAGAAACAATCAAATGCCGTGTTTTACTTCACATAATCTTCTTTATGCTACAGTCGGGGGCATCATACACATACTCTTCTCCACTTTAAAACATATTTTTAGATTCTTCGATCATTCCACCCTCAGATCATCTCCGTCATATGAGAAAACATTGTTATATTTATAGGTTTTCTTCCTGTCTGAATTGCTAAGAATATACTGTTCTCCATCCTTATCATCGATTATATATAGATTTTTAAATGTATGTATTGCAAATATGTCATCCCGATAAAAATATGTAACATGATAATAATTATTATTGGCATAGCAGAGCAGACTAATCGCCTTAGAATATGGACCATAAGACATATATAAATACTGAACAGGATTGTTACAACAAATCTAATTTTGAAACATCTCTTATTCCATTATATTGCTTTAATTCAAGTATTTCGTCTGAAAACATTCTGTACTTATACCTTGAAACCAATAAGCCCAAAACGAGCATCAATAAAATAACATAAAATACTTTTTTATACATTGCCCTTCCCCCTAGAAGAACATCATCACCAGACATCCAAGAAGCGCCGGAATGAGATCCCCCGTCCTCATCTTCTTTAACTCCAGCAGATTGATGCCGATACACATCACCAGCACACCGCCGATTCCGGTGAGCATGGTCTTTACATCCGGATAGGCAACAAGAATTGGATTTAAGAAACTGGCACTGAGGGCGAAAATTCCCTGAAGAACGAATACCACCACGGCCGAGAGGGCAACGCCGGCTCCCATGGTTGCCGCTGTGATAACCGAGACCACACCGTCAAGGATACTCTTGATGTAAAGTGTTGAATTATCTCCAAGTCCCGCATTGATACTTCCATACACCACCATGGCACCGATGCAGAAGATCAATACGGATGTCGTAAATGCCTTTCCCAAAGTACTGTTCTCATCCTTTGAAAGCCTTTTCTTTAAGAATTCACCAAACTGCTCGATACGATTCTGAATCTGAAAAAATGATCCCACTGCCCCACCGATGGTGAGACTTAAGATCAATGTGAGAATCATGGTAATATTGCCACGGACACTCAACATATCCATAATACCGATGGAAAGTACGGCCACACCCATCGCCTGCATAATCACCGCTTCCATCTCCTTATTAATGACCTTTCGAAAAATCAATCCGATGGCAGTACCCAAAAGAATTGCTACCGCATTCACTGTCACTCCAAACATTTTATCCTACTTCCTTTTCCTTTCTTTTGCTTATAATCAAACTTACACCGGTAATTTACCCTTTTCCACATTCGGATCAACAAATTTTTCTTTCGCATAGTTCCACAAAGTCTCCGAACCCTGGGCTGTATGAGCATTTCTCTTAAGAACCTGATGCAGATGTACTCCATGCTCCTCCCAGGCTTTTCCCTCCGTTGCGCTGTTTAGCATGATTGGCTGAATGTTATCCATCGTGTGGGCAAACTTGGCTTCCGGTGTTTCACCGGCTTCAAATTCCTCAAAAAGAGCACGAAACCTAATCTTCTGATCCTCCGGCAATAATCCAAAGATACGATTCGCTGCCTTTTCCTCCCGCTCCCTCTTGGTAGCGTGTCCGGCCTCATCATAGGCATAAGTATCTCCGGCATCGATCTCCACGATATCGTGAAGCAGCACCATCGTTACGACCTTCAACACATCGATGGACTCATTGGCATATTCACTGAGCAGAATTGACATCATGGCCAGATGCCAGGCATGTTCTGCATCATTCTCTTTTCTCACACCATCCGTCAGGTAGGTCTGCCTTCCGATAAACTTTTCCTTATCGATTTCCTGTATAAAATCAAACTGCTGTTGCAGTCGCTTTTCTTTATCCTCCATCCCTTATCTCCTCAATTCAATAACCTCGAAAGGCTTCCTCTTGCTTCATTGTTATTCTCCGAAAATCGCAAGTTTTGCCACACTCAGTCGTTTCTTAAATTCATCATAGAATTCTTCCTCGGTTACACCGTCATATCCCTTCACAAAAAAGGCTTGTAAGATATACATATCCACCTGTCTGGTAAAGTTCTCATCCGCCTTTTTTGCAATCAAGTCAACCACATCATTTAGAAAATAATGCCATTGACAGATAAATTCTTCGTAAGCAGCCGGATTCTCCACATCGATCCACTGCTTCACCTTAACCTTACTGCGATTCGTATTCCTGCATTCATGAACCTGCAAAAAATATGAAAAGCTTCCATTCTCATAATAACGGCCCAATGGAAATAATCGACAGATTCCCGGACGATATGTATGAATGGTACAACGCCCCTCTTCATTTAAGAATCCACAGGCTTCCTGTTTCATGGATATATTCGGGAGGATTACCCCCTCCACCACATTCAGTTCCACCTTACCTGCAGCCATCAGAGATTCTAATGCAGAATTCTTCCCCAGGGCCTTGGTCAAATGATCGATATCCCACGGATCCAGTACGATGGAATTACCCATTCCGCGACAACAGGCGGAACACCCCTTGCAGTCACCACATCCGGCTTTGACCAGATCATTTAAACCATAGAATTTACCATCGGAGATTTCTTCCATACTTACATTACGTTTCATGCTATTTTCTCTCCTTGATCGCTACTTTTTTCTGTCCTAATCTTCAATTACACATACTCCTTCTCGATCGCCTTTGCCCTCTCATAAAGGAACTCATTGGTCGGAACATAGAATCCATGTTTCTTTGCAAGTTCCATCACAACACCCGCAAACATATCAACTTCCGAAGCTTTCTTATTAATACGATCCTGTCCCATGGAAGGTGTTCCGGTTGGACTTAATGTCTCTACCACCTTAATGTAAAAATTCAAATCCTTCTCCGAGAGATTGACACCCTCCGCATTAGCCAGCGCAATCACCTCACGCATGGCTGCAACCATCGTGCGGTTTGCTTCTCCCTTAGAAAGCACCTGACTATAGTTCACACCATATACCATACAAGTCTGGTTAAGACCCACATTTAACATAAACTTGCCCCACATACGATACAGAATATCTTCTTCCTTCACATAAGGCATCTTGATTTTCTCAAAGAAACGAATCAGTCGCGCCAAACGATCCTCATCGCAGGCCTTGGTGTATCCAATATGTAACTCACCCATCCGGGTATATTTTAACTCTTCCCCGAACTTCATGGCATCCATTCCCTGTGCCACGGTATAGATGATTTTCTCCATGCCGTAAGCGGCACCCAGGATCTCTTCACTATTAATTCCATTAAGCACCGAAATAATAATGGTATCTTTACCTACCAGATTACGCATTTCCTCAATGGCACCGGAAAGTCCCGTGTACTTTACTGCTACGATGACAAGATCCACCGGCCCGGCTTCCCTAACCCCCACCATGTTAAAATCACAGACTTCCCCGTTACAGGTGAATTGTCTTCCCCGATAACGATTCAGACGATCTTCATCCATCACAAACTGCAGATTATCCCTGCCGATTGCCTTCTGAATGTGATTGCCAAATAATATTCCAAGTGCACCCATTCCCACAATGGCAACGGACTTAATATTCTTCTCTTCCATATGAATAATCCTATCCTTTCCACATTTTCTTATCTTATAATTCCATAAGTCTTACACACTTCTAGAAGCCTCGTTCCTTAAGATCCTTCACCAGATTCACATAGAACTCACGCACATCAAATCCCTTAAAATTCTCCCGGTTGAGATCGATCATATCACCATGAGAAATTCCACGCTTACCCTTTGCCGTAAGGAATTGATAATTTTCTCCCCATGGAAATGACTTCTCTCCCACAAGACCGTCATTATATCCATCAAAATGCTCCACAAACTTGTTGGTCAGATTCAACGGGAACCTTCCTCCCATTGCCTTCGTAAGTTTCGATCCGACACTCTGGTAATATACACCCTTGGCATCATGAATCTGTTCATTCAAATCTTCACAGGCCGAAGCCGTAAGATCATGAACTGCTGCCAGAAAATCGGGATTGGGATCACCTAATCTCTTTAACGCCGTATTGTAAGCCATCGCCACCGTCTGCTTCTCGGCATCCGGGATCTTATCAAGAAGATAGTCTGCAAATTCACAGCCACGATGTGGCGTATTAATGGTTGTGAGGGATGCCACATACTCTGCCGTCCCAAGTTCAGACAATGCATAGCGGCAATCCAGTCCTCCCTTGGAATGTGCGATGATATTCACCTTCTCACACCCGGTCTCCTTCACAATCTGACGAATACGCGCATCCAGTTCCTTCGCACTATCCTTCACTGCAGCGGCAGACTGGTGATTTCCATAATAGATGGTGGCACCATTTGCCTCCAAATCATCAGGGATTCTTCCCCAGTAATTAAAATATCGAAAATCCCTGAAAAACACGCCATGCACCATCAAAATCGGATATTTCGTCTTACATAGTCTTTCATCCGCCCGGGCCTCATTCAACAGAATTCTTTTGTTTTCCACCTGTGTCTCATCATGGGATACTGCGATAATCTTCCCAAGCACAATCAGATTAACCACGGGAATCATGCCGCACAAAGCGCCGATCACTCGCCATTTAATCCCCATTTGTCCTGAGGTTAGGTACACACGGATCATACCATTCCAGAACACAATCGCCTCAACACACACAACGATAATGGTGTTAATAACCCACAGGGATGTATCCTCCGCAATAGATGGAAGTGAAAGTTTTCCAAAGAACCCCATAATACCATAGATCAAAGATGCGGTGGCGGAAAGACAGAATATTTCTAACAGTGCACATCCATAACCGCACTGTCTTAATTTCCTGGTCTTTAACTGCCGGTCAAAGAAACAGGGCAGAAGATTAATCCCTACATATCCAAGTACCAAAAGCCAAAAGAAAGCTTTCACGGAGTATGCTTTCCCAAGGGCATATCCGTTCGCAACAATAAACGTAATTCCCCCATAAAGAACTCTTAAAAATATTTTACCGATTGTAATCATCTCATACCTCTTATTCCCAATCTTGTATAAATCATCTTAATCTTATTCCGTATGTATCAATCCGGGACATTCTGCGCATCATTCTGATGTATCGCCATACGTTCCCGCTTAAATGTATTCATCATTTCTTCCGTAAGGCTTAAGCCTTCATGGTAGTCCGGAATATCCTTATAATCCACCCACTCGGCAACCGACAGCTCATTCTCGTCCATACGAATATCGGAATCTCCATCCAAATCACAATAATATCCAAGGAGCAGGTCACTGTCAAATCCCCATGGCTGACTCTTATAATAGGTGATATTCCTGACCTTTACCCCAACCTCTTCCATAACCTCTCTTGCAACGGTTTCTTCCACCGTCTCACCGATTTCCGTAAATCCGGCAATCAACGCATATCGTTTATAAGCCCTGCCTGCATACTTTGTCATCATCAGACGATCCCCGTCACGAAGTCCAACGATAACGGCAGGAACCAATCTTGGAAAAACAAGGTTACCACATTCCGGACATTTTACCATACGTTCCTTAAAATCATGCACGGTTTTACTTCCGCATACACCGCAGAAACGGCTGGTGTGATACCAATGATAAATATGCCACGCCGTGGATCCTGCAAACACCACTTCCTTAGGTTCCATGCGCCGAAGATCATACATCTTGTAATAGCCGTAATGGTTTGAGGATTCCAAAACCGTCAACTCATCTAAATGTTCCTTGGGCATATCTGCCAGGAAGAAGGCCTCCTCCCCGATGGTAAAGATATAGCGGCACTCCGGAACATCAATTCCAAGCTTTGACGACATATCCGCCAGGGCACCATAGGTCATATAATCCCCCACCATCTTCTCGCCGTTGACCGCACTTTCTTCCGTATCCTGCGTCCGGACTTCCCGGACAATTTTGACAAGAATTTCATTACCACGAAAGATAATAATTTTGTCATTCTTCTGTGGTTCCTTCGGCTCATATTGATTGACCAGATGTCTTGGTTCAATATCCTGTATCATTGTAGTTTTCTCCTTTTAGATTACATAATTGATTAGGTTTTGTCGCTTGGGCGATGGTCCAAACCAGTTTCGAACTGCTTATGCCCCGCAGTGAACTCGTGGGCGGGGTATATTTCATACATTTTGTTTTCTATGCCCCGCCACGAACCCGTGGGCGGGGTATATTTCACACTTTTTGTTTTCTATGCCCCGCCACGAACCCGTGGGCAGGGTATATTTCACACTTTTTGTTTTCTATGCCCCGCCACGAACCCGTGGGCGGGGTATATTTCACACTTTT
>JBJEJH010000057.1:35997-64370 GCA_051877855.1 Lachnospiraceae bacterium | reverse complement strand
GGCGGGGTATATTTCACACTTTTTGTTTTCTATGCCCCGCCACGAACCCGTGGGCGGGGTATAGAAAACACCTTTTGCCGCCTGCACCCTCCCTTAGGTCAGGCAACATTTTATCCCACGTCTTATGCTCCAAGGATTAATGCCATATATCCCCATTCCCAAATAAGACTCTGAAAACTATTTTCCATATACTCGAAAATGTCTGCTTCATCATATCCCGTCATTCTTTGGACCACCACCATGAGATCCCGCACCCTTTCATACGGAAGATTTTCCTCCTGCATAAACTTAAGAAACAGTGCCTCCCGTATCATCACATACTCCATGGCGATCCACTGGAACATCACCACAACACTCTCCATATCCGAACCCGGAAGAAGCAGATTGGTAAACAACTCTGCCGCCAGATAATTTCGAAACAGGAATTCATAGTCCCTGAAATGCTTTCGAAATTCCTCGTAGTTCTTCTGTAAGGACTCTGTGTCCATCGTACCTAGGATCTGTTCTGCCTCCTTTGAAATATCCTCAATATAGTTAAGATACAACCCTTCCTTGCGATAGTTTTCCACCATATCCAGCCACAGCTCCAGATTCTCCACAAGAAAATCCCCGGCACAAACCGGCACATCCTTTATGCTGTCATATAACTTGCGCCAAAAAGCCGCAGCACTATATTCATCAAGTTCCTCAACCCTTTCCGCTTCCTTATCATAAAGATCCAGCAGAATATAGAATATCATCTTTAGGGCTGTCTCCATATCCCATGAATCATCCGACAGGATGTTCATCATCAATTCCCGCAACTTTGCAAGAAGATCCCCCTTTGGAATCTCTCCCTGAAGATGAAAGGACTCACTACGATAATAGTCCACCACTGCCGGACAACAGGATACCAGTGAAAGTTCTCTGCGATTTTCAAAATCATGTACCTGCCTCGGAAAGGTATCACAGGTATGGGAGAGTACCGAATCCCCATGCTCTAAAACCAATGCACACAATTTTTTCGAATTAAGAAACGGACAATATTTACTTTCATTTAACCGAATCACTCTGCCGCCATCTTTTTGTGTTACGGCATCTGCCAGAGAATCGGACTTCTCAGGCACGCCATCCGGCCATTTTATCTTCTTCCATTTTGCATAAGTCTCATCATCCACAGCGATTTTCCACTGCATACAACAGGTCATGGGACACTCCCCTGCAGTACAATGAAACTTATCATAAAATACCGGCTTAATCTCCACCATTCACTGTAACTCCATTCATTTACTGATTTTTCTCATTCTTCCATGCCGGTACCAGACCCGTGATCCATCCACTTATTGTGCATACGATTGGATACATGATTTCACTCAGAATCAGAGAGATTACAAACACCACAACCGTATGAGCCGGAAATGACCACCAATAATGTACCGGAGCATCAAAAGGTGCAAATACCGGTTTCATCATGCGATCGGCAATACTGGATAACAGATAGATAAGCAGGGATCTCTTGGACACATGGGTCAATACCTTCCTCACCCACATGGTCTTAATATTTACCTGATAGCAAAGCAGGAACAATAATAATGTAATCGCACCCACAAAAAAGTCCGAATATCCTCCGCCAACACCTTTATAGAAATTGGCTCCCCCTGCACTGATATACGTAACCAGTGCCTTAATTGTGCACAGTGCAACGATTAAAGGAATACATACTGCAGCACTGATATTCCACTGATATTTTCGAAGTGCCGCCCCAAGAAAATAATAAGCCATGGGCCATAAAGAAACAAAGTAATTCGGAATCAGATCCAGCGTCTTCCCCTTAATTACATACCCATTCAATATGGAAGGAAGAAAGACCGTCACGATCATGGTCACCAGCACCACAATATGATACTTTCTTTCCTTTTCCCATCCAAAGAACTGATTCAGGAATGGAATCAGAAGAAAAAGACCAATATACAACTCGATGTACCACGCATAATCCGCAGCTTTATAGTCAAGGAATTGCTGCAACCATTCAATAGCCGTGTACTGTATACCAAGCACCATACCTTTGTACAACATACACACAATCGATGCCATCACCCAGGTCACCAGAATCAGGACAATTCCTCGATAATACTTTGCGGACAACTCTGATCTTGCCTTCAGATATCCGGTCAATATAATAAACATCGGCACACAGGAGAATGTCAGCCACCGCACAACATCCGCCATAAACATCTCCGTACCAATCTGATTTTCATAATAAAACCCATTGTTATAGAAAAAATGTACGCCAATAATAAATAACAATGCAACACATCGCACCAGGTCCAGCCCTATGACACGCTCTTCATCTCTCATTCCGTAACCCTCATTTTTCATCAAATTGTCTGTCATTAAGTATAGCACATCTGCATCCGCTATACATCAAATATTTAAAAAAAGGACTCTGACCATCGTCAAAGTCCTTCCGTATTCTATATTATTTTCTAAAGCGCACTAAAGCTGCCCAAATAAGCATTTACCATGGCTTCACCATAGAACAGTGCCACCGCAAGTCCTATGCACAAGAATGGACCAAAGGCAAAATGATCACTCTTTCCCTTTTTTCTTCGGGCCATCAGATAAATGCCGTAAGCTCCACCCAATACAAGTCCAATGAAGAAAGCTGCTACCGTGGCTTTCCATCCCAGCATGAATCCTGCAGCAAACATCAGCTTGATATCGCCGCCGCCAAAACCATTCGGTACAATCATAATGATAATGTAAAGCGGAAGACTGATGGCAAACATACCAATAATTCGTTCCACCAGCGTCGGTCCTCCCATGGTCCAAATTGAAACCACGCCTATCAGGAAGATCATTACATTTAATTGTGGCGGGATAATCATGGTATCATAATCGATAAATGAAATGACGGTCATTACTGCAAAAAAGGCAAAAACCGTTAAAGCCGCAAGACTCGCACCATAATAAAGCACCAATCCCACTGCGGATATACCACCCATCAGCTCAACCATCAAATATCTCAATGAGATTTTTTCCTTACAGTATCGGCACTTACCACCAAGGAAAATCCATGAGAAAACCGGAATTGTATCCCACACGTTCAGGTCATGACCACATTTTCTACACATCGAGCGTCCCTTGACCAAGTTTTTATGCTCCGGTAAACGATAAATCACCACATTCAAAAAGGAGAATACGGTTGCACCCATCATGAACCAGATAAAATAAATCAAAACCCGCGCTACCTTAATTAAAAATGCCAGAACTTCCAAACTCATAGACTGTACCTACCTCTTACTCTTCATCATTCATCTTTGCCAATCTTGCATTCTGATCCGCTACGATACATGCGTCAATTATTTCCTGAATATCACCATCCATAATCTTATCCAGCTTATATAAAGTAAGACCGATTCGATGATCCGTCACACGTCCCTGCGGGAAGTTGTAAGTACGAATCTTCTCGGAACGATCGCCGGTACCAATCTGGCTTCTTCTGGCCTCCGCCTCTGCATCATGGGCTTTCTGGCACTCCATGTCATATAACTTGGCACGCAGCAGGGCAAATGCCTTATCCTTATTCTGAATCTGAGACTTTTCCGTCTGACTGTAGATTACGATACCGGTTGGATAGTGGGTCAGACGTACCGCTGAATCCGTGGTATTGACACACTGGCCACCATTACCGGAAGCACGCATTACGTCGATACGAATATCCTTCTCATCAATCTGAACATCCACTTCTTCTGCCTCCGGCATAACCGCCACACTGGCTGTTGAGGTATGAATACGTCCGCCGCTTTCCGTCTCCGGTACACGCTGTACACGATGAACGCCACTCTCGTATTTCATAACAGAGTAAGCCCCCTGTCCGTGAACCATAAACTGAATTTCCTTCATACCGCCGATTCCCGTCTCATCGGAGTTCATAACTTCAATCTTCCAATTACGTGCTTCCACATAATGCACGTACATACGATATAATTCCGCAGCAAAAAGTGCCGCCTCATCGCCGCCTGCACCGGCTCTGATTTCTACAATAATATCCTTCTCATCATTAGGATCCTTTGGAAGCAACAGAATCTTAAGCTTCTGTTCCAGTTCTTCCACTGCAGCTTTGGATTCATTCAACTCTTCCTTTGCCATCTCGCGAAGTTCTTCATCGCTTTCTTCATCCAGCATCGCAAGACTATCCTCAATATTCTGCTTATTCTTCTTATAAAGGGTAAATGTCTCAACAATCGGTGTTAAACTGTTCTGCTCCTTCATCAACTTTCTGAAACGGTTCTGATCATTCACCACATCCGGACTTGAAAGTTCTGCGTTCACATCCTCAAAATGACGAACAATATCCTCTAATTTATCAAACATTTCCATGGTAAATCTTCCTCCTGAAAAATCTATTATTCCAAAATTGCCCTAAGGCCCAATCCGTCGGCCTCATAATCATCTTATACAATATTTCAGAAATGCGACGCTACAAATGTCCCGCCACAACACGATCCAATCCCGCAAGATCTTTGTACACCCTGCAATCTTTAAATCCATTCTTTTCCATCATTGCCACAACCTGCTCTCCCTGGTCATACCCGATCTCATAACACAAACTGCCACCGGGTAATAAAAAATGATGGGATTGCTCCGTTATCTTTTCATAAAAAAACAGGCCATCCTCATGTCCATCCAGTGCATTGAAGGGTTCATGCTCCTTCACTTCCGCCATCAGTCCTTCAATTACTTCGGTAGGAATATAGGGTGGATTGGACACAATCAGTGAAAATTTTCCTTCCACCTTTGAAAACAAATCACTTTCCAGAAAACGTACATTTTCACAGGAAAGATTTCCTGCATTCTCCCGTGCCACCGAAAGTGCAGCCGGAGAAATATCCACACCAACACCCTCTTCGATCTTGGTCTTATTGCGCAGTGTCAGAGAAGTCACGATACACCCCGAACCGGTACACATATCCAATATCCGCCCCGGCACCTGCCACTGTCTGATCACAGACTCCGCATGTTCCACCAGACATTCCGTATCCATCCGCGGGATCAGCACACCGGGATTAACCTTATACTCGTATCCCATAAAATAAGCTCTGCCGGTAATATACTGTAACGGTTCCCGCAATGCTCTGCGGTGAACTGCCTCCATATACTGCTCATAGAAAGACTCGGGTATCTCTTCTCTTTGAATCAGCAGATACCGGGTCTTATTGATTCCCAGAATCTCTTCCAGCAGAAATAAGGCATCATAACTATATTCCACAACACCGGCTTCACGAAGAATGCGGCGTCCCTCTTCTACGACTTCAATATAGGTCATTCCACGTTACCACCCATTGTATTATCCTGATTCATAGGCTGCTGTAGGTACTCTTGTGGCATTTCCTGCATCATAGGCTGCTGTACATACTCCATCGGCATCTCCTGCGCCACAGGTTGCTGTACATACTCCGGTTGCATCTCCTGCACCACAGGCTGCTGTACATACTCCATCGGCATCTCCTGCGTCACAGGCTGCTGTACATACTCCGGTTGTATCTCCTGCGCCATCGCCTGCTGTGCATAAACATTGTTGCCTGCGCCAAAAGTTTCCACATACTGTGGTACATCGTCGTCATCATCAATAAACTCAAAGGCGTCTTCATCGTCATCATCGTAAACCGAACGGAATTCTCTCCAGTCAAACACAGCCTCAATTGCAGCAATGGCAACCTCAATCATATCGTCGTCCGGTTCCTTTGTCGTCAGCTTCTGAAGAAGCAGTCCCGGTGAGCTGATAATACGAAGCAGGATATTATCTTTTCTTCCCGCCAGGCGAAGAACTTCATAAGAAATTCCCGCAACCACAGGAACCAGCAAAAGTCTGTATCCCATCTGAACCCAAGGATTCTCTCCACGGATAAACATAAATAACACAATACTAATCAACATTACAAAGAGCATAAAACTCGTACCACAGCGGCGATGAAGTCTGGAACTTGCACGAACATTCTTAACATTCAGTTCAAGACCATTCTCAATGCAGTTAATACATTTATGTTCGGCACCATGATACATATAAACTCTCTTAATATCATTCATCAGTGAAATCAAGGTCACATAAACCAGGAAAATCCCCAGACGGATAACACCTTCCAGAAGATTCAGCAGTGGTTTTGAGACAATAATTTTCCCCAAAAGTCTTGACAGATAGAAAGGAAGCGCCATAAACAAAAGTAACGCCAATCCGATGGCAACAATAATCGTTACTGCCATGACAAAGGAATCCAATTTATCCTTAAAAAGATTCCGTGCTAACTTATCCGCAGGGGTTGGTGCCTGTTCCTGTGGATCCTCATAAAAACTTGCGGAATAGGTCAAAGTTGACATTCCGATAATCAACGAATCTATAAAATTAAACACGCCACGAATCAATGGCAGTCTTAATAGCTTAATTTTCTTTGACAAATTGTGGTACTTCTTAACAACCACTTCAATCTCATTATCCGGTTTACGAACTGCAATGGAATAACGACTCTTATTCTTCATCATAATTCCTTCAATAACAGCCTGTCCGCCAATACCTGATGGTCTCATAATCCGTCCCATCCTTTCACAATACAATCACTATATTTCCGGTTAAATAAAAACTCTTATAATCTAAAAATAGGTTGAGATTATAACAACCTCAACCCTATCTTTACTAATCGCCTTATTTGCTTTGAACACCATACTTCTTATTGAACTTATCAATACGTCCACGTGCTGCAGCAGCCTTCTGCTGGCCGGTGTAGAATGGATGGCACTTAGAACAAATTTCAACGTGGATAGACTCCTTTGTTGAACCTGTTACGAACTCGTTACCACAGTTGCAAACAACCTTTGCCTGATAATACTCTGGATGGATTCCCTCTTTCATGATTTTCACCTCTCTAAACAAATCTGTATGTGATTGACCGCTACTTAAATCTCATGCGCCTATCACCCGCCCATCACAATACCGTGCCGGAAGATGATCTATCGCGCATAACAATCAGCCTGCAGCCAATTGCCCTTTTTGATAAACAGCTTTTAAATTGTATCATAGAATTTAGTACAATGCAAGACATAATTTTAATTTATAAAACTTTTCTTAACGTACCGGATAACTTCCTGATTATTCTTGGTCTTCGCAAAGGTATCTACCAATTTATCTACAACCTCATCCGGCTTCATACCGTTTAGGTTCTTTCGGATAATTTCCATCACTTCCTGTTCTTCCTGTGTAAGAAGAAGATCATCCCTACGGGTGCTGGATTTAGCAATATCAATGGCTGGGAATACACGTTTTTCCGACAACTTACGATCGAGAACAAGTTCCATATTACCGGTTCCCTTGAACTCCTCGAATACCACGTCATCTGCTTTACTTCCGGTCTCAATCAAAGCTGTGGCAAGAATAGTCAAACTGCCTCCCTCTCTCATATTTCGGGCTGCACCAAAAAATCGCTTCGGCATGTGCAGTGCCAGTGGATCAAGACCACCGGACAATGTACGTCCACTCGCCTGTACCGTAACGTTATAGGCACGTGTAAGACGGGTAATACTATCCAGAAGAATAATGACATCCTTCTTATGTTCTACCAGTCGGCGTGCACGCTCAATTACCATCTCCGATACCCTCTTATGACGTTCCGGAAGTTCATCAAAGGTGGAATAAATAACTTCAACATTGTCCCCGACAATAGATTCCTTAATATCCGTAACTTCCTCCGGACGTTCATCAATCAGAAGAATGATCATGTGCATTTCAGGGTTACTATTGAGAACCGCCTTCGCAATCTGCTTCAAAAGTGTGGTCTTACCTGCTTTCGGCTGAGATACGATCATACCACGCTGTCCCTTACCAATCGGACAAATCAGATCCACAATTCGCATCGCCGTAGTTGGATTTCCCTTTTCCAAATGAATTCTCTCATTCGGAAAGATTGGTGTAAGATTTTCAAAATTCGGTCTTGTCATCAGAGTATCCGGATCATAACCATTGACTGAGTCCAGAGACAATAACGCTGCGAACTTCTCCCCCTGATTTTTGACTCTCTTCTTTCCAAAAAGAATATCTCCCGTCTTTAACCCGTATTTACGAATCTGTGACGGTGCAACATAGACATCATTCTCCCCCGGAAGGAAATTTTCACAACGAATAAATCCATACCCGTCCGGCATCACTTCCAGGATACCATCTGCCGGTTCCTTATCCACCACAACATTCTGGTCCATGATTTCCTGTCTCTTTTTATACTTATCTTCCTCTGCCGGTTCACTGCGCATAGCACTTCGTTCTTCTGCAGTTTTGGTCTCCCGGACATTCTTTTCTTCTTTTGCCGCCGCAACGGTCTTTTCCTCTTTCGCTGCCGGAATGGTCTTTTCCCCTTCACACGCCTTAATAATTTCCTCGATCAAATCACTTTTCTTCATTGTACTGACATTTTTAATCCCCTTGTCCTTTGCGAGATCCTTTAATACCGCAAGGGATAATGTTTCTAACTTTGCACGCATATAATTTTTAACTCCTATCTCCATGGGAAAATTATGTAGAACTACATAAATACTGATTACAGATTACATTATAACCATATTTTCCCTATTTAGCAAGTCCTTTTCTCAATAAAAATTCCGTCCGATTATCTTTATACAACTATATATTACAATCCTCCTACAGAAACTACGGGACAAATTCATCAAAAAGAGTTATACTAACTAAAGTTATCAGAATTTGCAGGAAACGTTTCGAGAAAGGATATTCATCGTGGTTTTTTCAAGCTTAATTTTTACTTTTTATTTTTTACCGGTGGTTTTGCTTCTTTATTATGTCGCCGGGAAAAAGTATCAGAATTATATTCTTCTGGCAGCCAGCCTTCTCTTTTACGCTTACGGAGAACCTCATTTTGTGTTGGTTATGCTGGCTTCTATAATGATTAACTATTCACTGGCTCTTTGGATCGCAAGAACAAAACAGGGCGAACATTTTGCCTTGGCAAAATTGTTGTTGGTTTTAGATATTATCCTGAATCTTGGAATTCTTTTTGTTTTTAAATACCTTGATTTTTCGATATCAATAATTCAACATTTTTTACCGGCAATCCAATTATCTCCTGTAGGAATTTCCCTGCCCATCGGAATATCCTTTTTTACCTTTCAGGCCTTATCCTATGTGGTGGATGTATACCGGGGAACTGTAGCTGTACAGACGAATCCACTGTATGTTGCCCTGTACATTTCATTTTTCCCACAGTTAGTTGCCGGCCCTATTGTGCGTTATTCCACCATTGAACATCAGATGACCCATCGCGTTCATTCTCTTGAAAAATTCAGTGAAGGTGCCCGTAGATTTATGCTTGGCTTTTGCAAGAAGATTCTTCTTGCCAATAATCTTTCCCTTGCGGTAAGTTCTGTGCAATCAATGGATCCTGCTTCAGCCAATCCTCTGACCTTATGGATTGGCGCGATATGTTACTCCTTACAGATTTTCTTTGACTTCTCGGGTTATTCCGACATGGCCATCGGACTGGGCCGTATGTTTGGATTTGAATTTGAAGAAAATTTTAACTATCCCTATATTTCCGGATCCATCACTGAGTTCTGGCGCAGATGGCATATTTCCCTTGGTCAGTGGTTCCGTGATTACGTTTATTTCCCATTAGGAGGATCCAGAGTTTCCGTTCCGCGTCACATACTGAATCTTTTGATCGTTTGGACTCTCACCGGAATCTGGCACGGTGCCAATCTTACCTTTGTTGTGTGGGGACTTGGTTACTTTGTATTATTGGTGTTAGAAAAATATATCATCAAACCATGGCAACGAAAAAATTTACTGTTCCAAATAGCCTGGCATATTATCACGCTTCTTTGTATTAATTTCGGATGGGTGTTCTTCAATGCCTCCACCATTACGGAAGGTTTAAGATATTGTCTTGGAATGCTTGGTCACTATCATATCATTCCGGCTATGGATGGCACCCTTATCCGGCTGATTCGTGAATATGGCATCTACATACTTTCAGGCATTCTTTTTTCAATTCCGGTGGTGCCGGCGCTTCGAAAAAAAACGTCCCGATATACATTTTGCAATTACCTTGACTGTATTATCGGTCCTATGATATACGCAATACTGTTTTTGTGGGCTGTATCCTTCCTGATTTTAGGTGCTCACAATCCATTTATTTACTTTAATTTCTAGAAAAGGAGGTAACCCATGTTGTGTAACAAAAAAACGCACCATATCTTATATGGCATCACATTCGTTCTGCTGATTTCCTTCTTCGGAATAAGCAGTATGGTTCAGCTCGCCCATGCATACCTCACTCACGAGAACATCAATAACGACTGGAATCCGGAAATTGGTACCCGTTTCGAGGCAGACCTTTCCAGCACATTTTTCCAGAAGAATCGTTTTATCAATATCAACGGTGCCATTCACCGTCTTCTTGGTCAGCGTGAAATGAACGGCATCGTAAAACTTAACAATGGCTATCTCTTCATCCCCTACGAACGTTTGATGGATGAGGAATTACTTCCCCGTGTACAGGATGCTGTTACCTTAAAGGAATATCTTGACGCCAGAGGAATTTCTTTCATTTATGCCATTACACCTTATACTTCTGACAAATACGACCCGCAACTCCCAACCGGTGTAGAAGATTATGGCAATGAGAATCTTGATCGTCTTATTGAACTTCTCCGGGAAGCAGGAATTGAGCCCCTGGATTTTCGTAAAACCCTTCAGGATGATGGAATTAACGCCTACGACATGGTCTATAAAACCGATCATCACTGGAACACCTCTATGGGATTCTACGCATTTTCCAAATTCACCGGGCGCCTGATGAATGAACTTCATTGCAGTGTGGATCCACAGGTATTGGATCTACAGAATTATACGGTCACTACTTATCCCTCCGGCCACATTGGCACAAGAGGGCAAAGAACCGGTATTTATTACACAGGAATTGACGATTTTGAATTAATCACTCCGAATTTTGAGACCTCCCTGAACAACGGCGTTGTCGACGGAACTTTTGAGGAACTTGTCGTCAGCCGGTCTCCATTTACTGATCCGGACATGATGTCACGCTACTCATACGACAAAGCTCTGGAACGTTCCTGTGGCAGTTTCATTAACTATAATTCCAAGAATGATAAGAAGCTCCTTGTTCTGACGGATTCCTTCGGAAAAGCAGTGAATCCCTACCTCATTCTCGCATTCAACGAAGTCCGGACTCTCGGTGGTGATATCGATTACGATTATATTGAAGAATATCAACCGGACGCTGTTATCATGTTTTACTACTATGATTTCCTGTTATCCGGCAAAACCGGCAATGACTAGACATGGGATAGAATCGAAATCAAATCCTTTGGTTGATCAATGATTGCATCTGCGTGATACTCTTCCAGTTCCCTGCGATCCCTAAATCCCCAGGTCACGCCAATGGTATATATTCCTGCTGCTTTGCCCGTCTGCATATCCACTGAAGTGTCTCCTACATAGACACAGTCCTTAGCCGATACGCCGAATCTCTCCATAATCATATATACTCCGGCGGGATCCGGCTTGCGTGCTACATTTTCCATCTGTCCCTGAACATAGTCAAAAAGTTCAGGTCCGTAAACTTCCTCTACCACTTTCAGTGTATTGGCATGGGCTTTGTTGGACAATACGGCTAATTTCATTCCCTGCATCTTCAACCAACACAAGGTTTCAGGCATACCGTCGTAGGACTTACATCCCACATGACACCGCTCCCTGAACCGC
This sequence comes from Lachnospiraceae bacterium, assembly GCA_051877855.1. Lineage (GTDB taxonomy): Bacteria > Bacillota > Clostridia > Lachnospirales > Lachnospiraceae > MGBC120314. The sequence goes on along the minus strand of JBJEJH010000057.1, from coordinate 52,609 downwards.
TCAATATAATTTGCCATAACTTCATCATAGAACTTCAATTCCACATCTCCTGCGGCCCTTAAGGCACGCTTAATCAGTTCATACTGACCGTCCCCTGCAAAATATCGATAATCCTCCGTAGACTGACGCGGCAACCCCTTTTCTGCGATACAATCATTGGCGCAATCCGCGATTGAACCTAAGGAATCCACAATCGTTCCATCCAAATCAAAAATCAATACCTTTTTCATGGAAATCTCCTTTATTCTCGAACTGATAACTCTTTCAGACATTATAATACGTCTCTATCATTTTTTGAAGAAAAAACAAAAAATCTATGATCTTATATCCGGGAGTCATCACATATTCCCCCTCCAAACAACATATATTAATTACAAAACCATATATGTTGGAGCATACATATGCGTGAACATCTCACCAAATTTCTAGATTATATACAGTCTCAAAAGCCTTCTAAAAAGTACCAGGGAATCAGCCTTATGTGTGCATTAATGCTTCTTGCGATTGCCGTCTGTAACATTTCCTCCAACCAAAGTGCCAACAGCAGGGTCGGTGACCGCGAACTGCCGATCTACTGCGTTAAGACCGACAAACCCCAGATAGCCCTTTCCTTTGATGCCGCCTGGGGGAATGAAGACACCGGGGAAATCCTTTCCATTCTTAAGAAGCACAATGTTAAAGTCACCTTCTTCATGACCGGAGGATGGGTTGAAAATTTCCCTGAAGATGTCAAAGCAATCTATGCTGCCGGACACGACCTTGGAAATCACAGTGAAAACCACAAGGATATGCCCACACTTTCCGACGAACAGCAGAAAGAAGAAATCATGAAGGTACATAACAAGGTAAAAGAACTTACCGGATATGAAATGTTCCTCTTCCGTCCTCCTTACGGCTCCTACAACAATAATCTGGTTATCAACGCCAAAGACTGTGGCTATTATACCATTCAGTGGGACGTGGATTCCCTGGACTGGAAAAATTACGGTGTAGACTCCATCATAAAAACCGTCACTCAGCATAAGCATCTTGGGAACGGCTCCATCATCCTCTGCCATAACGGTGCCAAGTATACCGCACAGGCACTGGATGAAATGATAAGCACACTGAAAGATGCAGGATATGAGTTTGTTCCGATTTCAGAACTGATTATAAGAGATCATTATCATATGGATCATGAGGGAAGACAGATACCGGATTAAGAACACTCAGAAAAAGAGCCGGGTTTCACGAATAAAATCGGAAAATCCGGCCCACTTTTTAGTTTAGACTTTGATCGGACTAGCGGGAAAATGTATACTCACCCAAAAATTCCTTCAGCGCCGCAAAATCCCGATTTACAATCAGCTCCTTGGGGAAATCCACTTCCAAAAGCAACGATTCAATCATACCAAAATTTCCGATATCTTCTGCCACATGGGCATCACTTCCAAGCACCACCGATACGCCATACTGCTTACAAAGCTGCAGCATCTTCGCATCATTTTCTCTGGTTCCCACACGGGGTCCTGTCGGACGCAGTGAATTATTGTTGATTTCAAGTAAGGTTCCGGTGTCCTTTGCCGCCTTCACAATAACCTCATAATCCACCGGAAATCTTCCGTCATCCGGATGACCGATGATATGAATCAGGGGATTTTTCATGGCATTGACAATAGCCGCCGTATTCTCTTTAACACTGCCGGACTTAATACAGGGAAGATGCAGACTGGCAATGACCACGTCCAGTTTCTTCAGAATATAGTCCGAAAGATCCACATTTCCCTGATCATCCACAATATTCGCCTCACATCCAAGCAGCAACGTCAGATCCCCATAGTTTCTCGGCACCACCTTGAGATTCTGAAAGTAAAATTCATTACAGGTTCCCGGCATCTTTGGCGCGTGCTCGGTAATACCAAGATGTGTCATTCCTTTTTTCTTTGCTTCCTCCACCATCTCATAAATCGTATTGTAAGCATGTCCACTGGCGATTGTATGTGTGTGAAGATCAATTCTATAATCCATAATTTCCCTTTCTTTAAAAATCATAATTCAAACACAATTATGTGCCATTCTTCCCATCATTATACGCAAGAAGACCCTCAAAATCAACCATTCATAAAAGGACCTGAATCCAACCACATCCGTCACATTTTTTTGAACCATGCATAATTTATAAATGTATCCTAGGCGTTTGCGAAATGAATTATCAATTACATAAGATAATGTTTGTGTGTAATATTTCGTGGCAATTGCGAGCCGTCGGTACTTAGGTGCCGTATTTGGGCACCTTATGTACCGCTACGGCTCGCTCTTAGTGCAAACGTGCCTCGAAGTATTACACACAAACTTATCATTTATGTAATCTAAATACTTTTTTTAAACGCCTGATAAATGTATCAAAAAAGGAGTGTTTTTATGAAAAAAAGAATTATTGCTTTATGTCTGACTATGGTGTGTATTCTCTCCCTCTGCGCCTGTTCCGAAGAAACCGAGTCAGCTCTTACACCGGTAACATTGAATGAAGTTGCACATTCCATCTTCTATGCCCCACAATACGTTGCCATTGAAAACGGATACTTTGCTGAGGAAGGAATGGATCTGACTCTGGTAACAGGATTTGGCGCAGACAAAGTAATGACCGCCCTGGTTTCTGACGAAGCTGACATTGGATTTATGGGGTCTGAATCCTCGATCTACGTATATCTTGAGGGTTCTAAAGACTACGCCGTAAACTTTGCACAGCTCACACAACGTGCAGGTAATTTCCTCGTTTCAAGAGAGCCCATGGATGATTTTAAATGGGACGATATCAAGGGAAAAACCGTTCTTGCCGGCCGTGCAGGCGGTATGCCTCAGATGGTTCTTGAATATATCTTAAAGAAACACAATATTGATCCGCAAAAAGATCTCAACATGATACAAAACATTGACTTTGGTCTCACTGCCGGCGCCTTTACCGGAGGTCAGGGAGACATGACGGTGGAATTTGAACCCCATGCCACCGCTCTGGAATTAGAAGGGCAGGGCCATGTGGTCGCTTCCCTCGGTGTTGACAGCGGCTATATCCCTTACACGGCATATTGTGCAAAACAGAGCTATATCACGGATCATCCCGAGATCATTCAGGGATTTACCAATGCCATCCAGAAAGGTCTCAACTATGTCAACACCCATACTCCTGATGAGATTGCAGCCATCATTGCACCACAATTCCCTGAGACAGATGTAAAAACCATCGCCATCATCGTAGAGCGTTACCAGTCCCAGGACACCTGGAAGAATGACACTATCTTCACCCGGGAAAGTTTCGACTTACTCTGCGACATTTTACAGACCTCCGGTCAATTAAACGGCAATGCACCTTATGAGGATCTGGTCACCACGGAATATGCCAAAAAAGCTGCCGAATAAACTAAAAAAAGATTTTATATAGATAATTTCAGCAATTCCCTTTATAATTATTCATAGAACTCAATGAAATCTTAACCGAATATCATTGCACAAAAAGGAGAAACTATGAATAATTTTCGTTTTCACGTACGCACCGATGTAAGATTTGGCAAGGATCAGATTCAAAGTCTTCCTGAGATTCTTTCCCCACTTGGAAAGAGGATTCTGGTCGTTTATGGCGGTGGAAGCATCAGGAAAAATGGATTATATAATCAGATTATGACTTTATTAAAGGATTTTGATGTCTTTGAAATCGGCGGTGTAGAACCCAACCCTAAGATTGATCTGGTCCGTGAGGCCGCAATATTATGTAAGAAAGAGCATATCGAGGTTGTGCTTGCCGTGGGTGGCGGAAGCGTGATTGACTCTTCCAAAGTCATCGCTGCAGCGGCATGCTATGATGGCGATGCCTGGGATCTTGTGACGGATGCTTCCAAGATTCATGAAGTACTGCCCGTTGCAGTGGTTCTCACGCTCGCCGCAACCGGTTCTGAAATGAATAAAAATGCCGTCATTTCAAACCCGGCACGCAATGAAAAGCTTGGCACCGGTTCCCATGAATTCATCCCAAGGGCAGCCATTTGTGATCCAACCTTGCTTTATACCCTGCCGGCCAAACAGACTGCGGCGGGAACCGCGGACATTATGTCCCATGTCTTTGAACAGTATTTTCGCAAAGATACCGGTGCTTTTCTTTCCGATTGTTTCGCAGAAAGTATCCTAAAGACCTGCATCCACTATTGCCCGATTGCCCTGGCCGATCCTAAAGATTATGATGCAAGGGCAAACCTGATGTGGGCCAGCACCCAGGCTCTCAATGGTCTGGTATCCTGTGGCAAAGGCGGCGCCTGGACCTGTCACCCCATCGAACATGAGCTAAGTGCCTATTATGATATTACCCATGGTGTCGGTCTTGCCATCGTAACACCACGGTGGATGCGTTATATCTTAAATGACGATACCGTCGGACAGTTCTGTCGCTATGCCACAAATGTATGGGACATCAGTGAACCGGATCCATACAAATGTGCCAATATGGGAATTGATGCAACTGAAAATTTCTTTCGTCAATGTGGCATTCCGATGACTTTAACCGAAATCGGAATTGACGATTCCAAGATTGATATCATGGCAGAGGCTGCCATCCGCAACAACAATCTCGATGCTGCATATGTTGCCTTAAACAAAGAAGATGTAGCAAAGATACTGAGAATGTGTTTATAGATTGGAATTGGGATAAACGTAAATGAGCCCGTGGTCGATATTATAAAAATATAATATCTTCCGCAGGCTCTCTTATTGTTTCCACCAATCCCAATCTAAACTTTTCCTTCCGGTAATGCAATTTCCGGCATCAGTTCATCATTCATAACATTAAGGATTTTCTCCATGATGGCCAATTCCTCACTGCTGAATCGTTCTTCTACACGATCCATAACCGTCTTCAGATACTGATAACTGATATTGTAATAGTCCAGATATTTTTCGGTGACTTCCAGGTAAAATTCTCGCTTATCTTCCTTTGATTGTATTTTTTTTAAATATCCCTTTTTAATCAGATTGTTCACTTTATACGCCGCATTGGGAGAAGAAATATTCGTAAACTTGGCAAATTCATTTACCGTTGGTTTATTCATTGCATAGATAATTTCCATGCAGAATGTTTCCACCGTGGTAAGTGAAGCCTCCCTCTCCTGCCAGTTTTCAAAAACTTTCTGATAAAAATGCAGTTTAAACTTTGAGTACACTTTACTAAATACGTCCTGAAGCATATTCCACCTCCAATAGGGATAGTATATCAGCTTTCACTGTCAATTGCAAAAGTAAGTTCCGCCATCACAGCAACTTTACCGTCTACATACGCCGTTGCCTTACCAATGCCTACCGGACCCTTTCTTAAAATGATCTCACAATTTAACTCCAACACATCTCCGGGAATGACCTGTCTCTTAAAACGAGCATTCTTTATTCCACCGAATAATACAATCTTACCTTTATTCTCTTCTTCTGTTAATAATGCAACTGCACCGGTCTGAGCCAATGCCTCGATAATCAGCACTCCCGGCATTACATGCTTCTGTGGAAAATGTCCCAGAAACTGCATCTCGTTAGCAGTCACACACTTGATTCCCTTTGCCATCTGACCCGGTACATAATCAATAATGCGATCCACTAAAAGAAATGGATAACGATGTGGTAAAATCTTCTGAATTTCATTTGAATTAAGTTCCATTATTATGCCTCTACTTTCTTAAATACAACCGTTGCATTGTGTCCACCGAATCCTAAGGAGTTGGACATTGCATAAGTTACCGTTTCCTTACGTCCGGTGTTCGGCACGATGTCAAGATCACATTCCTCATCCGGAACCTGATAATTGATTGTTGCCGGAATAAAGTCATTCGCAACACTAAGGGCCGTAATAATGCCTTCCACGGCACCACTTGCACCCAGCAAATGACCTGTCATGGACTTCGTTGAGCTCACCTTCAACTTTCTTGCATGATCTCCAAAAGCAGCCTTAATCGCATTGGTCTCACAAAGGTCATTCAAATGAGTTGATGTACCATGTGCATTGATATAATCAATCTTCTCTGCATCAACATTTCCATCCGCAAGGGCCTTCTTGAAACACTTTGCAGCTACACTTCCGTCCTCCACAGGTGCTGTAATATGATGGGCATCACAGTTTGCACCGTAACCTGCTACCTCACAGTAAATGTGTGCGCCACGCTTCTTCGCATGCTCATACTCCTCAAGAACCAGCATACCGGCACCTTCACCCATGACAAAACCACCTCTTTCCTTATCAAAAGGAATGGATGCACGATTCGGATCCGTTGCTGTATTTAACGCCTTAAGAGAAGTAAATCCACCGATACCGAGAGAAGTAATACTTGCCTCTGTACCGCCGCATAACATTACATCACTGTATCCGTCACGAATATGGTGGAATGCATCACCGATTGCATTCGTTCCGCTTGCACATGCAGTAACCACACAGGTACACATTCCGTGGAAACCATAAGCAATGGCAATCTGACCTGCTGCCATATTGGAAATAGCCATTGGGATAAAGTATGGAGATACACGATCATAACCCTTCTCATATCCCTTGGTATCTTCCTCCTGAATGGTTCCCAGTCCGCCGATACCGCTGGAAACAATCACTCCGCAACGGTCAAGATCCGTCTCTTCAAGATTCAGACCACAGTCCTCCATCGCTTCCTTTGCAGCAACCATTGCAAACTGTGTGAAACGATCCATTTTACGAAGATCTCTCTTATCAATCACATTCTCCGGTTCAAAGTTCTTCACTTCACCTGCCAGGGTAACCTTGCGATCCGTTGTATCATATAAAGTAATTGGTGCAATACCACACTTTCCTTCCTGAACCGACTGCCACATATCCTTAACATTATTTCCAATAGGTGTAACCGCACCAACACCGGTAACTACTACTCTTCTCATATTGCCATACCTCCGTCTACACAAAGAACCTGTCCTGTAATATAACTGCTCTCATCACCGGCAAGGAATGCCACCGCATTGGCAATATCCTCTGCCTGACCCATCTTGCCAAATGGAATACTTGCTTCCATCTTCTCCTTGGCAGCCTCCGGCATCGCACCGGTCATATCCGTCTCAATCATACCCGGTGCCACCGCATTGACCGTGATTTTTCTTGAGGCAAGCTCTCTTGCAAGAGACTTCGTCATCCCGATCACTGCCGCCTTGGTAGCCGCATAGTTGACCTGACCTGCATTTCCCATCACACCAACAATACTGCTAATGTTGATAATGTGACCACTGCGCTGCTTTAACATAAGTTTTGATACTTCGCGCATCATATAAAAGCTTCCCTTAAGATTCACATTAACCACTGCATCAAGATCCTCATCCGACATACGGACAATCAGATTGTCTCTTGTAATACCTGCATTATTGACTAAGACATCAATTCTTCCGCCCAGTTCCACGGCTTTCTTTACCAGCTCACCACATTCCTGTGACTTACTGACATCCGCCTGCACTGCCCAGGCTTCTACACCCTGCTCTTTGCAAAGCGCAACGGTCTCTTCTGCCGCAGCCTGTCCTGCATTGTAGTTGAATACTACATTCATTCCCATCTTAGCAAGGCGTACACACACTGCACGGCCAATGCCCCGGCTACCACCGGTTACCAATGCAACTTTTCTGTTATCCATTGATCAATACTCCTTCGTCAATAATTTTATGTAAACTTTCTGCAGTTTCAATATTATAAACAGTGATTTCCTTTTCCAATGCTTTCGCCGTCTTCTTTAAGAAACCGGACAAAGTGCTTCCCGGACCGATCTCCACAAACACATCGGCACCTTCATTCAAAAGTCTCGTAATGGACTCTTCAAAATGAACACTGTTCTGAACCTGTTTTTCCAGAAGTGTAGCCACCTCTTCATCTTCCTTAAGAAAATCACCGGTAACATTCATCACCACAGGAATATTCGGACGCTTAAGATCCAATTCCTTGAATTTCTCCCGCAATGCATCTCCTGCAGGTTTCATATACTTGGTATGGAATGGTCCGCTGACATTTAAACGGACACATCTTCTGGCACCCTTTTCTTTCAGGTACTCTTCCGTAGCCGCCACAGCCTTCTCATCACCACAGATTACATACTGACCCGCACAGTTATAATTCGCCAGAGTAACAAATCCATAATCTTTACATGCTTCACAGGCTTCCTCTACAACCGCAGCCTCCATGCCCATAATCGCACTCATACTGCACACATGTCCCTTGGCAGCCTCCATCATTTTCTGACCACGGAATGCGGTAAGATTGATATAGGTATCTGCATCCATCACGCCTGCCGCATACAATGCGCCATACTCACCAAGACTCAGTCCGCAGGCTGCATCCGGAGTAATACCATGCTTCTTCAATACGTTCGTCACACCCGCCGCAAAAATAGACATACATGGCTGTGTATTTTCCGTCTTTGATAATTCTTCCAGTGTGCCCTCATGCATCAACTCAAGATACTTGGAAGAAATCTTCTCTGAATCTGCAATTTCACGGTACTGAGCAAACTCCTCATACAGATCTTTTCCCATTCCGGCCTTCTGACTTCCCTGACCGGCATACATAAATACTAATTTCATTGATTGTTCCTCCATTCAATAACCAGCTCATCCATCAATTCTTTTACAGTAGTAATGCGATCCACGCGGTGGGCATTTTCACCACAGAAAAACAAACCGTCTTCCCAATTTCCCTTGAGTGCTTCAATCAAAGCACGACTGATACAGTACGGTGTAAGATTACCCTTCTTACAAGCTGTAAGACAGTTATTACAACGGAGCGCCGGGAATTTTTCACCATTCTTTAACCGCTTTAAAAGCGGGCTGTTTATCGCTCTCGCCGGCATCCCCACCGGACTTTCAATAATAATGATATCTTCCTTAGCGGCATTAACGATGGCCTGTTTGAAACCTAAAGATGCATCGCACTCCTCGGTGGCAATAAATCTGGTTGCCATCTGGACACCGGCAGCACCCAGCTTCGTAAAATGTGCCATATCCTTACCATCAAATACGCCACCTGCCACAAACACCGGTATCTTTCGACCATATTGCTCTTCAAAAGGCTTAATGGCTTCTAACACTTCTGCCAGGATTTCATCATTTTCCTTATAAGTATTCTCACGTAATTCCTCCGGTGAGAAACCCAGATGTCCTCCTGCCATATGCCCCTCAATCACAATAAAGTCCGGGACCACATCATACTTTTTCTGATAGTTCCTGCAAAGCAGTGCAGCTGCTTTCCGGCTGGATACAATCGGTGCAAATAAAGTATCGGTTCCCTTGGTAAATTCCGGAAGACGAAGCGGAAGACCCGCACCCGAAATAATGGCATCTGCGCCGGCCTCTACTGCGCACTTACAGGTTTCTTCATAGTTCGTGACAGCGGTCATGATATTAACCGCAACTAAACCATGACCCTGCGCTTTCTCTTTTGCACGCAATATCTCATTGCGAAGAGCACGAAGGTTCGCTTCTTTAGGATTTCTTTCGAAGTCATCTTCCCGATATCCTGCATTTACCGAACTGATCACGCCCATTCCGCCCTCATGTGCCACTGCACCGGCAAGACCGGATAAGGATACACCTACACCCATTCCGCCCTGAATGATTGGCACCTGCAATTCTTTAAAATTAATTTTCATTCTCTGCTCCTATCAAAGACCACCCATTGAATTTAAAATACAGCTCAAGTCTCTTACTTAAGATCTGCAACAACCTTCTTGTATCCCTCATAAAGATCTTCAAAAATAGCTGCAATAGGACGAATCTCATTCAGCTGTCCCGAAACCTGACCTGCCATCAGTGATCCTGTCTTAACATCACCCTCGAATACCGCACGACGAAGAGAACCCAGGGTAAACTTTTCCAATTCCATCTTGTCTGCGCCGGCCTTCTCCTGCTTCACATACTCTCTCGCCATGGCATTTTTTAAGATACGTACCGGTGTACCGGCAATACGGCCGGTTACGATGGTGTCATTATCCTTTGCCTTTAATACTGCTTCCTTGTATGCTGCATGAATCGGACACTCCTCAGAAACCAGAAGACACGTTCCAAGCTGAACACCCACAGCGCCCAAAGCAAATGCTGCTGCAAGCTGTCTTCCATCCGCGATACCACCTGCTGCGATAACCGGAATGTTCACCGCATCAATCACCTGCGGAACCAGTGTCATGGTAGTCATCTCACCAACGTGTCCGCCACTCTCTGTACCTTCAGCGATAATGGCATCTGCGCCATCCTTCTCCATCTTCTTTGCCAGGATTGCACTGGAAACCACCGGCATAACAAAGATTCCTGCTTCTTTCCACATCTGCATATACTTGCTTGGGCTTCCTGCACCTGTGGTAACAATCTTAACACCCTCTTCTACGATGACCTCTGCCATCTTATCCGCCTCAGGATTCATCAACATGATATTTACACCAAACTTCTCCTTGGTCAGTTCCTTGCAGCGGCGAATGTTATCCCGAAGCATTTCTGCATTCATTCCGCCTGCACCAATAAGACCGAGACCACCTGCATTACTTACCGCTGCTGCAAATTCACCGGTTGCAATATTGGCCATACCGCCCTGAATAAATGGATATTTGATTCCTAACATTTCATTTAACTTCATCATGATTCTCCTTATCCTATCGCTGCTTATCGCAGCATTTAAAATACAAACTCAACATCTGTCACTACATATCCATGCTGTTTAAATCGTCAATAACGCACTGCTCCAGGTAAGTCCCGCGCCAAATCCTACACAGATGATTTTCATACCTTCCTTTAAAATGTTCTTCTCAAACATTTCATCCAATGCAATAGGAATGCTTGCTGCAGAAGTATTGGCATATCTCTCAATATTCTTATAGAACTTCTCCTCACATCCCGGATATTTCTTTCTTACATGATCTATAATTCGCTCATTGGCCTGATGACATACCACATAGTCAATCTGATCCATGGTAAGTTCTTTGTCTTTGAGGATGGTTTCTACGCCCTGTGCGATGGCATTCACAGCGAATTTAAATACCTGATTTCCCTCCATATGAATCGCGGAAGGTTCCGGCCCCGGACCTGCACAGCAAAGCACCTCATCATTGCCTCTGGACCATGCTCTGTGTGCATACTCACTTCTGTCAAGACCGATAATGGCAGCTCCTGCGCCATCACCAAACAATACACAGGTTGAACGATCGGTGAAATCCGTGATTCTCGACATCTGCTCGCTTCCGATAAGAAGACCATATTTCTTCTTTCCGGTAACCAGAAGTCCCCGGAGTACCTCCAGACCATACAGAAATCCGGAACAGGCTGCGCTGATGTCAAATGCCATCACATCATCCTCTAACCCCAGTGCTTCCTTGACCATACACCCCATGGATGGAAATGCATAATCCGATGTAGCAGTCGCAACCACCACCGCACCGATATCCGAAAGAATATCTTTCTTCACGCTCTGCGCCTTCTCCAGTGCCTTCTTTGCCGCCTCAATGGCCAGCGTCATACAGCTTTCCTCCTCACAGAGGTATCTCTGTCCGATACCGGTTCTGGTTCGGATCCATTCATCGGAAGTATCCACTGTCCGGCTCAGTTCGTCGTTGGTAACTATTTTCTTCGGAAGTGCTCTTCCTGTTGCCAGAAAATGAATTCCGTAATTGTTATTTTCTTCTGTCACATCTAACCTCTTTCCGGCACATAAGCACCATCGATACCACGATACTTCTTATAACGGTTATTCACCAATGTGCTTTCTTTCATTGCCATCAATCGTTTCAATTCACTTAATAAAACCCTGCGGATATTTCGGATACACTGTTTTCCCTCCGGAATAATTCCATCGATAAAACCATATTCCAAAAGATCCTCCGGGGTAATCTTCATAATGTCACAAGCTTCCTGGGCTCTCTTGGCGTCCTTCCACAGAATCGAAGCAAATCCCTCCGGACTAAGAATGGAGTAAACAGAGTTTTCAAGCATCCATACACTGTCTGCAACACCGATTGCCAACGCACCGCCACTGCTTCCCTCACCGGTTACAATTGCGATGACCGGAACCTTTAACGTGGACATTTTCGCTATATTTTCTGCAATAGCGTTGGCCTGACCATGTTCCTCTGCCTCCAGACCCGGGTAAGCTCCCGGCGTATCAATAAATGTAATAATCGGGCGATGAAACTTCTCCGCCTGTTTCATCAGACGCAGGGCTTTACGATACCCCTCCGGAGAAGTCATACCAAAATTGCATTCCACGTTCTCCTGGGTGGTCTTTCCTTTGCGATGTCCGATTACCGTCACCGGAATTCCCTCAAATATACCGATACCACCGAGTATACTGTTGTCCTCACGAAGTAAACGGTCGCCCTTTAATTCAATAAAATCATCCATCAGATGATCAATATAATCTGTTATCGAGTCTCTGTCCTTGCTTCTTGCAAGCTGTACTCTTTCGTATGGTGTGATTTTCTTTTTCTCTGCCATATCAATTTACCTTCTGATGCATTTTCAGAATACGATACAGGGTTTCCTTCATCTCATTACGCTCCACCACCATATCAATCATTCCATGCTCTAATAAAAATTCTGATTTCTGGAATCCGTCAGGAAGTTTTTCCCCAATCGTCTGCTCGATGACACGAGGACCTGCAAAACAGATCAACGCATCCGGCTCAGCAATAATAATATCACCGAGATTCGCAAAACTTGCACTGACGCCTCCGGTTGTGGGATTGGTCAAAACGGAGATAAATAGTCCTCCCTGATCCTTAAAGCGTTCCACTGCCGCACCGGTCTTTGCCATCTGCATCAGAGAGAACATTCCCTCCTGCATTCTTGCTCCGCCGCTGGCTGCAAAAAGAATCAGCGGAAGCTTCCTCTTCATCGCATATTCACAAAGTCTTGCGATGCGCTCCCCGACAACGGTTCCCATACTGCCCATTAAAAACTTGCTGTCCAACACACCCATCGCTACCGCAATACCGTTAATTCTGCATACTCCGGTAGTAATTGCATCATCATTTCCTGTCTTTGCACGATTGGCCGAAAGCTTACTTTCATAATCCGGAAAATTCAGTGGATTCTTTGTCCTAAGACCCTTGGAATGTTCCTTGTAAGTCTTCTCATCCGCAATCATGTAGATACGTTCCCGTGCGCCCAGAGGGAAATAATAATTACAATCCGGACAAACCCAAAGACGCTTTGCCATGGATTTTACCTGAATTTTCGTATGGCACTTCGGACACTCGATGGTTTCTTCTACAGTCTCATTTTTACGCAGCAGGAGAAGTGAATTAAGATTCTTTCTCTTGCGTACAAACAAATCATGAATCGCCATGTTTCTTTCCTTCCTCTAACCATCCCTGGATGGTCTCACTGTTCTTTTCCCAAAAGGATGTATTATAATTACCCTTAATAAATTCAGGATGATAGGTCAAAAGGTGCATAAAATCAGCATTGGTCTTAATGCCGTCAACAATCAGCTCCTCCAATGCACGACGCATTCTGCGGATTGCTTCCAATCTCGTGTTACCGTGAACGATAATCTTGCCCACCATGGAATCATAGTAAGGACTAACTTCGTATCCACTGTAGAGATGACTGTCCACACGCACGTCAAATCCCGCCGGGAAATGCAGGTAAGAAATCTTACCGGTGGTTTCCGCATTGATTCGACACTCAATTGCATGACCGTGAAGCACCACATCTTCCTGTGTAAGAGAAAGCTTCATTCCCGCTGCCACACGAATCTGCTCTCTTATAAGATCAATTCCTGTAATCATTTCGGTCACCGGATGCTCTACCTGAATTCGGGTATTCATTTCAATAAAATAAAAGTTTTCCCGGTCGTCTAATACGAACTCCACGGTTCCCGCACTGTTATAACCTGCAGCCTTAGCCGCCTTAACAGCAGCCTCTCCCATCTTCTTACGAAGTTCATCCGACAGCACCCAGGATGGAGATTCCTCCAATAATTTCTGGTTTCTTCTCTGAATCGAGCAATCACGCTCTCCCAGATAGATAATATTACCAAAGTGATCCCCCAGAATCTGAAACTCAATATGATGTGGGTTTACCACTAACTTTTCAATATACATATCATCATTGGCAAACGCAGCTTTTGCCTCCGCCTTCGCGGTTTCATAAGCCTTAACCAGTTCTTCTTCATCAAATGCCTTACGCATTCCCTTACCACCGCCACCTGCGGACGCCTTAATCAGAACCGGATAGCCAATCTCTGACGCTACTTCCTTTGCCTCCTGTACGGTTCTTACCAGATCCTTCGATCCCGGAACCACAGGAACATCATTTTCAATCATCAGCTTTCTTGCCGACTGCTTATCACCCATGTTGCTGATAATCTCAGCCGATGGGCCGATAAAACATATTCCATACTCTTCACAACGCTTTGCAAAGTCTGCATTTTCCGAAAGGAATCCGTAACCCGGATGAATCGCATCGCAATTCATCTTCAGAGCAGTTTCAATCAGTGCATCCTGATTCAGGTAACTCTCTGTTGATTTTGCAGGTCCGATGCAGACCGCATAGGTTGCCATCATGACCGGAAGAGATTGTTCATCCGCTGTGGAGTACACCGCAACGGTCTCAATATCCATTTCGCGAAGACAGCGGATCAAGCGAAGTGCGATCTCGCCACGATTTGCAATTAATACTCTCTTAAACATACTCAACTCTCCCGGCAATTATCTTACTTTCTTAATTAATACAAGATTCTGATTGTATTCCACCATCGTGCCGTCTTCGACCTCGATGGATTCCACAACACCATCTTCTGTAGCGGTAATCTCATTCATCAGCTTCATAGCCTCAATGATACCCACTACATCGCCCTTCTTCACTTCCTGACCAACCATAACGAAAGGCTTATCTTCCGGAGAAGCAGCGCGATAAAATGTACCAACAAACGGTGCTTTCACAGCAACAACCGAATCATCGGTTACCGCGTTACTATTACTGCCACTGCTTGTTTCCTGCTTTACTGCCGCCTGTGGATTTACTCCCATTGCGTTTGCTGCATCAGCCATTGCTCCGGCCATCGGTGCCATCACAGGCATCGGCGCCGGCATGAATGTCTGTGCAACCGGTGCAGGCGCATTTTTCTTCAATGAAATCTTCACTCCATCCATCTCGACACTGATTTCATCGAAAGATGAATTCTCAGCCTTCTCCATGAATGTATAAATATCTTTCATGTTCATATTTTCCCTCATTAAGCAATATGTGCATCAATATAATCAACAATGTCCTTAACCGTTACAAATGCTGACAGTTCTTCATCTGAAATTGTAACATTGAAAGCCTCTTCCAATGCCATGTTAAGTTCTACTGCATCAAGAGAATCTACATTTAAATCCTCCTTTAAATTAGCTTCAAGAGTAACTTCCTCAGCACCACAGTTAATTGTTTCAACGATAATTTCCTTTACCTTCTCAAAAGACATGATTTTAAATCCTCCAATTTGTTTTGTATTTTGTGTATTAATTTCTGTCTAAATTAATTTAGTTAAATTTATTTAGATAAATTAATTGAGCTTATTATATCATAGTGGGCATAATTGTCAATCAGTTTATACAATGCGAATTGTTTATTTTTATAAACAAAATTTTTGCAAGACAAAAAAGAACGCCCTTCACCATGGTAAAGGGCGTCCCCGCACATTCAACCCATATTACGGCATAGAAGTCTCCCAAATCGTTATCCCATGCCATTCAATCTTTTCAATATTTTCCGGTGCCACAACACTCGGGAACGTATATCGGTATTGAGCCCATCCGGTGTTGGAATTTCCTCCGCCGCCACCGAATTTTAATGTAATTGTGGTTCCATCCTTAAGCGTACATACCGGATTATATGGTGTACCAAATCCAAACTGCATAAAATCATGGTCTTCTTTTGTCATGCCGGTCAAGATGAGTTCCAATGCATCTAATTTGATATGATTAATGGTAAAAGGACTTGTCTTATTATCCACTGCCGGAACTGAAACCTCATAGAATTCATCGATTTTTACTACTTCTGCCTCCAGTAAAAATGCTGTACTCCACGTTCCTTCTGCCAGCATGGTCTGTTCTGCCGCCTCCTGCTTTTTTATCTTTAATTTTAATTTTTCCAGATGCTCCCATGTTGTATCGATGGGTTCACATGCACCATGGGTAATGTCATCATATGCGGCATCCAACGTTGCAGCATATTTCACCTGAATTCTTCCGTCCTCAAGCTCTGCCGTTTCATATTGAGACCACAGACCGGTAATCACATTCTGCAATACAAGCTTCTTCATGTCTTCCTTCGACGCCTCATCACATGCTATCGTCATGAAAAAATAGTCGGAAGCATCATAAAATCCCTCTTCTTTGGTAAATCCGAAATCCTCTATATAACATTTTGGATATTTTTCCGAAAAATAAATCTTATCTTCTCCCGGTGTTTTTCCCGTCAGTAAATCTGCCACAGTCATCTGCACACCGATATCCTCAAAATCCTGATATTTTATCATTGGATTCTCCAGTGCAAATTCAATTTCCTTTCCTTCCAGATCCACATCATAATTACTATATTGGATTTCAAAGGTAATGCCGCTTAAATCATCTGCCACCGAAAC
>JBJEJH010000057.1:0-35897 GCA_051877855.1 Lachnospiraceae bacterium | reverse complement strand
AATTACTATATTGGATTTCAAAGGTAATGCCGCTTAAATCATCTGCCACCGAAACCGGAACCGCCGTGCAGGCCACACCGCTCTTTGTCTGATTACTTTCATTACCACGATCATCCTTCACGGCACCCACAACCAGGGTCGTGTCATCCTCACCATATCTTCGTTCCGCCAAGAATTTTTTTGTTTCTCCATCCATTGTTACCGAGATGGTGCTGATTTTGGCATTTGTGGTAATCGGAACATGGTTTTCATCTTCCTTAAGAATCGGTGAACCATCCTTTGATTTGATGGTTGCACTCACATAAAGCTCATGACCATTTGTGGCGTATTTTCCCCATTCCACCACCAGATTGTCTGCATTGGTCACCACATTTTCCGATTGCTTTGAATCCTCCACATTATATACCGGTGCATTACAATCTGCCTGATTCAGATGATCCTCATACTTTTCAAATTGCACGTGCTGATACAGCCTTTTAAAATATTCATATCCGAATACACTCCCCACCGAAACTACCGCAAGTGCAGCCGCAATGACGGCCACCTTTACAGCCCTTTTCAGACTTTTATTTTTCTTCGTTCCCCTTGGCACTGTCCTCGCTCCCCTTTCTGCGGACTGTGTTTCTTCAAATATATCCATCCCTGCACAGATTAAAATCTCTTCTAATTTTCCTTCTCCTGCCACCATCCCGGAGAGTTCCCCGTCCAACCTCTTTTTAATATCCTGCCGATTCTTCCAGTTTTCCATCAAACCTCGCTCCTCTCAAATCATTCTTTAAAATCTCCCTCGCCCTTTTTAACCGGAATTCCACGGTTGTCCTTGGAATATTGGTAATCTGTGCGATTTCCTTCGTTGATAATTCCTGATAATAGAAAAGCACCACCACCTCCCGGTATTTATCCTCAAGCTTTCCTATGGCATGGGAAAGCACCATTCGGTCCTCTGTCACGGAATAAGCAGACTTATCCCTGTTTTCACTTTTCTCCCCAAGCTGTATCTTACATTCCTCATCTGACATGAATAACGAATGCTTCGTCTTAAGCTCTGCCAGAAAGTCCTTGCAGCAATTAATGGCAATCCTTGTAATCCATGTCTTAACTTCACTTTCCCCATGAAATTTTTCATAATGCCGGAACACCTTGACAAAAGTTTCCTGCATCGCATCCTCCGCCAGCTGGTAATCCCCCAGATACAGATAACACATCCTAAGGATTCCCGTAGCATACTCCCGATACAGCCCGGCAATCATCTCTTCATAATTCAAGCCATCCTTCCTGTCCATTTCCATTAATTCCAACACCCTCTCTCCTCCAAATCTCTCTTGTAAAACGTCTTACACTCATTAGACTAAAATCCTTCTGTCTCTCGGAGTTAAAAATCAAAAAAATTCTAAAAAAAGCCCCTTACCATGATATGTTTATCAAACGACCATATCACGATAAGGGGCACCATCTTTACACCGATTATTCTGTTACGACCTTCTTAAATGCCTTCTTACCCTTCTTAAACACAAGACCTTCTCCAAAGTCCGCCGCTGTATACGTCTTTCTAAAATCCGTCACCTTTTCTCCGTCCACGGACACACCGCCCTGCTCCACGGCTCTTCTTCCCTCGGAGCGTGTCGGAACAAGTTCTGCCTTTACAAGCACGGAAATAATATCAATTACGCCGTCGGTAAAATCAGAAGCTTCAAGCACCGCTTTCGGCATGTTCTCTGCATTACCGCTTCCGAATACTGCCCTTGCCGCTTCCTGTGCCTTAGTTGCTTCTTCTTCCCCGTGAACCAGCTTTGTCAGTTCAAATGCAAGAATTTCCTTGGCTGTATTTAACTGACTTCCTTCCCATGCTTCCATCTTCTCGATTTCCTCTAACGGAAGGAATGTAAGCATCTTTAAGCATTTAATAACATCCGCATCATCCACGTTTCTCCAGTACTGGTAAAAATCATACGGAGAAGTCTTCTTCGGATCAAGCCATACCGCACCGGACTGTGTCTTACCCATCTTCTTTCCTTCGGAATTAAGGAGAAGATTAATGGTCATGGCATAGGCATCCTTCCCCAGCTTACGGCGGATAAGTTCCGTACCACCCAGCATGTTGCTCCACTGGTCATCACCACCGAACTGCATGTTACAGCCGTATTTCCGGAACAATGCATAGAAGTCGTAACTCTGCATAATCATGTAGTTGAACTCCAAGAAGCTTAAACCTCTCTCCATTCTCTGCTTGTAGCATTCTGCAGTCAGCATTCGGTTGACACTAAAATGTGGGCCAACCTCACGGAGAACCTCAACATAATTCAGATCCATCAACCAGTCCGCATTATTTACCATCAGTGCCTTTCCATCGGAAAAATCAATAAACTTACTCATCTGCTCTTTAAAACACTCACAGTTATGCTGAATGGTTTCCACCGTCATCATCTGTCTCATGTCCGTACGACCCGATGGATCGCCAATCATCGCCGTACCGCCTCCGATTAATGCAATCGGCTTATTTCCTGCCATCTGAAGTCTCTTCATCAGACACAATGCCATGAAATGTCCTACATGAAGGCTGTCTGCCGTCGGGTCAAATCCAATATAAAATACAGCCTTTCCGTTATTCACTAATTCCTTGATTTCTTCTTCATCCGTTACCTGGGCAATCAAACCTCTGGCAACCAGCTCGTCATAAATCGTCATTGTCTTTTCCTTCTTTCCTCTTTTTTCAGATACACATTTCGACATTTGCAAAAAACTCCCGTCCTTAAGTAAGAAACGAAAGTTTCCCTAAAGGACGAGAGTCATATTCCCGTGTTACCACCTTTATTCACTGATAGTTCACACCATCAGCCTCATCAGGTACTCTAATACCCTTGACACGATAACGTGTGTCCTTCCGTTCTAATGTACTTGGATATACCGTTCCACCGACTGCTCCGGGAGGTATTCCCATAAAATCTTTCTCGCGCCTCTCATCCACCGGCAACTTTCTGTGATTCCAACTTTAAGGTACTTGTTCCCTTCACTGCATTTAATGTTTGAATTATAGCCTCTCCGCCACAATTTGTCAATGTAAACTTCACATTTTCAATTTACAAACATCTTAGAATTTGGTATACTATTTTTAATTAAACTCAAGGAGATATAATTCAAATGAGAGCGCCGGAATCAACGATAAAACTGAACAGCAAAATGAGTTTCAGTAACATTTCCATTGATGAAACATTCCTTGTTATGCTTGCCGATGAATTTTTCTATCTCTTTGCAGGAAAGCAGATCGGAATCAATCTGTTAGATATGGTTCATGCAGATTATCAGGAGGAATTCCGCGAGGCGTGCAGGAATCTTTCCCTTGGCGAATCTCGACGTCTGGTGACGATGCTTCACGATTTTCGGGGTGATTACCATCTGGTTGATGTCATCATCGAAAACCAGGGTAATACACTTGAAAACGAACCGGTACTCCGGTTACATCTATACAACATCACTTCCATTGAGAACGCTCATATTCAGTTTTTAAATGAATTGAACAAGTATCGTTCTTTCCTTTCCGTGTACCATGATTTTCTTTTTGATTATGATGCCGAGACAGGAAGTTTCTGTATCTTTATCTACCTTGGCAGTAAATCCACTCCGTATATAAAATGTAATATTGAGGATTTCTATAAGCTCGCGGAGGATACCTATAAATCCGAAGAGGATCTTGCTGATTTTAAGGAATTCTACCGTCAGGTCAAGGGAGCCAAGGATGATTTTAATTGCAAGTTAAATATGCCGTTCATTGATAATAATTCCGAGGATAATTACTGTCAGATTACCGCGAAAGTTATATATAAAATCAACAAGAATCCTTACGTAGTGGGTGTGATCCGCCCAATCAATGCACAGGAGCAAAACAGTGCACCTTACTATTCTACCGAGGAAGGCCGTGATCCTGCCACCCGCCTTTTAAACAAGCGGGCATGCCAGGAATATACCAAGGATATTCTGAAGTTCCATGATGGTACGAAGCATTATATGATTATTATCGATATTGATAATTTCAAGGATATCAATGATATCTATGGTCATCTTTTCGGTGATGAGGTTATCCTGAAGGTTGCGAACATCATCAGTACCTTCTTAAACGGTCGTGGCATCTGCGGTCGTTTCGGTGGGGATGAATTCTATATATTTACCACCGGTATCAACGACGAAGAAACGCTTCGCACTGTTCTGACCGCTATGCGCAAGGAATTACTCTACGCTTACGAGGGTGTGATTCCCGATTTCCGCGTCACACTTTCCATCGGTGTCAGTCTGACCCCGGATGATGGTTCCACTTACGAGGAATTATTTAAGAAATCGGACAAATGTTTATACATCGCCAAGAACAAAGGAAAGAACCGGTTTATTATTTATGATGAGGCTAAGCACGGTGCCGTGGAAGAGAATGCAAAGGCTTTGCGCAATGCTTTCAACCCATTGGAAAAAGCCGAATTTCTTGGTTCTTTTGTAGGAGATGCCATTATTAAGCTCTTTGCAAAAGCTCCCGAAATTGATATGGATGTGTTGAATGAAATTTGTAGTAATTTTGAACTCGATGGCATTCGAATCTATGCCGGCGATGAGCCAAAGCTTCTATGTCATACCAACACCTACAAGAAACTTCCGGAGGTTGAGCCCTACCTGAATGACGAAAGCTTTGTAAAGAAATTTAATTCCAACAACGCTTTGATCGTGGGTAATATGTCAAGTCTCGAATGTATCCATAAGGATCTGACTGCTGCCACACTTGCCTGCAGCATTGTGTCCATGGCAATATTCCGTCTCCCGCTGAAGAATGGTTCTTATGTCACTTTCTTCTACGATATATTCAACCATGCCATCCGCTGGAGCGAATCCGATAAGAATTATCTGCTGACCATCAGCAAAATACTGTTGTCTATTATAGATCCGTAAAATATTACAACTTAAACATCAAAAAAGTTCCGTAAGGCAATTCCCCTTACGGAACTTTTTTGTTCATCTGCAACTAATCTATACCATAAACTTCAGCAGTTGGTCCATCATAGGAATACTTTTCTGAATATCCTCCCAATTTCCAGAGAAGTTCCATGGTTTCTTCGTCAACATTGTAGAAATGGGTCCGTATCCGATCTTCATTCTCATACTTTCCATCCTGATTTAACGTATTCTCATAGAAGGTAAAGGTCACTTCAACATAGGGCTTTGAAGTATCAAATGTCTGATCATCACACTTTGCCAGATTTTCTCCAATCTGTTCTAATACCTTTTCACCATTTTCAGTGAAATCTTTATTCACGTTAAGCGAGCCGTCTTCAGCGCCGTAAATATCATAATAAGTCGAACATATCACCTTATCCATATCATCCTCCGGATGATATGTCGTCATTCTAATGACCCCGCCTCGCTCCACATAGCCATCACACACAAGCGCTTTATCCTGACGGTAATTTCGGAGGAATTCCTCCACCGGATTTTCTCCCTTCGTATCCTTCTCATTGTTTTGATCACAATAAATCTTCACCGTTTCAGCAAAGTTCGGTGTCAATGTTAAACGATATCCTTCACCGTCTTTTGCCCGCATCCAGATTGAAGTGATAATCTGATTATAATCCACATCGCCGATGGATTCCAGAAATGCATCCTCAAAAGTCAGCTTTCCAAGTTCCTTCATATAAGTACTATAAATCTTATACTGATCCTCTTCGCTTAACTGATCGGAAACAAAATCAAACTCCTCTGTAGGAAGAGGATTATACACCAGACTCCGCACAGCTTCTTCCTTGGACAATAACTCTATAAGTTTCTGTGAAGCTTCCTTACTTAAAGCAATGTATCGGACTTTAGTTCCACCCTTACATTCAAGGCTTACCCAGATGTGGCTGAAGCGCCACTCCTTATCATTGTAATATGCATGCATTGAACTATCACTATTTCCACGCTTCTGGCACTCTACATTCCGTTCCAGTTCAGACAAGATTAACTGCTTTATTTCCTCCGTGGTTATCGTTACATCACCAAGGTGGTTTGCCACATAACAAAAGGTCTGATTGTCGGAACTAAAGTTTTGAAAATGACCGTCAATTCCTTCAATTTGAAGAGATCTTACATCTTCTGCCCCCGGTATGTCATTCAACATCACCGTGTAAGTTATACCAAGAACCGCAAGCATTGCTACATTGTATACCACCAATCCGACAATACTCTTTAGCGCTCTCTTAAAGTTCTTAAACCTTCTTGTTGTGACAAATTCATAGACAAAAATACTAATCACTGCAATGAGATACATTAAACCAATGACAAAGATACTTTCCTCATCCATCGATACCAAATCGCTCTTTGCTATGAAATAATTATAAAAATAATATAACGGTAACAGCGAAATCAACATCGCCGGCACAATACGAAATACCGCCTGAAGTCTTGGCGTAATTGCTGCCTGGGTGGCCGCCTCGGACTTTCTCTTTTTGAAAAGATACATACCGATTACGCACCAGATGAGACCAACCACCAGGGTATACAGAACACTTTTCCAATCCGACCATGCCTGATACCTGCCACGGATCATTTCCCCTGTGATCAGATTCGTCACTACATTTAACCGGTCATCAAAAATCGTATCGCCAAACCGGAAATCAATAACGGATATGGACTCCGTAACAACCGCCAGTATATAAGTAATAAAAGCTCTTGGCACAACAAGGATCATGGCTGCCACACAAAGATTGGTAACCAGGGTTCCCGTAAGGCTCATGGATATGATGAAAACTCCCATCATAAATATATCTGCTGCCACCAGAGCACACAAAAGAACCGGAACCTCGCCCCACTCTAACGTAACATATCGGAATATTCCTGCTGCAATTCCTGTGACCGCAATACTTTCCAACGCAATGGCAACATTCCATGTAAGAATTGATGCCCCGTAACTTAAAAGCAAGGTTTCTCTTGTCACCGGAATTCCATGATAGAAGTCACAGGCATTCCTGCGGTTCAGAAAACTAAAAAGCATCATGGTCATCAATGGAACAAGAATTAAGAAAGTCAGTATAATAAACGGATTCAAGAAAAAAATGTTATAGGAAACCACTCTTCCCAAATCATTTCCGTTCAAAAAATATTCATCCATATAATGCCAACGGTAATATTGTGCATTACTGATATTCCTTCCCATCGGTATAGCAAATGCTGCCACAGCCATAATGATCGCGCTCAGAATTCCGATGATCTTAAGCTGTCTTAATCCATCCAGATAAAGGCGCGCATTAAAGCCAATATTTTTCTTCAATTCCTTCATGATTACCCCTCCTAATCTTCCATCAGGACATCACCAAAGGCATATCCCAATGCTTCCATCTCATAAGTAAAGACTTCTTCCAGCGTTAATGGAAGGATTTCTAAAAGTACAGGATTCATTCTCCGCACCTTATCTAAGACCATATCCCGATCCCCTCTCACGATGATATTGGCTACCGAACCGTGCTTTGCAAAATGCAATAGATCAAGTTCCTTAAATTCATCCTTACCATAATCTCTCTGAAATGCCACCTGAACTTTAAAAAGTGTCGTCTTAAGATCGGTAATATCACTTTCAAATACCAGACCACCCTTATGAAGAAGTGCCAGCTGATCACAGGTATCCTCCAATTCTCTTAAGGAATGGGATGTCAGAATCGCCGTTGCCTTCCGCTCCTCCACATCCTGACAGATCAGGCTCTTTACCAGATTTCTCATCACCGGATCCAGACCGTCAAAAGTCTCATCCATGAACAAGTACTTTGGCTTACAGGAAATTGCCAGGATCGTTGCCGCCTGTCTTCTCATACCCTTGGAAAATGTGGCCAGATTCTTTCTGGTATCCAGCTGAAATCGTTCCGATAACATTTCATATCTTTTATTATCAAAATTAGGATAACAGGCACGGTACAAATCTGCCATTCGATCCATGCTGGATGCATTTAAGAAAAATAAATCATCCGGCACATAGGCAATCTGCGATTTGATGGCCGGATTCTCGTACACCTCAGCATCATCAATGGTCACCCTTCCCTCTTCCGGGCGGTAGACCCCCGTAATCATACGCAAGAATGTTGATTTACCGGCACCATTCGATCCAACCAGTCCATAGATACACCCCTCCGGTATACTACAGCTGATGTGATCCAGTGCTTTATAATCATCAAAGATTTTCGTTAGATTTTCTGCTTTAATCATTTCTTATCCTCCTCACCGAAAACTTCATTCACACAGGATATGATTTCATCCTTTGAAATTCCCGCCAGCGCCAGTTCCCTAAGCTGGTCGCTAAGCCCCTTCAAGTTTCCCCTCCTCGAAACCTGCAACGCTTTCTTCGCTTTTTCTGACACAAAACACCCTTTCCCCGGAACGGAATAGATGATTCCCCTTCGATCTAATTCCGATATCGCTTTCTGAATCGTATTGGGATTCACCGAAAGCTCCATGGATAATGAGCGCACCGATGGCATTTTGTCCCCTTCTGCCAACACTCCCGCCAGGATAAACTTCTCCACCTGGTCAATCAGCTGCTCATACACAGGGGTTCGCGACATAACATCAATTTGAAACATCGATAACCCTCCTTATTAACTTATGCATTAGGCATTTGAAAAACTATTAAAAATTATAATGATAAGTTTGTGTATAATCTTTCGAGGCACGTTTGCACTAAGTGCTCGCTCGTAGCGGTACATAAGACGCCAAAGTACGGCGTCTAAGTACCGACGGCTCGCAATTGCCACGAAAGATTATACACAAACGTTATCTTATTTAATCGAAAATTAGTTTAACAAACACCTATATGTATGTAAATGTTTCATACCAAGTGTACTAGTTTAAATAGTACACTTAATACAAACATAATATATCATCATTAAATTAGGGTGTCAAGTGAAATTTGAAATATATAAAACCGGAATCCAAGCGGCTCTGGTCTGCTTGATGAGATAGAATTATTCTCCACTTCCTTTGGCATAAAGAAAGGCATCTGTCCATTCTCATGAACAGATGCCTTTCTCACGGCTGTTTTTACCGCCCCTTAAATTTTTATTTCAAAAAGAACCGTATCAGCATATCGTTGAATGCCTTGTAAGGCTGATAGCGCATTGGCAGATCCAGCCATGTCTTTTTATCGACAATGCTCTTGTAATGTGAGAAGGTGTTAAATCCTTCCTTTCCGTGGTAGGATCCCATTCCGCTTTCGCCAAAACCACCAAATCCCATTTCGCTGGTGGCAAGATGAATAATGGTGTCATTGATACAGCCTCCGCCATACCCGCACCGGGCAGTTACCTTTTTCTTAACCGCAGGATCCGAGGTAAACAGATATAATGCTAAGGGATGTTCCATGGAATTGATTTTTTCTATAGCCTGATCCAGATTGTCATAGGTCAGAACCGGCAGCAGTGGTCCAAAGATTTCTTCCTGCATCACTGCATCCTCGAAGGTTACATTGTCCATCACCGTAGGTTCAATCTGCAAGGTTTCGGCATTGGAATTTCCGCCATATACTTTCTTCGTCTCATCGATCAATCCCAGAATACGCTTAAAATGTTTCTCATTAATAATCTTACCGTAATCCGAATTTTTCAGAGGCTCTTGTTGGTACTGCACCTCAATCTGCTTCTTGATCTCCCGGATTAGCTCATCCTTAATCCGGGGGTCACAGTAAATGTAATCCGGTGCAACACAGGTCTGACCGCAGTTTAAGAATTTTCCAAAAACAATTCGCCTGGCAGCCAGCTTAATATTGGCGGATTTTTCCACAATACACGGACTTTTTCCGCCAAGTTCCAAGGTAACCGGAGTGAGATGTTCTGCCGCATGGCGCATAACTTCCTTGCCCACGGCCTGACTTCCGGTAAAGAAAATGTAATCAAAATGTTCCTTAAGGAGACAACTATTCTCTGCCCGTCCACCGGTAATAACCGCAACATATTCCGGTGAAAAACATTCCTGAACTATTTTCTCAATAACAGCACCGGTGTGAGGTGAATAAGCACTTGGCTTTAGCACCACAGTATTACCTGCCGCAATAGCATCTACTAATGGTTCGATGGTTAACAGAAAGGGATAATTCCACGGACTCATAACCAGAACCACACCATAAGGCGATGGTTTCCGGTAGCTTCTGGAATGAAACTGCGCCAGAGGAGTGGGAACATTCTTCTCTTTGGCAAAATGACGCGTATGCTTTAACATATAAGTAATTTCGCTAAGACTTAATCCGGATTCACACATATAGCTTTCCGAAGCACTCTTTCCAAGATCCTTGCGAATCCCCTCATTGATTTCCTCAAGATGATCCTTAATCACTGTTTTTAACTTTTTCAGCGCATTCATCCTGTAATTTACATCCAGCGTAGCCCCGGTTAAAAAGAATTCCCGCTGACGGGCAACGATGGATTGAATTTCTGCTTCTGTCATAGTTCGTCCTCCTGCACCTTTCCCGTCTTAAAATCAACCTTCTCTCCCATTAACAGCCTATAAAAAACGGACAACTCCTCCGCATCCATTAAGACCGGAACCGGATAAAGAGGATTTGCTTCTTTATCTGCATATTTGGAAAGTTTCGGAATATCTTCCTCGCGAATGCCATCGATGGTGTCACCGATACCGAATCGTTTCTTCATATCCCGAATTGCCTGAATAAAGGCATCGGCTGCAGCATCCGCCGGTGTTTCTTCCGTAGCAATTCCTGCAGCAATGGCCAGCTTATGTAATTTCTTATGTATCACCGGGCCATAAGCTTCCAGAACAAATGGCAGCAAGACAGCGTTTGCAAGTCCATGGGGCACATTGTATTCGCCACCCAGGGAGTGCGCCACTGCGTGGACATATCCCACATAGGATTTGGTAAATGCACACCCTGCATAGAAGGAGGCTTTTAACATATTTTCACGGGCTTCCAGATCCTGTCCGTCCTGATAAGCCCTGTCAAGATTTCGAAAAATGAGTTCCACAGCCATCAATGCATCCTTCCGGGTGCCGTAGGTTGTAGAGTTTCCGATAAATGCTTCCACCGCATGGGTCAAAGCATCCATTCCTGTGGTAGCCGTAATAAACAGGGGAAGGCTCAAGGTAACCTTGGGATCCAATACTGCATATCGCGGAATCAACGGAAAATCATTGATGGCATATTTGTGTCGGGTCACAGCATCGGTAATAACCGCGGCAAGGGTCGTCTCGCTTCCGGTACCGGCCGTAGTAGGGATTGCAATCAATAGCGGAAGTTTCCGGTTCACTTTAAGAATTCCTTCCATCTTGGAAAGTGGCTGATTAGGCTTTACCACCCGGGCGCCAAGCGCCTTGGCACAATCCATGGAGGAACCGCCGCCAAAACCAATGATTGCATTACAATGATTGGACTGATACAGTTCCAACGCCTCTGCAACATTATCCGTAGTCGGGTTCGCAACCGTCTTATCATAGATATCATAGGCTATACCATTCTCTTTCAATGCTTCCTGAAGCCGCTCTGTCAAACCAAGCTTCACAATCCCTGCATCCGTAACGATAAGCACGTGATCACAATGATGTTTTTGGACAATTCCCGGAATCTTCTTCACGCTGTTTACGATTTTCGGTTTACGGTACGGAAGAAACGGAATTGCGATTTTAAATGCAGACTGAAATGTTCTGCAATAGATTTTTTTCAATTGGTTCATAAGTAAAATCCTCTATTTCTGTGTATTTTTCAATGCTTCACCATCAATCTTTCCTTCAGCGATGGTCCTTTGGATCCAAAGCTTTAATGAATCCACCGCCAAAGAGATTCTGGATAACTGATCGTTGATTTTCATAAAATCTTCGTACTCATCTTCTGTAATCTCACCATCAACGGTAATCTCAATAAGACGATCCTTCTCCTTATTCAAATTATTGAGGGATGCCAGCATTTCAAGAACAATCTGGGATAAATCCTTGATCTTAACCTCCGGAACGTACTGCTGTCCAATAGGGCATTCGTGGGAACAGTAATAATTATAAAGATCCGGAGATTTATAACACTCCGCCATGGCCAGAACCTCTTCCGGATGGGGAATTGATTTTTTACTTTCAATCCTTTCAATGCGGTCTGCAGAAATGAATCCCAATTGTTCACCGGCTGCCTCCCTGGTAAGTTCGGACTGTTCACGACAGGATTGATAAATGGTCTTATTTTCTTTCGTAGACTTTCTTCCCATAGTATTTAGTCTCCTTATAATCTATTTCGGTACAAAAAGCAAAATAGGATATCTTATTTCGCCAAAACAACCGTTTATTCTTTTCATCATTTATTATAGACTAGAATCAGCCAAAAAGAAAGGCGGTAATATAATGAACCCACAATATAGAATCGCAATAATTCATTTACTTGAAAAGATGAATCAAGATAAAGAAAATGCAAAAGAACTGGGGTTAGAAAATGTATCAAAAAGAAACGGCAGTCGATGCTAGGGAGCAAAAACTTTATATTACCGGCGTTGCATAAGGGGGAAATGATGTGACGCAAAATCGGGGATATAGACCTTCTGGGGGGAAGGTTTATATCCCCTTTAAAATTCTATCACCATATCACTCTTATCTTTAATTTCGCTGTGCTCAAAGTACTTTTCCTCCAGCGGAATCCAAGTCTCTGAATACATTTGTAATGCATTCTCACCACCTCGCTGATAGATCTGATTTCTTTGTGTCATCGGATCGATATTAAAAAATACCTTAAGATCATAGATGGATCGATATTCGATATGCTGACTATAAGCACCTTCAATAATCATCAACGGTTTCTG
This sequence comes from Lachnospiraceae bacterium, assembly GCA_051877855.1. Classification (GTDB taxonomy): domain Bacteria; phylum Bacillota; class Clostridia; order Lachnospirales; family Lachnospiraceae; genus MGBC120314. The sequence goes on along the minus strand of JBJEJH010000057.1, from coordinate 23,118 downwards.
CTGAATATCGATTTTTTCTCTGAAATTCATGATTGAACAGTCAAATCGACGGTATGAAAAATCCTCTTTCTTCTTGATGAATCGAGCCACCTCATCACGAAAACGTTCATAGTCAATATTTCCCCCCGGCTCTGCAAAACGTTCTCTTGTTCGTTTCTCCATCGGTAAAAAGAAATCATCCATATGAATCACTGAGGCGTCAAATATCAGTGCCAGAAGTTCTGCTGCCGTTGTTTTTCCCGAAGCTGCTCGTCCATCAATGGCAAGAACCACACGTTCCTTTTCCTTAAGCATCTTTCGAATTTTTGTAATCAGCGGCAACAGACGAATGTAGCGTGCATCAATGACACGATATGCCGGATCATAGAATTCCTTGTATCGAACCGAATGACTGACCAGGGGATAACCATCTTTTTCATATTGACGAAGATATTCCTGCATGTCCTCCCCGTCAAATTCAAACATCCCGTTATCTGCCAACTCCTGTAAAAAGTATAACCGGGAAAGGAAGTACTCCTGATTTCCCCCGCCCAAACCGGCCGATGCGACAAAAGCATCATTAAGACTGATCAATTCTTCCTCATCCTTCACTGCCAGAAGATTCATACGCGCGTACCAGTTTCCAATATTCTCCACCAATGAAATGTGGGACAAATCCTCTCCCTGATGGGCATACCGGATACTCTCGTATTCTTTCCTGATAAAATCCAGACTGGAGGCAGCATCCTTTACCATATGTCCGTTTCCGTACACATGCTGATACACCAGTTTCACCGCATCCTGTGGCTGCATTTTAGGATATTTTTGCAATTGCATTTCGATAATGTACTTTAAATCATTTAATAAAATCATATAACACCTTGTTCTTTAAGATTAACTACGTCAATCCAAACATTTTATATATCATATTTCTTCAAAAGATCCTTCAGATGATTCATATTCTCATTGGCACTGTCCATGGCGGTATCGACACGCAGCTGATTATCAAACCTGCGAACTTCGATTTCTTCAATTTCTGAAATATTCGTAATCTCATCTTTGTAATAACGAATTGCCCTGCAGGCATCCATATAACCAAGATCCATGCGAACTTTTGCATTCTTTGCCGTAAAATCCAGGGTTCCTGTCACCAGATCTCCCAGATCCTTCGATGGACGAATAATTAAGAATTCACTTCCCGGGAACTGTTCCACAGGAACCTTTGCATCCTTGGAAAGCAGCACCACAATAAACTTACGAATTCCAAGATCATAAAGTGGCTTCATCGGAAGATTATCCAGAAGTCCACCGTCCCGATAAGTCAATCCATTCATCTTAACCGGTTCATAAATCAACGGCATACAGGAAGATGCCAGGAGAATGTTCTTAATTTCCTCGTTACTGCATCCGTTTAACTTAAGATACCGGGCCACCCCTTTTCCCGCTTCTTCTCCGTCATACTCTGCCACCGTCGCATAAAGCGCCAGAGGATTATTACGAATCTTATCCAGATCCATATATCCGTCAATAATATCCAGCAGTCCCTGGCGACTTACCATTCCTTCCTTGCCGTCCAGAACCATTCCAAACTCCGGATCCACAAATTGTTCCGGGGTAATATGGGACCATATCTCTTCGCCAATCTCACCGTCATCGTAGTTGAACAGGCACATATTCAGCGCGCCCACACTGGTTCCTGCAACCGCTGTTACCATATCATGAAGTCCTGCCTCACGCAGCGCCTTAAAGGCACCAATCTGATACGCGCCCTTTCCGCCTCCGCCATTTAACACCAATCCAACCGGATTTCCAAACCACTCTTCAAATGCCATAATAGTCCCCCCTAAAACAACTTATCATAACCAAATGTTACACCAATATACACCGGATGTCGAGTAAAAAAGAGCCATGAGAACTTCTCATGACCCTCGTTTCACTTACGCATTTCTATTCATAGATCTTACCAAACATAACCAGGAACGAAAACCTTATGCAAAACTCTCATTCATGGCCTTACCCATGGTTACCGAAATAACCGGCAAATCTCCACCATGTTCAACGGTATAAGTAATCATCTGTTCAACCTCATCCAAATTATGACACTGAATCGCAATTGTATTGGCTGCAATCGCCCAGGAGAAGATTACTCTCAACATCTGTTCTCTTGCAGTTGAGTTCATACCACTGAATGGATTATCTAACATATAAACCCTACTATTTCTTGACAGGGTAACCGCTATCTTCATCTTCTGCAAAGCAACGGAGGACATCTCCTCAATCTTCTTACCCTTCTCAAATTCAAGATATTCCATAATCTCATTAAAACGATCTACGGAAAAATCATCAAAAAGTTCTGCAAAATTGCGCCCGGCTGCTTCGTAGTCCATGTAACCAAGGAAATAATTATCATCCGGCATATTAACTACTTTTCTCATTGGAATGGATGATTCACTAACCTCTTCCTTGACAACAGCCATCTTTGCAAACTCAGCTGGTCCCTTCTTCGTACTGCCAAGGATTGCATACACGTTCGTCTCACCCATTTTAACTGCACTACCACTATTCACTTTTGACATCATCTTCATCTTAGCCAAACCTGAAATAAGCATATGCAACACCTTCCTTTCGTGAACTACATTGTACGCTTTTTTATACAAGAATTCAAGCAAAATTAACAAATCTTTTTTAAAAATTTAAAATTTGTTACTTTTTCATAATTTTATTAAGCGGCCACTATGTAATCTGCCCGTGAATTGGTGATTTTTCCTAGTACTGACGAATAGAATCATTGGCATCATCCACATTCTTATTGATGGAACGTACCACAACATAGTACCCTGTCGTGTCATTGACCTTCACATACACACGGTCGTTCACCTTATGTCCAAGGACTGCCTTTCCAATGGGTGACTCAATACTGATCAATCCATTGATGGAATTACCCCGGATGCTGGTAACGATTTTATACTTCTCCGTTTCATCGTCATCCTCGAAGTAAATCTCCACTTCATTATTCAGTCCCACCTCATCATCTTTGGAACTGTCATCTATTATTTCGGCAGTTTTAAGCATTTTCTCAAGATAATTGATTCGACTTTCATTTCTGTTCTTATCACGCTTTGCCGCATAGTATTCAAAATTCTCGCTTAAGTCACCCTGGGCTCTCGCCTCCTGCAGTGCCTCAATAGCTTCCTTCCGAACCACAACCTTACGATGCTCGATTTCCGCTTCAATCTTCTTTACATCATTCTCTGTAAGTCTCTCTCTCATAACAACTCCCGATAAAAAAAGATCCGTCTGTTGTTCAGCGAATCTTTAGTAGTTTCTAATAATATTATATCATTTTTTTGATTTTTGGCAACCATCCAAAGCTTTTTCAGAAGAAAATATTTATTATTAGAGACACTTATACCACAATTATAGATTGCCTGTCCCATCAAAATATGCTAAGATTAAATTTGTGGTTTGACATAGAACCTACATATACAAAAGCCACATTATCAATTTTAGAAAGGTCGTATGAAAATGACAAACAGTGAAAAAGCTCTTATGCTCCACGAAGAATGGAATGGAAAATTAGAGACAACCTCCAAATGTGAAATCAAGACCAGAGAAGATCTTGCCCTCGCATACACCCCGGGCGTTGCCGAACCATGTAAGGTAATTGCTAAGGACAAGGAGGCTGCTTACAAATACACAATCAAATCCAACACCGTTGCCGTCGTATCCGACGGTAGTGCGGTACTTGGTCTTGGAAATATCGGTGCATACGCTGCCATGCCTGTTATGGAAGGAAAGGCCGTTTTATTCAAGGAATTCGGCAATGTTAATGCCTTTCCAATCTGTCTTGACACGCAGGACACCGAAGAAATTATCAAAACCGTTGTAAATATTGCACCTGCTTTCGGTGGAATTAATCTGGAAGATATCTCCGCACCAAGATGTTTTGAGATCGAGGAGCGCCTTAAGAAGCTTCTTGACATTCCGGTATTCCACGATGACCAGCATGGTACAGCCATCGTGGTTCTTGCAGGTATCATCAACGGACTTAAGGTGACCGGCAAGAAGAAGGAAGACTGCAAGGTTGTTGTCAACGGTGCAGGTTCTGCGGGCATTGCTATTACCAAACTTCTTTTAACTTATGGATTTAAGCATATTACAATGTGTGATAAGGTTGGTATGTTATCTGCTAAAACGGAAGGCCTCAACTGGATGCAGCAGGAAATGGTCAAGATCACCAACTTAGAACAGAGAGAAGGTTCTCTTGCTGACGCATTAGTGGGGGCAGATATCTTCATCGGTGTATCCGCTCCTAATATCGTATCTGCAGATATGGTTAAGAGCATGAATAAGGATTCCATCCTCTTTGCAATGGCTAACCCGGTTCCTGAAATTATGCCGGATGTTGCCAAAGCTGCAGGAGCCAGAGTCGTTGGTACCGGACGAAGTGATTTCCCGAACCAGGTAAACAACGTTGTTGCATTCCCGGGTATCTTCCGTGGTGCTTTAGAAGGCCGCGCCACACAGATTACGGAAGAAATGAAGTTAGCTGCAGCCAACGCCATTGCAGGTCTCATCCCGGATGACGAAGTAAGCGACACCAACATTCTTCCAATGGCATTTGATCCAAGAGTGGCTGATGTTGTTGCTCAGGCCGTTAAGGATCATATTCGCCGCTAAACTTAGGGACATTTTAACCAAGAATGAATGAACATGGAACATTATCGATCACTGAATCAGTATTTACTGGAGAAATTCGGTACAAAGACTTATAAAATTGCATTAAACGGAAACATGAGCTGTCCCAACCGGGACGGCTCTCTTGGGTCTAGGGGGTGTATCTTCTGTTCTGAGGGTGGCTCTGGGGACTTTGCGGGAAATCCCGGGCAATCCATTACCGAACAGATTGAAAATGGAAAGAAACTACTTTCTTCCAAGTATTCCGGACACAGTTACATTGCATATTTTCAGGCGTTTACCAACACCTATGCCCCGGTAGAATATCTTCGACAGATTTTTACGGAAGCAATGAACCATCCGGACATTGTATGTTTATCCATTGCCACCCGTCCGGACTGTCTCTCTCCGTCCGTCATTGAATTGCTTGCCGAATTGAATCAGATCAAGCCGGTATGGGTGGAGCTTGGATTGCAGACCATTCACCCGGTGACCGCACAATATATCCGAAGAGGCTATGATCTTCGTGTATTTGACGGCGCCATGCAAAGACTTAATGCGGCACATATCGAGACCATCGTCCACATGATTATCGGTCTCCCCGGCGAGGATGCCGGCATGATGCTTGAGACCGCCCGATATATTGGCAACAGCGGTGCCAAGGGAATCAAATTACAGTTACTCCACGTTCTTAAGGGAACGGATCTTGCCACAGAATATATGAAGGGGGTTTTCGAGGTTCTCGACCCGGACACCTACATCGATATCCTCATGTCCATCCTTAAAATTCTGCCTCCGGATATGATTATTCACCGTATCACAGGAGACGGACCTAAGAATATACTGATCGCTCCACTTTGGAGTTCCAACAAAAAATATGTACTCAACACATTGAAAAAATCCCTGGATCAATATGACATCCATCAGGGTTCCGATTATATACCGCAAGGGAAGGAGGTATGATATATGGCAGCCGATTCTACAACACTTTATAAATTAATGATTTTATATATGCTGAATAAGGTCAATTTCCCTTTGACCAATACGCAGATTTCAGACTTTATGCTGGGTAAGGACTACACCAACTATTTTACAATCCAGGAATCCCTCAATGATCTGTTGGAGTTGCAGTACATCCGAACCGAGAATTATCGCAACACCACCCACTACCGTATCACACGCTCCGGTTCATCCACGGTATCCCTCCTTGATGATCAGATTCCCTCCGCTATCAAAGAAGATATTATGGATTTTCTCCGAAGCAAGAAGTACGAATTAAAAAATGAGGTAGGAACCACCGCAACCTATTACCGCAATCCTTCCAAGGACTATACGGTACATTGTCAGGTAAAGGAAGGCCAAAGCAACCTCATTGAACTCAGTCTCAATATACCTACAGAAGAACAGGCCGATATGATGTGTTCAAACTGGAAAGAATGCAGTCAGGAAATTTACGAATTCATTGTCAAAAAACTTCTTCAATAAAAAAACTCTGAATTAGCATACCACACTAATTCAGAGTTTTTTACGTAAATATTTTACATTCTCTCCGGTGCATCAAATCCCAGAAGATCAATACATTTTTCAAGAACCTTCTTCGCAAGAAGCAGGGTTGCAATCATTCCGTTCTTCTCATCTTCATTCTCATTCGAGAGAATCTTCGTCTCATGATAAAATCCGTTAAATGCATCAGACAACTCATAGATGTACTGGCAGATCTTATGAGGTGCAATCTCCTCAAATGCCTGTTCCATCACTTCATTGTACCTTGCAATCATTTTCATCAATGCCTTATGGGATGCATTAACAGGATTCGTAATCGCAGAAACCTTCGATAAATCGCCACCATTATCACTGTATTTATTCAGAATCGACTTAATACGCACAATAGTGTATAGAATATATGGTCCGGTGTTTCCTTCAAAGGAAGCAAAACGATTCAGATCGAAAACATAATCTTTCGCTGCCTGATTGGAAAGATCACCATACTTAATTGCCGCAAGTCCGACAATCCCTGCTACTTCTCTCGCTTCCTCCTCCGACATATTACGTTCTACGGACTTCTTATAGGTTTTGTCATCTTCCTCCTTATCCAGTCCCATAATAGTACGATATACTGCATCATTGATATCCGCAATCAGCTGTTCCAGACGCATAACACCGCCTGCACGGGTCTTGAAAGGCTTTCCGTCACTACCGTTCATCGTACCAAAACCAAGGAACTCCAGTTTCGTCTCCGGCTTAACAAGTCCTGCCTTCTTCGCCGTACGGAACACCTGTGTAAAATGCATTTCCTGACGCTTATCTGCTACATAGATATAATGATCCGGCGCAAAATCCCGTTCTCTCTGAATGATTGTTGCAAGATCTGATGTCGCATACAATGCAGCACCGTCCGACTTACGAATAATACAAGGTGGAATTTCCTTGGAATCTGATTCCTCGGTTACATCAACCACCATGGCACCCTGACTCTCATGGGCAAACCCACGACGGATCAGATCCTCTACCATATCCGGAATAAATTCCTGCGCATCACTTTCACCCTTCCACAAATCAAAGCTTACTTTGAGATTATCGTAATTCTTCTTAAGGTCCGTCTTAGACACATTCATAATGTGATTCCAGATGGCACGACAGGCCGGATCTCCTTCCTGAAGACGAAGGGTTGCCTGATGTGCACGTTCCATAAATTCCGGTTCTTCCTTACTGCGGGCACTGGCCTGTGGATAGATCGTCTCTAATTCAGAGATGGTAAATGGTGCCTCCGTAGGGTATTCACCGGTAAAGGAGGCATCAAAATATGGAAGGTCCGGCTTTAAGTCTCTTAACTGTTCGATGATAAGACCCATCTGAAGTCCCCAATCACCCAAATGTACATCACCGATAACTTTGTGTCCTGCATTTAAGGCAATACGCTTCACACTCTCACCGATAATTGCCGAACGAAGATGTCCGATATGCAACGGCTTAGCAACATTGGCTCCGCCGTAGTCGATAACAATCGTCTTGGGATTTGCTGCTTTCTCATAGCCCATATCCCCGTCCCTGTACATTGCATCTACATACTGTGCTACAAATGCATCACTCAGTATAATATTGATAAATCCGGGATTTACTGCCTCAATCTTCGCAAATTCATCCCTTCCTTCTAATCGGGCTACAACCTCCTGTGCAATCACAATGGGTGCCTTGTGATATTCCTTTGCTGCTGCCATGGCGCCATTACACTGATATTCACACAGATCCGGGCGATTGGACACCGTAACTTTACCATACTTTGCGTCGTATCCGCCGGCCTCAAAGGCCTCAACCAAAAGATCTGAAATGACATTCAAAAACTTCTTCATATTGCTCTCCTTCTTCCTCTGATTTCTAATAATTACCAAGAAGCTTTATAGACAATGCTTCTTCCTCAATTCCCCGAAGTGCATTCATAACATTGGCATCGTCGATGTTACCCATAAAATCAACGAAGAATCTGAACTGCCATGCCTGACCCGCAATCGGTCTGGACTCAATCTTGGTCATATTAAGACCATTATAAATGATGTGACTCAGCATATCATACAGACTACCTGCCGTATGCTCCGTCTCAAAACAAATGCTGACTTTCCCCGCATTCTTTAAGAACATCCTCTTATTGGTCATGATAACAAATCTTGTGGTATTGTTATCCTCATTGATGATCTTATCCTGCAAAACATCCAAACCATAGATTTTTGCAGCCTCCACACTGGCTATTGCCGCCACGGACCGGTCGTTTCCATCCACCACATGCTTGGCACTTAACGCGGTATTGGCCTGCTCAATCTGACTCCAGTCTTTATGTTCTTCCAGAAATCTGCTGCACTGCATCAATCCCTGAGGGTGTGAACAAACGGTTCGGACATCCGAAAGCTTTGCACCCTTTAAGCCAAGCAGGGCATGATCTACTTTCACATAGGTCTCTGCGATAATATAATTATTATATTCATGAAGAAGGTCATACACACCCTCCACAATACCGGCGGTGGAATTCTCAATCGGAAGTACGGCATAATCCGCACGTCCGCATTTGACATCTTCCATGGCATCGCGCCAGGTTTTTACATTATAACAGTCCGCATCCTCACCAAAGAAGTTTCTTACGGCAATATGACTGTAAGCTCCCGGAACTCCCTGATAAACAATCCTGCAATCCTTCATCTTCATCTCATCCAGCGCAATATAATCCTCCCGCAGGGTCTGTCCCATGGACTCTAAGAGCATATATTGATATTTTCTGCTGGTAGCCATGATCTGCGTAAACAATTCATTAATCCCATGCTTATTCATTTCATTCGAAACCAGCCGGGAAATTGCCTCCAGCTTCGCCTTCTCACGTTCCGGATCCAATACTTTCTTGCCCGTCTCAATTTTATACTTGGCAACATTGGTGGTCAGCTCCATTCGCTTTTCAAATAACTTCACCAACTCACGATCCACTTCATCAATGTCTTTTCTAATTTGTTGTAAATCTAACATATTTCCTCCGCCATTTGCGATTATTGTATTCAACGATTGTAACATAAAATTGCACATGATTCTTCATTATAACACAGTTATCACTTGAAATGAATACCTTTAACAAAAATATACTCCCAAAAATCAAAAAGAGAGCTGACTCTCATCAGCTCCCCAAACCTTATAAAATATCCGGTGACCATTCCTCCACGTTACCGGAATCCTGCGTATCATACGGCATATCATCCGGCTTCGTCTCCTGTGTTTTAGAATCCTCTGCCGCATCATTCTGATCCTGATTTTCCGGTTCCTTCTGTGTATTGCCTTCCAAAGCACCGTCTCCATTTCCCTTAAGAAAATACTCTTCATGTATCCGACAGATATTCGAAAGACTTGCATCCGCCTGATCAATTCCGTAGAAAGAAATATCCAGTTCCGACTTATCCGTAATGGTTTCATATTCCATACTGTCACGATTGCACCACATGGTATATACACTGGTCTGTCCTGCACCCTTGTGCACCTTCGCACAGAAGCCTTCCTGAATCTTTCCACCGGCCAGCTGTCCTGCTTCGTAATACATATTGCCCGTCAATCCATCCAGAAGCCAGACTTCAAAATTACCATTTCCACCTACGTTCTCCGACTCAAACAAAAGTACCGCATTCTCTGTCTGTCGAAGAATACGAAGGGTTCCATCGATTCGCTTTAACTGAAGTAAAGTATAGAAACTACCACTTTCATCCATTCCCGCCTTTACGTACAGATGATCTCCTGTCTCCATGGTATAACAATATCCATAGATCCCTTTGTTCTCCATTGCTTCGGTTGCCATCTGCTGCCACTGTGGATTTGTGAGGCTCAAAATAACCTCTCCGATATAATCGGTTAGATCCATGTTCATGGACATCACTTTAATCTCCGCTCCAAATCCTTCCCCGGTATCCTCTAATTCCACATAGGATTCCTGATCCTGTATCAAAACACTCGCCGAAACACTGATGGAATTATCACCTCCCAGGATGTTAACATCATCATACACCACCGGGGAATCCTTACTCTGACATCCCACCAAGGACAACATAAGCATTGTCCCCAGAGCCAATCCATATTTTTTTCTCATATCATTTCAGGCTCCTTTCTAATTCTTAGGTTTCTGACTTTCTTCATAAGCATCTGCGTCAGAGATTAATTTCTTTAAAAATGTATCAACTTCACTACCCTCTGCATATTGCCCGCTGCTGATAAGCTGGTTTGAAATATTGTAGATACTTCGCGCCACCACCGGTCCGTAAAATGTGTAATCCACATTATCCTTTGTCAATATAATGTATCCTCGGAATGCGTATTCCGTCTTATAACGTTCCACCGGAAGTCCCACCAGCACCGACGTATAACGGGATCTTCCATCCACCTTCTCAAAAATGTTATTAATCTTCTTCCCGTCTTCACCAACGCCGTAAGCTAAGCCCTGCACAGCCATTGCACTTCCCTTAACCAATGGATAGGTACTGATATTCGCATAGTTCATAACCAGCGTTCCATATTCCTTAACCGTATAGCCCTCTACACCATCCGTCATCAGCTTACTTCGAAGATCTGTGGAGATACCCGTCTTAAATCGTATTCCGGCCTTTCCCGTGATACGAATCGAGAATCCGTGATAAGTCAGAAGATCCTGCAACTGAGGAACCGCTTTCACATTATACTGTCCATTTTTATAAGTAAGTTCCCAGACATACATACCAACCGGTACATTTTTATCATTATACTTGTACATCACTGCGGTTTTTGCTTCTTTGTCCTTCGCCGTCACACAAAGATTGACGCCGGATTTCGTACCCTGATAAGCCACACCGTCCAGATAAATTTCCGTACCCGTATATCCTTCCGGCGGCACAACGATCACGTTATAATCATCCACCGGCTTAGCCACTGCCTCATTCGGCATGTCATTGTAAACCGGAATCTTGAATACGAAGGTATTCTCCAGCGATCCTGCTTCCTGATATAACTTGCGGATATTCATTCCCTCACTGGATGGTGCACAAATATTCTGCATATACTGATGCCAGTACAGTCCCTTTGCACTGTCATCCACATCAAATTTCTGAAGATACAGCGTATCCTGTCCCGCAAGAATGTAGTTCGTGGAAATAATCTTCGCGCCACCTTCCAGGGACTTATAAACTGTATCCCAGCCGTATTTTTTTGCCGCAGCCAGACCGGTTTCATAGATCTGCTGATTCGTCTTTCCGGAGGCCTCAATGTTAAAATAATTATAGTATCCCTCATAACCTGCATAGGTTCCGGAAATCAGCGGTGATGTTCCCGCACCCTGTTCCTGATATACACGGCAGGCCAGATGGAAAGGACTGACACCAAGACTGCGACCGATCTGCCAAAATGCATTGGCGTAGGACTGGCTCGTCCCCGGCATGTTTCCCTTCATAAACGTATTATTCAGGAAATTCTGTACCGCAGCCTCTTTATGATAGGACTCATTATAAGTCAGCTGTTCAAACTGAAAAATATAACTCTCATTTAACCAGTTTCTTGGATCCAGATAATACTCCAATGCTTTCTGGGAAGCAAGTGCCCAGCTGCTATTATAGGAACCGCGTTTCATGGAATCATCAAAGGATGCCGGCACCAGACTTCGATCCGCATACAATTCATTTTCCACCACCACAGGCCATGAAAGATTGGTATTCATCTTAACAAAGGTCCAGTTCGGATGCGCCTCCTTTAAGGTTCGAAGGGCTTCTCGATAGCTCTCCGGAAATTGTTCCACATCCGCATAAGTCACGGACGCCCTGCCTTCTGCCAAAAGCATTGGCTGCGGAATCAAATAAGATGAATTCATGGAATACTGCATTTCCCAATTCAGGAAATCCTGATCAGAGCACGCAAGATTCGCCCTTTCTATATATCCCTCGTAGGATTGATCCAGATATGTAAATTGAACCTTTTCCCATACATTATATGAGGAATCCAGGTAAACATCCTGAATCAGTACCTGCTGGCCACTATGTACTGTAACAATACTTTCACTGTCCGGTGAAGGTTCCCGTCGGACCTCATAATTGTCCGCCAGATACACCAGCGCCATAACATTCTTGTGGGAGACAATCTCTCCCAGCGCCGTCTGCGCCTCCCGAAGTAATTCCTGTAACTCCTCCGGAAGTTCCTCCGGATTCTCTTCTTCTGCACCATTCTGTCCTATGTCCGAATCCTGATTTGTCGTCTCCCGGTTTAGGTCTTCCTGATTTGCAGGTTCCTGTGCATATATATTAATATGTGGAGCAGAAAGTGCAACCATCACGCCACAACACATTGCTAATAATCTTTTCATCTCATCACCTTTTTCTAAACATTATCCCTCTCATTGTATCAATGATTATATCCAAATTTACCTTAAAAATCAACAAAAACTGCGTAAAATCCATACTTTACCAGTTCTCCCCTCTATGCTATACTGATATCAGAAAATACTAGGAGGCGCCTATGTCTAACAAACTTCGCACCGGCCTCATTACCGGATATATCGTGTTTATGATTCTTGTGGCTATCGGAATCTGGGTCTACATGAATCGAATGGTCTATAATCCTGAGGGAGCCCGGGGAAACACCGCAGGCAATCTCAATAATAACGGAATGTTCTGTGAGTACGACGGAACAATTTACTTTGCCAACCCCTACGATAAGAATCGACTGTATGCCATGAATTCTGACTGTACCAACATCCGGAAGTTAAACTCGGATACCGTCTGCAGCATCAATGTCTATGGCAAATACATTTACTATGTACGCAACAATTATTCCCCTGAAACTGCTGCCTTAATCTTTCGTGGCCAGCTTCTTGGTGTCATCCGAACCAATCTCAAGGGAACCCATCCCAAGGCTTTATATGATTCCGTGGCGGGAGTAATCAACCTCTATGGCAATGAACTGTACTATCAGCACTACTCCAACACAGAGGGATTATCTTTTTACAAGGTGGGAATCGACGGCAAGAATAATATTCAGGTGAACCAGAAAGGCACCTATCCGTCCAGTATTTACAATGATGTGTTGTATTACACCAACACCGATGGTGATCACGGAATCTATACCCACGACTTAAAAACCGGCGTGGATACACTATATCTGCCTGCCAATGCCTATATGGTGGACATGCAGGGAGACTATATTTATTACATCGATTTAGATCAGAAATATTCCCTCGTCCGGGTAAACACCACGACAATGATTCCGGAATTGTTAGTGGATGGACGGGATGGCAAATGTATCAGCTACAATATCTATGGTGATACCCTGTTCTATCATGTGGAAGGGGATACACCTGCGCTTTACCGCATGAATGTAAATGGCGACAACCGGCAGTTTATCAAATACGGTAACATCACCAATATCAGCTGTACATCCCAATATACCTTCTTCCAGATCTTTGGTGTCACATCCTTGTATCGCATTCCAACCACAGGAGCCACCGATGTGGAATTAATCAATATTCAATAAGCTTGGGGGATTCTAATTTATGCTTCTTCCCGGCCGGACTTCAGTTCCTCATAGAGATCAATCACTCTTTTTTTCAACAGAGGATGTACTTTATTCGGAGCAATCTGAGCCAGGGGACGAAGCACAAAATCCCTCTTTTGCATCTCAATATGCGGGATTACCAGATTATCCTCGGAAACGATTTCATCATCATAGAAAATAATATCCAGATCCAGGGTCCTCGGTCCCCAGTGAACGGTCTTAACCCGATTGGCCTTCTTCTCAATAGCCTTACACACCTTCAAGAGCTCCTTTGGATAATACAGGGTACGTATCTCCATACAGCTATTCAGAAAATCATCCTGATCTTCCATACCATAAGGCTTCGTCTCGATGGTATCCGCAATCTTAAGGAGTACACAATTCTCATCCCCATCGATTTCATCCGCTGCAAAATCAAGATACCCCTGGCGATTTCCCATATTCGAACCAATGGCAATATAAGCCGTATGCCATTTTCTTGTGATACGAACTCCTGCAGCATTCATTGGCAAACCAATCGGCGCCCATGGTTTCTTAATCTCAATCGTCACTTCCTTCAAACCCGAAATTTTATGCAGAAGCTCCCGTGCCAGATTCTCCGCTACCGCCTCAATCAGTTGAAATGTATGATTCTTCATATAATCGTTTACAAAGTGACACACCTCACCATAGTCAATGGATTTGTCCAACTGATCCGTGAGTCCTGCTTTTCTTGTATCCGTATACAATTCCATATTAACAATAAACTTCTGGCCTAATTTGTTCTCCTCCGGGAAAACACCATGATTGCAGTATACTTCCAAACCTTCAATTATAACTGAATCCATCTCTGCTCCTATCCGACACCCGATTCCATTATCGAATCGATCTCTCATTAGTTCTAAACTGTTCTATCCATTTCTCATTGATCCCATGGCATCCTATCGATCACTATCCATAATTGCCTGAACCATCCGAAGCGCCTGCATATTGTCCTTACAATCATGCACCCGGAAGAACGCACAGCCCTTCATAGCCCCCATCACCGTTGTAGCCACCGTTCCTACCATTCGTTCTCCTGCCGGAACGTCCAGGGTCAGGCCAATCACCGACTTGCGGGATGTTCCAAGAAGAATCGGATATCCCAATCGCTTTAATTCTTCCAGGTGATTAAGAATCATCAGGTTCTGCTCATAGGTCTTACCAAATCCAACTCCCGGATCCAGCATGATATTTCCTTGTGGAATACCGGCCTTTAACGCAATGGAAACCGTCTCTTCCAAATCCTTTATAACATCCTCCACGAAGTCATCATATACAGCCTCATTGCGATTGTGCATGAGACAACAGGTTACGCCGGTCTGCGCAATGACCTTCGCCATCTCAGGATCATACTTCAATCCCCAGATATCATTGATAAGATCTGCTCCCGCCTCCACTGCTTTTAAAGCAACCGCCGGCTTATAGGTATCAATCGACACCGGAATATCAAAATTCTCCTTAATCCGACGGATGATCGGTACCACACGGGAGATTTCCTCTTCCTCGCTGATGACGGTATGACCCGGTCGTGTTGACTCACCGCCAACGTCAATAATTGTTGCTCCCTGCTCAATCATCTCTGCCACATGAGTTATGGCCTTTTCCGGCTCATTGAACTTTCCTCCGTCCGAAAAGGAATCCGGTGTTACATTCAGAATTCCCATGATATACATTTCATTTTCCACATCAAATTTCTTACCACCAATAATCATCGCTACACTCCTAAAATTAATAAACTCCTGTATTTTTCTTTTCTTTCGCCCAGTTGCATTCTTCATATGCTTTACATTGAAAACAGTTTCTCGACCTTTTATCCGCGATGTAAAGAAATTCTCCCAGGATGTTACGCCGCACCCTGCCACCTTCATTCCGGTGATGTAATATGGCGCCGGTCACCTCACTGATTTCCTCTGAAGTATACTGACAATCTTCCATAATGATTGGAGCCAGACGTGCACTTTCCACCGCGTGATCCACGCCGTTTTCATACTGTGCCGCCCGTCCGAGATCATGGAGAAGTCCTGCTGCATAAACCACATCCTTTGGGATGCCCGATGCATCTTCAAGATTCATTATATAAGCAAGTCTGCACACATCCAACAAATGATTCAATCCATGTCCACAAAAGATTCTCGTCTGCTCCGCAAGTGCAATTTTCTCCATGCATTCCTGAAACATGGGATGATGAATAATCTGATTATATCGTTCCTGTTCCATGCTCACCACACCTACTTCACCAGCTGAAAAAATGCATCCTGAAGTTTCTGATCTTCCTCAAAGGCACCTCTGCACACATAAGTCACCGTCTTTGTTCCGGGCTTCTTAATTCCCCGCATAGTCATACACATATGTTCCGCCTCAATCATAACCATAACACCTTTGGCCGAAAGATGATTCATCAATGCATCCGCCACCTGTGCTGTAAGCTGTTCCTGAATCTGAAGTCTTCTTGCATAAACCTCCACCAGACGTGCTAATTTACTGATACCAACAACTCGATCCTGTGGAATATAGGCCACATGAACTTTTCCATAGAACGGAAGCATATGGTGCTCACACATGGAATAAAATGTAATGTCCTTCTCCAATACCATCCCATTATCCGATACACTGAAGGTCTTGGACAAATGTGTTTCCGGCACCTCATCCATTCCGGCAAGTAGTTCCTCATACATCCTTGCAATACGCTCCGGTGTCTCACGGAGTCCTTCACGATTCACATCTTCTCCAATTCCCTCTAATAACAAACGAACAGCCTCTTGGACTTTTTCTTTATCTACCATTCTATCCTCCATCTACCGATATTACTTTCCTCAAAAATTACCGGTATAAATATCTTCCCAAATCTCCTAAAAATGACAATGAGCCAAAAACCACAATTGCGGTACGATTATGATCCAGCTGCATCGCAATCTGGCTCGCAGCCTCAATACCACTCTCAATCCGCCCGGCAGAAAGTACCGGAATATCCCGGGTTTTAAGCCGGTTTATGGCATCTTTTAATTCCTCGTCCGACAGGGCTCTCGGATTATCCGGATTAATAGTAATAATTGCATCCGCGAGAGAATTTGTCAACTTAATAATCGTTTCATAATCCTTGTCACGCAGAACCCCCATCACAAAGATCTTCGTATATCCATTAAGATACCGTCCGACACAGTCTCTCAGTGTCCTTGCCCCATCCGGGTTATGTGCCCCATCCATAATAATCAGCGGCCGGTTATTTACTACCTCAAATCTACCCGGCCAGCGCGTGTATTCCAAACCTTGCCGAATCGCATCATCCAAGATCGTCATACCACGTTGCCGCAACACTCCCATGACTTCAATGGCAACAGCAGCATTTCGGATCTGATGTTCTCCCAGCAAGTGAATAACCGCATTGTCCATGCCATTATAATCAAAGACCTGTCCATGTAAGCTATCTTCCTTTAAGAAAAGGGTCTCCGGTTTTGTGATAACTAACCGTGAATTTTTCTCTTCACAAACCTTCTTTACAAGATCCATCACCAAATCACTCTGATGATACAGAACAACATCGGAGTTCTCCTTAATAATTCCCGCCTTGCACAGGGTAATTTCCGTAAGATCATTACCGATGATACCAACATGATCCAGACTGATGGACATCAACACCTCACAAAGGGGCGCCGGTATAACGTTGGTGGAATCATCCCTTCCTCCCATTCCGGTCTCAATGACTGCAATATCACATTGCTCATTCAGAAAATATAAGAAAGCCATGGCCGTTTCAATCTCAAATACCGTAGGCTGCTCAAACCCATCCCGCACCATGGCATCACAAGCTTCCTTAAGAACCTCTACAAGTCCTGTAATCGCCTCATTGGAGATGGATTCACCATCCACCTGTATCTTTTCATTATAACTGTAAATCACCGGTGAAATATATCTTCCCGTGCGATAACCGGCACAGGTAAGAATTGTGGAGATATAAGCTAACGCAGAACCCTTACCATTCGTTCCGGCAATATGTACAAATCTTAACTGATCCTGTGGATTTCCCACTCTGCGAAGAAGCTCCCTTGTGGTATCCAACCCCAGAACACTTCCCTTTTTACTAACTGTCTGAATATAATCCATTGCCGCACCAAATGTCATTATTCCACCTCAACTTATATCTAAAGTCAATCCTTCAGATTCATTCTGTCCTTTTCATTTACACTCCTACAAGTATACTATACAACGCACAAAAAAGCTACCAATAACCTTATCCATCCATGCTAATTCTGTATTGGAGTAACAACTATGCATGAGAAATGTGCATTGCCATATCCTCCGGCATAGGCACATCAATTTTCATCCACTCCTTCGTCATGGGATGAGAAAATTCCACCTCTCCTGCATGCAGTGCCGCACGCTTCAGTCCACCCCATAACCCCATACCATATAAGGGATCCCCCAGCAAGGGATGTCCAATGTGCGCCATATGAAAACGAATCTGATGGGTTCTTCCCGTTTCAATCTGAACCTTACAAAGTGAATACGTTCCGACGTCCTTGGTATAAGTCTCCAGCACTTCGTAATGGGTTCTGGCATATTTCCCATTCTCATTTTCCCCCACCTTCATCTTAAGCTGTCGACCATTATCCCCTCCCAGAGATTCTTCCATGGGAATCTCAATATCCCCTGCGCAGGGGATGGGGCTGCCCGACACCAGTGCATAATAGGTCTTGGAAAATTGAAACCGTTCCGCCACCACACTATTTTTCGCGATAGCAACAATGCCGGAGGTATCCTTATCCAATCTTCCCACCAGATGAATCCTGCTATTTTTTTGCGTTGCATCAAAATACGCTTTCACACCATTGACCAGAGTATCCACCAGATGCCCCTGTGCCGGATGACATACAATTCCGGAGGGTTTATTTAACAGCATCAAACTTTCATCTTCATAGACAATGTCTAACCGCATAGGATGGGCAATAATGCTCTGTTCCTTCTCCACATCATCCAAAAGCACCCTCAAAAGTTGATTTGGATGGAGTTTTTCCCGTACATTGACCGTCACTCCATCCAACAGAATACCAATATCGTTAAATTTTACGGACCGGATTTTGGCGGTGGTTAATGCCATTTCCTCCCGCATCACCGACAACACTTCACGGCCCTCATCCGATTCCTTTGCTCTATATTCAAGATAATTATGTTCTTCCACCAAAAGCCTCCCCATCACCTACGATTGGAATTTTCCTGTAAAACATCAAATTGTTCAAATTCATATCCCTGTTTTCTTGCCTCATCAATAAAATCACCGAGAATGTGTGCGTTGGTAACCGACTGAACATGCAGAAGATAAATTCCTCCCGAATGCATTTTCCCAAGGAGTTTTTCCAAAGCCTCCTCCTCATCCGGCTGATGATTCACATCGTAATCCTTGTACGCAAAACTCCAGAATACCGTGGCATAGCCAAGATTATTCAGGACTGCCAGCGATTGCTCGTTGTACTCTCCCTTGGGATACCGAAACAACCACATATCATACCGGAAGTTTTCCAAAACATACTCGTGCAATCCCACAACTTCCTCCCTCTGTGTATGAACGGACAGACTCGGGAAACTACTATGAGACACACTGTGATTTCCCACAATATGCCCCTCATCGATCATCCTCTGAACCAACAAAGGCTCACTCTCCACATAAGGCAAGGTTACAAAAAACACCGCCTTCACATTCTTTTCCTGTAACGTATCCAGAATCTGCTCCGTACAACCATATTCATATCCCGCATCAAAAGTCAGGTAAAGAATCTTATCTGTCACATCATCCCGCACAAAATAAGCCTGATACCCTGCAAACTGTTCCATATTTTCCAAAGCGGAATATGGCCGTCCATACTCATCCGCAGCGGGGCCATTACCATTGGCCAGTCGTGCCGTCTCAAGTTCTTCCACATTGTCAATAATCCGGTTATCCATCCAAGGGTTGGGATGATGAATTCCCACATACTTCGAGGCATCAATCGCAGGCGCCGTCTCCGTCGCTGTAAGCGGATTATCTCCGATATTTCCGTCTGTGTCAGTAGAATTGGATGCTTGTGTTGAAATAATGCTTATGGTCTCGTCATCTATATTACCTTTAAAAACAGCCTGATTCCCCTGCAGGCTGCATCCTGACATCATTAACACTCCCAAAAGCACCGCTCCTGCCATGATCTTTCTCTTCATATTCTATGTTCTCCTTTGTTCTGTATCCTTGCAGCACTTGTCCATCACGGTAAATTATATAAAAGATTAGTTTGTGTATAATATTTCGAGGCACGTTTGCACTAAGAGCGCGCCGAAATAATTATACACAAACATTATCTTATTCCGCAAATTCTTTGGTATCAGTATAACATAGGAGGGTAACCATATCAAATGCACAATGGAGGTACTTCTAAAACAGTTCCCTTTCATCTTGCATAATAAAAGCGCTTACATTTCTGCAAGCGCTCCACTTCTTTCTAAAATACGATATTAATTCCATTCGGTTCCATTATCTTTTGAACCAGTTCTCTGCTAGTCATCGATATCTTTTCATCAACTTTCAAATCAAAAGCTGTAGTTCCCATTACAACAATATTTCCAGATGCCCCTTGAGAAATAAGATTTATCATCTCGTCTTCAGATATCTCTACATGTTCTTGGAACATATGCTGTACTAACTTTGGTGTACTAAACACAATAATCCTGGCACCTCGATTATATGGATTGGTTCTTCTCATCACTGAACCAATCTTTCCTACTGTACCTTTATCATCAGTCAAAACACATAGTTTTCCATCGTACACTCCCGGCAAATAGGATAAAATATGTACACATATTGATATTAACTCTTCGCCTAAATTATCTTCGTGTTCTTTATTTCCTCTCACTGCATTAAAGAATCTTTGATATAAGTCCGATGACTTTAGGTTCTTTCCTTCGATTACTTCTGAAGCAAGTTTTTCGTCTGATTTTAGAGTTTCTTCTATTGTGCTTACTGGCGATTTCACTGTTCTAACAGCCCACATCAGGTATTCATTTATACTTTCATTCGTTGAAAAGCATTCTGAAAGAATATCATATGAATATTCTTCATTAAATATCACAACCTTTACTCCAGCACCATTCATTGCTTTAAAGAGCTCAATATTTTCTTCCGTTAATTTGTGCTGATCCGCTGACAACTCCATCAAAATACATCTTGAAATGAAAATTACTATTCCACGCTCTTTAAAATATCTTATCAGAATGTTCTTTTCTTTTTCTGCCAAATTAGAATGTCTTTGAAACGAACAAGCATCATAAAAAAGCACTCTTTCAGCAGAGAAGAATATTCTCTTCATTTCCTTGATTTCAGTTTCAGCAAATGCCTCTATCTCAAAAAAGTTGTTAGGGTTTTCAGTATATGTTGTCGCCACACCTTACTCCCCCTTTATCTTCGTATATAGTTCACGCATATTGTGAAGAACCTTCTTCAGCGTGCGCTCATTAATATATTCGTCTCCAATATATTTTCTTCCTAATCTCTCCACAATAATCTCTATATGAGAATAGTCATCCCTATTGGAAGCATCCATTATACTTTCGTCCAACCATAAGTCAGCCAATTTTTGTCTGATTTGAACTCTGTCAAGATTGAATAGTTGCTCCCCAAGTGCATTCCCAGCAATCAGCTCCAATTCAAGACATCTAATCAAAACTGCCATATATGGTGCTTGATAGTATGACATCAATTGAATAATTGTATCAACTTCATTTCCACACGATTCATCTTTAAATTTTGAATACATTCTTCTAAAGCTAACCTCAGGCATTAACAACATACCCGCGAAAATGTTTGCCGCATATTCTTCCTCATGTTCGTAATAATGATCATCTGCAAATTCCACTTTTGAAACAAATTCGCTTTCTCCGAAAAAGACATGATATATTTCATGTGCTATCGCAAAATTCGCATTTACTCTGGGCAATGATGTATTAACTACTACATACCCCAATCCATCGCCTCTATAGCATAATGCTCCTATTTCATCATCTGCAAAAGGCATTTCAAAAACAAAATATCCCTTCTTTTGAAATGATGATCTAACAATTTGTAAAACGTTAAGAAGGTCACTATCATATTCAATTCCAGCAAATGCACAGAATCGTTTTACCATGGAATATATTTCTTCACGATTCTTATCACTATATGCAATAATTTTTCGTAAGCGTTCTACATTCATTCCTTATCCCCTTGCTACATTCTCAAATCGACTTTTTGCACTCATTACTTCATCGATATTTTCCACAAGTTCCATCAACTGCTTTGCAACTTGTTCCTGCTTGTGAGATGGTTCTCCGGCATAAAATGCAATTTTATTTATTGCAAATCTTCCTACTTGTGGAATGCTGATAGAATCCGCCAAAAAGAATTCCACACTTTTTCCAAGTCCATGCGCAATTTTTTCCATATCCGTGCCACTTTCTTCTTGCGAGCCAGTCAATAAGCGTGACATCTTATTCTTATCTATACCCGTGATCATGCTGAGATAGGTCTGTTTGATCTTCATTTCAGATAGGTACTGGTTAACATTACTTATAAACTTTGTCATGACACCCACTCCTTTTCTTATCCTTGTCAAACGGATATTCGCAATCCGCTTTGCTACTTGCTCATAAACGAATGGTTGCCAAGCAACTTAATTCGATTAAATTATGAGATTTTGTTTTCTTCTACTATTATTATACTCTTTCGATGACACAATACAACTATTTTATCTCAAATTTTAAGATTTTACAACAATAATATTCCTTCTTTTGCTTTTCCTGATTAGATTATCATTCCTAAATCTCAAATTTTAATACATCTAACCACAAATCACTCTTCCTCTCTATCACTCCCACATATTTTAATGAATGAAAAAAACGCCTGTGGTATCACTACCACAGACGTTTCATCATCTAATCCAAAGATCAAATTGTAATAAAGTTCGAATTATAACTGAGGACCAGCTGCAACAAGTGCCTTACCGGCATCGTTTGTTGTGTACTTAACAAAGTTCTTCTGGAATCTTGCTGCAAGATCCTTAGCCTTTGTCTCCCACTCTGTAGGATCAGCATAGGTGTCTCTTGGATCAAGAATTCCTGAATCTACACCCGGAAGTTCTGTTGGAACTTCAAAGTTGAACATAGGAATTGTCTTTGTAGGAGCTGTCTTGATGTCACCATTAAGGATAGCATCGATGATACCTCTTGTGTCCTTAATTGTGATTCTCTTACCGGTTCCGTTCCATCCTGTGTTAACAAGGTATGCCTTAGCACCATTAGCTTCCATCTTCTTAACAAGTTCTTCACCGTACTTTGTAGGGTGTAACTCTAAGAATGCCTGTCCAAAACATGCTGAGAATGTAGGTGTTGGCTCTGTAATACCTCTTTCTGTACCAGCAA
>JBJEJH010000056.1:0-71536 GCA_051877855.1 Lachnospiraceae bacterium | reverse complement strand
GTCGTTGTTGCATTGGTGGATGATTCTGCTACCGTAAAACGATTTTTCAAGGAAAACGGACACTACCGTCTTCAGCCTGAAAATGATTTCATGGATCCAATCATTGTGGATCATGTTGAAATCCTTGGCAAAGTCATCGGATTGATTCGATTAAATATTTTCTAATTATAAAAAATAACCCTGAGAATTATGTGACAATAACTCTCAGGGTTTTCGATTCATCGTATCATTCTGGTTCCAACTATAGTTCGCTTGGACGTATCAATTCACCATCACGCCAGATTCTTTCAAGATCATAGAAAAGACGATCTTCTTCTGAAAATACATGGACAATAATATCCCGAAAATCCATTAAAATCCAGGATGCGGTGTTATATCCTTCCACATTCTTTGCCTCAATGCCTTCCTTATATAACTGCTCCTGTACGTTGTCTACTAAAGCCTGTACCTGATTGGTGTTCGTACCATTTGCGATAATAAAATAATCTGCCATAACAGAAACCTTACTGATATCAATTACACGAATATCCACACCCTTTTTTTCCTCCAGGGCACGTACCGCGATTCTAGCCATTTCTCTTGAATCCATTTTAACTCCTCCTGATTTTTATTCTTAAGATGATTGCGAAATAAATTATCAATTACATCAAGATAATATTATACACAAACTTATCATTATAGTAATCTAAATTGTATCGCAATCACTTGATATTTTATAAAACTGCTGATAATAATCAAATGTTTTTTCAGTCATATGATCAATGGGCTGCCCCTTCTTTTTCAAGTAATCCAGAGTATCTCTTAAAATAAGATAGACGCAGTGTTGAATATCTTTAAATGCTTCCATACGAATTTCATGTAAATGCAAGGCTTTGTCACGTCCCGGTTCAATATAATCAGAAACAAACAAAATCATTTCCAACATAGTCATTGCACCTTTTCCGGTGGTATGACATCGTATTGCATCTAAAATTTCCGCATCACTCACCTTATATTCCTTCTCTGCAAAATATGCACCCAATTTGGCATGAAGAAGATAAGGACTTTCATATTCAATGGGCCGGATGGGGATGCCATATTGATTGCAGAGCTTAATTTGATCATCATCCGGAATGCATTTTGCACAATCATGTAATAAACCGGCAAGATAAGCTCTTTTCATATCAAGTCCGTAACACATTGCAAGGGCAACACAGGTGTGTGCAACGCCAAGGGTATGCTGAAAACGACTGGGTTTTAGATTTAATGATAATTTTTCTTCAATATCTTTAAAGTATTCGTCAAACATCAAAGCAACCTCTTAATCTGTACAATATAAATGATTCCTGCGAATATACTCAAATACTTCAGGTATCATAAAATGCCTTTCTAATTCCTTCGAATTCATATCTAAAAATTGCGCTATATTATTACGAAAATCCGTGGAACTCATAGGTATTGGAGACAGCGTAATCCGCTCAACCTGTGCACCATAATCCTTCATCAAATGTTCTTTCTGTTCATTCCATTGCTCTCTGGTATAATCCCCCCGGTCGGCCACAAGAATTATACAATTCTGTGCGATAACATCGGGTTTATGCCATTCATTAAACTGAAAAAAAGAATCTCCGCCCATCAGAAAATAAAATTGATTCTCCGGATATATTTTATGCAGCTTAATCAACGTATTTGCGGTATAACTGCGCCCCTCCATTCGAATTTCAAAATCGGAACTTTCAAAATAAGAATAGGGCTTAATTGCAAGATTCACCATGGCTAAACGATGATGGGACGAAGCAATTGACTCGCTTGATTTATGGGGCGGACATCCCGCAGGCATAAAGATTACTTTATCCAAAGAATATTGTTCATATGCGGCTTTAGCCAGCTCAATATGACCTAAATGAATAGGATTAAAGGTTCCTCCCATAATTCCGATGCTCGCCATGATTTCACCTCATTTTACTCTGCTACATTCTTTTTCTTCTCACGTGGAAGTTCAATTTTGCGGTTCTTAGGATCCTTCGCCTCACGGTAAAGCACAATTTTCTTACCAATCACCTGAACGACTTCTGCTCTGGTACGTTCCGCCACCATACGAGCCAATTCGTTCGGGTCATCCATACAATTTTTAAGAACATTAATCTTAATTAACTCTCTTTTTTCTAATGCTTCTGAAATCGCCTGAGTATTTTCCGGTGTCAGACTTGATTTGCCAAATTGAAAAATAGGATCCATATTCATGGCTAATCCTTTTAAATAAGAACGCTGCTTACTTGTCATATTATCTCCTTTGTTTACATAATAAATTTATGTCAACTAACTACAATTATTAAACTTTTTTATTCATAGAATTCAAATTCCATATAATCCATACGAACGGTATCACCCTCTTCAATGCCCATTTCTTTAAGCTGGGCAATGATACCGGAATCTTTCAGGAAATTCTGGAAGAAATTAAAGCCCTTCTCTGAATCAAGATTGGTATATCCAAGCATTTTTTCAACTCTTGGACCAAATACCTCATAGGCGCCATCCGGCGCAACTTCAATAGTAAAAGGATCATTTGGATTATCAAGAAATTCATCCGGGAAGAATTCTCTCTCAAAGATAACCGGCTTTTGATCCACAGTCGCAAGAAGACCATGCACATGGTATAAAAGTTCCTTTAGCCCCTGACCACTGACAGCTGAAATTGGAAATACCTTAATCCCCTGTGGCTCAAATTCCTTGCGTAATCGATCGATTGGACTTTCAGATCCATCATCATAAATTGAATCAATCTTGTTGGCTGCAATAACCTGTGGACGTGACAGAAGATCCGGATTATACTTCTTTAATTCTTCATTAATCTTATTAATATCATCAATGGGATCACGTCCCTCCGTCGATGCTGCATCCACAACATGAATCAGCACCTTGGTACGCTCAATATGCTTTAAAAACTGATGTCCAAGTCCAATACCTTCGGATGCACCCTCGATCAAACCCGGAATATCTGCCATAACAAATCCCTTACTTCCATCCAGATCCACAACACCAAGATTCGGATTGATTGTAGTAAAATGATAGTTGGCAATCTTAGGTCTTGCATTGGTTACTCGGGAAAGAATCGTTGATTTTCCTACATTCGGGAAACCTACTAAACCAACATCCGCAATAACCTTCAACTCCAGACGAACCCATAATTCCTTTGCGTCCTGTCCGGGCTGTGCATACTTAGGAACCTGCATGGTCGGTGTGGCAAAGTTCATATTACCCTTTCCGCCTTTTCCTCCCTTAAGGATTACTTCACGAAGATTATCTCCGGACATATCCGCAATGACTTTACCGGATTCATCATCTTTAATAACCGTACCTTCCGGCACTTTAATTACAAGGTCCTCGCCATCCTTGCCATGGCAACGTCTCTTTCCGCCCTCTTCTCCCGGTTCTGCAACATATTTTCTGACATGTCGAAAATCGGTCAGAGTATTAAGGCCTTTATCAACTTCAAATATAATATCGCCGCCTCTGCCGCCGTCACCACCATCGGGACCACCGGCCGCAACGTATAATTCTCTTCTAAAACTAACATGTCCATCTCCGCCCTTACCGGACTTGATGAATATTCTGGCACTATCTGCAAACATATAATTCTCCTTCACTACGATGGAATCACATACCTTAAACACGCTATAAAACAACGATCCGATATTCGCCGGATAGAAAAAATGGCTCCAAACCCGATAAGATTTGGAGCCATCACTCATTACTGCTCTACTGGGTAAACAGAAACCTGCTTCTTGTCTCTGCCCTTTCTCTCAAACTTAACGACACCGTTAACTAAAGCGAATAATGTATCGTCACCACCACGGCCAACATTGTTACCCGGATGGATCTTAGTACCACGCTGTCTGTAAAGAATGTTACCAGCTAATACGAACTGACCATCAGCTCTCTTAGCGCCCAATCTCTTAGACTCAGAATCTCTACCGTTCTTAGTAGAACCAACACCCTTTTTATGAGCGAAGAATTGAAGATTCATATTCAACATAGGTTTACACCTCCTTAAATCTCAAACGTAAATATTTCTTGTTCCCTTTTGAAACATTTTGTATACCAAGCACCATGGATTTTAATAAAACACTGGTTTCACTGCAAGGATCATCAGTCTTTAACATAAAATGTATGTACCCGGAATCCTCATCTGCCTCAACCTCATCCTGATCATTCGTAAATTGCTCAATTGAATTAATTGTATTAATAACCAGTACGGAAACCGCTGCACAGATAAGATCTCTACCGGAATTATCATATCCGGCATGTCCCTCGGAACAAAAACCTACAATCTCATCATTTCTTGTATAGATTGTAACATTAATCATAACCTTCTACCTTTAATTAAGCATTGATCTTCTCAATCTTAACTTCTGTGAATAACTGTCTATGACCGTTCTTCTTGTGGTATCCAGTTTTTCTCTTATACTTATAAACGATAACCTTCTTTGCCTTGCCTTCCTTAACAACGGATGCTGTTACTGTAGCACCTGCTACTGTTGGATCACCAACCTTAGCCTCTCCATTGTTCACAAAAAGCACCTGATCGAAAGTTACAGTCTCACCAGCGTTAACACCGAGCTTTTCAACACGGATTACATCGCCTTCCTTAACTGTGTACTGCTTACCACCTGTTGCAATAATTGCGTACATATGAGCAACCTCCTATTTAAATACTCGCCAGCTTCGGTGATGCGTCTGCATACTTCATACCCCACTGTGCGGCACACTAGAATATAATAACATCGAGGAATGCTCTTGTCAACGATATTTTCAATATTTTACATAATTTTTTATGATAATTTATAAACATAATAAAATCAACCATGTTGAAATAAGCACTGCATAAGTTATAATCATTACATAGGAAAAAATCTTTGTTTCACCAATCCAGTCCTTCAGCTTATTCTTTTTAGATTGATATAATGTCTGGTAATACATATTAATACTCCCGGATAATAAAAATGAATCTTAAATCATTTCTGTATTAATTATTCTTGGCATTCTTAGCTGCAATATACGCCTTGATTACAGCAATCGCCCCATCAATTCCAACCTTACTGCTGTCGATGCAAAGATCATAGCTCTTGGCATCGCCCCATTTTTTGCCGGAATAATAATTATAATAACTGGAACGCTTCTTATCCTGCTTTGCAATCATTTCAAATGCTTTATCTTCCTTTACATCACGACGTTTCATAATTCGGGCTACACGAGATGAAACAGGCGCCTTGATAAAGACACTGATCATATTCGGATCATCCTCTAAGGCATAATCCGCACATCGGCCCACAATGACACAGGACTCCTCCCTGGCTAATTTCTTAATGGTATCAAACTGTGCCAGAAATACCTTATGATTAATTGGCATATCCATAAAAGCCGTTGAGGAAGAAAAACCCATCGAATATGTATCCATTACCAGATTATATAAGAAACTATTTGTCGGCCTTTCATCATGTGTCTCCATTACTTCGGTGCACAGACCGCTTTCCTTGGCTGCCAGTTCCAGAAGTTCCTTGTCATAACACTTAATTCCCAATTCCTCTGCAAGCTTAAGACCAATCTCATGTCCACCGCTTCCATACTCACGGCCAATTGTTATAATCAATTTCTCATCCATAACATGCACATCCCTTCCTAACATTTTCACATAGATTACAGAACCTGCTTTTAAAATATTATACCACAGAATGCAACATAATAATAGAGAAAAGTAATGTAAACCGTCATAAAAAAGACTTGGGCCGGTATAAAAAAGGCATGCCCATAGAGGACATGCCTTAATACGTACTATTTATTAATGAGCTAATTACTTAGCTTCCTTCTTCTTGAAGATTGTCTGACAACCTTCAACAGCAAGAACAACTGCAAGAACAATTAACAATACTCCGATAATAAGCTGAGCCCATGTACCCCAGTCGGCAACCTTTTCAGCAACCTTACCGGCAATGATATTGTACTGATTCAGACTATTGATAACCAGAGATGAAATTGTAACAACTAACATGAATGCCATTGGAAGAAGGAACATCTTATTGTCCTTACCAATGTTGCTTAACCATGTAGCAACTGCAAGTAAACCAAGTGCAGCAAGTAACTGGTTCGCTGATCCGAACAATGCCCAGATCTTACCATAACCATTCATACCAAGAAGAATACCAAGAATTACAGTGATGATTGTGGCAACATATGGATTAGCAAGAACCTTTTTAGCACCTGTAACATTCTCAACTGTCTCACCCTTTGTAGAGTCAATCCAGAATTCCTGGAACATGAAACGTGCAAGACGTGTAGCTGTATCAAGAGATGTTAAACAGAATGCTGAATATGTAAGTACAAGTAATGTAAATAATACGCCATAGGTACCAGGAATAACATCATCGATCATGTGTGCAAGACCACCACCGAAGATTGCTGTAGCACCCTTTAATGCAGCGTCAGGGTTTGCTGCATTGTACTTGTAAGCATATGCAACTGCACAAAGTGTTAATACTGCCAGTACACACTCAAGTAACATACCACCGTAAGCGATTGGCTTTGCATCGGTTTCCTTATCCAACTGCTTCGATGTAGTACCGGAAGATACTAATGAGTGGAAACCTGAAATAGCACCACAGGCAATGGTTGTAAACAGTACCGGGAATACAGGTGTTGTATTTCCTTCCTTAGTAATCAACGGAAGGCTGTCCATCGATGGATGTGATACAAATACAGCAACTACAGCAAGAGCAATCATAGCATAAAGTAAGAAGCTGGAAAGATAATCTCTTGGCTGAAGTAAAATCCACACAGGAGTTACGGAAGCAATTGTGATGTAAAGACCTACAATCCACATCCAAGCCTTGTTGGAAAGGTAAACCGGGTGCCAGTTAATACCAATTGCAATAATTGCTACAATAGCAACAATACCGGCAATTGTAGCTGCAAACATCGGTACATTTCTACGATAAACAAGAAAACCAAATACGATAGCAATAAGAATAAAAAGAATTGAAACCATTGCTACCTGTGCATTTGCTGTAGAAGCAGCTACATCAACAGCACCTTCTGCTGTAAAGGTTGCAGCAAATGTGCTTGCAACAATTGATGCAAATGCTGCAACAACAAGAATTAATGTAAGATAAGAGAAAATGAGGAATAATCTCTTTGCTCTGCGGCTCATATTAATTGAAATAATTTCACCAATGGACTTTCCGCCGTGACGAACGGATGCAAATAAAGCACCAAAATCGTGTACACCACCAAAGAAAATACCACCGATAAGAATCCAAAGCGCACATGCACCCCAACCGAAGCCGGCTGCAACAGCACTGATTGGTCCGGTAATAGGACCTGCACCGGCGATTGATGAGAAATGATGTCCCATAAGAACCGGAGCCTTTGCAGGAACATAGTCCACGCCATCCTGCATTGTATGAGCAGGAGTTTCAATGTTTCCCTCACCTACGCCCCATTTTTTGCAAAGATATCTTCCGTAGAAGATATAACCGCAAACTAAAATGGCAACACAGACGATTAAAAGTAATACTGAGTTCATTTTAAAAATCTTCTCCTTTTTGTATTATATAGTACGCTTTTCAAAACTTTCTCTACGGACTTACCGCTTCTGTTCGTGGTTATTGTATCATTATTAACCTCTAGCACCGCAGTGTGGACTTCCATCCATCCGTGGAGAGAGAATCGAAAACTTTTTGAAATCTTACACCTTTTAAGCTCACGAAGAGCTTCCGAATCAGCACTGTCACATATAATAACCGGTGTAATATAGGAATACATGTGTCTTGGGCCAATATGCATCCTCTTATATCCGTCATCATGAACAAAAGAAATGATTTCCTTTGCCTTATCAAGCGTCAAATGCTCAATATTATAAAGATATAAGAATTCCTCTGAAGTATACTGCCAGGAAACATCATTCTTTACCAGCATGGAACCCTCGGTCTGTTGATAGAACTCGCATCGCGCTGCCAGTTCCTTTGGTTCCTCCTCATTCTTTAACACATTATAATAAGCTTCATAGCTATCCAGCATTCGCTCAATAGCTTCCATGCGTGTGTAACTCATAACTTCCTCACTATGCAAAACATAAGATCTTTGAATGAATTATAAAGGTCTTATTGATGCAGAATAATATCTTAAAAGTATGATAAAAATACTATTTAAATATCAAAAATACACCTAATAATATACCTTATTAGTACCTAAAAAACAATACTTTTTTAACAAATTATTAAATTATTATTAAATAAATTGAAGTATATTTTTATTTCTCCAGTACAACGCCTTTATATGTAAGCATATGAAAAAAAAGCACCTTTTTTAAATCAAAAGAAACAACCTCATCATAAGTCAATTTAAACTTCGGAATCAGTACTTCTCCCACCTGCGTGGTCACAAATCCATACCCTTGTTTTTCTTTAAAATAGCGTGCTCTTTTGTCATCAATCAGGTATACATGCAGTTCTGCAATTTCAATTTCAGAATTGTTGCAGACCACCACCTCGATAACAATATTTTTCTTTTTATTATTTGCGATATATTCTTTCAGTCGATCTGAATATTCAAACTTCATCAAAACCACCGTTTCGTTAAATTCACCTTAGTTTCTTTAATAAATCTTCAAAATATTCCGGCAAAGGAGCCGAAAACTCCACATACTGTCCTGTAGACGGGTGTACAAAGCCAAGTACTTTCGCATGCAGGGTCTGACCCTGCAAATGATAAGTATTCCGTGCATTACAATACACCTCATCACCCAATAAAGGATGCTTAATCGAGGCCATATGAACACGAATCTGATGCGTTCTTCCGGTCTCTAACCGGCATTCAATATGAGCGTATCCCTGAAGATTTTCCAGTACCTTATAGTGGGTCACTGCCGGACGTCCATTGGGTACAATAGCCATTTTCTTCCGATCCAATGGATTTCTTCCTATCGGTGCGTCAACCGTGCCACTCTCCATATTAAAACGATTGTGACAGATTGCCTCGTACTTTCGTGTAATACTGTGAACCGCAAGCTGTGATGCCAGACTGTTGTGGGCTTTATCATTCTTACACACAACAAGAATCCCCGTGGTATCCATATCAATGCGATGTACGATGCCCGGACGCATAATGCCGTTAATACCGGACAAATGATCCTTGCAGTGATACAGCAGTGCATTAACCAGAGTACCGCTATAATGTCCTGCCGCAGGATGCACCACCATCCCCTTCGGTTTATTTACAATAACAATATCCTCGTCCTCATAGACAATATCCAGGGGAATATTTTCCGGTAAGATGGATAAAACCTCCGGATCGGGAATCATTACCTTAATTTGATCCTTTGGCAGCACTTTATAATTGGCTTTTACCTTTTTTTCGTTGACTAAAACCATCTCATCACGGATTAGTTTCTGGATATAACTTCTGGAAAAATCCGATAATTCGGTTGTAAGATATTTATCAATTCGAATTTCCTCATCCGTCTCTGAGGATAAAACAATCTTTTCCATGGCAGCTATTCTTTATCCTCTTTTTTCTTTCCTAAAGATAAAAAATAAAAATCTTCATCTTTGTAAACAAAAATAACAAGAACACATAACAAGATTGCTGAAATAACAACATAGCAATCTGCTACATTAAATACCGGGAAATCAATAAGAGAAAAATACAAGAAATCCCTTACATAACCAAGCATAATACGATCAATCATATTACCGAGAGCCCCTGAAAAAAGCATAATTTCACAGATGTTAAGAGCCATATATTTCTTATGATTCGGGGTTCTGAGATAACAAAAACCAATCACTACCATCACAATAACGGTGATCATCACAAAAAGAATTCTCTGTCCGCTTAAGATTCCCCATGCTGCTCCATGGTTCTTAATATAAAGGAACTCAAAAACACCGGGAATCAGAGTCACAGAACCATCGGACAACTTTGAAACCGCAAGAATCTTCGTCCACTGGTCAAACAGAGTAAGTAACAATATACTAATTAATCCAAGGATACTTTTTTTTAAAATCATACCTTGATCCTTCATTTTATTATACCCTCCAACAACTTAATACCACATAAACAAATGAATTACTCAATGATTTTTCTCAATGCATCCATCATTTCATCATCCGTTACGGTTGTGTCGATGAATGCGCTGCCGATTTTTTCAAGAAGGACAAACTTAATTTTTCCGGAAATCATCTTCTTATCATTTTTTGAAATCATCACAATTTCCTCTGGAGTAATTCCATGAACCTTTTCCGGGAATTCATAGGTACGAAACATAGCTATGGCTTCTTCACATTCCTTTTCACTTATAAACCCTCTTTTACGGGATATTTCCATAGCTGCAATCATTCCGAGCACAACACATTCTCCGTGATATAATTTAAAATTCATCAATTTTTCCACGGCATGGCCCAGTGTATGACCAAAGTTTAGGAGTGCCCGTTCACCCTTTTCGGTTGGATCCTTTTCTACAACCTCACGTTTAATGTTGCAGCTTACCGCAACCATTTCTTCCAACGCATCCTCGTCCATAGCCTTGATAGCATCTGCATTCTCGTTAAGCCATTGATAATAATGCTCATCACGGATTAAACCATGCTTGATAATTTCTCCAAAGCCGGAATTAAATAAACGCATGGACAGACTCTTTAATGTCCCAATATTCATATAAACCAGCTTTGGCATATGGAAGGCTCCTACCATATTCTTATAGGCTCTGAAGTCCACACCGGTCTTCCCTCCGATACTGGAGTCTACCTGAGAAAGAAGGGAGGTCGGAATCTGGATAAAGGAAATGCCACGAAGATAGGTTGCAGCGGTATATCCTGTCAGATCACCAACGACACCACCACCCAGTGCTGCCAAAAGGTCGGTACGATCAAAATGATTCTGAATTAAAAATTCATAGACATCTTCAACGGTATTAAGAGTCTTATTTTCTTCTCCTGCCGCAAAGGTATAAACAAAAACAGAATTTCCGGTCTTTTCCAACGCCTGCTGAACCTCATCGGCATATAAAGGACCTACATTACTATCCGTCACGATACAGATTTTCTTACCGGTGATATTGAGCTTTGCAAAACTGTCCGTAAGTCTTTCAAAATTTTTCTCAATCACAATATCATAACATGGCTTCTCATTATAATTCACTGTAATAGTTCTTGGCATTTCATTGACTCCTCTCAAAATAATAGCCACCCATTCAGGTGGCTAAAATAACTATAACCTTATATTCATATTAGAAACGATATCGATTCTGATTTACCATTCCGCTTGACATACTGGATGAACTTGAAGACTGCATTACTGCATTGGAGATTTGTTCATTAAAATCACCCGCAATATCGACAGAGGAAGGTGTTACAACAAAAATGTATGTAGCAGCCTTCTGAAGGTTCCCGCCAATGGAATAACATGCACCAACGGTAAAATCAATGATACGCTGTGCAACATCACCGTCAACATTTTCAAGATTAAGCACCACTGCTTTACCGCTCAACAATGTATCGGAAATCTCCCTGCCATCTTCAAAAGATGTAGGTTTAATCACACATACCGCCATGCCATTGTTCTTATTCGTTTTCTTGTTATACTGCAAAATATTATTTGACTTTTTCTCCGGTTTTGCTGCCGGAACATCATCGTCATCGTCGTCATAGCTTCTGGACTTCTCTCTTGATTTCTTCAAACGAAACTTCGGAGCTTCATCCTCATCATCGTCATCATATCCATCATATCCATCATCATCTTCATCTTCGTCATCATATTCATCTGTAAGACTGAACATTCCCAACAACTTATATAAAAAATTTGCCATCTCGCATTTCTCCTGTTCTATATTATTTTCTTTCCAACACTTACTTATTGAACCATGGTCTATAAGCTACTTCATATAATTTCTTTCGCCGAATATTCCTGTACCAACCCGAACGAGAGTAGCACCCTCCTCAACAGCTACTTCGTAATCATTGGTCATACCCATAGACAAAATATTCATACTAACATTATCAATATCTTTTAATTCAATGTCAATACTTAATTTTCTCAATTTTTGAAAAATTTGCCGATTTTCTTCAGCATTTTCAACAAAAGGGGCTATTGTCATCAAACCTTTTACACAAATCCCCGGCAATTTAGAAATGTTTTCCACAAGTTCTATGGTTTCTTCCACCGTTGTGCCAAACTTGGTATCTTCCTCTCCTACATTCACCTCGATAAGAACATCTGTAATAACATTTTTCTTTACCGATTCTTTGCTGATGGCCTCTGCCAGATGTAAGGAATCCACCGAATGAATTAACGTGGTTTTACCAATAATATACTTGATTTTATTTGTCTGAAGATGTCCAATCATATGCCAGTGAATATCCTCGGGCATCTGTTCGATTTTACCGCTAAGTTCCTGTACTTTATTTTCACCAAAGTGACGGCTTCCTGCATCATAGGCCTCCTGAAGCATTTCCACCGGCTTTGTTTTGCTCACGGCAATCAATGTAACTTCCTTTGGATCACGCCCAACTCTCTGACAGGCTGCACATATTCTCTCTTGTACGCATTTTAAATTATCAGCAATCATTTTTACACATCCTTGTCTCTTAATAAATGATCTGATGTTCCTTGACCTTTGTACCATCTAATACAATATGGTCATAAGCCGACAGACCATAGGATAATCCCGTCTTCACAATAGCATATTCATCATTTTGTTCCACCACTTCAATTCGACGGAACACGGCATATCCCTTGTTGACCGTATACACACCCTTTAATTCACCTACCGTTTGGAGTGTATAACGCTCATTGGAATCATCTTTTATGATGGATTCTCCATAGGAGAATTCACTTTTATCGACATAATACATTCCATCAACTTCAGCATAAATATCCGCATCCAAAAGTCCATTGACAATAGAACCGTTACTATCCTGATACTCCCGACGGAACTGGATGGTTGAATTATTCTTGCCATAGGTTGCATATTCCACCGGAATCGTAAAAAATTCCTTTGTAACGATGGAGGAAACCGGAATCTTAAGTCCGGATGCAGAAGAAGTTATAATCTCTACATCAACAAACCGTTCGGAAGCATATTTTATCATAAATTTATTCAGTGAAAGAACGCCATAGGTGCCTCCGGCGGTTGGCACAATGCTAAAATTCGCGTTCGTTGTGATATCTTCCTTGATGAAGCGAATCTGTACATTGGTCTTATTTCCCAGTCCCTGGTTCTGAATCTGTTCGTTCGTCAAGGGAATAACAATTTTCCAGTTTTCATCGGTAATAATCTTATACACCGGATTGTTTGCAACGATAATGTTCTCCGCACGAAGATTTGTCTTTGTGTAAGCGTCCTTGTTGAAATGTTCTGATGTTAATTGATCAACACTTAATCCCTCATAGCCATCGGTATAATATACAACAATGCCGGTCTTATCTGATCGGGCATAGCGAAACAGACTCTCACTTGCAGTGTCATGAATAATATCATCCAGATTATTGATAATATTTTCATTGACGGAATCGCTTACAACCATATCCAGACGATCCTTCAGTTCATAGAGCTCATAAAATCGGTTATCAGAAGCAGCCGTTTTATAATTCGATAATGCATTACGTACAATGGACTGATTATATTCAGACATAGCGTTGTCTCCGGAATTCATGGATTCAATCATTGATGCAACACGCCCGGTTTCATCCACTGTATAAACAATAGAACCATTGGCAACACGCTGTCCTTCTCGTACAAAATAATTCACATTACCGGCATACTCCGAGGATACAATTTCCTCCTGACGCAAGGCTATACCGGTAAAGGTTGTATTGGAACTGATGGCTCCCATTTCAACCTCATGGATGTCCACCTTTTCCTTAGTCATATATTTTATAAAAAAAGCACTAATATAAATTAAAATAAATAAAAAGGAAATGACAATGATCCGCGATGTCAGATCATTTCGATTTTTCTTTGAATTGCCACGACGATTCATGTTCTCTGAATATTTTCCGGAACGTGGTCTTCTCTTTTTATTTGACATAATATCCCTCTTCTGATCATAAAATATCATTTTATTTTATCATTTTAATTTAACATATACAAGAAAAATCATGTATATATTTATATTTTTTTGAGAAAATAACATTGAATAAATTTTTTAGGAGGAAAAAACGATGAGTTCAAAAGGTTTTGATTATACTGCTCTAACGATTGTAATCATTGGCGCCATTAATTGGGGATTAATAGGTTTCTTCCGATTTGACCTGGTAAGTTTCCTTTTTGGAAATATGACCTGGTTATCCAGAATCGTTTATGCAATTGTGGGTCTTTGCGGTTTATACCTCGTTAGCGCCTATGGTAGAATTGTAGATATGGGAAATGAGTCCGTTTAGTAATATAAATTAAGGACATCAACATCTAAAAAAACCATAATCTAAAAAAGGACCGATTGGAGCAACCCTCCAACCGGTCTTTAACATTATTCGGGCAAATGATCATGATTTAAAACATTTACTTATAAATCTCGCGCCACTCCAAATCGCCCCGCTCCAAAGACTTGATCAAAAGTTCTGCAGAAGCAAGATTGGTCGCCAGAGGAATATTGTACATATCACATAAATTATAGATATTGGCTATAGACGGCTCATGGGACTTCGGTGCTAAAGGATCCCGCAGAAAAATAACCAAATCAATCTGATTACTTTCAATCTGTGAACAAAGCTGCTGTTCACCACCAAGATGTCCCTCTAAAAACTTATGCACGGAAAGATTCGTTGCCTCCTCAATCATGCGTCCGGTGGTTCCTGTAGCAAATAACTGATTCTTGCAGAGAGTACCTCGATAGGCCACACAGAAATTTTGCATTAACTTTTTCTTCGCATCATGTGCAATCAAACCTATATTCATAAATACCTCCGCTTAAATTATATTTATATACGATAATCTCAAGTACACTAATCCCACAGACTTCTATAATTTATTACGCTTTTGCAGACCGACATTGAGCACTACTCCTGCTCCGCCAAACAAAGCAATCAGAGAACTAAGACCCTTACTCATAAAAGGTAACGGAAGTCCCGTATTCGGCAAGATCTCGGTTACAACCCCGATGTTAATAAATGTCGAAAATGCAATCAAAGCTGCGTATCCGCAACAGATTAATCGACCTTGAAAATCCTTTGCATATATTGATATTATTATACACTCAATTACTAAAAATGCCAAGAGTAATATCAAAAAACATGCGCCAATAAAACCTAATTCCTCTCCTACAACGGCAAAGATAAAATCACTCTCTGCCTCGGCGATAAATCCACCATTTTTAACCGAATTAGAATCGGTGTTATTATAACCTTTTCCGTAAAGCTGGCCGGAACCGATGGCTTTAACAGCATTATCCTGCTGATACTTTAATTCGTTATATTCCGGATTCTCCGGTTCAATGAAGGACATAATACGATTAACCTGGTATTTACGTAACAGAACCTGATCCGGGGATTGAATATACAGCAAACCGGTAACCACAATCGGAATAACACAAAGCAGTATAACAAATATATTCTTGTATTTTAATCCGGAGCAATAAATCATTGTAACCATAACCAGAACGATCAGCAAAGTCGTGGACAAGTCCGGCTGCTTGTAGATAAGATATAAAGGTGCGACCAGAACAATGGTCAATACACCAAGAAAACGGTACTGACTGATTCGTTCACGATGTACTGTCAGAAATTTTGCCAGAAATAAAATCAACAAAATTTTCGCAAATTCTGCCGGCTGAATACTGATTGGACCAAATTCGATCCAACGGTATGCATTGGTATTAAGGTCCGTACCGAAAGGGGCAATCCTACACAATGCCAAAAGTCCCGCATTGATAATATAGATCAGCCAGTAGAATTTTAAGATAAAGTTATAGTCGATTAATGATACAACCACCATAATTACAAATCCTGCACATGCACCTGCAATCTGTTTGATACAGTCATTCATATCACTGGCGCTGTTGATCATCAATGCACCGAATCCCGAAAGAACCAGCAGGACTAAAACCAATAAAAAATTGTAATTTCTTAAATTATATTTTTTTAACATTTTTCCTTATTTCCTTAATTGGTATATTTGCAAAAAGTGCCGGAATATATGTACCATTCTTTGACTTTTTCTGCGTAATCTGAATATCAAGTTCCTCTTTATCAATATCAATGTATTGTGACAAGATCATCACCATATCGTTTTTGATCATATCCATTACTTCCGGAGAACATTTGGCGCGGTCAGACACAAGAAGTAACTTTAGCCTGTCCTTTGCGATACTCCCGGATTGTTTTCCATGTAAAAAATTCATAAGTCTCATTCTTCATTTCATTCCTTTCCACATTTCTAATTTCTTTATCTTCGAAATTTTCGAAATAATCGTCGAAAAGAATGAGCCTTGCCGGACAAATCCAGCCACGGAACATCTTCCCCTGTAATTCTTCTGCTGATGTTGTAATATGCTTTTCCGGCGGGTGTATTATTCCCCACAAGAACTTCTCCCTGATTGGTGGCAATAACTACATTTTCATCATCGGGAACAATACCCAGAAGATCGATGGCAAGAATATCCACCACATCCTCCACACTCATCATATCCCCTTTTTCCACCATGTCAACACGTATTTTATTGACAATCAGCTGATGATTGGTCAATTCATTGGCATCCAGAAGTCCGATGATACGATCTGCATCCCGCACAGCCGATACCTCCGGTGTAGTAACTACAATGGCCCTGTTTGCACCGGCAATGGCATTCTGAAAGCCCTGTTCGATTCCTGCAGGACAATCCAGTAATATATAATCATAATCTTCCTTAAGCATTTCAATGAGTTTTTTCATCTGCTCCGGCTCTACACTGGACTTATCTCTGGTCTGTGCCGAAGGTAAAAGAAACAATCCCTCATATTTCTTGTCCCGAATTAGCGCCTGTTTTACACGACAATTTCCCTCGATAAGATCCACCAGGTTATACACAATTCGATTTTCAAGTCCCATCACTACATCAAGATTGCGAAGACCGATGTCCGTGTCAATAATGACGACTTTTTTATTCAACATTGCAAGCCCTGTACCGATATTCGCCGAGGCCGTTGTTTTGCCCACGCCGCCTTTTCCTGAAGTAATCACAATAACTTCACACATGCTCCACCCTCCAAATTAAATCGTAAGAGAATTAATGCAGATTTTACCTCTGCTGATATAAGCTATCTTCGGTCCATTCTTACGAAATCGGTGAAACTGATTCGAATGTTTCGCATAATGTGTTTCAATTTTAAGATACTGTGGTTTCATGTCCAAGGCTATAATATAGCTTGAATTTCCATTATCCAGCCCGGCATAAGCCTCACCGTAAAGTGCTCCAAGAATAATAATGTTTCCGCCTGAAAC
Organism: Lachnospiraceae bacterium; assembly: GCA_051877855.1. Lineage (GTDB taxonomy): Bacteria > Bacillota > Clostridia > Lachnospirales > Lachnospiraceae > MGBC120314. The sequence goes on along the minus strand of JBJEJH010000056.1, from coordinate 54,093 downwards.
AAGCTTGGCACCGGCTTCTACACTGCCAAGAAGGATTGCACTCTTTTTGGTTTCAAAGCATTGTCCCGCATGGAGTGTACCCCGAAGTATCAGACCATTTTCGATATGTTTCAGATACTCCCTTTCACGGATCGACTTGAGAAAACGGGCATTCGTGACCTCGTTATCGTCCACCAGACAAATGATTTTCATATCCGAGTATTCCTCAATCAAATGGATGATTTCGATTTCCTGGCGCTGTGTCAAATGCATTCCTTTAATCTGCAATGCCATTGAGGAATCTTTAAAGAAATCCTTTCCCCTGGAAAATTTATCCTTTAGTACTTCAAGTAATTCATCATATCGCATGGGTGAATTGATAAGAATCGTAATTCCGTTCTTACTTCCCTTGATTACTACCGAAGAATCCATAAAGCACTCCCAAACTGATTAAGTATAGACTATCTAGCGTGTGGTGTTCTCACTTCCATCATTTGCAGCCTCATCAGTCTTATCGTTGTCTTCGATTCCGTAGTAGATTTTCAATATGTTCGCAGTCAATTTTGCTACATTCGACGAAGTATATCCATTCTGTATAACTGCGGAAATCGCAATCTCAGGATCATCATATGGTGCATAGCAGATATAGGTACAATGGTCAGGATATTTCTTATTCTCCTGTGCCGTACCGGATTTAGAACCCGTCTTAAACGGAATATCCGCAAAAGAAGAGGTATTCTCACTAACAAGATACATTCCCCGGTGAACCGCATTCCATGTAGTAAATGATACATCATTCATGGTACTGTCAACGATAGGAATGGAACTAAACACATCATTACCGTTACTGTCAACAATCCGGTCAATCAACGTTAATTCATAGCACGTTCCGGAATTGGCGATGGTGGATACATAACGGGCAAGATTTAAACCTGTAAAACTGTTACGTCCCTGTCCAATAGCGGAATGAACCGCATTATCATCCGATGCCACCGGGGTTGCTTCATAAATTTCAATACCCGTGGTGGTTGCAAGACCAAGCTGACGGGCATAATTTGCCAGAATATCCGTACCTCTGCTACTATCATATCCATTATTCCCCATAGCCAGACGATAACCAACTTCATAAAAGAAACAGTTACAGGAATCTCTCAGCGCCGTTGACACATCTTCATCACCATGTCTATTCGGATATACCCAGCATTTGGGCGGAGGTGTTACCGTCTCGTAAATACCGGTACATTCCACTACCGTATCCGGCGTAATAACGCCCATTTCCATACCTGCAATGGCAGATACGATCTTGTAGCAGGAACCCGGGGCATTTCTCGTTGTGGTGGCATTATTAACCAGTGGCAGTGATTTATCATTAATCAACTGATAATAATAGTCTGCATCCACCGAACCGGAGAAATTATTTATATCATAACTTGGATAAGAAACCAATGCCAGTACACGTCCGGTGTTCGTATCCAGAATGGTGCTGGATCCGGAACAAGGCTTTAAAGCAAGCTGAGCCGGTGTAATTTCACAGTTGGAAATCTTATCACATAGGAAATCGAATGCCGACACTTTACCCATAATAAGATTGCCATAGGCTGTGCTGTCATAAGGTAATACCTTCTGATCATATAATAAAACACATAACTCATTGCCGGACAATTCACGGTATTTAATCATGTATTTATATATTTTTTTATTAAATTCCGTTTCCGACTGAATATCATCCATGATATAGGCAACCAGACTGTCATATGCTTCCGAAAGGCTGGAATAATCCGAATCCGTAAACTTGGATACATCAATCCAGTTCTTTGCCAATGCATAGGAAAGATATTCTTTCAGACTTATGGTTTCAGCCACCCACTGCTCATACATGGTATCCGAACGGTCCACGTTCGCCCGCAGAATGACACCATTATCCAGAAGAAGTTCATAAATCTTATAAATGTAATTCTGCATCTCCTCATTCAGATTCTCATAAGCAGTATCGTGCTCCGTCAGTTCATCCTCCACTTTTGTAAGAACACTCGCCTGCTTTTTTAAGAATTTCTCATGAACAGAGGCCTCCGTATTGGATGTTTCATTTTCAATTTCCTTTATGGAGATGACATTATTATCAATCAACGCAAAATAAACATCCTTAATCGGAATCCAGATTTCTTTAATCGTCGTGCCGTCCGTATCATAGGTGTAGCGTTCATCGTCTTTTACGATTTTACTTACCAGAATATCGGCAATCTGCTTTTCTAAGGCTTTATACACCTTTTTCTGGAGCTCAATATCAATGGTAAGGTATACGTCACAACCGGTAACCGGTGGTGTTTCATTCAAAATTTCCGTGATACGGCCTACATTATCCACATAAACCTTTCGTTCGCCCTTCGTACCCTGAAGATAGATCTCCATGGCCTGTTCGATTCCCGCCTTGCCCACGACATCATTGGCCGAATACTGGCTATTCTGTGCCTGAAGACTTTCCAATTCATCGGTAGATACCTTTCCCGTATAACCAAGAATATGTGCGGCATAAAAACCATCGTTATATTTTCGGATGTATTCCTCCGAAACCGTAACACCAAACAAACGATTGGAGTTTTCAAGGATTTCAGCTACGGTTTCATCGTTAACATCATAACACATAGTAAATTCCATGGAACGCTGATAGGTATTGGCACTCATATAGGATCTGAAATTCAGAATATACAGAACCTGTTGTTTGGTATAGGATGGATCAATTCCATATATATTTTCACCGGACAAATAATTTACAACATCCTCCGCAGTAGATTCAATCTCTTCCTCCGACAGATCACTGGTAGATGCTTTGCCATAAGCATCACGAAGGAAGCGAAGCTTCGCATTTTCACTGCTTGTATTAAATTCATAACGGTCATCTTCGTTCACAATAATTGAATAATCACAATTAACCTTTTGACCATGCTTTTCAATAATCGTAGCTGCATCTACAATGACACGGTTGAGTTTCTCGTTCTTTTCCTTGATATTGCTGTAGCTGCCACTATCACTGATTTTAACCGAAAAAGCAAGATCATTGTACGCCAAAAGGACTCCATTACAGTCATAGATATTGCCACGGGTACTGGCAACACTCTTGGTCTGTTCAATGGAGTCGGATATTGAAGCAAGGTAACTTTCACCCTGAATAATTTGAATTTCAAACAAGCGATGGATCAAAGTCAGCATCATGATAAAGAATAACGTCATCAATGGTAACAATCTTGATCGAAGCAGACTAATGATATAATCCTTAATTTCCTGAAACATACTCCGTCACTTTCCTTCTATCTTTCTTTTCAAAAATCCTATTAAAGAAAATCATTGGTCGGAACAACACCGCCATCGCTGCAATGGTATACATCGTTCCCGGAATAATGATTCTGCCCAAATAGTAAAACACATTTAGTTTGTTATAAAGCAGGAATCCTCCTATGTATATCAGGAATTCGTACACAAATGACGAAATCGCAATTATAATCATTGGTATCAGCATACGCCTGTTGTCATACTCTTTCTGGAACAATCCGGCAATATAGCCAACAACAGAAAATGCCAGAATGGAAAATCCAAAAATCGAGGTATAGAAAAGATCATAGAGTAATCCGGTCACAAATCCGGCAAACATCCCCTCTTCACTTCCCTTAAAATATCCAAAACAGACAGGAATAATTAACATTATATTGGGTGAAATCGATGCAATGGCAATGGTCTTACAAACCGTAGTCTGCAAGCAGTAAAAAAGAATTGCCATGATCGCAATACAAATCTTTCTTTTCATATCATCACTTCTTGTCTAAAATAATAAGAACTTCCTGAAGATTTTCAAACTTAGCCGCAGGGATCAGATAACCTGATTTTGTCAAACTGTTCGGATCGGTCGTAACATCTTTAACATAACCAATCAGAATACCTTCCACGTATTTACTGCTGATGTTCGACGTAACGATCTTGTCACCATCGCGGACATCGGAATCTTTCTTAAAATAACGGACATAAATATACCCGGAATCCATCAGATTAAGGCTTCCTTCAACGGTACAGGTATCTCCTGTATTAATGAGCATTCCGCTGACATTATTGGAGTCATCAATAATCGATCGAACCGTGGCATAATTCTCGCCAACATCCGTAACGATACCCACAAGTCCTCCGTCGGCAATGACATTCATATCTACTTCAATGCCATCTTTACTGCCCTTATCCACCGTAAAAACGTTGTACCAGTTTCCGGCTTCCTTGGCGATGACCCGTGCTGCCGTCTTATTATAGTTGGCATATTTGTCATCCAGATCATAGAGTTTTCGAAGACGCTCCAGTTCAAACTTATTCTGACTTAACTGACTGTTTTCCTCTGTCAGACGGGCAATTTCCGCCTTTAATTCCTGATTTTCCTCATTGATCATGTGAAAATCCCGGATCATTTTATATTTTGAATAAACATAGGTTCCAATATCATTAATTCCACTCTGTACCGGAACCACAACAACCGAAACAACATTTCGAATCGGCTTCGCAATTCGGTCCGTAAACAATGAGACACCCATCAGCAATACACAGATAATGGTAATTCCCGTCAGCCACTGTCTGGCGCTTGGTGCCTCGATTGGTAATTTCTTCATAAAATCATTCCCTCAAATCGATTAATCAGTATAACAAAATTAAAGAACTATATTAAATATAATTTTTCTCTTTTGGAAGGTAAGCCAGCTTACGATATGAAGGTGTTGTAATAATATTCTTGATACCATTGACAACGCTCTCCGAACCACTTTCAATGATATTTGCCTTAAGATTGGTTTCCGTTTCAATAAAATTCTTAAGGCTGCGAATATTGGATGTACCACCGGTAATATTAATTCCAAGCTCAATGATATCCGCTGCTAATTCCGGCGGAGTACGCTCTAAGATCATCTTGATGGCATCCATAATGGAGCGAAGATGGTCAATGATGGAATCATAAATAACATCGGAAGAAATATCCACTGCCACCGGAAGTCCGGACATAATATTACGTCCATAAGCCCTTGCAAAGATTTCTTCTTCCTGCATTGCACTGCCAATCTGCTTTTTGATGGATTCCGCCGTCTTGCTTCCAATAACAAGATTATAGCTCTTGCGAACACCACTGATGATACTGTCATCTAACTTATTTCCACCAATCTTGATGGATTTACTAAGCACAATACCACCCAGGGACATCACCGAGATTTCCGTGGTATCTGCGCCAATATTTACCACCATGACACCTCTCGAATCCGTCACATCAAGACCGGAACCAATGGCATCCGCAACCGGCTTATCCACCACATAAACGTTCTTCGCCTTAACCTTCGCATTGCTGATCAGATCATAGAAAGCACGTTTCTCCACTTCGGTAATGTCGGTAGGAACCGCAACATAGAAATCATTAGCACCGGAAAATTTTCCGTGATTAATCTTCTTAAAGAAACATTCAAATAATGTCTCCATATTTTCAATATCAGCGATCACACCAAATTTTACCGGATAAGAAACCACAATGGATTCCGGCGCTTTCTCGTGCATCAGATATGCATCATCGCCAAATGCTAAAATCTCCGTTTTATTGGCAACTGCGATAATATTTTTCTCATTTAAAATGATATCCTTATCCCTCGAATACATCTTAATATTACTTGTTCCGATATCAACTCCATATATACTTGCCATCCTAGCTGCTCCCTTCGCATCAAATATATTAAATAATTCCCTGTTCTTTCAAACTAATATACTTATTATCACCAATAATCACATGGTCAATCAAATTGATTCCAATCATCTCTCCGGTTTTCTTTAACACCGCAGTCAGTTTAAGATCTTCCTCACTGGGCATCGGATTGCCGCTGGGATGATTATGTACCAGAATAAAGTTCACTGCTTCCACATGGAATGCCTCGATAAAAATCTCCCGAGGTGAAGCAATGGACGCATTCACCGTTCCCACTGAGACCTCATAATCCTTAAGCATAGCGCATGCGGCGTCTAAATACATCACTTTAATCTTCTCGCGTTTTAAATGCCGAAGTTCCTCCATGTAATACATTGCCACAGCATTGGCCGTGGTAAAGGACTCCTGTTCACAACGACTCATCCGTGCAATTCTTCGGGATAGTTCACCGATACATTTAATCTGTATCGCCTTCACTTCTCCCACACCCTTTACCCGCATCAGTTCCGGAATTGACCGGTAAATGACATTCAAAAGGCCACCACTTTTTAAGGACAGAATCCGCCGGGATAGTGTTACGGAGTCTTCATCCCGTGTTCCACAGCGGATGATCACTGCCAGAAGTTCCTCATCCGACAGACTCTCCGGCCCATTTTTCAGACATTTTTCATAAGGTCTTAATGCTGCATTGGTTTCTTTTATTTTCATAAGTCAAACCATTGGCATATAGAAAGATTAATCCAGGTTTATTAAATTAAACGATAAATCAAAATAGCAAGAAGAATCCCTAAAATGCTGGCAATAGTAATTCGAATTGTCAAACCAAAGGTAATGACCAATACACCGAGATCCAACACAATTGGTGAAGTCAGACCAAAAGTCTTTCCGTAATTTAACCAGCCAATATTCGTAAGATCACCGATAAAACCACCAATTACAATACCTGCCAGGACCAAAAGTAATAATGCCCAGCTGTTCTTACTTCTTACAATTGACATAACATCCTCCAAAATTAACCATATACATCTATATTAACACAGTAAAAAAGTAAAGTACACCAAAAATTTATGAACTTTTACAGAGTAACGATTCCTTCATCCACCATAACCTGTAAACTCTTAAGAATTCCTACCTTTGCATGATACCAGGTAAGTCCTCCCTGGAAGAAAACCATATAAGGCGGCTTCATTGGTCCATCCGCGCTAAGTTCAATGGATGAACCCTGAACAAAGGCTCCTGCAGCCATGATCACCGGTGCATCATATCCCGGCATATCCCAGCCTTCCGGTGTTACAAAGCTGTCCACCGGTGCAGCGGCCTGAATACCCTTACAAAAAGCATTCAATGCCTGTGGCGTACGAAGTTCCACCGACTGGATGATATCAAACCGTTCCTGTGAACCATCCGGAAAAACGTCATAACCTAATCTTTCATAGATATTGGCTGCAAAAATAGCACCCTTTAATGCACCCGCTGTCACGGTTGGTGCTAAGAACAATCCCTGGAAGAAGGATTGATTCAGTCCAAGTGTGGCTCCAACTTCCTTGCCAAGTCCCGGAGAAGATAAACGATATGCACACATTTCGACATATTCCTTCTTACCGGCGATATAACCACCCACCGGTGCAAGACCACCACCCGGATTCTTGATCAGGGATCCTACAACCAAATCTGCTCCAACATCCGATGGTTCGATTTTTTCAACAAATTCGCCATAACAATTGTCCACCATACAGATAACCGATGGCTTAATTTCTTTTACAAAATGAATCAGATCACCAATTTGTTCCACCGAAAGGGTTGGTCTTTTGGCATATCCACGGGAACGCTGGATCGTTACTAACCTGGTGCGATCATTGATTGCATTTTTAATCTTATCATAATCAAAACTGCCATCTTCCTTAAGATCCACCTGAGCGTAGGTGATACCAAACTCACGAAGACTTCCCTTGGATTCACGAATTCCAATAATCTCATCCATGGTATCATATGGCTTTCCCACCGGAGAAAGAATCTCATCCCCCGGACGAAGATTTGCAGACAGTGCAATATTTAATGCATGGGTTCCACACATAATCTGGGGACGCACCAGCGCATCCTCCGTATGAAAAATGGATGCATAAACTGCCTCTAAGGTCTCACGCCCCATGTCATTATACCCATAACCGGTACTTGCCCCAAAATGGGACTCACTCAGATGATTTTCCTGCATGGCTTTTAAGACCTTAAGCTGATTGTATTCCGCAGTCTCATCAATCTTACGAAAGCGCTCCTGAAGCTTTTTAAGCACTTCTTCACCCAGTTTCCAAACGTCCTCTTTAATTCCAAGTTCTTTATACATTGACTGTAATTCCATAATGTTCTCCTATCATGCGTAACATCGCTTCATACATTTTATTCTTATCCTGATCAAAATCCGGATAATTCATCCAAATAACATCCTTTTCTCTTTTAAACCAGGTGATTTGCCGCTTAGCAAAATGTCTGGTATCTCTCTTAAGGGTGTAAATCGCTTCCTCAAGAGAAATCTCTCCATCAAGATAGGATAGAATTTCTTTATATCCTAATCCCTTCATGGAAACCATATCCTTATGCAAACCCATTTCCTTAAGCTTTTGCACCTCTTCTACAAGGCCGTCCTCCATCATCCGGTCGATGCGGTCCTCAATTCGCCTGTAGAGAATATCACGATCATTATTAATCACAAAATACATATAATCGAAAGGGGATTCCTTTCCGGACTCCGTCTGATTGTGAAGGGAGATTTTCTCTCCGTTCTGACGATAATATTCCAGGGCCCGGATTACCCTTTTTACATTGTTTTGATGAATCGCTTCCGCCGCCTTAGGATCCACCTTTCGCAGCATGTCATGAAGAACGGATTCTCCTTCTGTATCCGCTATATGCCAAAGTTCCTCCCGATAAGCTGAATTTGGTTCTTCCTCCGAAAAATCAACATCTTTAAGAACCGCCTGAATATAGAATCCGGTTCCGCCAACCAGCATGGGAATCCTTCCCCTGGAATAGATCTCCTCCAGTGCTTCGTTTGCCATCTTTTTAAATTGATAAATATTAAAATCTTCTTTCGGATCCAGGCAGTCAATCAGATGATGCTTCACCCCCTGCATCTCCTGTGGAGTAATCTTTGCTGTACCAATATCCATATAGCGATAGACCTGCATGGAATCTGCACTGATAATTTCAGCATTCAATGCTTTTGCCAGCCGAATTGAATTTTCAGTTTTTCCCACCGAAGTCGGTCCCGTAATAATAATCAAAGGCCTTTTTTTCATAATACTCCTCATTCAACATCTTACACGATTCTTTTAAATTTTTTCTCCATCTCATACTTGCTCATAGAAACAATCGTCGGACGTCCGTGTGGACAATTATATGGGTTCTCCAGGGTCAGAAGTTCATTAATTAATTCTTTTGCTTCCGGAACTGAAAGATGATTATTTCCCTTTACCGCCGCTTTACAGGCAATGGTTGCCATACGATCCGTCAAGGATGTAATGGTCTTATAACTTCCTCCCGCCAACTCATCCAGAATTTCAAGGAACACATCCTTCTCATTCAGACCATAAAGTTCCAATGGAACCGCTGTAATAGCATAATCCTGACCTCCGAAGGCTTCCACCTCATATCCGAATGCATGAAACGTCTCAAAATTTTCTTTTAAAACCTCGATATCATTTAGGCTTAATGTAACCACAACCGCCGGCATCAGATTCTGAGAATCGGCTTTCGATTCTTTAAATCTTGCCATAATACGCTCATATAGAACCTTCTCATGAGCTGCGTGCTGGTCAATAAGATACATCTTATCCTCAAATTCCACAATCCAATAGGTGTCAAAAACTTGTCCGATAATCTTATGCCGGATGACATTTTTCTCATCCAGCAATTTTTCCTCAAAAAGTGTCATCTGCTGTGGCACAGCCGGTGCAGCCTTTAACACAACGTCATCTTTCTTTACTCCTTCCGGTTTTTCCACAGTCTGTGGAGCAAGGGACGTAAATTCCCCGGAATCTTTTTTCGTTTCAACCGATACTTCTTTTTTTACTTCCGCCTTAGGAATCTGTGGCTTTGATGGTTTTTCAACCGAAATCTTCGTTAAGGACTCCACCCAGTTTGATGTTTTAGGTGTCTGAGGTTTGGGTTCATAAAGAGCCGGTTCCCTTACCATTTGCATACGATTCTTCTCAAAGGGTTCCGGAATGTGTTTTTCCGGATTCTTTGTTGCTTTTTTTGATTCCGATTTTTCATTCGTGCTATCCAGCCCGACATCAGGAATAAATTCCTTGTGTGTCAATGCATCGGTCAGAGCCTTGAGCACGGCGTCATAGATTTCCTGACCGTTGGAAAAACGAAGTTCCATTTTCGTTGGGTGCACATTGACATCAATCAGCTTGTGATCCACTTGAAAATGTAACGCCGTAAAAGGATACTTATGCTGCATCATAAATGGTTTGTAAGCATCCTCAATGGCCTTGTTAATAATATTGCTGCGGATATATCGCCCATTGATATAATAATTTTCATAATTACGGTTACCACGGTTGATGATAGGCTTCCCAATAAATCCATCGATTGAGAATCCTTCCCCCCGGTAATGAACCGGCAATAGGTTGGCATTGATATCCCTTCCGTACACATGGTATATGATATCCTTCATATTGCCGTTTCCGGAGCTGTGAATCTTATTCTGCCCATTATTGATAAATCGGAAGGAAATATCCGGGTGAGACATCGCAAGTTTCTCCACCAATTCAGCAATATACCCGGCCTCGGTAACCGGTGATTTTAAAAATTTTCTGCGGGCAGGCGTGTTAAAAAACAGATTTCGAATCAGAAATGTAGTTCCATCCGGACAACCTACTGCCTCAATTTCTTTCTCACGTCCGCCTTCAATGATGTATCTTGTTCCCATGAGACTGTCATGGGTCTTGGTTACTAATTCCACCTGTGCCACAGCCGAAATACTGGACAAGGCTTCACCACGAAAACCTAAGGAAGATACGGTAAGAAGATCCTCCACCGACTTTATTTTGCTTGTAGAATGACGCAGGAAAGCCACAGGAATATCTTCCTTCTCAAATCCACCGCCATTGTCCGTAATTCGGATAAATGAAATACCACCTTCTTTAATCTCGATGGTGATGGCACTGGCCTTGGCATCGATGGCATTCTCCACCAATTCCTTTACCACCGAAGAAGGTCTTTCAATGACCTCACCGGCTGCAATTTTGTTGATTGTAAGCTGATCTAATACCTTAATTGCCATAATATACCTCTTAAAACCATTTTACCAACGATTCTTAATCTTGTTCTGAAGACTGAATAATGTATTCAAAGCATCAATCGGTGTGATATTGCTAAGATCCAGATTGCGAAGTTCTTCCAGAATATCATCGTCCTTCACCACATCAAACAATGTCATCTGGGTGCGATCCACATCATCCAGTTTTTTACTTCTTTTCTTTACCTGTTGCTGGCCAAAGGCCTGTGCAATATCTCTTGCTTTCTGGGAAATATCTGCATCGCTTAATTCTTCCACCAGTTCCTTGGCACGGGCAATAACCGAATCCGGAACTCCGGCCAGTTTAGCAACCTGGATACCATAACTCTTATCGGCACCACCCTTAATAATCTTACGAAGGAAGACAATATTATCTCCCTGCTCCTTCACGGCGATACAGTAGTTTTGAACTCCATTGATGGTTCCCTCTAATTCCGTAAGCTCGTGATAATGGGTTGCAAACAATGTCTTTGCCCCAATCAATCGTGGATTAGAAATGTGTTCCACCACCGCCCAGGCTATACTAAGTCCATCAAAGGTCGATGTACCACGTCCGATTTCATCCAGAATCAGCAGTGAGTTACTTGTGGCATTTCTTAAAATATTGGCTACTTCCGTCATTTCCACCATAAAAGTACTCTGCCCCGAGGCCAGATCATCCGAGGCACCAACTCTTGTAAAAATCCGGTCCACAACACCGATATTCGCCGAAGTTGCCGGTACAAAGGACCCAATCTGCGCCATGAGAACAATCAATGCCACCTGCCGCATATACGTAGACTTTCCCGCCATATTCGGCCCGGTAATAATCGAAACACGATTATTATTGTTATCCAGAATGATATCATTGGACACAAACATATCATTTGGAATCATCTTCTCAACCACCGGATGTCTTCCGCCCTTCACGTCGATGACGCCCTTTTCGTTTATCTGCGGACGAACATAATTGTTCTGTTCCGCAACGAAGGCCAACGAACAGAATACATCCAGATCAGCGATTGCCTTTGCCGTATTCTGAATACGGACAACATTTTCAGCAATCTTATCACGAATACCACAGAACACATCATATTCAAGGATATAAAGCTTATCCTCTGCACCTAAGATGACATCTTCCAGTTCCTTTAATTGGGGTGTAGTGTAACGCTCCATATTGCTTAAGGTCTGCTTTCGAATATATTCTTCCGGAACTAAGTTCGAATAGGAATTGGTCACCTCAATGGTATATCCAAAGACCTTGTTATACTTCACACGAAGATTCTTAATTCCGGTGCGCTCCTTCTCCTGCATCTCAAATTCCATGAGCCAGGACTTTCCATCATTCTTCGCACGACGGTACTGATCAATCTCATCACTATAGCCATCCTTAATCATTCCGCCTTCACGAATGGTAATGGGAGTGTCCTCATCGATGGACTGTTGAATCAGATCATAAATGTCCGACAGATCATCCATCCGCTCATCAATATCATGTAACAGTCCCTCACGAAAATCACTTAAAATCGTTTTGATATGAGGAAGCATTTCCAATGAGTTACGCAGGGCTAATAAGTCTCTCGGATTAGCGGACTTACAGGTAATCTTACTCATAATACGCTCAAAATCATACACCGGATTCAGATATTCCCGCAGTTCCTCCCTTGCAATTGCACCTTCTTTAAGATCCGCTATAGCATCCTGACGCATGCGGATTTCTTCCTTATCAATCAAGGGCTGCTCAATGATATTCCGAAGTCTTCGGGCACCCATAGCCGTCTTGGTTTTATCCAAAACCCAGAGAAGTGAACCTCTCTTTTGTTTTTCACGCATGGTTTCCACCAGTTCCAGATTTCTTCTGGAAGAACTGTCAATAATCATATATTTTCCGGTAGAATATGGAATTAACCTTGTAATATGAGAAAGAGAATTCTTCTGTGTCTCAATCAGATACTGCAGCAAAGCACCACTAGCCAGCGTTCCGCTTGGATAATCCGCTACGCCAAGCCCTTCCATATTCTTCACCTGAAAATGATCCATCAATGTACGGTTGCACAGATCTTCATCAAAATACCATGCATCCAGAGAAGATACGGCAATATTCATCTTTGCCACAAGCTCGCCAAGATCAACACCGCTCATATTAAAAGCTTCATTACAGATGATCTCGGATGGCACAAACTTGTTGATCTCATCAATCAGCACCCGACCTGATTCCACTTCCGTTACATAGAAATCACCCGTTGAAACATCTGCAATGGCCAGACCGATATTATCATCCACATAGACAATACACATAAGGTAATTATTTCTGGTTTCATCCAGAGATTGCATATTCAGGTTGGTTCCCGGAGTTACAATACGAACCACTTCGCGTTTCACAAGCCCCTTGGCAAGCTTCGGGTCTTCTACCTGCTCACAAATTGCCACGCGATAACCCCGATTTACCAGCTTTGTAATATACGGTTCTGAGGAATGAAACGGAACACCGCACATGGGTGCACGTTCTTCCAATCCACAACTTTTACCGGTAAGAGTTAATTCCAGTTCTCTTGAGACTGTCACAGCATCCTCATAGAACATCTCATAGAAATCTCCAAGCCGATAAAATAATATACAATCCTTATATTGAGCTTTTGTTTCCAGATATTGCTGCATCATTGGTGTAACTTCAGCCATTTTTCCACCTTCCAAATATTAAACAAATTATTATTTATGAACCTTTTGCATCGGTTTCTTCGCCTATGATTCCACCGGTTCACCGATATAATAGAAACCTTTTCCTTCCTTTAACAACACATTGACCACCTGGCCAATGAGTGATTCATCCCCCGGGAAATGTACTAAAATGTTATTCGAAAGACGACCTGTCACTAATGCAGGATCATTCTCACTAATGGACTCCACTAATACCTTTGCAGTCTTTCCCACATCTCTTGCCGTAAGATCGCCGGAAATTTCCTGAACTTCTTTCAACAGACGATCAAAACGATTCTTTACCACATCCTCCGGCACCTGATCCTCCATAGCTGCTGCAGGAGTTCCGGTACGCTTCGAATATATGAATGTATAGGCACTGTCATACCTTGCCTTACGAACCACATCTAAGGTATCTTCAAAGTCTTCTTCCGTTTCACCCGGGAAACCGACGATAATGTCAGTGGTGATGGATACATCCGGAATCTTTTCCTTGATACGATCCACCAGAGCAAGATACTGTTCCTTCGTATAATGACGATTCATTCTCCTTAAAATCTCGGTACTGCCGGACTGCAATGGCAAATGTACGTGATGACAGATTTTTTCGGACTTGCTCATAACTTCAATCAAATCATCCGAAAGATCCTTCGGGTGTGGAGTCATAAAACGAATACGCTCCAGCCCTTCTATTTTCTCAATTTCCTGAAGAAGCATGGCAAAGGTAACCGGCTCTTCTAAGTTTTTGCCATAGGAGTTAACATTCTGTCCCAGAAGCATTACTTCCTTTACACCGTCAGCCACCAGTTTCTCAATCTCACGCACAATATCTCTCGGATTACGGCTTCGTTCCCGTCCCCTTACATAAGGAACAATACAGTAACTGCAGAAATTATTACAGCCAAACATAATATTAACGCCGGATTTAAAGGAGAACTTTCGCTCGCTTGGAAGATCTTCTACAATCTTATCGGTATCTTTCCAGATATCAATAATCATACTATCTGAGGTCAGACTGTCATAAACAAGCTGTGCAAATTTATAAATATTATGAGTACCAAAAATCAGATTCACAAAACGATAGGTAGTTCTGATTTTCTCCACCACATGGGCTTCCTGCATCATGCAACCACACAGAGCAATCATCATCTGTGGATTCTTTTTCTTAATCACCTTTAACTGTCCTAATCGTCCATAAACTCTGGTGTTGGCATTTTCACGGACCGTACAGGTATTAAAAATGACAAAATCACAATTTTCATCCTCCACGATCTCATATCCCATCTGTTCCAGAATACCAACCAGCTTTTCTGAATCTCTGGCATTCATCTGACAACCGAAGGTATTGACACAGGCACGCAAAGGACGCCCAAGTTCCTTTGCGCGTTCTTGTATCAGATTCCTGCATTTTTCAATGTATTCATATTGACGTTTGGACTCTGCGACAGAGTCAAGTGTCTCATTTTCTCTTAATTCCATAACAAACCCCGTTTCTATAATTCCTTACCACAATTGCACCATCTCTATTTAACCACGAATTTGTCCATCGCCATATATGATATATTTGGTAGTGGTTAATTCCTTCAGTCCCATAGGACCACGTGCATGTAATTTCTGAGTGCTGATTCCGATTTCCGCACCAAAACCAAATTCAAAACCATCGGTAAAACGTGTCGAGGCATTTACATAGACACATGCTGCATCAATCTCTTCCAGAAATTTCTGTGAATTCGCATAATCCCTTGTGACAATGCTTTCTGAATGACCTGTATTATATCGATTAATATGTTCAATAGCCTCATCAATGTTGTTAACCACACGACAGGAAATAATATAATCCAGGTATTCCCTGCCCCAATCCTCATCCGTAGCAGCAATAATTTCCGAGGCAATTTCCATGGATTCTTTATCACCACGAATTTCCACATTCTTCGCCTTTAATCGCTTTACCATTAACGGAATAAATTCCCTGGCAATGTTCTTATGGATAACCAGGGACTCACAGGCATTACATACGCCGATTCTCTGGGTTTTGGCATTTTCAACAATATTTAAGGCCATCTCAATATCGGCAGATTCATCCACATAGACATGGCAGTTACCGGTACCGGTCTCAATAACAGGAACCGTACTATTTTCAACAACCATACGAATCAATCCTGCGCCACCACGAGGAATAATCACATCCACGTACTGATTCATATGCAGCAGTTCCTTTACAAGTTCACGATTCGTATCCGTCACTAATTGCAGTGCATCATATTCGATGCCCAGCTTTTTCAATGCTCCGTTTATTACTGAAACAATAGCCATATTGGAATGAATGGCATCGGAACCGCCACGAAGGATAACCGCATTTCCGGTTTTAAAACATAAGGCAAATGCGTCAGCAGTTACATTGGGTCTGGACTCATAGATTATTCCGATAACCCCGAGAGGAACTCTTTTCTGACCGATGACAAGACCGTTTGGACGCTTTTTCATGGAAATTACTTCCCCTACCGGGTCTTCCAGTTCTGCCACCTGTCTTAATCCCTCTGCCATTGCAGCAATTCTCTTAGAATCAAGACGAAGACGATCCACAAGACCATCCTTCATTCCGGCGGCAATGGCGTTTTCAATATCCTTTGCATTGGCTGTAAGAATTTTTTCTTCTTCCTGTATAAGTGCATCCCCACAGGCTCTTAACGCCGCATTCTTTTCATTAACACTCAGTTTACCTAAGCTTCGGGCTGCAGCCTTCGCTTTTTTACCCATTTCAATTATACTTTCCATAGAACCTCCAAATTTTGTCATTTATAAAACTTTATCGAAAAACATTATATTTGTGTATAATTATTTCGTGGCAATTGCGAGCCGTCGGTACTTAGGTGCCGTTCTTTGGCACCTTATGTACCGCTACGGCTCGGTTTAGTGCAAACGTGCCACGGAATATTATACACAAACATAATCCTTTTCCGTCCAAATTTCATCCACCGGTATATCCTGTTCTTCTGTCTGTAGTTCATCAAACAATTGAAAATCAAAACACAGCGCAATCTTACGAAAATTAGGATATTTTTCCAGATAACGGTCATAAAAACCACCGCCGTAACCGATACGGTGTCCTCGCAGATCAAATGCCAGTCCCGGCATAATCATTAGTCCACAGGGATTTGATACTTTAACACAGGTACTCCCGGGTTCCAAAATACCATAGGATCCGGATGAAAGATCCAAAAGTGAAGTGATTTCATAAAAATCCATATGATCACCCTCCACCCGTGGAACACAGACCTTTTTTCCCATGGATAATGAATGTTCAATTAAAAGACTTGTCTCAACCTCTTCATTGTAATTCACATAAGTGTAAACAGCCTCGGCCTTCTGATATACCAAACTTTGATAAAATTGCTCTAAAATTAAAAGGCTTCGCTGGTGAACCTCCCGGGAGGAGAGTTCACTCTTCTTCCTGCGGATTAATTGTCGAACCTTTTTCTTATCCGGGACTGCATCCTTCATGCTAACTTTCCATTCCTGTTCCATACTTTTTATCATGTCTTTCCTTAACATCAATGATGGTGCCATCCGGATTCTGTATTTTGATGTTCTCCAGATTGGAACGAAGATTTTCCTTAATCGCATTCACATATTTCCAGCGAAGATGTGCCTGTTCTTCCTTTTCCTCCGGTGTAAGCCCCTCTGCCTTCTCCTTATGATATAACTCATTGATTCGGTCAATCGTTTCTTTATTTATCATTATAATACATCCTTCCTTCCTCCATCCATTACTTGCTCTTAGAGCATATCCGAAACATTAAATTCCGGATTCTTATGTGCCAGGAAAAGAGTTCCAATCTTCTCACCGTTCATAATACGTTCCAGATTACCTATATCATCACCATTGGTTATAATCATATCCGCGCCGGAATCTGTAGCAATACGCGCCGCCTCCAGTTTGGCTGCCATACCGCCGGTTCCCACACTGCTGGCGGATCCCTTTCCCATATTCATCAATGTTTCATCAATAAAAGGTACTTCCTCCACGAATTCAGCATCCGGATTCTTATTGGGATCATCTGTAAATAAACCATCAATATCCGATAATAAAATCAAAAGATCTGCACCGGTAATTGCCGTAACGATGGCAGACAACTTATCATTATCACCAAATTCAATTTCGTGGGTAGAAACCGTATCATTTTCATTAACAACCGGAATAACACCCATAGCAAGAAGCTGTGCAAATGTATTCTGTGCATTTATCCGGCTGTCATCGCTGGTCATGGTATACTTGGTCATAAGAATCTGTGCGGCGATCTGATTATACTCTGCAAAAATTTTCTGATAGGTCATCATCAGTCTTGCCTGTCCCACCGCTGCGCAGGCCTGCTTTACCGGCATAGTCTTGGGACGTTCCATAATTCCAAGTGCCTTGCGTCCTACGGCAATAGCTCCGGAACTTACCAGAATCACATCCTTACCCGAATTATGTATATCTGAAAGCACCCGAACCAGTTTCTCAACCTTCATCAGATTCAGATTACCCGTGCTCTCATGGGTCAAAGTGGAAGATCCTACCTTCACTACAATTCGCTGTTTATTTTTAATTTGTTCTCGATTCATTTTTATAACTCCTTGTGTATGTTCATTACAATATTGTATTTCTACTCCTCAATGGATGCCAAAGCTTCCGCCACACGGATTCCGTCCACCGCTGCGCTGGTAATTCCACCGGCATAACCGGCACCTTCACCACATGGATAGATGCCCCCCACATTACTCATCAACTTCTCATTCCTGAGAATGCGAAGCGGGCTTGATGTTCTGCTCTCCACTGCAAGCAAAATTGCATCCTCCCGGTTAAAATCAGGAATCTGTCGGGCAAAATGTTCCATACCTTTAATGATGGGTTCGCAGATATATTCCGGAAGTATCTCATGAAGATCGGCCGGTTCCACTGCCCCCTTGGTGTTGGGTTGAACCTTGCCCCATTCACCGCAAAGGGTATGCTCTTTAAAACTTCCATAAGTCTGGCAGGGAATCTTACCCTTTCCCGCAAGAAAGGCTCGATCCTCTAATTGCCGCTGAAATTCAATGCCTGCCAGTGGATGATCCTTACCATAATCCTCCGGACGAACCGTCACTACAATGGCACTATTCGCGTTCTTTCCGCCACGGTCTGAGTAGCTCATTCCGTTAATACACAGTCGATTCTTTTCAGAGGACGCATTGACCACATACCCTCCGGGACACATACAGAAAGAGTACACGCCTCTTTCTTCTTGTGTGGCACGATAAGTCACCTTATAGGAGGCTGCCGGAAGTTCATAGATATTTTCCCCATACTCATAATCATCGATCATCTGCTGCGGATGCTCCACACGCACCCCCACAGCAAAGGGCTTTGCCTCCATAGTCAGATGTCTCTCATATAACATCTTAAAGGTATCTCTGGCACTATGTCCCAAAGCCAGAACCAGACGATCACAGGGTATTACCCGTTCTTTCCAATTCGAACTTTCATCCTGCTTAGAAACCACAATTCCCTTTATTTTTGATTCTTTATCATCGATACATAAATCAATCATCTTCGTATTGAAAAGAATCTCACCACCCAGTCGGAGGATTTCTTCACGCATATTATGTACAACATTCATTAGCACATCGGTACCAATATGCGGCTTATTGGAATATAAGATTTCCTCCCCGGCACCAAACTCTACAAAGGTATCAAGGACCTTACGAATTCGCCCCGAGGTCTCCTTCACCTGAGTATTAAGTTTACCATCCGAAAATGTTCCTGCACCACCTTCGCCAAACTGTACATTACAATTTTCGTCAAGTTCACCGCTTTCCCAGAAATGTTCCACGATTTTCTTGCGGCGCTCCACACATTCTCCCCGTTCAATAATTAACGGATGGAGACCTTCACGGGCAAGCATCAAACCACAGAATAATCCCGCCGGTCCGCTTCCGACAATCACTATTTTCTGTGACTTTGCCAAAGCACTGACCTTGGGAAAATGATATACAAGCTCTTTTTCAATAACAACATTGTTATCATGAACTTTTTGAACCAATTTCTGTTCCTGCTTTAAGTCCAATCCACGGATATGCACCTGACAGGAATAAACATACTTTACATAAGGTTTCTTTCGTCCGTCAATGGATCGCTTTACAATCTTATATTGAAATTTTTCATTCTTAATATGTAATTTTTTCTTAATTGTATGGATTAAGTCCTGCTCCGTATGATCCGGAGATAACTTGATCTGATTAATCTGAATCATTGTCCCGCAGCCTTTCCTGCTAAATAACCCGAGCTAAATGCCCACTGGAGATTATAACCTCCGCATATTCCATCAACGTCCACTAATTCTCCCACGATATATAATCCCGGAACCAAAAGAGACTCCATTGTTTTATCATCAATTTCACGGATGGACACGCCACCCTGACACACCTGACCGTAATCAAAGGAACGATAACCTGTGATTGGATAAGGAAATTCTTTAATCAATTCTACGAATTCCTGAATCTTTGAATTCTTGATCTGTGTACCGGGAAGTTCCCCCTTTAAACCACACATTTTAAGAATCAGATTCGTTATTTTAGAGTGAACCAGTCCCCCAAACAAGTCCTGTACACGATTTTTCGGATTACCACATTTATTTTGAATAATTTTAAACAATTCATCCTTAGCGTAATCCGGTAAGAAATCAATATGACAAGATACCTTCTTACCTGCATGAACTGCCTTTACAGCATTTCGACTGATCTGAAACACCGGAATACCGGAGATTCCATAATCCGTCAACTGAATTTCGCCGCGTTCTTCATAAATACGATTTTCACATACACAGGTAATTCTTCCGTCCGCTCTTACACCGGAAACTTCTTTACAATGCTTAAAATCACTTTCTAAGGCTGTAAGAGAAGGAAGGGGCGTAATAATTCTGTGTCCCAATTTCCCGGCAATTTCGTAACCTTTTCCGTCCGAACCGGTCTTTGGATAGGCTTTCGACCCCATGGCAAGAATCAGCTTTGCACATTGCGTCTTCCCTTTTAAGGTTTGAATCTCGAAGGTTTTTCCTTCTTTTTTTACCGATGTAATTTCACAGCCAAGTTCCATGGAAATATTATCTTTTCTTAAGATACGCTCATAAAATTCATCCACCGCCGTTGCCTGGTCACAATTAGGATACACATAACCATTGCGCTGATGCAGTAACAATCCATTCTTTGTAAAAAAATCCATCAGTTGTTTTTCATCAAACTTTCGGATCACATTCATGGCAAAGGAAGCACTTTCACTGCCATAACACTCCGGCCCCATATTGAGATTGGTCAAATTACAACGACCGTTTCCCGTGGCAAGAATCTTCTTTCCAAGACGTTCATTTTTCTCAATGAGCAAAACATTTCTACCGGTCATTGAAGCCTGATAAGCAGCCATCATTCCGGATGCTCCGCCACCTGCAACAACAATATCATAAAACTTTTTCATGGCATATTCCTTTACAAAGACATTAACCATTTAATTTTAATCTTTTTTTGTGAATAATGCAAGTTTTTAGCTCGTATATGTTTCGAGAAATTCATACAGTTCCTGTTCATTAGCAAAACCGATTCCATCTTCCAGATTCTTTTGCACTCCTTCCGGCAATTGATTCACCGAAATCTCCGTGTAATCATACAAAGATCCATCCTCCGAATAATAGATTGCAACATAGCCATTTTCAGCCATTGCAATAAATGGAACCACTTCCACCGGTTCCTCCGGTTTCTGATAAGTTTTTCGAAGGACTACCTGTCCTCTGGCAAATT
Source organism: Lachnospiraceae bacterium (assembly GCA_051877855.1). Classification (GTDB taxonomy): domain Bacteria; phylum Bacillota; class Clostridia; order Lachnospirales; family Lachnospiraceae; genus MGBC120314. The sequence goes on along the minus strand of JBJEJH010000056.1, from coordinate 32,620 downwards.
CAACCAGTTCATAAGATAACAACCCTTTTTCTGTGTCCTCCTTACTGGGTGATAACATATAATTTTTCAGATACTCAATCAAATCCTTTCTTGTCATTTCAAGAAACTCTACCGGAGTATTAATCTTTTTCTCTTCGAATTCATTTTCTCCCAAATCATACACCTGCAGCTTCACCGTTGTAAGATTGTTAATTCGGATATCATTGATTCCCGCCTGTGTCATCTGTTCCACCGGAATTGTTTCCTCCTGCGTCGCATATTCTTCATATTCCAAACCAAGATGCTCTCTGGAATAAAAGAAACTTAGATAAAATACAATTCCTGCACACAAAAACAAAAGGCAGATCATATATGCTCTTTTCATGTTCTCACAATCCTTTCACATATATTATCTGCCCTATTTTAATCAACTATACAAAAACTTTACATTTTCATGTTCTATTCATATGAAACATCATCCAAATCATCCATTGTAATGATATTGATGAATGTCTTACCCTGATTTAATTCTACTTCTGTACCATCCATGTAGTAGAATTTATTCGGTGCAAAATCAGACTCTTTCTCCCACTGTACCTGAATCAGCTTACCATTGGTAATATAATATGCCGGTCCCTTGCCGCAAAGATCAAGAATCGGTGTACCATTTTCATATTTTGTACCTGTAACAAACTTTACCAAAATATTCTTAAATGCAAGCTGAGTACCGCTTTCCATGTCCACATGAGGATGTCCGTACTGCTCTCTGTAGTATAGACCATCGGACTCATTATATGTAAACACCGGCTTATTACGTGTAAATCCCGGACGGAATACGGTACAATTTTCACCGTTTTCCAACTCAATCTGCTTTACATCATACTGAGTAAACTTCAGTGGCTGATCAAAATCATCCGACAGAGTGGTCTCCCATCCCTTCGATTCAATACTGCCAAGGATTCCCTTGGTGGTGGTGTAGGCGTTATGCGGAGCTACACGATCCGTGGTACGGTAGAAACTACACCATCCCTTCATACCATCCAGATGCTCAACTTCCGGACTGTCCAAAAGTGCCGCTGCAAGCGGAGAAAAGCCAAAATGAATATAAATTGCATCAAATTCCTTGGCAAAATATACATAGAACTCACGGCAACTACGTACCGGTCCAATCTTATCCATATCATCATAATCCTGTAAAACCATCATCAAACGGGTAATACTGGACTCTACGTAAGCCTCGTAGATAACCTCTGCACGGTCAATTCCGGACTGTGGATCTGCATCTTCAATATTATTAATCATAATCGCAAGGGGTCTTCTGCTTCCCACTTCAGCATCCACCCATTCACCGGTAAGAATGCTTCGAACCATTCCTTCCTTCTCAAGAACCGGTTGTTCCTCAGCCGGATTAGCTTCGCTGGTGGTCTCTGCCTGTGTTTCTACAATGGCAATGGTCGCCTCGGTACTGCCAACAGGATTATCATTATTCTTTTTACATCCTGAAAGACACAGGGTTAACGCCATAAGAAGCACAGCAGACTTAATGAACTTATTCTTTCTCATACTTCATCTCCTTATATTTAATTGATTTAAGATTTCTTCCTGCTTTTTTTCCATCACCTTTGCCTCCTCGGCCTCCATATGGTCATAACCGAACAAATGAAGCATACTATGGGCAACTAAAAAAGCAAGTTCCCTCTTTTCTGCATGTCCATAATTATAAGCCTGTTCTTTGATTTTGTCCACTGAAAGAATAATATCTCCCAAAAGTAATTCCCCGGACTCCGGATTAAAACAATCCTCCCCATCCTCCTCAAGAAAGGCAAAATCACTTGGATTCTCATACTCTATCATTGGGAAGGATAATACATCCGTAGGTGCATCCACCTGACGGTATTCTTTATTAATCTCATGAATTCCTTCATTATCGGTCAAAAGAACATTGATTTCCGCCTCATAGGGACATTGTTCATAGTCCATGGCCTGATTAATCACATCGGTAACAATCTGTTCAAAATCACACTCCGGGCGCCCATCCGTCTCATAATCAAAATGTATGGTCATAAAAATTCCTCCGTCAATGTTTCATTTCCGTTCTATTCTTTCTGCGGCTCTGCTTGTCCTCGTACTCTTCGTAAGCCTTTACAATTTTCTGTACCAAAGGATGACGAACCACATCCTGATTGGTCAGACGGCAAATACCAATTTCCTCCACCTTAGAAAGAACCTTCAAAGCTACATCCAATCCCGAGACGGTATCCTGCGGAAGATCCTTCTGGGTAAGATCTCCTGTCACAACCACCTTCGATCCAAAACCGATTCTTGTCAGAAACATTTTCATCTGAGCCGGTGTGGTATTCTGTGCCTCATCCAGAATAATAAATGCATTATCCAGGGTTCTTCCTCGCATATAAGCCAAAGGAGCAACCTCAATGAGTCCCTTCTCCATATTATTGGTAAAATTTTCCGCACCCATGATCTGATACAACGCATCATATAACGGACGAAGGTAAGGATCCACCTTACTCTGAAGATCACCCGGAAGAAAACCTAACTTTTCACCCGCCTCAATCGCCGGTCTTGTGAGAATTATCCGGCTCACTTCATCATTGCGAAATGCATTAATTGCCATCGCCATAGCAAGATAGGTCTTACCGGTTCCTGCCGGACCCAGACCAAAGACAATCATCTTATCCCGAATCGCCTGTACATAATCTTTTTGCCCAAGAGTCTTCGGTTTGATAGGTTTTCCCATAATTGTGCGGCAGATAATCTCATTGTCAAGCTCCACCAACTCGCCACTCTTATTCTCCATAGATAGAGAAATGGCATAATCAACGTTTTGTTCGGTAATAACATTACCCCGAAGAGACAACTCCGCCAAATTGCTAAAAACCTCTCTGGCTCTGCGGACAGAATCCTCTCCACCGATAATCTTAAGTCTGGAATCCCGTTCAATGATTGTAACATGAAATGCCCGCTCAATCTTCTTCATGTAGCGATCCAATTCACCAAACACGTTTTTCTCATGCATTGCCGGAATTTCAATAAATTCTTCAATTACACTCATTTAATTCTCCTAAATTCATTTCACTCAACTCGGACAGTTGTACCGCCGGTTCGATCATCGTAATCCTACCGCGATAAACATATGAATTACCATCCTCATACATTTTAACATCTTTCTCCAATATTTGCACTCCTTTTTCCTTAAGACCCTCCAAAAAGTATTGGAACTGTATTTCCAGAAGTTCCTGTGCCTCCTCTTTGGAATAAGTCGCATTCTCCTCCATATATTCGTTATAATTTAACGTTCCATAATGAATGGGCAGATAAAAGCTTGAATTCAAGCGAAGCTGCTGATCGGTAGAAATCACCTCATACTGATCATATTTTGCTAAAAGTCCAAACTTAAATAAATATTCACCCACACTTAAAAAATATACACTACGATAATTCCCTGTATATATTTTGTACTTGTATAATTTTTTAATACTATTTTCATATGAATTTTCAGTTAATAGGAAAATATCCGCATCCGGTGTGATTTTCGACGAATCAATCACATTACCATAATCATCGTATACCGCCACTTCTCCCTGTACCAGCACATCTCCTGTTTTAACCTTTGCACCTTCCTTGACAAGAGGCGTCCCGGATCTCGTTACGATGGAATAAACAACACCATCCTTTGTGGCACAAAGATTCCCCTCCCCGGTGGATCTTACCTCTACATAATCCTCATCATTTTCTTTGACATGGATAATCATTCTTGTTCCTGTAAGTTCCACGGAAACCCAGGTCAACTCTTCAAATTCACTCCGAAGAATTTTCTCAACCTTGTCACAGGATATGGGGCGTATCCACATACCATGGGAATAACCCTGATTTTTTAATGAGTCGATAATAACTTCCTCGGACAACATATAGTTTCCATCAATCTGAATATCCCACAAGAACAAGGATAAAATGTATAAAAGAAGTACCGCCAGCATAATCCCTGCAGCAAAACAATAATGTTTTCGATGTTTAAAAATCCAAAAACCAATTCCGATTTTCCTTATCACCCGAACCTTCGATGCAGTCTTCTTTAAAATGGGTTTTAACTGCAAAAAATCTCTCACCGAAATGTAAAAAATATAGTATTCCCCCTGCTTAGCGACCTGATATATCTGCATTTGGTTGGAATTACATATATTAAGAAATCGTTCCGGCGTAGAACTTTGAAGCTGAACCTCTACCGCACCCTCCAGATAGGACATTATTTTATTCATGGAACACCTCAAACTCAATCTTATTAATCTTCCCCAGAATTTTTATCTCCTCCTGATTATAGTATTCCACAGATAATTTACTGCCCAGAATCGTCAGAAACATTTTTCTGGTCTTTATGCGGATGTGGTCTTCCTGATAATCCACAATGGACTTAAAGTTTTCAATCAAAATGATTCGGTTACCTGTAATATTAATAATGGGAAGATGATTCACAACATCCTCCGGAAGTTTTAACGTTTGGGACAAATCCATGATAGCCATCACCCGGCCTGGTAGATTATTGCATTATATGGATAAATAAAAGAAAATATGAAAAAACAGCCGACAAAACTGCCGGCTGTTTGAATCATATTCTAATGATTAATTGAACTTTCTTTTTCTAGCTGCTTCAGACTTCTTCTTACGTCTAACGCTTGGCTTCTCGTAATGCTCTCTTTTACGAATTTCCTGCTGAATACCTGCTTTTGCACAGTTTCTCTTAAATCTACGTAAAGCACTATCTAAAGTCTCATTGTCTTTAACGATGACATTTGACATGTTCTTCCTAACCACCCTTCTATATAAGGATTGTGTAGATCCTATAAATCACACAAAAGAAATTATATCATAAATATTGAATTCGTCAATACCTTTTTTCAAAAATATTCCATAACTCCCATTCTATCGGATGATAATGTAAATTAAATAGGCAAAATAGGCAAGAAGCATGATTGCTCCTTCCGGTTTATCAATCTTCTTTCTGGTCCAGGCAAATACCCAGACTAATAAACTAAAGACAAGAAGAATGACAATATCAACCACATTTTCCATGATGAAGGCGATCGGACTGATTACAGCTGCAATACCTAACACCATCAGAATATTAAATATATTCGAACCGATGGCATTTCCGAGAGCCATATCCACTTCCTGCTTCCTGGCAGCAACAACCGATGTTACCAGTTCCGGCAGACTGGTTCCCATGGAAACGATGGTAAGACCGATGAGGTTCTGACTAAGTCCAAAGAACGTGGCAACAGAGGATGCTCCATCAACGACCCAGTCACCGCCCAAAGCGATTCCCACACCCCCAAGCAGAATACATAAGATACATTTCGGAACGGACATGATTTTGATCTCATCCTCGCCTTCGGCCACTCCATCCTTGGCCTTTAATCCTTCCTTGAGAGCGGTTCGAACCATACGAATGATAAAGAATGCAAAAAGTATCAGGAATACTGCACCATCCAGATGTCCAAGAGACATTCCCAGTGCACCAAGTGCCAGCAGAAGAATTGCACAGATTACAGAAAAAGGAAAATCCTTCTTTAAGGTCTCCTTCTGCACCACCACCGGAGTTAAAACAGCACAAAAACCGATTACTACCATCAAATTAAAAATATTGGATCCGACAACATTACTTACCGCAAGCTCATTATTATTCGCAAGGGATGCCGTAACGCTGACGGCGGTTTCCGGAAGGCTGGTTCCCATGGCAACAATGGTAAGACCGATCACGATGGAAGGCACATGAAAACGTTTTGCAACACTGGAACTACCCTCCACAAATAAATCAGCGCCCTTAACAAGAAGGACAAAGCCCACAATCAATAAGACTACGGCAAATGGTAAACTTTGCATCAATTGACTCATTCCTAAAATCTCCTTTATCTCTCTTTTATTTGTTCCAATAGTGGTCTTTTAATTTTCTTTCGTGTCATTTCAACTAAACCAAGTTTTGTAATATCCATTACGGTTGTTGGCACGGGATCCTTCGATACTTCATCTTCAAGGAGTTTCATTAATTCATCGTTATGCTTTTGTTTCTTCATATCGATAAAATCCACAATTATTATGCCGGAGTAATTGCGTAACCTAAGCTGCCTTGCAATCTCCACCGCCGCCTCACAATTAACCTTGTAAAAACCATCCTCACGGTCTTCATTGGTTTTTCCGGCAACAAACTTTCCTGTATTGACATCAATCACCGTCAAGGCCTCTGTGGGCTGGATCACAAGATATCCTCCGCTCTTTAGCCACACACGTTCTCTTAACGCATCCTGCAATTGTGTTTCAATACTGTAAAGTTTTGTTAACGGTAACAAGGAATCCTGATACAGGCGAAGTTTCTCCCACACCACACCTGTGGTATTCTCTTTAATATTCTGATAAATATCCACGTCATCCGTTATAATCTCTTCCACCTGCTCCATACGCGCATTTTTGATCTGTTCAAGATAACCCGGAAGACTTCCCTTCATCACTGTAAAAGCCGGCCTTGTGGGAGCAAATTGTCGTATGTTCCTGTATTCCTCCGTAATTCTCTTAACTTCATCCAAAAGAAGTTCCGAACCTTCCGGAGACCAGAAAGTTTTTTCCTCATGGACCTCAAACAATCCCTCACAATTTGTTCTGGCAACAAAACCAAAATCCTCTGTGGTGTATTCCTTTAACTTTTCTCTAAGTAGTTTCTGAATCGATTTATTCCGGATTTTATTTGAAACATTGACCCCGGAAATATTGCCGGAAAGTGCCACATAAGTGCCTGAAATATTAAGATCACAGGTCAAAATGGGGGCTTTGGTCTTAACCGCATCCCGTTCCACCTGAACCAGCATAAGATCACCGATACAAACCTTATCGCTATTCTTGTGATTCAGAAAAATATGCTTCTTATTTTCTTCCAGGGAATAGTATCCTTTCACACCCCTGCTGATTTCAACAAAGGCCGCATTGATACTCTTAACCACATTTTCCACCCGACCCACATATATATTGCCAAGAATTGATGCATTTCCCCTTTCTTCCAGAGAAACTTCCAACAATCTGCGGTTCTCACAGACGCCGGACAATATCCGATCCTGATAATTGGTAAAAAGAAGATTGGCCATGGTCTTCTCCTATCTCTTCACTAAATTACGATAAAAACATGAGTAATTACCTGTATGGCAGGCCGCTCCAACCTGAAGAACCTTGGCCAGCAGCGTATCATTATCACAGTCAATCTCCATACTCATCACATACTGAAAATGTCCTGAAGTAAGCCCCTTCACCCAGATTTCCCGGCGGCTTCTGCTGTAGTATGTCATTCTTCCCGTCTTCATGGTTTGTTCAAAGGCTTCTTCATTCATGTAAGCCACCATCAGGACTTCATTGCTTTCAGCATCCTGAACGACTACCGGAATCATTCCATCCGAATTCAACTTGAACTCTGAAAAAGAAATAGGGCTGGTCCAATCCGTATTCTTTAACAAATTTTCATCCACTGTTTTATTATCCATAATAATCTCCTGCACAATTTATAACAAAACTACAAACTTCCCTTGGTCGAAAGTACATCCACAATACGGGAGTCCACCAATGTTGCCTCATCAAGTGCCTTGGCAAAGGCCTTAAACATTCCTTCGATGATGTGATGATTATTTGATCCCGCCATCTGACGGATGTGAAGATTCATTCCCGCAGAATAAGAAATGGCATAGAAGAACTCCTTCACCATCTCCGTGTCAAAGTATCCCACACGGTCCGTGGTAAAGTTTCCTTCAAACACCAGATATGGTCTTCCTGAAAGATCCAACGCGCAAAGAATTAAGGTTTCGTCCATTGGCAACATCACCGATCCATAACGTTTGATGGATTTCTTCTCTCCCAGCGCCTCCTTAATCGCCTGTCCAAGCACAATACCCACATCTTCGATGGTATGATGACAATCCACATAAAGATCCCCATCCGCTTTAACCTTAAGATCAAAGAATCCATGTCTTGCAAAACTATTTAACATATGATCAAGAAATCCAATTCCGGTATCAATTTCCGCCTTTCCCGATCCATCCAGATTCAATACAACAGATATACTCGTTTCTCCGGTCTTGCGATTTACAATTGCCTTACGCTCTGCCATAATTCTAATCCTCCTGTTTTGAAAATACCCCAACTCATCAAAAGCTGGGGTTATTCCTGCTAATCTTACTCAAAACGCACACGAATGGAATTTGCATGTGCAGTCAACTGTTCGGAAGTTGCAAAATCCTCAATATCCTTATGAATTTCCTCCAAGGCCTCACGAGAATAAGAAATAATACTGGATTTCTTAATGAAATCGTCCACACTCAAAGCAGAGAAAAACTTTGCAGTTCCATTGGTCGGCAATACATGATTCGGACCTGCAAAATAATCTCCCAGTGGCTCAGAACTATATTCTCCAAGGAAAATAGCACCTGCATTACGAATCTTTGTCATGGTGTTAAACGGATCCTTTGTCACAATCTCCAAGTGTTCTGAAGCAATGGCATTCACCGTTTCAATGGCATCATCCATAGAATCTGCCACAAGAATATATCCATAATTTTCAAGGGATTTCTCAATAATATCTTTACGGGAAAGAACCTGAACAAAGCCATCCACTTCCTCGGATACTTTCTTTGCAAGTTCTTCACTGGTTGTCACAAGGATTGCCGATGCCATCTCATCATGTTCTGCCTGAGAAAGCATATCTGCGGCAACATATCTTGGATTAGCGGTCTCATCCGCCAATACCAGAATCTCACTCGGACCCGCCACGGAGTCAATACTAACATAACCAAACACCGCTTTTTTTGCCAATGCAACGTAGATATTACCCGGTCCCACGATCTTGTCCACCTTAGGTACACTCTCCGTACCATAAGCCAGCGCAGCGATTGCCTGGGCACCACCCACCTTATAAATCGCATCTACACCGGCTTCCTTTGCCGCAACTAATGTTGTAGGATTAACCTTTCCATTGGCTGCAGGTGGCGTGGTCATAATAATCTGATCCACACCGGCCACCTTTGCCGGCACAATATTCATCAATACCGAAGACGGATACACTGCCTTTCCACCCGGCACATAAACACCCACCTTCTCAATCGCAGTAACCTTCTGTCCTAAGATGGTACCCTTCGTTGTGGAATCAAACCAGCTATACTGCTTCTGCTTTGCATGATAATCACGGATATTTACCAAGGCCTTACGTATTACCTCAATAAGCTTTGGATCTACCAGAGAATATGCCTCTTCAATCTCTGCATCCGTTACACGGATATTACCTGCATCAATATGAGCCTTATCAAACTTCTCCGTATATTCAAAAATAGCCTTATCTTTATTTTCCTTTACATTGGCAAGAATTTCTGCAACAGCGGATTCAAACTTACCATAGCTGTTGGGACTTCTCTTTAAAAGATCCTCTAAAATATTGTCCCTGGTCTGTGCTGTTAATTTAACAATTCTCATTCTTCATTCCCTCCAAGAAGTGTGCGTAAGTCATTAATAATTCTCGTTATTCTTTCATTTTCCATCTTCATGCTCACCTGGTTCACCACCATACGTGCCGAAAGCGGACATACCTCTTCCAACACCTCCAGACCGTTCTCCCGAAGTGTCGCTCCGGTCTCCACAATATCCACAATAACCTCCGAAAGACCAACGATGGGAGCCAGTTCAATGGAACCATTTAACTTGATGATTTCCACCGTCTGATGCTTTTTATTATAAAAATAATCCTTTGCAATATTCGGATACTTTGTCGCCACACGAATCAACTCATGATTCTCTAAGCATTCCCGTGCCGATGCCGGTCCGCAGACACACATTCTGCATTTTCCGATACCAAGATCATAAACCTCATAAAGAGATCTTCCCTCTTCCAAAATCGTATCCTTACCCACGATACCAATATCCGCAGCGCCATATTCCACATAGGTCGGAACGTCATTGGCCTTTGCTAAGAAGAAACGATACCCTAATTCCTCATTTACAAAAATCAGTTTCCGGGTCTTCTCATCCTTCATTTCCTCACAGGTGATACCGATTTTTTCAAATAACTCCAGGGACTTTTTTGCCAGTCGTCCCTTTGCCAACGCAAATGTAATATATCTCATTGTTGATTTCTCCATCTCTATACGCTTCTACTTGTCTGAACCATCCAAATAAAGGACCTGTTCTATATGATTCTTTACGGCATAATCCTCAGGATTCCAGGTACATTCCTCATCCTTTCGAATCATGGTGACATTCACGCCCTCACTGCGGTACTTTTGGGAAAGTGATATCGCCTTGGCACGCTCTTCTTCTCGATAAAGAATCAGATAGGACTTTTTCTGCTCCGTATCCAAAGCGATTTTCTGACGATCCAGGGCAATCAACAGATAATCCACGGTAATTGAGAAACCGATGGATGGCTTATCTTCACCAAACTGACGAATAAGCTTGTCGTAACGTCCGCCGCTGGCAATATATTCTCCCGTTCCATAGGTAAATGCCTGGAACACGATACCGGTATAATAGCGAAGTTTATTCACCATACCAAGATCATAGGTTACATATTGGTCAACGCCATGCAGCTTTAACAACTCATGTAATTTCTTAAGATGCACAATGGCTTCCTTTGCCATAACATTATCCGTAAGCCCCTGGGCTTCATCCAGGATATCCATGGAACCAAAAAGCTGTGGAAGGCGAAGAAAACTTTCCCCAAGCTTTGCATCAAGATGATGATTCTTAATGATTTCCTCAAGACCAAAGTAGTTCTTGTTCTTGATCATCTCCAAAATCTCATTCTCAACCTCTTCATCCACACCTGCCTCATTCACAAGACCACGAAAATATGCGATGTGTCCGATCTCCACCTGGAACTCCTTAAGCCCGGCGGCTAAAAGAGACTTCACTAACAGAGTAATTGCCTCAGCGTCACTATCCAGTGTTGCATCGCCAATTAATTCCGCACCAAGCTCCGTAGTTTCCTTCAAACGTCCCTGATAGCTGGAACCATTGATGAACTTCTTTCCCTGATAACATAACCGGATCGGAGCCGATTCATTTTCATAGTATTTTGCCGCAATACGGGCAATCTGCGGAGTCATATCCGGGCGAAGCACCAGGGTATTGCCCTCACGGTCAAAAAACTTAAACATTTCCTTGCTGGCAACACTACCACGCTCTTTATTAAAAATATCAAAATACTCAAAGGATGGGGCCTCGATATCGCGATAGCCATAGGACTTAATCACATCATGCATCTGATTTTCAATATGCAGCTTTCTGGCACAGTCCCCATTATAAAGATCTCTCACACCCTCCGGTGTATGTAATAAACTATTCATCGCACTATTCTCCAACTATATTTCTCCGTGTAATTCTTCTTTGTATATAACATAACAATTACCACCCTTATTTTGGGCAATGTCATAGGCTTTCTTAAGCTTCTTTTTGAGGATATCGATATCCTTACCATTTCGCGGGCTCTCGGCAATCGAGATGGTAAATGAGATATTAAGATCCGCATTCTTGCTGAAATACATCCACTTGATCTTGCTTCGGCTGGATTCAACAAAGGAACGAAGATTGCTTTCATTTCCCACATTCTTAAGCATCACCAGAAAACGATTTCCATCAATTCGTCCGACTTTGCCTCGGTCCCCAACAAAAGAAATAAGTTCCTGTGCAATATCATCCAGCATCTGCTGATAAAACCACTCACCATAATTATGCAAAATAAACTCATGATGATCCACACTGAAACAGATCAGATTGACCTGTTGTTCCACCTCGTTATTCATCTCTATTGAAGCATAATCATAAATAATCTGTGCTTGGGGCAAATCATTAAACTTCACCGAAACAACATCCTTGTTTTCTTCCTTGGTCAATGCTTTGTAATGATTATTTAAATTAATGATATCCGATAATTCCAAATTAATATGCCTGCAATCCCCCAGATTCACGTTCACGGAATGAACCTGCAAAAGAACCCAGCGATATGTATTATCAAAACGACGGACACGAACAACCATATTACGCACATCAAACTCATTTAAACGGTCAATGGTGTAAACAAAGTCATCCACGTCCACCTGATGGACGGAATCCGTAAAAATACGTACCGTAGGACCGATAAACCGGAATAATTCCTCATCTGCACTAATAATACGATAATTCTCATCAATAATACATTTGCAATCAATAATATTCTTATTGTCCATGGAAAAATTCTGCATATTCATTCTCCTTCATTCATTTCCAAAAAAACATAAAACCTCTTAGATTCCCGTCAAATCTCTCCGGGATAAATCTTTCTGGATCATTTCAAGATAATGAACCATTATACCACTATGGGAACGAATTTTGTATTCTTTATTGATTTCATCATAGGTGAAACTTTTACGGCCACCCTGTTCTGCCCGTTCCCAGAACTTTATTATATCAGAAAACGGAATATAGTACATCTCATCTTTTGCCGTAAAATGAATGATAATAAATGAAATTCCGCCCTGGGACTCAAATTCCTGCATAAATTTCATCTGATGCTCATGAATATTATGTAACGGGAAAGTGTCTGCATGACTTTCCTTCGCATCAAAACACACCGGAATTCCCTGTACGGCACCAATATAATCCACCGTACTCTTCTGGTCAAAGTATGCCAGAGTGATGTGTCCGGTCTCCTTGTCCATATTAATGGGCTTAATCGGTGTTGGAATTTTCTGGATCAACGCCAATTTACCAATGCGGTATTTTTCATTACTCTGGTTAATCAATTCTTCTAATGTAGATCCTCTAAGTCCCCTTGATTTCCAGGTTCCCATAACTTCTCTCCCTTAAGGAACTGACACATTTCCTTTGGCATCGAAGCCACAATGTGTAAGTCTTTATCTGATAGATTCAGCTCAAATGCATGTAAGAGCTGATCTTTAATTCCATATTTTTTGCGATACACATCGTTCCATTTTCCATCACCGTACTTGTAATCCCCAATAAGAGGATGTCCGATGGATGCAAGATGTGCACGGATCTGATGCGTCTTTCCTGTGTGAAGACGAATCTTTAGAAAAGTCTCTCTGCCATTGTCTGCCACAGGAATATATTCCGTAATGATTCGCTCGGCCTCATCCTCACTCTGCTTGCCGGTAACAGTAACCTTGTTGGTCTTCTCATTCTTAACCAGGTAACCATCCACCACAGCCCGGACTTTAATTACGCCGTGAACCACACACAAATAATACTTTTCAAATCTGCGCTCACGAAAGCCTTCCGTAAGATACTGCGTTCCCCGCAAGGTCTTTCCAAAGGACAGGATTCCGGAGGTATTGCGATCTAATCGATTACAAACCGATGGTTTAAAGGTACGAAGTTCCTCCATAGAAATTGTACCATTATTTGCCAGATAATCAATCATTATTTCATTCATTGATACATCCCCCGGCTTTGCCTTTTGAGAAAGTACCCCGGATGGCTTATTGACAAAGAGCATCTCCTCATCCTCATAAAGGATCCAATTTTGATCAAAATGGAGCATATTCTCTTTTTTCCCGGTTGTAATGACTACCGGCGTCCTGAATTTATCCATGGTCTCATCCGAAAGAAAGAACTTAACCACATCATTTTCCTGAATTTTTTCACTGCCGTCTGCTTTTGCACCATTCAGGGTAATATTTTTCTTGCGAAGCATCTTATAAATAAAACTTGAGGGAGCTTCACTCAAATATTTTCTTAAGAACTTATCCAGACGCTGTCCTGCATCACGTTGATGGATCAAAACTTCTCTCATTACAACACCAGAATCAGAAAATCATTGCGAAGACGCCGGATTTTCTTCTTCTTTTCCTCCGGATTTCCCAGAGCGCGGACTCTCTCAAGGAACTGATCATAATCCCGAATTAATTTGACATTGACCACATCCCCACAGGACTTGATAAATGCAGCCACATTTTCTGAAAAATACTTCTCATCAAACTTCTCATCTCTGCTGTAACAGTAGATGCAGGAATCTGTAATCAGTGCAAATTCAACGTAGATATTACGGTCTTTGCAGCTCATGGCGCAATCCGACAAAAGCATATCCTCATGGGAAAGTGCCTTTAATTCCTCGTATCTGGCAGGATCCGGGGATGTAAAACGCGTCAGCATCAGCCAGGATACCATGATTCTTGCCGTTGGCAGAACACATAAAACAGCCATAACCGTTGCAATATTATTATTGGTCTTACAGATGATAAGACCAACAAAATAGATGAGCGCCACTACCGCAAAACCCATCAGTGTCATTATGGCCCGACTCCTCTTTCGATCATCAATATATCCAAATTGTCCTTTTTCTTTTTTTCCAAACATACGAAAGACATCCCTCAATCTACTTTCTCTCTGATTTCATTTCTCCGACCCCGGTTCTATTGATCAACGACAAATACCATTATAGGTCATCTTACCGCATAAATTCAATCACAAATTTATGCGGAATGATTTTTGCCAGTCCAAAGAACATCCGCATGGGTATTCCCGGTATCGAGAGTTCTCTCTTTAACCGGGCATCATTTAACCCCCGGCTTACCACAGAATTTGCCGATACCATAAAAAATTTCTTGAAGGGACGAATAGAATTATTCGGATCCGCTACATCAAAAAACTCTGTCTTCACCGGTCCCGGGCACACCGCCGTAACCGATATTCCCCGCTGCTTAAGTTCCCCATTCAATGCTCTGGAAAAGCTCAATACATAAGCCTTTGATGCGGCATATACCGCAAATCCCGGCTGTGGCGTGAAAGCTGCCGCCGATGCCATATTGATCATTCTGGAACCCTTCTTCATATAGGGAAGAACCATGGAACAAATGGAAGTCAATGCCTTATTATTGACTTCAATCATATCCTCGCTAATCTTACGCCCATCCTCTGCAAACCTTGCAACCAAGCCGAAACCGGCACTATTTACAAGCATCCGCACATTGGGTTTAACCTGTCTTAATAATTGCTCCAGATGATCAAGATCCGAGGCACTGCGAAGATCCATATTAAGAATCGTCAAATGCATTGAAAGTTCCTGTGCCAGTTCCTCCAAACGTTCTTTTCTACGCCCGATAACCCAGATTTCATCCAGCTTCGTATAGCGCATGGAAATCTGTCGAACAAATTCCCTTCCGATTCCGGAGGTCGCTCCGGTTACGATAGCAATATTCATACTCATGATTTACGTCCCTTTCTTAGACTCTTTGAGGGTCTGTCACTCTTTTTTCCGGTATGAGGATTCCGGTTTTCTGTCTTCCTGCCGGCCGCTTTCCCCGGCTTCTTACCACCGGTATCCTTACCAACGGCATCTTTACCACCGGATCCCATCGGTCTTGGAGGAATCAGACATTTTTTATCAAAGCCAATGAGGTCACTTCGTCCCTGTGACAAAAGTGCTTCCTTGACCAGTGCATAGTTTTCCGGTTTCTTATACTGAATCAATGCACGCTGCATACTCTTTTCCTTAAAAGATCGCGGCACATAGACCTTCTCCATGGTACGGGGATCCAAGCCGGTATAATACATACAAGTGGATACCGTTCCCGGGGTTGGATAGAAATCCTGCACCTGTTCCGGCATATATCCGATGTCCCGCACATATTCCGCCAGTTCGATAGCCTCCTTCATGGTTGATCCCGGATGGGAGGACATGAGATAAGGTACCGCATACTGCTGTTTTCCGGTTCTTTCATTAATCCTTTCATAGCGCTTTAGAAATGCCTCATAAACCTCATTTCTCGGCTTACCCATCAATCGAAGCACCACGTCACTGACATGTTCCGGCGCCGTACGAAGCTGCCCGGAAATATGATGTTCACACAATTCACGAAGAAATGTATCGTCACTGTCCGCCATACAGTAATCAAATCGAATACCGGAACGAATAAATACCTTCTTGACCTTCGGTAACTTTCGCAGTTTTCGCAACAATTCCACATAATCTTTATGAGAAACCGTCATATTCTTACAAACATCCGGGAAAAGGCACTGTCGATGCGGACATACGCCCTTTGTCAGCTGTTTATTACAGGAAGGGTGACGAAAATCCGCAGTCGGACCTCCCACATCATGAATATAGCCCTTAAAGTCCGGATCCTTGGTCATTTTCTCGGCTTCCTCAAGAATGGATCTGTGACTCCGGACCTGAACCACACGTCCCTCGTGAAACGTCAGGGCACAGAAATTACATCCTCCAAAGCAGCCCCGATTGCTGGTTAAGGAGAACTTAATCTCATTGAGCGCAGGAATTCCTCCCTTTTCCCTATAACATGGATGATAATCCCTCATAAAGTCCATATCATAGACACGATCCATCTCATCCGTGGACAGAGGAAACGCCGGTGGATTCTGAACCACATACATTTTCTCTTTCTGCTTTTCCACCAGGGTCTTAGCCGTCACGGCATCGGTATTCTGATACTGAATATGAAAACTTTTCGCAAAGATTTCTTTACTCCCGGAAATCTCCTCAAAGGACGGTAATTCAATATAATCATACACACGATCCAGGGACTTCGTCTTATACACCGTACCCCGGACAAAGGAAATCTCCGACACCGGTATCCCGCTATTCAAAGCATCAGCGATTTCCACAATGGAGCGTTCTCCCATTCCGTAAGAAATAAGGTCCGCACCGCTATCCACCAGGATGGAATGCTTGATCTTATCCGACCAGTAATCATAATGCCCCAGTCTACGTAAGCTGGCCTCGATACCACCAATAATAATCGGAACATCCTTATAGGTCTGTTTAATCAGATTACAATATACAATGGTAGCATAATCCGGTCTAAGCCCCGCCTGACCACCGGGAGAAAACGCATCCTGGTGGCGCTTTTTATGCGCTACCGTATAATGATTCACCATGGAATCCATATTGCCCGCCGTGACAAGAAACCCCAGTCTTGGCCGTCCGAGAATCGTGATACTATCCTTATTGCGCCAATCCGGCTGTGCAATAATACCCACACGATATCCAAATAATTCTAATGTTCTGCTAATAATGGCATGTCCAAAGGAGGGATGATCCACATAGGCATCTCCCGTGACATATACAAAGTCACAGGACTCCCATCCTCTCCTTTCCATGTCCTTCTTACAGATTGGTAAAAAATCCATCAACTCAAATCCTTATCTTTTCTTTCTTCCACAGCATATCCAAGCATTACCAGAAGGGAGAGAATCATCATAATAATATACCGAAGAATCGGTGTATGATCACCGGTATCCACAAGGCGCGGATCCTTCGATGACTCCCCGGATCCATCATCCTCGTCGGAATCCTCCTCTGAACCGGTTGTAATCTGCTGATCAAACATCGTCAATACTCTTCGTTCAGCATCCAGCTGACCGTTTGGTCCCAATAAATTCATGGTTCCATCTTCGTTAATACTGAAAAGAATATCCTTTGCCTTCTCATAACCCTCCGGAGCCATTTTTTCCGTGAGAATATAGTCTACATCAAATGCCAGTGTTGCACCGGTAAAATCCACCACGACGTTCTTACCTGCTTCATCGGATATCCAGGTGACAATCACATTGCCATCCTGATCACAGATTGCAAGCTCTGCACCCTTCACATAATCCGTGGTTCCCGCCACAAACTTGCGAATACGGATGCTTTGTTCCGTAGCGGACTTCTTACGATCCCGCATGATAAGAAGATGATCATCCTCCAGAAACTCTCCTTCGGTGGAAAGAATTTCTGCCTTACCATCCCGATGTACCACAAACCGGATGTCCTCTGCAATAGCGTACCCCTTCGGAGCATTGGCTTCATGAAGCACATATTCCTGTTCATGCTCAAGATCCTTACCAACACCCACCGTGATCTTCTGCGGCGCCGTGGTGGTTTGAATGGTCTTAAGAACCGTTCCATCCTTAAGAATTTCAAGGGTTGCACCTGCAAGCTCATCACTTCCGCTCCGTTCACGCTTACTGATGTAAAACTCCGTAAAGAAGTTCTGATTGAACTCATCGTACATAATGATGGTATGCTTATCCTCACTTAACATCGGTGCCGTATTACCATATTCCTTAGCCACAGCCTCTGCCGGTTCAATCAGAGAATCGATGGTAATCTCCCCGGCATCACTCACCGTAAATACAATATCCTTCGCAAAAAGATATCCTGCAGGTCTTTCCAGTTCCGTCAGCACATACTTTGTGCCCGGCTTTAACTGTCCCGCTCCTACACCAAGAGAAACCACCTTGTTGCTGTCGGACTCCCAGGCAGGAACAACAATATTACCACTCAGATCTTTGATAGCTAAGGTTGCTCCCTTTAACTCAGCAATTTCATTGATTGCACGTTTGCTGATCTCGATGGAAATATGATGATTAAGTACCTTAAATTCTGTCTCCGCTTCCTTATTAATCAATACACTGTAAGAATCCTGATCTTTAATATAATACTCAGGAGACTGTGTCTCCTCTAAGGTATATACCCCATAAGGAAGATTGCTGTATTCCAGTATGCCCTCTGCATTGGTTGAAAACTCTCCCTGACCGGTAGTGACCACGGTTCCGTTGGTATTTATGATTTCACCATTGGAATTAACAAGCTTAAACTTCGCATCCTTCAACGGAGCATCATTCGAGCTGTCAAGTTTAATGATCTTTAATTTGCCCTTGGCAGTCTCATCGGTAACAGTCTGTGACAACACTTCCACAGAAGCAGCATCCGGAATCGTGATAGTTTTAACATCCGGATCCACCTTATAATTCTCCGGAGCCACCAATTCCTTCAGATAATAGGTTCCGTAAGGCAACTGATCAAACTTATACTCTCCGGTTTCATTGGTAATACCGGTGGCCAGTTTCTGTTCTTCTAAGCAAGCCACATCCGAAAACAAGGCATATACTGCGCCCCTTAACTTAGTACCCGAAGTTCCCTGATGATCATAAGATTCTTTATCATACTTCGTAATGGTTAAGGAACCATACTTAATATCATTCTCAACTTCAACCTGCGTCGGTGTGGTCTTGGAATCAATGGTAAATTCGGTATACTCCTGTGTTGCATTAATCTCATATCCATCCGGCGCCATAATCTCCTTTAAAACATAATCGCCAAAGAGAAGATTCTCTATTCGAATGATACCAAGATCCGAACCGGTACCGGTTGTATAGGTCACCGAATCAACTCTTGATCCCAAATGATTCGGCGCTGCATCATCTTTATAGTATAATTCAAACTGTGCCCCGGCAAGGTACTTATCCTGCAATTTGGAATCACTCTTCTTAATGACAACGGATCCCTTTAACTGCGTGTTTTTCACTTCCAGAGGATAACACTTAATATTCTCGGTTCCACTACCCGATGCCGGAACTGTGATTATTGTTGTACAGTTTCTTTCCGTGATGGTCACATCATAATCCATCCGATCCATATCATACCCATCCGGAGCCTTTGTCTCGCGAACAATGTAGGAACCCAGGGCGACATTTCGAAAAACAAGCTGTCCATTGGAATCCGTCTTAGCGGTTGCAAGAACAACCTCACGGCCTCCTTCCGTGGCGATCAGCTGAAACTCCGCATCTGCCAGAACACCTAAAGTTTCTGAATCCTTTTTTGTAAGGAGAATATTTCCAAGCTTAACTTCCTTCTTGTTCGTTACCGTAATTTGGGTTTCATTCTCTTTAACACCGGTCGTTGAAACATCATCACGAACAACATCCACGAAGTATAAACCATCTGCTGCGGAGAATAAATACCCTGCCGGAGGAGCAACCTCCTCCAGGATATAGCTGCCAAGGGACAAATCCTCAAAGCTAACCTGTCCGTTATCATTGGTTACCTTGGTTGCTATTGGCGTTTGTGATCCAATAAGATGAGTTCCATTATCCTTATACAGCCTAAATTCAACACCCTTAAGATAGTTTGAGGAATTATCCGCATCCACCTTGGTTACAAGAATCTTTCCTGCCGGCTCATCATAAAGTGTCAATGTCTGAACGTTGACACTTGTATGGGAATTTCCGTCGGTTACCGTAATCACACCGGTGTCACTGATACGCAAGGTAACTGTCGGCGCTTTCCTATATCCATCCGGCACACCGGTTTCTTCCAGGGTATAGGTGCCCGGACATAATGTACTATGATCCGTCGATGCCGTTTCTTCGCTTGCAAGTTTAAAGTCCCAGGTCATTTTGACGTCGGTCAACAAAAACTCCCGGGTAATATTTCCATTCTGAGAAGTAAGTTTTAGTCTTGCCCCCGCCAAAGAAGTGGTGGTACCAAGCTCCTTCTTGTCAAAATATAACCGAATCGGATCATTGGTTACCTCAAAGGCGGTAGCAGCGTTCATATACTTTCCTTCCGTGGTATCATCCACCACAACTTCATAAATCCGGTTATTGGAAACATAATAATCCGGAGTCTTGGTCTCCTTCATATAATAGGTTCCGTATTTTAGATTCGAAAAAGTAGCTAAACCATTGCTATCCGTCGTTGCTTTAACCACATTGCCTAAAACACTGTATTCATGCGTGGCAGCAGCATCCGTATATAATGTAAACTCAGCATTTTGCAGCAAATTGCCGTTATCCGAATCCGTCTTTTTCACCACAAAATCTCTGGACTTTCTCTCGTTATATACATTAAAATCAATCACACCACCGGAAGCCGGAGTACCTGAACCCGGATCAGCCGGAGTATATGAATAAGATGTATCATGTTGATTTACCGTAGTATCATCCAAAGTAAACCGAATCTCAATATCGGAACCCACATTACGAATCTCGGTATCTACAGAGCCTTCACCGGTTGCAGTAATATTCTCCGCCGTTACTTTGTAATCCTTAGGTATCCCGGTTTCAACCAGACGGTAATCTCCGTAAGGAATATTTTCGAATACAATATTACCCTCCTGATCCGAACTTCCGGAGATAATCAGTTCATTACCTCGATATAGTTCAAAGGTTGCCCCGGCTAATTTAGCATCGTTCCCTTTGTCTTTTTTACTGATGCGAATTGCACCCTTAACATCCGAGGAATTCGTATTATAAATGGTTGTACTTACACCCTTAAGATCCGAATAACCGGTACCGCTTAAACTAATAATTTTTGAGCGTTCCAGTACCACGGTGGTTTTCGGTGTTGTAATCAGATAACCGGTCTTAGTCGCCGTCTCTTCAAAAACATAAGTACCATCCGGAAGATTTTTTATTACAATTTCGCCATTCAAATCCGTGACATACTCATCCCCCGATTTAGTACCGGCTGCCACATCCGAATCCCTTCCGAGATTCAATGTGCCAATTTCTGTTTCAACTCCATTCTCAAGACGATATACCTTAAACCTTACTTCATCCAAATATATAGGCCCATTACTTATATTGGCATCCAGCTTCACAATACGAATTGCCCCAGTATGGTCATCCTTCATGGTTAAGGTAAGCTGATCCTGAGCAAGCTGTGCATGGTCATTATCCCCGACAAGTGTAAGCTTACCATCAACGGATACTTTAAACGTAATTGCCGGAGCAGCACAGTACCCGGCCGGAGCAGTAATTTCCCGAAGTTCGTAAGTTCCCGGAAGTAAACGATTATTATTCGCAGATAAGTACTTACCAAGTTCTAAATTCTTTAATGCATCGGTGGTTGTCCAGGAAACAATCTTCTTGTTACCAGCCAAATCAACATCACTTACAGAAGAATATTGATTTTTCGTTGCATCATCCGCCGTATAAATGGCAAGCTCTGCTCCCGACAACTGTTCCGTTCCGTCAATGGCAGTCTTTCCGATCGAGAATGTGTATCTCGTATCAGTAACCGTTACGCTCTTTTCATCGGTACTATTGATTGTCACACTCTGAATACGGGTACTTTCATCAATCTGATAATAATTCGGTGCCGTAACCTCCGTCAGGATATACTCCCCGTAAGGAAGTCCATTAAATGTTACAGTACCATTCACGTCGGTTGAAACCTGTACCTCATAACCCGAAGAAGTGCCATTGGTCTGATAATACTTACCACCGGAATCCTTTAATGTAAACTTAGCCTCGGATAAAACATCCCCGGTCCTGGAATCCTTTTTAGTAACCTTAAGACTTCCGGTCAACTGGGCGTCAGTCACTGTCGCAGAAACCACCGCAACCTTTCCGTCCATCACAGCATTTTCGTTAAAGGTAATTTCCCATGGCGTTGACGATGCATTAATTAAGTTGCTACTTTTCGTATTATCACCCGTGATGCCTGAAGGTGTATCATGATATCCCGTGGGTGCCTTGGTCTCCGTTAACTGATAGGTGCCGTAAGGAATATTGGTGATCACAGCCTTGCCATTGGCACCGGTAGTTCCTGTAAACTTCGTACCATCTATTTCCGTACTTATACCCGTGAGGGTAAATTCTGCACCGGAAAGTTTTATACTTGAATCAACAGAATCAACCTTGGTGATTTCAAGCCGTGCCATCGGTATTTCTTTCTTGCTGTTGGTCAATGTAATATGAACGGTGTTTGATGCATCCGGTGCCTTGACGGTTCCATCCGCAAGCTTCATTCCCTCACTGCCAATGGTAACCGGCGTATACTGCACAATGATCTCATAGCCATCCGGCGCTGTAGTTTCACGGATAATATACTCCCCATAAGGAATGTCCGTAAATGTCAGCTTACCATCAACACCGGTTCCTGTACTCAAACCAGCCCGAATCTGGGTTGTACCGCTTTTGTCATATAAGTCAAACTTCGCACCGGCAAGTACTATTGTCGTATTAGCCGCATCCACCTTGGTTATTTCGATATTGGTCAGCTTATGATCCTTCATGCTAAGCATCAGACGATCCGAAGACACCAGCACATCCTGACCGGTATAAGTTCCCACAAGCTCAATCTGGTAATTGTCATTTACCTTAAATGCAATATTCTTGGCAAGGTCATATCCGGCCGGTGCGGCAGTCTCATGTAATATATAGGTCTTCCCCACTTCAAGTGTATCCGCATCCCCCGACAGAGTCACATCTACCTTGTCAGGAGTTGTTCCAAGATCCATGACTTTTGAATCAGGTGTAATTCCATCCGTGGTAGTATACACTTCCAGCGTTGCACCTGCAAGATTCTCATTATCATCATTGATCTTATTCAGATAAATACTATGCTTATCCCGCATTACGATGGTGTCAATATTTTTATCCACATTATTGACCGTAGCTGTAACCTGGGTTAACTCACCATTACCACCGGTTAACGTAATCGTTGCGTTCTTCTGGTCTGCACTTAAGGTAATTTTAAACTTAATATCCTCTGCAGTACTATAACCATAAGGCGCACTGACTTCATGAAGGGTGTATTCCTTATCCGGTTCTAAAACAATCTCCCCCTCCGGGGCTGCTCCAATACCATTGTTCACGTAGAAGGTTCTCGGGGCACCGGAGGAAGCCCAGGTAATTACCGACCTTCCCTGGTCAAGAATCTGAAGTTCTGCGCCGGACAGGGCAATATCTCCTGCACCACTATTTCCGTAAATCCTCTTGCTTACCTTGACCTGAGGAAGTTCTTCCGGAATTTTATCATCATTCACTTCAAGCAGGGATTCTTCATCCGTCAAAAGCTTAATCATCGCAGGATCAATACCGCCAAGCTGCTCTGCAGTGGCATTCTTATAGTCCGCTTCATCATTTCCCTTAAAGTAAAGATAAATCGGCTCACTATTCACACTATATCCATCCGGAGCGGATACCTCCCGGATCTCATAGAGGTAATCATAATATATGTCGGTGAAGTAAAGAATTCCGTCACTTCCGGTGCTATAGGACTTCGCCGGATCATACTTTGCCAATGCATTATTCGCCCTTATCTGTGCCATATAAGCGTCGTCCGCTATCTTTGGCGAATTGGATGTAGTGTCCCAGTAGTAAAGAATCTTTGCCGAATAATAGGCTCCTTCCACCGGAATATGATATGCATCCGTCTCAAACTTAAACAAAGTCACCGTGGCATTTTCGGACTTAATTTCACCCTTTGTGGAAACCACGGACCCGGTCATAGTATATTCCGATGAAACCGTATCCTCTAATTCTCCGGAAAGTTCCACTTCATTTCCTGCATAGTGATCGCTTTCCGGATCACTTGAAAATACTTCACCCACCTCCAGCAATACCTTCGCCTGATAAGATATATAACATGGAGTACCATCCGGAATCTTAATGGTCATGGTGTTGGTATCCCGGTCATAGGTCATAGAATACAGAGATGAATCCATCTTATTTGTCCGTGCACTATCCGTGTAAATCACAAAGGAACCACTACGATAGGAAATCGCCTTGCCAAGCCGGTCCGTCAGAGTCAACTGCCCGGTTCCCTCCAGCAGGGTTAATCCCGCAGTATTGACATCAATGGCATAGTACAGATACTGTCCATGATAACCATCGTACGGAATTTCCATATATTTGTAGAGAATGGTACTTTCCGGCGGTGTAATGGACCCTGTGGTAACCGAAGATCCGCCCAGAGAATTACCATCCTGATCCTTGATCTCAATCACGTTGGTATAGGTCTTCTCCCCTCCCAGGATAAACTCCCTCTTATCTTCGATCTCTGTCTCATACCAAAGCCAGGTGTAACCAGTGGATCCATCCTCCTTTGACTCCAGAGTTGCTTTATCCAAGTTTAAGGTCAATGTATTGTGTTCGCCATCATTTCCGGTTGTAATCTCACTGTCTGAAATATATATCGGAGAACCATCGTAATACTGACTGCTTCTTAATGTCATGGTACCGGCACAGAAAACCTGATTTTCCGGAAGGATATCACTGATACGAATAGTTTCAGTGTCTTTAATCGCCACTTTAACCTTCCACTTAAAGATCAGATGTTCCGAATCATAACCGTCAAAATACTTCTTTACTGCCGGAGAATAAGAATAATTTCCGGTCTTCTTATCCAGCTGAAGATTCTTATTTCCATCATAAATGGATGCTTCATTGGAAATGGTTGCTTCATACTCCTTCAAATTAAAATTTGTATCGTATTCAATGGTAAGGGTGCCGGTCTTACCCACAAGAAGATCCTTAAATTGGATCATAAACTGATCATCCTGACCATATGGACGATTGAGATTCTTATATCCAAACTCCCACTGATCCTCTCCGGTACCTTGTGCAATTTCCGTACCGTTCAGCTTGACAACAACCGTCCCATCCACAAAGGTCTGATGAATATCATTCCAGTTACTCATATTAACATTATCTGCATACTGAAAACCGGACATATCATATACCGAGGGATCCGGAATATTGATTGTGGAAACCCAATGGATAATACCCTTGTCCCCATTTGCCTTAAAGGACTGTGCCGACTTACTTAAAATCGATCCCACGCCCGGAATATGAACCCCTCGATCATACTGTCCCTTAGTCACATCATCTTTTTTGATAATCGCACGGTTACTATAGGTTGTTCCGTCAATAGGATTATAGTCCACCAGGTAATTCTTATCCACCTTGGTGGTGTAAGTAATCTGGTATGAGTCCGCAGACGGACTCGGAAAGGTGTATTCAAATCCATTATTAAAATCATTTTTCGAAATCGTTGCTACGGTTGCTCCGGATGAATCCGTAATTACAGCATCCGTGGTTGGAATAAAGCCTGAAGGAAGGATATCCTGTAAGACAAATCCACCAATATCCACCTTAACACCGCTGTTGACATCAATTGTCCAGGTATAGGTTCCGTCCGCATTTGCCTGAACATTTTTACTGACATAGCTCTTTCGAATATCCAGGCGATCCACATAAGTTGTACCCTCCGAAAGATTATTGGAGGTAACCTTTGCCGTATTCAAAAGCTGTTGTCCATCCTTATCTACAAAGGCACTGTCCTTGACTTTGACGGTATATTCAAAGGTCAGTTTTTCCCCATTTGCCATGGTATAATCCGGTTGAAGGGTATAGGTAAACCCGGAGCCGGAGGAACTACAGGTACCGGTCACTGTATTCCCTGTGCTGGATTGAACCGTAACCTCCCCGGTCAATTCCATATAGGCAGAATCGTTGAATACATCGGTAAGGACAATATTCTTATTGGTACCGGTGGAAGTAACCGTAACGGTATACTTAACATTTCCCTGCTCATCCATAGTGCCATGCCCCTTGCTGACCGAAAGGGTATTGGTACCGGATGTCTTCTGGACATCCATCGTATAGTTCTTATCATATATATGCAGTGTTTTGGTTTCCACGTTCTCTTGCGGACGATATGCACTGGCAAGAACACCCTCGATTTCATTCGAACCTTCCATATTGGAATCAATAGCAATAGACGGATGAATATAAAGATATCCGTCCCTGATATCATATCTTCCTGCATCCGGATTTCCAAAGGCACTTAAGACGTTATTGGCGCGGTTTTCAACTGCAATGCAATCCGGAAGTGGAATAACAATCTCATCCCCGGCTGCAACTCCGTTGGAAACCTTCCACTTGATTCTCAACACAAAGGTGGCATTATCATAAACAATTTTCTGATCACCTTCTTGATACTGCACACCGTTAATCCAAAGTTCTACATCCGTTACCGTGGCATCCGTAGCCGCCAGCACTTCCATGAGACTAAAATCCGACACCATGCCTGCAAAGAATGAAAAAATCAACAAATATGCAATAACCTTCTTTATCATTATCCTGATTGTACTCATACCCAATTCATCTCCGAAATTTTATGTAAACAAACTATTTGCTATTCTATCCATTATGTTATCTATTCATAATACCACAAAAAAGCCCCTTTGAACAGTACTTTCCGGACAAAAGGGCTTTTTATATTCATTTTTCCAAAACTTTAATTGACACTCTCATATCCGAATATCCTGATACCGGTCAATCCAATAGTCTGCCAATTTCCTCTTTTCCTCGGCCATAGGTTCCGAATAAAGATCCCATACTGCGCAGGTTCGCATCCCTGCATTTTTCCCGGCCATAATCCCCATGGGAATATCCTCAAACACCAGGCAGTTTTCAGGGGAAACATTCAATTTCTCTGCAGCCTTTAAATAAATATCCGGCTGGGGTTTCCCGTTGGTTATTTCACATCCGGTAACAATTGCCCCAAAGTATTCCAATATTCCAAGATCCTTAAGACAGGCCTCCACCAGAGGTCTTGAATTGCTGGTGGCAATCCCCATAAGAATTCCCTTTTCATACAATTTCCGGATAAATTCCCCGGCCCCCTCTTTCATCTTCATGCCATGGGCATAGCGCTGAAAGGCCATGGCATTCCAGATATCCTGAATCTCCTCAAGACTTTCCGGTAATTGAAAGGTTCTTTTAAACCACTGTGCCGTCTCAACAAAACTCATACCTTCGATGTTCTTCTGTAAATCCTCCGGCATGGGAATATTTCGTTGTCCAAGGAATTCCACATCAATTGATTTCCAGATCAACATGGAATCAATCAAGGTGCCATCCATATCAAAAATCACAGCGGATATACCATCCAACATGGAATTTAACTGTATATGATTCTTCAATTCGGCAATTTCTTCCTCCCTTAAGGATCGGTAATCCCCGATATTTAAATCCTCCTCCAGCTTTAAAGGGCCCATGGACAATCGTTTGAGATAAGTTACCGTAAGGCCGAAAGCTTCAAACATACGCTTCACCTGATGGAACTTTCCTTCATGAATCGTCAGTTCACAGGAAGGCGCATGTCCCTCTCTCCGAGGATGAATGACAAGCTTTGCCGGTCGTGTCTTTACACCATCCGAAAGGAGCACCCCTTCCTCAAACTCATGAATCAGATTCTTTGGTACTTCACCATCCAATTCCACATAGTAGACCTTGTCCACATGTTTTCTCGGTGACAGAAGCTGATGGGCCAAATCCCCGTCGTTGGTGATTAACAAAAGTCCCTCCGTATCTTTATCCAATCTTCCCACCGGAAACAGATCCTTGCGGTTTTTGGTCTCAATAAGATCCAGCACCGTCTTCTGATGAGGATCATGGGTTGCCGATATAACACCGGCAGGTTTATTCAGAAGATAATATTCCATCTCCACATACCCGACCGGTGTCCCATCGAAGACCACCCGGTCTTTCCCGGCGTCGATCTTGGTTTCTGCCGCGGTGATTACCCTGTCATCCACCGTCACACGGCCTTTACGTATATAATTTTTAACCTCGCTGCGGGTTCCAATCCCCATGTCAGCGAGGTACTTGTCCAATCGAATCATTGACATTTACTGCCATCTCCATCCTGCATGATACTTATTCTTAAGGGTATCGTTTGTCAGTTTGCCCCAGCCAAGCGGGTAACCATCCACGCACACCAGATTCCATCCATCCTTCGGTATATTGCCATCCAGGTCCGTTAAGGCAGTTCCATCCGGCGCAATAAAATCCAGTGTCTCCCCTTTCAGATACTTTAACACCCGTTCATCTTCGGCACTTAAATTGATTGTCTGGGCAAAATCCTCCCTGCGAAGGGCCATAGCCAGAGCCTGACTTGGTTCAAAGCGATTCTTCTTTACCTCACCAAGCAGCAAACCAACGCGTAGTTTATGCAAACGGCCATAATCATTGGCAAGGGCCGGCACCAGATAAGCCCGGTCCTCCACCATCTGAATCTGATCCGGATTCATGTCACAGGAAATCATGGAAAGAAAATCTGTAAGTTCCGGGGCAAGTTTCTCCTTCTTAAATTCCATCGGTGAATAATAAGTTTCCCCGGCTTCCTCGGACTTGTGAAGCAAAGCAAGAAAATGTCCCTCTCCCTGCATTTTGTGCGGAAAAATTCGCACACACTCATCATACCCGTCAAATCCACCGGCAAATCCTTCATACCCTTGCATAGAAACCAATTCCATCTGAGGACGTTCCTTTAAAAGATGGGCAATCGTTTCCTCGTCCTCATACTTTGAAAATGTACAGGTGGAATACATCATATATCCCCCCGGTTTTAACATATCCGCACCATATAGCACGATCTGTCTTTGAATAGCGCCATAGAATTCCGGTCCATTCTTCTCCCAGGCCTTGATGAGTTTATTATCCTTACGGAACATTCCCTCACCGGAACATGGCGCATCAATCAGAATCTTATCAAAATATCCCGGATACAGATCCTTTAATTTCATAGGATCCTCATTGATAACCATCACATTCTTCGTTCCAAAAAGTTCAATATTCTTAAGCAGTGCCTTGGCTCTTGAGGCGCTGATATCATTAGATACCAGAAGTCCCGTATCGTTAAGCTTTGCAGCAAGCTCCGTAGACTTTCCGCCCGGGGCGGCACACATATCCAGGATCCGGTCCCCCTCATCTACCGGCAGACGGTTCGCCGGAGTCATGGCGCTTGGTTCCTGAAGATAATAGAGTCCGGCATAATAATAGGGATGCTTTCCCGGTTTTTCATCCTCGGTATAAAAAAATCCGTTATCAATCCATGGAATAGGGGTCAAATTAAAAGGTGCGATCTTAAGAAAATCCTCCGTGGAAATCTTAAGATTATTGACCCGGAGTCCATATAATCTTTTTTCTTCAAAACTATCAATATAAGCATCAAATTCATCGCCAAGAAGCTCCTTCATGGCCTTTTCATACTCAATCGGTAAATTCATCGTTCTTCCTAACCAGACGTCTCTGACATCTATTTATAATTTTCTTAGCCGGACACCTGTGCCCGGTATCCTTCTGCAATAATATCCAGTTCACGGTTAAATTTCTGAAGCTGATCCAGATCGCCAATCTGGTAAATTCGGTAAAATTCATCCTGAATCTTAACAATCTCCCGTTTATTGGCCACCTTGTAAAGACTCTGCAAATTATTCAAAATATCGGCAACAATATTGGCCTTCACTGTGAAAGAGTTTTGGGCATCCATAATTTCACCATGGATGGAGGACATCTCCGCATCCAGTTGTAAAATCGCCTCCGAAGCTGCATTCAGGCGCACACGGATATGCTCCGGAATACCCTGACGATACTTATACTGCAGCGAATGCTCAATGGTGGACCAGAAATTCATCGCCATAGTGCGAATCTGAATCTCCACCGGAATTACCCGGTGTCCCTTAATCGTTTCCACACGATACTCCACAATCAGATGCAGACTTCGATATCCGCTGCTTTTAGGCTTTGCTATGTAATCCTTGATTTCCAGAAGTTTCATATCACTGCGATTTTCAATGATTTTCTTCACTTCATAAATATCTTCTACGAACTGACAAATCACCCGAATTCCCGCAATATCCTGCAGATATACTTCCAACTCATCCATAGGAATATTCTTTTTCTGTGCCTTCTCAATAATACTTGAAATACGCTTTACACGTCCGGACACTTCCTCAATCGGCGAATATAATCCCGCCTCCTTATATTCCTTGATAATATGCTTGAACTTCAATGTAAGTTCCTCTACCGCAAGCTCATACGGAGTCAGAATCTCCTTCCAAAGCTGTATCTCCATTACATTATACCTCCCAATTACCCTTATCAATAAATCCCATTTTCACATTAATCTATAATAATTTCCCCGATAAAATCCCCAGTATCAGTATAACATACTAATATTCAAAACACAAAACTTTATTCTTTTTTAATACTAGCCAGCCATAGGGATTCACACTGACCTCATTTCCCTTCGAATCATAAAGATAAATTCCAAAATGCAGGTGCACATCAAACATTCCCACAGTGCCTTCCTTCCCATATCCGGAATCACCCATAAATCCAAGAAGATCCCCCGCCGCCACCGGATCACCGATCTTTATATCCGCATATTCCGCCAAATGTGCATAGTAATAATAGATTCCTGAAGCACTTCGTACGCCAACACGCCAGCCACCCTTTTCAAGCCAGCCAAGATTTTCGATTACGCCATCGCATACTGACACCACAGGATACAGTCCCCGTTCATTGCGAAGTGCCATGATATCGCATCCTTCATGCAATCGGACGCCACCAAAGGTGCGCTCCATGCCCCAGGAATTCTCAAATTCCACAAAAGGTTTATGATTCAGACAATCCGCCACAGGAAAATAAACCATCTCCTCATTGATTGCCCGCAAATACTCAACCAGCATGGAATAATCCTCATAATTTCGAAGCATTCGGTTCCGAAGCTTCAGCACATAATTCACATCCCAATCCACCTCACCTTGAATGGCGAGTCCATGCATCATGGCACATAAAAGCAGTTCTTCCGGTTCGATTCCACATAAGACAGCCTTTTCCTCCAGACATTCCATATCGATTCTTGAAAAATCCATAGCACGAAAGGCCGGATCATTAAGCGCGACCTTTTCCATCAGAGGAAGTGCCAGATCTTCAAGAATCCAGATTTGCATTTGTCCGCAAAGCAATGCCAAAAGAAAGATCACAATGAGCAGGCGGGCACAAAAAATGTAGAAATCTTTTGAGATTCTTTTTCCTGAATAAGTCCTCATTCCATTCACCTCAAAACCATTCCTACATCTTATGTCCGTTATTTCATTTTTATTCCCTGCTACAAACGCCGAAGCACCTCAAGAATCAGATTCCAGGTGCGTTCCACCGACTCAATGGACAAGCGTTCCTTGAAGGTATGGATATCCTTGATATCCGGTCCAAAGGATACGATATCAATGCCCGGTATACGATCCGCAAAAATTCCGCACTCTAATCCGGCATGAATTCCCATAATTTCCGGCTTCTTTCCATACTGCTCCTCATAAACCCCGGCCATGATCTCACGAAGTTTTGAGTCCGCTTTATACTGCCATCCCGGATAATCACCGGTTGAATTAAAATCGCCACCGATAAATTCCGTCAAATACTGTAACTGATCCAATACTGCCCACTTCGCCGACTCAATGCTGCTACGAATCAAGAATCCAAGATGAACACCATCCTCATCCAAAGAAAGGACACCACAGTTTAATGAGGTTTCCACAAGTCCTTCCACCTCCACAGACATGCGAATCACACCATTTGGCGCCTGCATCAGGAAAAAGGTTAATTTTTCCCTGGATTTCGGATCCATCATGATGTACTCATCGTTATCCTTAGTATCTGTTGTGCCGTTATTCTTTTCTATCTTTGTAATAATCAGTCTAAGGCCCCCATCGGTAAATGCATATTCCCTCTTCCAATCTTCTTCCATAGACTGTCCAATTTCCATCAGAATTTCCACATCTTCCTTTACAACCAAGATATTCATGGACACATGACAGGCAATGGCATTATCCTTTGTACCGCCTTCAATGGTCTTAATGCCATAACGTACCGCCGGATTCCATGCATAGAGAAGGCGTCCCAGTAATTTGTGTGCATTTCCCCGTCCCCGGTGAATTTCGGTTCCGGAATGACCACCGGTAAGCCCGGTGATTTCTACCTGATACTCTTCCATGGCTTCACGATCCTTTGCATCATCCACGGATATCATTTTCGCCGGAAGGGTAATTTCTGTAGTCACACCACCGGCACAGCTTGTGAGAAAAATCCCCTCCTCCTCAGAGTCAATATTTAAAAGATACTGTGCCTTAAGATCGGACATATCCATAGCATCTGCGCCCAGCATTCCAATCTCCTCATCCACCGTAAATACAGCTGCAATCGGCGGATGAATAATGGTGTCATCATCCAGAATTGCCAGAGCATAAGC
>JBJEJH010000055.1:0-22534 GCA_051877855.1 Lachnospiraceae bacterium | reverse complement strand
TAATAAGGATAATGATATTGATTTTATTGATATTGATGATGAATTAAAAGAGCGTCCGGCGCGTAAGAAATCTTCCGCCGGCTCCTCCCATTCATCCAAATCGGGTTCTAAAAGTGCAAGGCGCAGAAGACGAAGAAGACGATTAATGATCCGTCGGGCTGTTTTTCTTACTGCTCTTCTGGTGTTTATTTTTTCATCGGTAATGCTGATCAAATCCTGTGTCAGTTATATGACCGCAGATAAGATCTACAGTAATATCGAGGATCAGGTTTTTACCGCCGTTGATCCGGTACAACAGGGTGGCAGTACAACCGGTGAGGGGGCGAGTGCCGGCAATTCATCCGATACCGTCAATCCGGGAGAGAAAAAGGTTACTCTGATGACGAATTATAACCATCAGGCATTGGTAAATCTTAATTCGGATGCCGTGGGATACATCCAGATTCCGGCAATCGATATTCTCCTTCCGGTGGTTCAGGGTTCCGATAATTCACATTATCTGACCCATACTTTAACAGGGGAATCCAGCAAAAGCGGAACTCTCTTCATCAACTGTTTCAATACCGAAGGCATTGAATCCAGAAATACGGTTATTTACGGACATAATATGAAGAATGGTTCTATGTTCGGTAACCTTAAAAAATTTATGAACAAGGATTTCTTTAACGAAGGGGAAAACCGTTTTATCTATTTTTATACCGGAAATGTAATTTACAAGTACGAAATCTATTCCGTACATACCACCCCGGCAATCAGTGAACCGGGCGGAACCTATACAACGGATTTCGTTTCTTCCGAAGATTTTGTAACTTACCTTAATTCCATGGCCAAACTCTCCTACCACAGTTCCAATGCAGAGCTAAGTGCGGACAGTAAGACCATCACATTATCTACCTGTACCAATGATGACTCCGTTCGATTTGTGGTGCAGGCGGTTCGTGTTGAGACAATTTACCAGTAAGTGCAAAGGGATGGATTCTTATCCGGCTCCCATTTTGACATTAATAATATTAATGTTTATATTGTTTTAACTTAATTTTTTTAAGAAATATAAATTTCTCTTGCATTTTATTATGAAATGGTTTATCTTAGTCACATACAAATAATAAATCTGCATGAGTCAGGACAAAGGCGTCCCTTTATTAGGGGACGCCTTTATTTTTTTATCCAACGATGCAAATTTATACATGAAAAGGAGAAGAAGTATGGAAGCAAATATGACTAAAATCTTTGGTGAATATGTCTTCAATGACGAGGTAATGAAGGATCGTTTACCAAAGAGCACTTACAAGAATTTAAAGAACACAATGACAAACGGCGCAGAGTTGTCTCTGGCCGATGCAGATGTTATTGCAGAAGCAATGAAGGATTGGGCAATTGAGAATGGTGCTACACATTATACCCACTGGTTCCAGCCACTCATCGTCAGCCTTACCGCCGAGAAGCATGACTCATTCATCTCTCATCCGGATGATTCAGGCAAGATGATTACTGAGTTTACCGGTAAGCAGTTGCTGATGGGTGAACCGGATGCTTCTTCTTTCCCGTCCGGCGGTACACGTGATACCTGTGCAGCCAGAGGTTATACTGTATGGGATTGTACATCTCCTGCATTCTTAAAGAAGAGCGCTATCGGTACAATTCTTTGTATTCCAACAGCATTCTGTTCTTACACCGGAGAATCTTTGGATAAGAAGACTCCTTTACTTCGTTCTATCGAGGCCGTAAGCAAACAGGCTATGAGACTTGTAAAGTATTTTGATCCAAATACAGAGGCTACAAAAGTTGTTGCTTCCGTAGGTCCGGAGCAGGAATATTTCTTAGTAGATAAGGAAAAGTACTTACAGCGTAAGGATTTGATTTATACCGGTCGTACCTTATTTGGTGCAGCTCCGGCAAAGGGACAGGAATTGGAAGACCAGTACTTTGGTGTTATTCCTGAAAAAGTCGGCGCTTTCATGAAAGAGTTAAACGATGAATTATGGAAGCTTGGTATCACCGCTACTACACAGCATAACGAAGTTGCTCCGGGTCAGCACGAGGTTGCTCCGGTTTATACTACCGCAAACATCGCTGTTGATAATAACCTTATTGTTATGGAAGTGATGAAGCGTGTTGCTGATAAGTATGATATGGCATGTCTCCTTCACGAGAAGCCATTTGCAGGTGTCAACGGTTCCGGTAAGCACAACAACTGGTCCCTTGGTACCGATACCGGTCTTAACCTTCTCTCACCGGGCAAGGATCCAAGACAGAATAAGCTTTTCTTATTAACACTTGCTTGTATTATGAAGGCTATTGATACCCATGCAGATCTTCTCCGTCAGTCCGCTTCCGATGTTGGAAACGATCACAGATTAGGTGCAAATGAGGCTCCACCTGCAATCATTTCCATGTTCCTTGGTGATCAGCTTGGTGACATTGTAGATCAGATTTGTGAAAAGGGTGTTGCAGATACATTGTTGGAAGGCGGTAAGCTTGATCTTGGTGTCAGCACACTTCCTGTACTTGAGAAGGATTCAACCGATCGTAACAGAACATCGCCATTTGCCTTTACCGGTAATAAGTTCGAGTTCCGTATGGTTGGTTCTGCAGATTCTATCTCAATGCCAAATACAGTTCTTAATACCATCGTTGCAGAAAGTTTCTGTGATGCTGCAGATGCCATCGAAAATGGCACACCTGTTGACAGCGTAATTGCTGAATATATGAAGGAACACAGAAGAATCGTGTTCAACGGAAATGGTTACTCCGATGAGTGGGTTGCCGAAGCTGAAAAGAGAGGCTTACCAAACATTAAGTCCATGGTAGCTGCTACAGAGTCGCTTGTTACAGACAAGGCTGTTAAGCTTTTTGAGAAATTCGGTATTATGTCTAAGACCGAGTTGGAACTTAGAGCAGAGGTACTTTACGAGACCTATACCAAGGTTATCAACGTAGAAGCTCAGACAATGATTAAGATGGCACAGAAGGAAATCCTTCCGGCTGTTATCGCTTACGCTACAGAATTAGCTGCTTCAATCAATGAGATCAAGGCGGCATCCGATGTTGCTGATATCTCTGCCGAAACAGAACTTCTGGTTGATGTGTCTGCACAGATTTCTGCAACCAAGAAGGCTCTCAAGGCTTTAAGTGATGTGCGTGCTAAGGCAGAGGCAATCGAAGATACTAAGGCTCAGGCAGAGTGCTACAGAGACGAAGTAAAGGCCGCTATGGATGCTCTTAGAACTCCTGTTGATACTCTTGAATTATTGGTTGATAAGAGTGCATGGCCAATGCCAACCTATGGTGATTTGTTATTCTAATAGACATAAGAACCATACTCAGACATAATTAGATAACTGCATAATCATACCTCATAAAAAGGAACCCCCGGTTCGCATCTTAAGCAGCCGGGGGTTCTACATATCTTAATTATTCCGGATAAACAAGTCTTTCCTTTACAGGATGATCCAACACTTCCGTCTTATACTTATTCATATAGAACTTTGCCAGTGTAAGATTATTGTCCAGATAATTACCACAATCTCTTGGGGAATATCCCGGAATCTCGCCCTCATAATCTAATACAAACTGAGCCATCTCCCGTAATACCGGCAGGATATCTTCCGACTGCAAATCGCCCGCGAAAATCACATAAAACCCGGTTCTGCAACCCATCGGTCCAAAATAAATTGTTTTTTCAGACCATACCGGATGATTTCTAAGAAATGTTGCCCCGAGATGTTCAATGGTATGAATACCCGGCGTATCCATCGGCGGTTCCACATTCGGTCTGGTAAAACGAAGATCAAATGTTGTAATTACCTCAGAACCTACTTTGTCTCTTCTTGACACATAAACACCGGTCAATAAGTCAATATGATTTACTGTAAAACTTGCAATCTTATTCACAATAATAATCCTCCAATTTCATATTTTTATTATTATAACACAATATACAATCCAAATAAAGCAGCCATCAAGGCAGGAAATGAAATTCGCACTCCGTAACTGATATATTTTTTAAAGGAGAACTCAATTCCCATACGATTCAATATGCCCGCCCACATAATTCCGGCCAATGCACCCAGTGGTGTAAAATACGCACCAAGATTGGAGCCGATAATACTTGCATAGGTAGCCGGCAGCATATTCGACCATGGTAAGTTACGGGCAATGGAACTAAATGCAACTGCCATTGGAATGTTATTCATAACATTTGCTGCCAGAAAAGAGGACAGTCCGTATTTGATAATCAAAAAATGCTCTCCCAAAAGCGTACACACCATTTGCGGAATCCTGTAACTTTCCAGTCCAAGTACCAGAACAAACATCGAAAGGACAAATGGAATCAACTCCCAGGGCGCCCTTTTTAAGGTATCGGTTACAATAGGCACTCTCTTTTTACGAATCCACAAGTACACGGTGCTTGTGATAAACAGACTCACTGCAAAACCCAACGTAATAAGCCACATTTCCAAGCCAACATAGGAAGATATAACCAGCAGGAAAGTACAACAAATCAAATGGAACAGTCCAATAACCACAAGTCCACGATTGGGAACTCTACGTTTTTCTTCAACCACCCGGATGGGCTGCTGCAGTGACTTTCGAAAAATCACAAGCAGCAAAAGAAATGTGGTACACCCTGCAAGGATGGTAGGAAGCCACATCGTCATGATATAAGAACCAAAGGTCACGCCTGCCGCCGTTGCCAGATAGATATTCGTTGGATTTCCGATAATAAGCATCATACTCCAGGTATTTGCTGCCACAAATTCGCCAAATAGATAGGGCATGGGATCAATTTTGGCCTTTCCTGAAAAGTAACAGATAAAGGGAGTAAAGGTCAAAATAATAATATCATTACTGGTAAATATGGTCAACACCGATACCAACGCATACAGGATACAGAAGAGTTTCACTTGGTTCGTCCTTGCTGCCTTTAAGGAAATTCCCGCAAGATAAGAAAAAAATCCTGCTTCATCCAAAAAAATAGACAGGGTTGTCATCGAGATAAATAAGGTAAGTATCTTCAATGGATTAATACTTTGGGATGAGGTAAGTCCCTCCCACAGAGTATCCCAGTCCAGCAGATGAAGGGCCACCAGCAAAATAGCACCAATCAGAGGTGCCACCCAGTAATATATATTCATTTGAATCTTACCAATCTTAATCCTCGGATTGATAAGAACTGTCAAAATCAGCAAAATACAAACCGCAACTGCTATACCTATAACACAATACATGGTGTTACGACCTTTCTTCTTTCTACGTAATATTCCTTTTGATTCCATGAGACAGCGCAACAAAATAGCTGCACAAAACCGTGCAGCCATTTCTTATTTCGATCATTTTCTATCATTAGTCTTCGTATACAAAGATATCATAGATGGAACGGATTGCCTTCTCAAAGTCATCATTCTTAACACCGATGATGATATTAAGCTCACTGGAGCCCTGATCAATCATCTTGATATTGATGTCCGCCTTGGCCAGTGCGGCAAAAATCTTTGCAGCAGTACCATGACTTGCCTTCATACCACGACCAACCACGGCAATCAGCGCAAGATCAGCCTCAAGATCGATGCTGTCCGGCTTAGCCAGACGATTGATACCGGATAATACCTTCTGTTCCTTCTCCTCAAACTCCGTCTGATGAACAAATACGGTCATGGTATCGATACCCGATGGCACATGTTCAAAGGAGATACCACAATCTTCAAATACCTGAAGAACCTTTCGACCAAAACCGATCTCAGAGTTCATCATATCCTTCTCAATATTAACCGCAGTAAATCCCTTCTTACCTGCAATACCTGTAATAACATGCTTTGGTTTTCTGCATGTATCACCCACAATCAATGTTCCCTCATCTTCCGGAGCATTGGTGTTCTTAATATTGATTGGAATTCCTTCCTGTCTTACCGGGAAGATTGCATCTTCATGCAAAACCGTTGCGCCCATGTAAGAAAGCTCACGGAGTTCCTTATAGGTAATCGTATTGATTGGTTCCGGATTCTCAACGATTCTAGGATCAGCGGTAAGGAAACCGGACACATCCGTCCAGTTTTCATACAAATCAACACGAGCAGCCTTGGCAACAATGGAACCGGTTACATCGGAACCACCTCTGGAGAAAGTCTTCACCTCTCCATTCGGATATGCACCATAGAATCCCGGAATAACAGCTCTTTCCACGTCGGCCAATTTTCTTGACAATACCATATCCGTCTTATCGGCATCAAAGTTACCATCCTCATCGAAGAAAATAACCGTTGCAGCATCGATAAATTCATAGCCAAGATAGTTTGCCATGACGATACCATTTAAATATTCACCGCGGGATGCCGCATAATCACGGCCTGCACGCTCTGTAAATTTCTTATCAATTACTTCAAATTCCTTATCCAGAGAAAGGTCTAAGCCAAGACCATTTATAATCTCATTGTATCTGGACTTGATTTCTGCCAATACTTCTTTATATGCATCCTGTCCGGCAACAGCCTCATCATAACACTTATATAACAGGTCTGTCACCTTGGTATCATTTGAAAATCTCTTACCTGGTGCAGATGGCACTACATATCTTCTGCTCTCGTCAGCATGAATAATGTTGCCAACTTTCTTAAACTGTTCAGCGCTGGCTAAAGAACTGCCACCGAATTTAACAATCTTTTTCATTGTTGGATTCCTTTCTCAAAAAACGTAATAATCAGCTATCATTATAATACAAAATCGCCATTTGGCAAATGTTTTTTTACTTTATTAATGTTTACGATCCCGTTTTATTTTTGCGTCATCCATATTTTTAATGCCTCCATCTGTTCCAAGGCATCCTTCATACCGATATCATAGACCTCCTGCAGCTTCTCAGGGTCCTTTTCCAATCGTCCTATCTGTAGCGGTTCACTGGGTGCTATTACAAAAATCTTACCCTGTTTTTCCAACTCTTCAATATCCTTTAGCGTCCGGTTATAAACCTTTGGTCGATTCTCCATAGCCTTCACAAACTCCGGATATTTTCCATAGAATACCTTACCAAGTCCTTTCTTCTCATCCGGTTTCACATAACCTCTATGTCTTGTAAGCACCACCACGCTCTTCTCATAACCCATATTGCGAAATGCTGCCACAGGAATACTGTCGGTACAACCTCCATCCAGAAGTTCCAGTCCCTTCGTCCGCACAATCCGGGATACATAAGGAAGGGATGCTGAAGCACGAAGAAGATCGATCTCCTCCTTCATATCTCTAAGCTGAATATATTCTGCCCTGCCGGTCTTTAGATTACTGCAGGTCACATAGAATTTCGTATCATTTGCAAGAAATGACTCATAGTCAAATGGATCCAAACGCTCCGGAAGATCGTGGTAACAGAATTGTTCTCCGGCGATATCCCCGGTGAGAAGAACATTGCGAAAGCTCATAAAACGCTTGTCATTGCAGTATTTCTTATAGTATCGAAGATTTCGTCCCCGCTGTCCTGCCACAAAGGTACAACCATGAATCGCACCGGCAGATACACCGATAACCCCGTCAAAATGCATTTTCTCGTCCATAAAAACATCCAGTACTCCCGCGGTATAGATGCCACGCATTCCTCCGCCCTCAAGCACCAGTCCTGTCATATCTCTTATTTCCATAATCAATCACAATCCTTTTCTTTCTCGTAATAACTTAGTATCGTTTCCCGGGCATTTACAAATAATCTCGCCAGTTCCGGATCAAAATCCACACCGGCACCCTCTTCAATGATCTTAAAACACTTATCAACCGGCATTGCATCACGATAACACCGCTTGGCTGACACCGCATCAAACACATCCGCAATGGCCATAATCCTCGCATGAAGCGGAATGTCCTCACCGCTTATTCCTTCAGGGTAACCCTTGCCGTTCCATTTTTCATGATGGAACCGTGCAACCTCATAGGCAATCTGCTGGTACTCCGGATCATCCAGATCCGCGAAAGTCTTCTTAATAATATCCCCACCGATTGCTGCATGTTGTTTCATTATTTCATATTCCTCCGGCTCCAGCTTTCCGGGTTTCTGCAGGATATAATCCGGAGTGGATATTTTTCCGATATCGTGCATCGGGGCCGCATTGATGACATTTTTATAATAATCCCTGGTGAGAATCTTGTCATATCGGGCACTCTTTTTCATCTCCTCCATAAGGATCCGGACGTAGCCCTTAGTTCTTTGAATATGCCCCCCGGTACTGTCATCACGATTTTCAACCAATGTCGCAAATCCTGTTACCATATCCTCATTGTATTGTTGCAAACGCCTTAAGGATGGATTCTCAAAACTAATATAGATTCCAATCACCAAAAGTACAGGAACAACACTTGTGAACAATATTTCCGGAAACAGAACCTGACACATAAGAATACAACCAATCAGGATCATGAACATTACGATGGTCAGGATCTTACGTTTTTCAATGGTCCGATGTTTGACTACAATCAATGCAAAGATAACGAAAAAATGGGCAAAAAGTGATATATAACAGGCAATCACCGACACTCCCATGGAGTAGTTGGTGGTATTTCCCTGAACATAATAAAGCTGATCCAGAAAGAATAATATGATCCCAATGGAGAGAATTCCGGGCAAAAGCATAATTCCAAGCATCTTCCCGGTACGAATTCCCACCATCTGATTCACCATATAAACAAACAACAGTATGGTAACCAGATCCATAAAAACAAAAAATAATCCATGAAATAACAGATTGACGCCGTCCGATACCATATCTGCATGATTGACGGTCCACGCCGTGATGCCATCAAAGATAACTGCCCATGATGTAACTGCGAGCAATGCAGCAAAAATAGGACTGCAGGATACTCTGTGATTTAAGGTATCCTTGGTATATGTCACAATAAAATATGTAAGAATAATCAAACATCCCAACTGTAATTTAAACTCAAACATTCTATCCATACCTCATTCTTTTCTCTTTCGGACTTTTATCCCGACGAATATTCATCCTATTTATTAAGTATATTCCAAACAAGGAATTTCAGCAATAAAAAAGAAACCCGACAAAATATTTTCCGCCGGATTTCTCTTATCTTCATAACTTATACTTCTTGATTGAACGATATTTCAACACATTTTTTCAGTCCATCTACAAGATTCGTATATTGATCAATGAGGCACAGTGCCTTTCTTCCGTCATACCAATTGGACTCCTCCCTGGTGAGGGGGAATGGCAGCGGAATATTCTTCTCATTAACCTCAGCAACGGTTATCGGGACCCTCTCAAAGGGAATATCTACACTTTGACCCAAAGCCTTTGCAAAGGTCTCATAGGTCTCCATGGATAATGGTGCCAGATTATATGCCTGTTGGTAGGTGCTTTGATTTCCCATCGAATGAAGAATGGCTCTGGCAACATCCTCTACATAGACCATCTGGAATTCTCCGGTAGCGTCCGTCGGGTGAAGGATCTTCCCTGCCCTCTGTATCCACTGGTAATACATCCCCTCCCTCGGAGCATAATTACCCGGACCATAAATAAATGCCGGACGAATTGAAGTATATGCCACATTAGCCTCAATGGCACACTTCTGCAATTCTTCCTCCAGCATCACTTTACCTGTAATGTAAGCACCTGCTTCACCGCCAAATTCCCGTCGTTCAAAAGGTGCATCTTCACCCAACAACCTGTTCAAACCACGTTCATAGACATCGCAGGTACTTACATATACATATTGAATAAACTTTCCTTCCAGTGCTTCAAAAACCGATGCAATATCGCCCTTATGATAGGCACAGAAATCCACCACCACATCAAAATGATGCTTTCTCAGATTAGAAAGTGCATCGCAATCATGTCGATCACCCACAATTTCCCACACCTGCGAAAGATTCAGTGGTTGATTGCCACGGTTAAACACCGTGACATTATGCTCCTTCACCGCCATATGAACAAAATGTTTTCCCAGAAAATAGCTTCCGCCAAGCACCAGAATATTCATATCGATTTATGCTCCGAAATATCTTTCTAATAAGCCCTTTAATGCCTTACCGTGTCTAGCCTCATCTCTAGCCATCTCATGAACTGTGTCATGGATTGCATCAAGGTTATTCTTCTTCGCACACTTAGCAAGATCCACCTTACCTGCAGTTGCACCAAACTCACAGTCCACTCTCCATGCAAGGTTTTTCTTGGTTGAGTCCGTCATCTTACCTTCTAATTCAGAACCTAACATTTCTGCAAACTTTGCTGCATGTTCTGCCTCTTCGTAGGCTGCCTTCTCCCAGTACAATCCGATCTCAGGATATCCCTCACGATGAGCAACTCTTGCCATACACAGATACATACCAACTTCTGAACACTCACCCTCGAAATTAGCCTTAAGCTGTTCGAAAATAAACTTCTTATCCTCTTCACTGATTTCACTATTATTCTTTACTGTTGTAGCGTAAACGCCAAACTCATGCTCTGCAGCAAGTGTAAGTTCACCCTCTACCTTATTGAACTTCTCTCCGCTTACATGACATACCGGACACTCTGCAGGTGCCTCATCTCCCTCATGTACATAACCACATACCGGACATACCCATTTTGCCATAACAAAATCCTCCTTAATATTAATTAGTTATCCTTGAAAGACAATCTTTGCACTTCCCATAGAACTGCAATTCATATTCATCAATCTGTCCGTCAAATGTCTTCGACGCATTTTCAACGATGTTCTCCCGGGCCGAATACTCCATATCAATAACATTCCCGCAACTTTTGCAGATAAAATGATTATGGGGCCTCGTAAATCCATCAAAATGATCCGGTCCTATTCCCGTAGATATTCTTAAAATCTGTTGATTGTCCGCTAACATGGACAAATTTCTATAAACAGTTCCAAGACTAATATTCGGTTGAAGTACACGAACACTTTCATAGACCATATCCGCTGTAGGATGATCTCTTCGGCTCTGTAAATTTGTTAATATCGCTTCTCTTTGACGTGAATATTTAATCATGACCGCCCTTTCAATAATAGTAATAATTACTGATATTAATATACACGGTTTATTATATATTGTCAAGTACTTTTATCTTTTCTCTTCCATAACACTCATATACGCCGGTCGGATAATTTTATTGGTACAGATAAGTTCTTCAATACGATGCGCACTCCATCCCACAATTCTTGCAATTGCAAACATAGCGGTGTAAAGCTCCTGCGGGATTCCCAGCATTTCATATACAAATCCGCTGTAAAAATCAATGTTAGGACTAACCCCTTTATAGATTTTTCTCTTCTCTGCAATAACCACCGGCGCAATTTCCTCAATATTTCGATAAAGTGTCATATCCTTCTGTCTTCCCTTTTCTGCCGCAAGTTTCTCCACATATTCTTTGAACACTTTTTCTCTTGGATCCGATAAGGAATAAATGGCATGACCCATTCCATAAATCAGACCTTTCCCATCAAACGCCTCTTTATCGACAATTCTGGATAAATATGCTTTTATTTCATCCTTATCCTCATAATCCCGTACCTTCTCTCTGATATCTGCCATCATCTCCATAACCTTAATGTTGGCGCCACCATGCTTAGGCCCTTTCAGTGAAGACATGGCTGCGGCAATGGTAGAATAGGTGTCCGATCCGGAGGAAGATACCACCCTTGTTGTAAATGTAGAATTATTTCCACCACCATGCTCCATGTGTAAAATCAACGCAGTATCCAGTACCTTCGCTTCGGTCTGTGTAAACTGCTTATCCGGACGCAATAGTCTTAAGAAATTCTCTGCTGTCGAAAGATTCTTGTCCGAATGATGGATATACATACTTTCATCTTTCTCATAATGATTGTAGGCATTGTATCCATACACTGCCAACAGCGGAAATTCACTAATAAGCTGAATACTCTGCCTGAGTACATTGGATATGCTCGTATCCTTCGCCCGTGGGTCATAGGAAGCCAATGTCAGAATACTTCTGGTCATAGAGTTCATAATATCTTCCGTAGGTGCCTTCATAATAACATCTCTGGTAAAATTAGTAGGCAAAGTCCTGCACTCTCCGATAAGCTCAGCAAATTCTTTCTCTTCCTTGTCATCCGGCAGCTGTCCCATCAAAAGAAGATATGCGATTCTTTCAAACCCCATTTTATCCTGTGGAATCCCGTTAATTAAATCCTGTACCCTGTATCCCCGATACCACAATTTACCTTCATCCGATACTTTCTTACCATTAACAATCTTGGATGACGTGATTTTTGAAATATTCGTAAGCCCGGTGAGGACGCCATTTCCATTTTCGTCCCGAAGTCCAAGATTGACTCCATATTCGTCATACAGACGCGGCGATATACTATCATTTTTTCTGCAGACA
Organism: Lachnospiraceae bacterium; assembly: GCA_051877855.1. GTDB lineage: Bacteria > Bacillota > Clostridia > Lachnospirales > Lachnospiraceae > MGBC120314. Next base: position 10,193 of record JBJEJH010000055.1, on the reverse strand, counting down.
TTCTGCATGTTCTCCGCGTAATCATTCAGTTTCTGCATCATGTGATATATCCTCCATTTCCTCAAGTTCACTGCCCATAACCGTCTCAAGCTGTTTCATAAGATTGAGCAATTGAATCAGATTATCCTTGCCATACTTCTCGATCACCCGTCCATAGTACTCCCGGACAATACTCTCCTGCTGATTCAGTAGATTTTTACCCTCCTGTGTGATCATAACATAAGTACCATCGCTTCCATCTCCGTCATGGGACCATTTCACCAGTCCGCGTTCCTTAAGTCCACTGGCCAGGCGTGAAGTCTGCCGGATTGTCAGCTGCATCTTTTCGGAAATATCACTAAGATAAGCCTTTCCCCCATATATATTTTCATCCGTATTCAACTCCGCAATAAAATGCATTGCGATATAATCCTGCGCACTGAGCACCTTACCAATCTCTGCCTTATTAAACAGGTATCTTCTGGTTATGAATTCGTTTCCAAGTTTCAAAAATTCTGATTTATTCTCGCCCATTTTTTCCTCTCCTTTTCTTTTTTGTATCGGGAAAGTAAATTTTTCACCTTAAAGTATCAATATTCTGCAATATTTTGTAAGTCACTTTCTTATATACTGCAATTTCCTGTTCTGTTATTCCATCAAAGATCTTATGGTCTAATTCTTCTCTTAAGACAGCAATTTTATGAACCAGAGGCTTTGCGTAGGATGTAACCACATAGTGCACGGACCTTCGGTCTTTGGCATCGGACATTGCTATGATATACCCCCTTTTCACAAGATCATCGATGGCCTGTGACACATGTCCGCGGTTTAATTTTAATCTCTTATATATATCTGTTGGGGTGTTGTCGCAATCACAATCCGAAAGGTAATATAACACCTCAATATCAACTTTTTTCAAATCAAACTCTTTTTTGACGGACTCAAACTGCTCCTCCAAGGCTCTTTTAAATTCACTACCTTTTAATCCAATTTCCAATCTTTCATCCATTGTATAAATACTCCTATGAAAAATACTCCCGGAAAAATACTTTAATTTTAAATTAGTTTATCATAAAACCCGTGTGTTTTACAAATTAATTTTTTATTAACATTTCATATCCGCATACTAATTTTATTGTAGATTTTTATCATAACCTGATTTATAATTATAGCAATTAGGTATAAAGGAAGATTGGAAATGAGCATACTTGATATTTTCAAAAAGGACCAGCCAAAATCAAAAACAAACACACCTTATGTTTTACCACCGGTTACTATATGCACAGATTCCGGTGTTTTTGTTCATGCCTATGGTATCTCACCCATCGATCCTACGGTTTTTGTAGAATATGAGAATGGTGTGGAAGTGTCACAGCTTCACTTTTCTTTTAGCAAGAACGAGCTGAAAATTTGCGATTTCCTGGCAGGTGGAGAAGATAAAGATTACCATCATGGTACAGAGATGATTATTGCCTTATTAAAATATTTGGGCCAGCCTGTTACCAAGATCCATGGCATTTTGTCTCCGAATGATGCCACTAACAAAAACTGGTCCAAGTCCATACCTTTCTACGCTGATTTGTCACATCACATTTTTGCAAGATTAGGACTTAAGTATGAATTCCATCTTTTTGATGATGAACACTACAAGAATGATGTTACCGATATCCTTTCTTCTGAAAGCGATCGTGACGCTAACATTGAAAAATATCGTTTAAGCCATTTACCGGACGACAATGGCAATGACACGACACGTTTTGGTTCATTCCATTATATTTTACTGTAGAATTATTCGTGATTTGAGGATTTTATCTACTTTTTCTCTATTCCCGGTAGATTATTTAATTCTAAGCCACTGAGCGTTGTCATCTGCTGTACAGCTAATTCATGTAATAACTGCATTCTCTCAGCCTGACTTTTTCCCTGCTTCATCAAAATGGCATTATAGCTTTCCATATTAGCAAGCACCAATAACTGATAAATAGTGGCTTGGTCTCGGATATTTCCTTTCTCATTAGGATTACTTTCACGCCACTCTTTTGCAGTTTTTCCAAATAATACTGTATTAAGCAAGTCTGCTTCACTTGCATAAGTATAAGAAATCTGTTGAGGCGTTAGCATTGGAGGGATTAAGTTATCTTTAATTGAATCAGTATGTATTCGATAGTTTAGTTTAGAAAGCTCCCTATTAAGATTCCATCCTAAAGATAGCCGAGCATTTTCTCCTTCTTTTAGGCGCTGATAATCTTCAAATATATATAGTTTAAATTCCGGCGATATCCAAGATGCAAACTCAAATGCTATATCTTTATGAGCGTATGTCGAAGCATATCTTCCACCTTTTGTTACAATTCCAATCGCATTTGTTGTTTCAACCCATCTTTTGGGGGTTAATACGAAACTATTTAAACCAGCCTCACTTTTAATTGCATCGAATTCGATACAATTAAAATTCGGATTATGAATAGATTCCCACAAACCAACAAACGCTACCGTACTTTTATTTCGTAACCAGTTCTGAATAACATAGCCTGGATATTCGCCTTCTCTTTTTTTTGCGATATCAGTCAACGAAATGTAATCATTTTGCAAATCCTCAGAATAAACACTAATATCAATTCCATTTGCGTGAATTGTATCTTTAACTATCTTCGCCATCTGAATCCTCCTCACTCTTAACCATTTTTTCCATTCGGATATAATAAGCTAATAATCGAAGGACATAATCAGGCGCATTGCGAGTTCCTCTTTCCCATTCGGTCACAGTCCTATATGGGATATGAAAATATTCACAAAACTCCTTGCGATTCATTCCGGTTTCTTTTCTAAGCTTTTTTATTTCGATTTGGCACTCTGTTTGTTGTACATCTTTCATATCAGGTGTCCTCCAATTTACACTATGTGTATATTATATCACGCAATAGCATTTTACACAATGTGTATATTGCGAATAATTAATTCCATTTTCAAAAGTTTCTTCGGTTTTAGCTAATCGGTATAAAATCAAGGTTTCTTCGATAGCAGGCAGACAATTTCTGTATGTTTCGTAAAGGGAAACATATCGATAGGCTGTATCTTCTTTACTTCATACCCCTTTTTCTGAAAATATGCCAGATCCCTTGCCAGGGTGTCCGGACCGCAGGATACATAAACCACTCTTTTCGGTGAGAGGATTTTCACCGCATCAATGAATTCCTCCGTACTGCCGCTTCTTGGCGGATCCATCAGAACGACATCAATCGTATTTCGTTCCATATCCGCTGCATATTTTACCATGAACTTTCCCGCATCATCATTGACAAATCGGATGTTCTTCAACTGATTGCGCTCTGCATTCGTAACCGCATCCCTGACCGCATCTTTATTGAGTTCCACACCAATGACTTCCTTCGCCTTCTTACCATCCTTACCCCGGGCTGCAGTCATTCCAATGGTTCCGATTCCGCAGTAGGCGTCAATCACGCGCTCTTTGCCCGTCAGGCCCGCATACTCCATGGCTGTATTATAGAGAACCTCCGTCTGTTCCGAATTAATCTGATAGAAGGAGGATGGCGAGATCCGATATCGCAAACCACACAATTCATCTTCGATGTACCCCTTGCCATATATGGTGATATTTCGGTTTCCAAGCACCATGGTGGTCTTTCGGTCATTGACATTAAGCACCACCGTGGTAATCTCCGGATGGCGTTTGCACAATTCCTTTACAAAATTATTCTTCGAAGGCATCACAGGACCGGAAAGAACCAATACCACCATCACCTCCTTCGTATGATATCCGGTACGGATCAGGGCATGACGAACCAAACCGGTTCGACGGTCCTCATCATAAACCGGCAGCTTGAAGGACTGCACCAGCTCACTTAAGGTAATCAGGATCTTCGACGCTACCTTATTCTCTATTCCGCAATTCTTTACAGGCACAATGGTATGTGTACCCTCCCGGTATATTCCGGTATACACATTTCCCTTCTTGTCCTTACCAAAAACTCCATGGACTTTATTACGATAATTCTCCGGATTCTTCGCCCCGATAATCTTCTCAAGCCGGCTATTTGGGGCATATTTTGCCAGAAGTTTCTCCATCTCTCTCTGCTTTTGTTCTAACTGCTTCTCATAGGGGATTCCCTGATAATCACAGCCACCACAATTGGCGGCATAGGGACACCCTTTATTACTCTGATTCACTTGTTTTCTATTCTGCATAACATCCCACTCTTATATACATAATCTGATCTTTCATCCGACAGGATCAATTCGCTATCCTTTCCTGCATTCCCATTATATCAAAAATTCAGTGTTTACGAAATTATAATTACATAAAGGCGATCTTTTAGTGCAAACGTGCCTCAAAATATGATACACAAACTTTCTCTTTTCGACAAAATATTCCCAACATTTTACTAGAATTGTCCAAACTTTATACACAATTTGTGGATAACTCTGTTAATAATCTGCATTTTCAAAAAACGAACTTTCAAAACTGTGGATAAGTCCCATATTTCTTGCATTTTAAGCCATATAATGGTATATTATACAGGATGTTTTTTACTAATTAATAAAAGGAGAGGATTTTATGAAAAAGTTTTTAGCACTTGGCCTTTCAATGGTATTGGCCGTATCAACACTTGCAGGTTGTGGCAGTTCTGCTGACAAGTCTGCAGCAAACACCAATAATGCAGACAACACTTCCAAAGCTGCCGTTAAGGTGATTGAGATTGACCTTACTCAGGAGGAATATGCTTTCGGTATCGATAAGACTCAGCCGGAGCTTGCCGATAAGGTTAACGCCTTCATCAAGGAAATCAAGGACAACGGAACATTTGAATCCATTTGTAACAACTACTTCGGCGATGGTACACCGGTTGGTGTAAAGTCCGCTACATATGACCCAAGCAAGGAACAGTTAGTGGTTGCAACCAACGCTGCTTTCGAGCCATTTGAATATATGCAGGGTGATGACTATGTTGGTATCGACATGGAAATCGCTAAGGCACTTGCTGATTATCTCGGTCAGGAACTTGTTATCATGAACATGGATTTCGACGCCGTATGTCTTTCCGTAGGTCAGCAGAAGTGTGACATTGCTATGTCCGGTCTCACAATCAAGGAAGATCGTAAGGAATATGTTAATTTCTCCGATGCATACTACAATGCTTCCCAGAAGTTAATCGTTCCTGCATCCAACACTGAGTTCGATGCCTGCAAAGATGCAGCAGCTGTTGAAGAAATCCTTAAGACAAAGGACGCATCCGTTAAGATTGGTGTTCAGAATGGTACAACAGGCCAGTTCTACTGTGAAGGTGATGCTGACTGGGGATTCGACGGATTCAAGGTATCAACCGTTGGTTATAAAAACGGTTCCCTTGCCGTACAGGACCTTGTAAATGGTAACATCTCTTACGTTGTCATCGACTCTGCACCGGCTAAGTGTATCACTGAAGCGATCAACAAGATGCAGTAGGATTGTCAACTACTACATAAGTAAATGTAACTAAGTAACTTAAGGGTATTTATTTTAGAGAGGATTTTTCATGGGTAATTTTAGCCAGAAAGTAGACAAATTCATTGAAATCTTCATCAACTATAACGGCTATGTCAAGGTTATGGAGGGTCTTAAGAATACACTTCTCATCGCAATTTGCGGTCTCATTATCGGTATTGTGATTGGAACCATCATTGCTACAGTACGGGTTATTCCTAAGTACAAAACCCTTCCCAAGGTTTTAAACGGAATCTGCAGCTTCTATGTTGCACTCTTCCGTGGTACTCCTATGGTGGTACAGCTTCTGGTATCCTACTATGTGTTACTCCCACTGATGGGACTTCACATGACAGGAGTCAATGTGTCCATCCTGGTATTCGGCCTCAATAGTGGTGCTTATATTTCCGAGATTATGCGAGGCGGTATTCTTTCCGTTGACCCGGGTCAGATGGAAGCCGGCCGTGCTCTTGGTCTTGGTTTTGCTCCAACCATGCTGAAGATTGTCATTCCACAGGCAGTGAAGAATATCCTTCCTACCATGGGAAATGAATTTATCACATTAATCAAAGAGACTTCGGTTGTTAGTTTTGTGGGTGCAGCGGATCTCTATGTTGCATTTAACTACATCGGAAGTAACAGTTACGAATTTATGGTTCCTTATCTGGTCATGGCAATGATCTATATCGTATTAGTGCTCATCATCAGCCTTGGAATCAAGATTATGGAAAGGAGCCTGAGAAAAAGTGATCGACGTCATTAATCTTGAAAAGCATTACGGTGATAACAAAGTATTAGACGGCATCAACGTCACCATCGAAAAGGGTGACATCATGGTTGTCATTGGTCCGTCAGGTTCCGGAAAAAGTACCTTTCTGCGCTGTCTGAACTGTATGGAAGATCCTACAGGCGGACAAATCATCTTCAATGGTGTAGATATCGCAGATATGCGTGTAGACATCAACATTCACCGCAGACATATGGGAATGGTATTCCAGCATTTTAACTTGTTCAATAACAAGACAGTGATACAGAATATCATGATGGCACCGGTCTATGTACAGTGTCAGGATCTGCGCATCGCCAAACGTAAGAATGTAATGATCCGCCTTACGAACCTCTTTAAGCAGGCTTCGGACAAAAAGGAATTAATTCCAATCACAACAACCAAAGCACAGATTACTAAGGAGGCGCAGACTCAGGCAATGGATCTTTTAAAGAGAATTGGCCTGGAAGATAAAGCTGATGTATATCCGTCCACTCTTTCCGGTGGTCAGAAGCAGCGTGTCGCCATCGTTCGTTCATTAGCGATGAATCCGGATGTGATTCTCTTCGATGAACCAACCAGCGCGTTGGATCCTGAAATGGTTGGAGAAGTTCTGGATCTGATGAAGGCTGTAGCCAAAGAGGGAATGACCATGATCATCGTTACCCACGAAATGGGATTTGCAAGAGAAGTTGCCAATAAGGTACTCTTCATCGATGGTGGTCAGATCTTAGAAAGTGGATCTCCGGAGGAATTCTTTGGAAATCCTAAGCACCCTAGACTGAAAGATTTCTTATCAAAGGTGTTATAATCAATATTCTAAAGTAAAAACAAAACGCTGTAAGCTTTGAGGTAACTCTCTGAGCTTACAGCGTTTTTTACATTTTCTAATTATGCATCCGGATTCTTTTTACGATCTTCCCTGATATTATGTAAGTTTACAACGTAAAGGATTGCACCAACGAAGAGCATACCGCCAACAATATTACCTAATGTTACCGGAATGCTGCTGTCAACAAAGAATGCTTTAAGATTCAGCTGTGAAAGCTGCTCTGCCGTAAATCCATAGGTCTCCATTGCTTTCTGAACATAAGACTCGTTGGTCATTGCCAAAATCCCTGCAGGAATATAATACATATTGGCTACACAGTGCTCATAACCGCTGACAACAAATGCCATAATCGGAAAGAAACAAGCCCACACCTTACCACTGATATCCTTCGCTGCTGTTGCCATTAACACACCGCCACACACGAAGATATTACACAGAATACCTGAACAAAATGCCGTGCCAAAAGGAAGAGTTGCCTTACTTAATGCCACTTTAATTGTGAAGGCGCCAAGAAGTCCTCCGGTATAATCAAACTGTCCACTAAAGAAGACTAACACTGCGATGGCCACCGCACCAATCATGTTACTGAAAAATACGATTGCCAATACACGAATTGCACTAAGTGTATTATATTTCTTATCCAAAATACCAAGAATCAACAGGCAATCACCCGTGAAGAGTTCACCACCGATCAAAACAATCATCATAAGACCTACCGGAAAGATAATACCTGCCAACAGTCTTGCCACACCCACATTGCTAACCGCATGCATTGCCACACTACTTGCTGCCGCACCACCGGCAATAAACATTCCTGCCATGATTCCAAGAAGAATCAAACGTGGTATTGGCATATGTACCCTGGCTACTTCTGTCTTAATATTACCCTCAACCACCTGCGTCGGGGTACTCATATTTGGATTCGTGTTTCCCATTTTTTTATCCCTCTGTTCCCATTATTCTGCCATCCCAGAAAACTTTGGATAGCCACACCTACTTATTCTAGCAAAAATAAATTATGTGTCAAGTGATATGCCCTTGATTTTAACTGCTTTTAAATTAAGAACAAATTATGAACAAATAACATTTTTTTGATTGTCATTTTATGGCAGTTAATGTATAATATTTTGTAGAAATTTGCAGAATTGTATCGAATTATAATTTTTTTTGAGAATAGACATTATGTGAAAGGAGGTTCTTATGAATAACGATCTTGATTTGACCGGTCTTTTAGGCACCAGTGAATTCATAACCAGAGCTTCCGAAATTGCCCGTGAGGGTTCACATCGTCTTGTGTTTATCACAAATGATATTAGTAATTTCAAATATATTAATGATTTTTACGGCACGAAAGAAGGGGATCGGGTTATCGAGGAGATGGCACGTTACTTCTTTATCGACAATCCAAACTGCCTCGCTGCCAGCCGTACCGGTAGTGATCAGTTCCGTGGCGTTTTCGCGGTAACAACGGACACCGATCAGGAGGAAGTTGAACACATCATTGCCATGAATGATATATTTGAGAAACGCTTATCCGAGCGTTACCCTAATGTGTTTATCCACGTATATACCGGTGCCTACTTCTTAAAGGACACCGATACCGATATCCGCATGGCCATTGACTATGCTCATCTGGCTAAGAAACAGGCTAAGGGAAAGTATAATATCCGTTGTCAGGTTTACACCCAGGATACTTCTAAGTTCGTTCTGAACCAGATGGAAGCTTCCACCCTTTTTACCCATGCAGTTGAGAATGACCTGTTGCTTCTATACCTTCAACCTAAGTTTTCCGTATCGCAAAATAAGGTAATTGGTGCCGAGGCTTTGGTTCGTATCGATGACGGCAAGGGCGGTATTATCCCTCCGGGCAAATTTGTTCCGGTTCTGGAAGAAACCGGCATGATTGGTAAGCTGGACGACATTATGATTGAAAAGGTCTTTGCATTACAAAAGTCCTGGATGGATGCCGGTGTAGAGTTATTTCCAATCTCCGTGAATGTATCCCGCCAGCGTTTCTCCAGCGACGGGTTTGCCGAGTATATCATTGCGTTGCAGCAAAAATATCAGGTTCCGCCGGAATACTTCGAATTTGAAATACTTGAAACAACCTTTGTGGATGCTATGGATTATATTATCGACTCCATCAACACATTACGCAATTATGGTTTTCTCATCAGTGTAGATGATTTTGGTTCAGGATATTCCTCTTTGAACCAGATTGCTAATATTCCTGCGGATATTATTAAGTTAGACCGCGTATTTGCCAATACCTGTTTCGCAACAGATAAGGGACAGACTGTAATCAAGACACTGATCCAGTTATTACACAGCATTGATTATTCCATCATATTTGAGGGAATAGAAACAAAAGAACAACGGGATATGGCATACCAGTTCGGCTGTGATAAGATTCAGGGCTACTATTACAGCAAGCCGATTCCGGTGAATGAATTTAAAAAAAAATACATATAAGTAATATCTGATATCTGTCACAAATTTAAAGAGCGGAAAGATTGATTATGGTTATCATTATACAATCTCCGCTCTTTTTTTACACACAGTTATGTAGTTCTCCCTCAGAACAATTCTTTACAAATTATGCCCCTTATTTATATTCTTATTCAGCATGCTTTTCAATCCAGCCTTTTGCATAAGAACATGTTGCCGTAACTTCAGCCTTCTCCAATCTGATTTTTTCCACAGCTCTTTGCATAAGCTGGCCTGCAATACCTTGTCCGCGAAGTGAATCATCCACAAATGTATGGTCAATACAATACACATTATCCGATACTTTGGGAAAGGTTATTTCTGCGATCACTTTGCCCTGTTCATCCGCGCAATAAATCCTGTTTGATTCCGTGATAAATTCCATAGCACACCTCCATCTACCATATGTATTCATTATATACCATAAGTCTCAAATAAACGATCCCTGTATTCCTTATCTGTAACTACTTTTTTTAATTCTTCCAGTTTATTCATATTAATAAGAATTGAACTTAATTTTTCCAATCGTTTCCCCAGCCGTTCTTCCCCTTCGTTTATGCCATTGTCGTATCCGCTGTCATATCCGCTGTCATATCCATCTTTAATTAATTCATCCAGTGCACACATATTAAATCGCTCCTCTCCTT
>JBJEJH010000054.1:0-22957 GCA_051877855.1 Lachnospiraceae bacterium | reverse complement strand
AATACGGATTACCGGCAAAGGTTGAAAAAGACTGATATGGTGAATCACCAAAACTGGTTGGTCCCATCGGAAGAATCTGCCAGTATTTCTGGCCCGCATCACAAAGCCAGTCTACAAATTCGTATGCTTCCTTTGAAAAACATCCTATTCCATATCGAGAGGGAAGACTGCTGATTGCTAATAACACACCTGATGCTCTACTCATTGATATCTTCATCCTCCTATTTTTGTCTCTATATCTGCTTAACACTCTCACCCGGTTCAAATGTATACGGAATTAAAATATGTTCTCCCGCACCCGGATAATGAATTTTCTTTAAAAGAATCTCTACACCTGTCTGTGCCATTTTTCTGGTGTCCTGACATATCGTCGCAATTCGCGGAACACTGTATTGGGTGGAGAGAATACCATCAAATCCCACCACAGAAATATCATCCGGCACGGACAAATTCATATCTTTGATTGCACGGATTGCTCCAAGTGCAATGGTATCACTAAATGCAATAATTGCTGTTATATTTTTATTCTTGTCTAACAGTTTCTGTGTCGCCTTATACCCGTCTTCCATGGAAAATCGGCATACCTCATAGTTGGTGTCATTATCAAAAGGAATATTGTTTTCCTTAAAACAATTAAGACAGCCCATGTATCTTGAGTAACTAATCTGGGTTTTGGATGGAAAACCACCCAATATTCCAACATTTACATGACCATGATCTGTAATGTATTTGGCAATTTCATAGGTAGCCCGGGTATCGTCAACCGAAACCGAAGAAAGATTTTCATGCTTCTTGAGGCTTCTTCCATCGGTAGAAAGAATCACACACGGAACCGTAATCTGGTCAAAACGTTCATCAAAATAGAGAAGATTGGCACCCAAAAAGAAGATTCCCTTTGGCGATGAATTTTTGCACATTTTTATTGCACACTCAACCTCATTTGCATCTTCATCGATATACACAATTTCGACATTTTCCCCGGTATCCTTGAGGCTTTGCTGAATTGCCTCCAGCATATCCGCAAAAAGCATATTTCGATTACCCTTTACGATAACACCAATGGAAGTGCCATTTCTCTGTTTCAGCATCTTGGCGTTTTCATTTGGCTCAAAACCCATTTCCTCAATTACTTTATGTATTTTTTCACGCGCCTGTTCACTGACATCGGGATGGTTGTTGATAACCCTTGATACGGTCCCAACACCATATCCCGAAGCTTTTGCAATATCTTTTATTGTCATACTTTTTTCCTGATTTCTTCTAAGTTATCCCTTTACGGCACCGGCAGCTACACCCTTAACGATGTACTTCTGACAGCTTATATAGAATATTATAACAGGAATGATTGCTAAAACAAGACATGCCATAATTGCGCCCATGTCAACACGTCCATAACTACCCTTCATGTACTGAATGATAATGGAAATGGTTTTATATTTTTTAATATCAAGAACAAGATACGGAAGAAGGAAGTCATTCCATATCCACATTGCTTCCAGAATACCTACGGATATATATGTTGACTTCATCATCGGAAGAACAACCCTGAAAAATGTCTGTACAGGATTGCAACCGTCAATCATCGCAGCTTCCTCCACCTCAACGGGAATACTCTTAACAAATCCGCAGAACATGAATACCGCAAGACCGGCTCCAAAACCCAGATATACAATCACAATTCCCCATGGTGTTCCAAGTCCCAGGGCATCCGCCGTACCGGATAATGTGAACATTACCATCTGGAATGGAATCACCATTGAAAAAACACATAACAAATAAATTATCTTTGTATAAATATTTCGAACACGTGTGATATACCATGCACACATTGAACAGCATATTAAGATTACAACAACGGAACAAACGGTAATAAACAGGGTCCATCCAAATGCTTTGAAAAATTCATACTGTGTAATCGCGGTATTATAATTTTCGAATCCAACGTAACTTTCTGATGTTGGTAAACCAAACGTATCCAAATTAATATAGGTCTTTGACTTCATGGAATTCGTCAGTACAAAGAATATCGGAGCAACGAACAATATCGAAATCAATGTAAAGAATATTGTAGCCATCCAGCCCCAAAATGAATTATTCGGTGCAATGTAATTTTCATCATTCTTTTTTTTCTTAAATAATTTCATCATTGCTGTACCTCCTTATTTCTTGTAAGCCTAAGCTGTAACAAACCTATGACTACTACCAGCAGGAAGAAAACAACTGCCTTTGCCTGACCAACACCTTCGTATCCTACTCGACCGTAAAATGTGTCATATATATTTAATGCCAGCATTTCGGTCTTGTGCATTGGTTCACCGCCTGTCAACGCCAGGTTCTGATCGAAAAGCTTAAATGAATTCGTGATTGTCAAAAACGTACAAATTGTAAAAGATGGCATCATATTTGGAATGGTTATCTTAAAAAGTCTCTGGGTGCGGTTTGCGCCATCAATCATCGCCGCCTCGGTGATATCTGCCGGAACGGACTGAAGACCTGCTATGTATATGATCATCATGTAACCAATCTGTTGCCAGCATATCAAAATTACCAATCCCCAGAAGCCAAGCACTTCATTGAGTTTTAATGCAGTATCAAACTTGCTGAAGATACCATCGAATATGAGCTGCCAAACATATCCAAGTACAATTCCTCCAATAAGATTAGGCATGAAGAATACTGTTCGGAATATGTTTGTTCCACGAAAATTCTGTGTTAACGCAAGTGCTACCAAGAACGCAAGAACATTAATCAGAATCAGTGTAACCACCGCAAAAACAAATGTGAATGAAAATGCATTAAGAAATGTTTCATCCTGAAATGCTCTCACATAATTTTTCATACCAACAAAAGTCGCATCTTTAATTGTCGTAAATTCACAAAATGATAAATAAATTCCTTCAATGAATGGGACTATAAACCCAATTGCAAATGCCGCCATTGTCGGTATGAGAAAAACCGCCCAATATTTCTTCATTGCCTTTTCCATAATTCTATTCCTCCAACATCTGGATGAATTTACTTAGAAGCTGCTGCTTCTGTTGCCCATCCTTCTACAAATGCTTTCTTAACAAGTTCCCAATTAGCATCCGTCTGATCAGCTGCATATACTGTAAGTGCTGAACCAACTTCGTTCTTCCACTGCTCAGAAGGCATTGTTGTAAAGTTCCAGGTTACAGGTGTCTTTCCGGCTGCAACATACTCATTTGCACAGTTAACAAGATGATTGGTAGACTCTAAGTTCTTCTTAAACGGAATGACAAATCCCATACCATCCTTACCTGATGGCATTCCATTCGCAGAACCGCAGATTGCTTTAAGTGCTGTATCATTTGTTACACACCACTCCATGAAATCAAGTGTTGCCTTGATATCGGCTTCGGATGCCTTGTTATTTACACACCAATAATTTTCGGTACCTGTACATAAGCCCTGATTTTCTTCGCCGGCAGCACCAATATAAATCGGAAGCATACCAAGATTCTCATCGCCAAGTGAAGAAACATCGGAGTAAGCCCATGTACCATTCTGATAAAATACTGCCTTGCCGCTTACAAATTCAGCAACTGCATCATCACCGGTCTTAACACTTAACTGCTTTGGACTTGTTGTTGAGTTGTTAATGTAAAGATCCCATACATTACGATAGTTATCAAGGAAAGTACCCTTAATTGCGTCGGTTGTGTTAATTCCGTCTGCCTTATATTCATAATAAATTGGTAAGTTTGCTAAATGTGTCTTAAATCTCCAGTCGGAAGAGCCATCCATACCTGCGGATGTAAATGCACTAAATCCTAATTCAGAAGATCTCTTTGTAATATCTTCACAAACCTTCTTTAAATCTGCAAAACTCTTGATATCAGCTTCTGAATATCCTGCCTTAGCAAGTAATGCCTTGTTATAGATAATACCGTAAGACTCAATTACATAACCAATTCCTGCAACCTTATTTCCATCCTTAAGAGCAAAATCTTCGGATGAAAGCTGTCCGTAAACACCTGAACCGGAAAGGTCATAGCAGTAATCCTTCCATGAAGCAAGGCCAACCGGACCATTTACCTGGAACATTGTCGGTGCATTGGTCTTTGCCATCTCGCTCTTTAAAGTTGGTTCGTACTGATCGGATGCAGCAGTTACAACCGTAACATTAACTCCTGTTTCCTTTGTGTAAATTGATGCTAATTCCTGCCACTGTGCATCTGCTTCCGGCTTAAAGTTCAAATAATAAACCGAACCCTTTGATGAATCTGCAGTTTTTCCTGAACAGCCCGAAAGAACGGCCATTCCCATCATTACTGCGGTTGCAACTAACGCAATACCTTTTCTTTTCATGATTAATACCTCCGTATCATAACTTAATTGATTTGGAAACGTTTCTGGAAACGTTTCCATTTATTGCTTACATCCATATTACAACTTCTATACAAATATTACAATATATTTTTTTCATTTTTTCTAACTTTGTGCAAAATTTATAAAAACATGCATTGTTTTTTATGTCATTCGATAGTAATCATACTTTAAAAGTATCGTAATACATTCATTATAAGAATTTTACTATTATACATTGCCGTGATACAATAAAATCATCAAAGGGAGAACCGATTTCCCGGAAGGAGGACACTCATATGTTAAAGACTATTGCTGAATTTTTAAGAGAGTACTACGATGAGTTTGCACATCGTGAGTAGTATGAAGGTACAATTTAATATGGTTTGTAAAAGTTAACGGGAGTTGTACCACATCAATGCAATTCCCGTTAATTTTTTTTTATTATATAGCATAATTTCCCCTTTTTAGTAAAAAATATATGCTGGAAAGGAGTTTTATAGTATGGATAGAGAATTTGCAAAAAGGATGCAGGAAAAATTGGATGAATTAAAGAATTCACATGAGCCACAACCGATTCGAAGTGACGGCGCCGGTGCATTAGATTTAGGCCCCAGAAATCCGGAACGCGCAAGACAACTTCCGGACACTTTAGTGCCCCCTGCTACTGATTTTGGCTTGATACCTAATTTAAAATTTTCATTTGCTGACGCACATATGACATTAAAGTCCGGTGGCTGGTCCCGGGAAATAACAAGCAGAGAATTGCCGGTGGATGAAACCATGGCCGTCGTGAATATGAATCTTTCCCCGGGTGTCCGGGAAATGCATAGTCATCTTCAGTCTGAATGGGGATATGTTTTACAGGGTGGCGCAAGAGTTACTGCTGTTGATGAACGGGGTAGAACTTTTATCGCCGATTGCAGACCCGGTGAGGGATGGATCTTCCCTGCCAACATTCCACACTCGATTCAGGGATTGCAAGACGGTTGTGAGTTTTTAATGTTTTTTGATAAAGGAAGCTATTCAGAGGATAATACATTTTCAATATCAGAGTTATTATCACACATTCCACGGGATGTGCTGTCTGCAAACTTTGGTTGTGAAGAAGCTGAATTTGATGTTATTCCGGAAAAAGAGGTATATATCGTTGATGGCGGTGATCCCGGCACCATCGAATCCCAAAGAGTGATCTCACCATACGGCGATGTTCCCCATACCTATAAACACGAGTTGATCAACGTTAAACCTATCGTTTCCGATGGCGGTAGTATACGAATATTGGATAACAGTAACTTCCCTGCCTGCACTTCGACCTCCGCGGCCTTAGTCGAAATTGAACCCGGCGGCATGAGAGAAATTCACTGGCATTCCAATTCAGACGAACTTCAGTATTATATTCAGGGAAAAGCCAGAATGACTGTATTTCAGCCCGGTCCCAAGGCAAGAACATTTAATTACCAGGCCGGCGATGTGGGCTATGTTCCGGTTGGCAATTTCCACTATGTACAAAACATCGGTGATGAAAAAGTAATTTTCCTGGAGATATTTAAGAGTAATCATTTTGCGGATATTTCATTAGCCCAATGGATTGCAATGACACCAAAAGAAGTGGTAAAATCTGCCCTTAATCTTTCAGATGAATTTTTAGATAATGTAAAGAAAGAAAGCAATCCGGTTGTTAAATATCCAGGTTTCGAAATGCCTCCTGCAAATGGTACTCCACAAAATGTGCAGTATTTCAAGAACTTTGATTACCAGGTGAAAAATCCACCTTGCAATGCCGCAAAAGAACATTAAATCCAACGCTCAATGTATAATCCCGCACTATTTCGTGCGGGATTTTTTCTGATTGTTGCTGTAAGTACTTTTACTCTTACTTCTTTTACTGAAATTCAATCACAACCTTATATGCCGGTGAAACAGTCTTGATGATTGGCTGATAGGTTTCATAGGCACAAAGCTTTGCAAACCGATCGGCTTCTTCCAGGCGTTCTGCCTCACTCAATTTAGCTTCTAATTTCACATTTGCTTCTACTTCAAATGCTTTTTGCTGCTCAGCATTCATCTTGATACTTCCAAAAGCTAACCAACCGTTTTGTGCATCACCAATTTCTGTTTTTGAAGGATCGAAGGTCGTCTGATGCAGTTGGGCATGTGGAATTCTTATCGTGAGTTCATAGGTTTCCTCATCCAGACTAATATCCGCAGAAGTAATTTGAGTGAGGTCGATCGTATACTGACCTATGCCGTGAATTGTAAGTGCCTGCTGTTTATTAAACACTCCCCAATTAAATAAACCGGTGTCTGTAATCGTTGTGTTCACATACACCTCCTGTTCTTCAACGATCAGGAGCCTCTGCCGTGTCGCTTCTCCCAGTATCGGTTCTTCAAAATCAGCAACCGTGAAACCAAATATTCCATTGTTTTCCAGTGTTAGATCATGATCCTCAATCGGGGCAACCGGATCATTTGCATTGTGTCCCATGTACCAACGCACCCCGACTACAACCACTGCAACCATAACCAACATTGAAATCAATCCACGGAGAGAAAAACCCGGAAACCGGGAAACCTTTCCATATTTTTTAAATGCACGGTTCACCGACTCATCAACGGATTGCTCAATAATACTCTTCAATTCCTGCTCCTTAATTTCATTCTCATTCATACACATTCTCCTTTGTCTTTTTATTATTTGTTTAATCTTGGGTCAAAACAGTACCTGTATTTTTGCGAACTCTAATCTATCCTTCTCATATTCATAATTAAATGTTTGTGTATAATATTTCGTGGCAATTGCGAGCCAAATATAATACACAAACCTATCTTTTATTTCACGCTCTGTTTTGCTATAATTATACATAAATAGAAATTTTTTGTAAAAAGCATTTTATCAGTTTTTCGTAAAGGAGCGAATCTATGGCTGACATAAAAATTTATTCCATTCAAAAGGAGATTTCCGACGTAATCAAAGGAAAAGATGAAGTTATTGAAAAAGTTCTCGCCACGGTTTTTGCAGGCGGCCACATTTTACTGGATGATATTCCCGGTGTGGGAAAGACAACCCTGGCTCTTTCCCTGGCACATGCAATGAATTTGGATTATAAGCGGGTTCAGTTCACTCCCGATGTTCTGCCAAGTGATATTGTAGGTTTTTCAATGTACAATGCTTCAACAAAGGAATTCGAATATCGCGAAGGTGCCGTATTCTGTAACCTCTTTCTGGCCGATGAGATTAATCGTACATCACCTAAGACTCAGGCCGCACTGTTGGAGGTCATGGAGGAAGGAAATGTCACCATTGATGGAATTACCCACCGGTTACCGAATCCATTTATTGTAATCGCTACCGAGAATCCTACCGGTTCTTCCGGAACCCAGCTCCTTCCGGATTCTCAGCTGGATCGATTTATGGTGTGCCTGTCTATGGGTTATCCGGGACATGATGATACCATCAATATTCTTCGTACCGTCGTGAACCCACCAATCAATGAAGTACATCCCATCATTACGCCACAGGAGCTTTTGTTTATTCGGGAAAATGTGGACAATGTGTATGTCAGTGACAGTATTCTGGATTATATCACTTCCCTTGTGGAGGCAACCCGAACCAGCGAGTACATTTCACTGGGATCCAGTCCCCGTGGTGCAATCAATCTCCTAAAGCTTTCTAAGGCGATTGCCTTAATGCACAATCGAGACTTTGTAAAACCGGAAGACATCGAATACATCTTCTGCGATGTACTCCGCCACCGTATAATTCTTGGAAGCAAAGCCAAAGCAGAGGGACTCAATGCTGATGCTGTATTAACCGCAATCTATCACACCATACCTGTACCGAAGGGAAATTAACACATGCCATCCATGATTCGAAGATTTAGTATTACCGCATACGCCTTTTTTTTCCTATTAAATGTTTTCATGTTTCTTTTTTTAGGAAATTATTTTTACTTTATATTGCTGGCAATTATGCTGATTCTGCCTGTGACAACATTTATGATCTGTTATGGGGTTCTTCCCCATGTGCACATCACAGAAAGTGGTGCTGCTTTTGTTGAGAAAAGAGGAGATCCCTTTGTTTTTGCCTTACAGATTCAAAATGACTCCATATTTTTTTCCAACAATGCAGTGATTCAACTGACCATTGGGAACTCCCTCTCCGACTGCAAAACCACCCATACGCTGAATTTTCCCGTCAATCCACTGCAGTCCACCCGGATAGAGTATCCCTTAGTCAGTGACCATTGCGGTATTATCACCATTGATGCGGCTGAAATCGTGGTCTACGACTTACTTAATTTTTTTGCATTGAAGAAAAAGATTGCTTTCCACCATGAAATTCCGGTGTTGCCGAATCCCCTCACGGATGACCGTTTTGCGGATCTTGATTTAACCCAAGGGTACACGAACTTAGAGGAAAGTCCGGTGAAGGGCAATGATACCAGCGAGGTGAGTGATATCCGCGAGTACATTCCCGGGGACAAACTTCAGAGTATTCATTGGAAATTATCTGCCAAAAAGGATACTCTCATGGTTAAGGATCACCTGAGTCTCACATCGTCACAGCTCCTTCTCTATATTGAATTGGCCAAGACTACCCAGGATCTTTTGGATAAAATCCTGGATTATTCCTATGGTATTGGTATGTACCTGGTAAACCACCAAAAACCATTTTCCTTGCTCTGGTACAATTCCATTCAGAAGGATTTTTCCATTTATCTTGTCCTTTCACAAAGTGATCTTAACGACTGCATTATGGAAGTATTGTATCAGCGGCCGATTGAAAACTACCGTGAAATACAGGAGCTGATTCCAAAATTAACCGGTCACGAAAACTATATTACAATAGGTGTAGATTATGTTTCGAAATAATAGTAAACGTTCCAAGAACAATTATACTGACATTATTGGATTAGAAAATTCTTCGGACATTCGGTTTTCCCATTCGAATGATTTCCTTATTCCTCTCACCCGGGCACTTCTATGCTTTCTACTGACCTTTGGCAGTATCTGTGGCTATGTTTCCTGTTTTACCACGGAATTTGATGCCCGCACCGTGGGTCTTTTTTTGCTGGTTTTTTCTTTGATCATTGCCTTTGTAAGAAATCTTTCTTCGAAATTTCTCAAGAATGCCTGCTATCTTGGCTTCTTGTTTTTATTTGCACATTTTATTTTTCGTTATTATCTGTACGTAAACAGTGGTTACCACGCCGTCGGCAATATTACCTATGCGGCTCTGGAAAACTATCTTCAGATTCCTGCCTTGATTTATTATGAAGAAATAATCGAAGATTCTTTCCTGACCATAACCTACTTTCTGATTTTCCTGGGGATTTTTGAACTTCTCCTATTTCATATGTGGATCAGCGAATATGTGAATCTTCTGACCATTTTTCTCATTGGATTGGGTCCTTTTGTGGTGCCATTTTTCATGAATCTATACCCGGAAGCAATTTATGTTGTTTCTCTTATGACCGCATATATTGCTTTTTTTCTGATCAGTCTGAGTTGCCACACCAAGACGTACCCACATAAAGGGAGAAACTATGCTGTATACTTCAAGCGTCACCCGATGCATTCCAAGGGAAAGGGCTTCTGTTACGGAACCAATGGATTAACTTACTTTATGACATCAATATTTTCTTTCATCCTGGCATTATGTATCTGGGGGCTTTTGCAGATTTCTTTTCCTTATACCTCTTACCGAAATTATGAACGGGAAAGTGTGTTGAAGCAGGAAGTTACCGATGAAGTCAAATACCTTGTTACCTTTGGTCTCAGTGGTTACTTTAATCGATATAACTCTGTCGGTGGCTTAAGCGACGGCTCTCTTGGCGGAATTTATTCGGTTCGCCCGGATTACGAGACGGATCTTACGGTGACCTATGTACCACTTTCTTCAAATACCATTTATCTTCGAGGATATGTGGGAATTGGTTACACCGATCGTCAGTGGCTAAACATTAAGCAGTTATATGATCTTCAGCTGATTTCCAAGGAGCAGGCTGAACTTTTTGCCAAGGATGTGAACCTTGCCACAGAATATTCTTCTCTGGAAATGAAAAGTTCCTATGAACCATTGCGCATGGATGTAAAAAATGTAGGTGCCGACATTCGTTATGACTACAGTCCTTATTATACGGATTCTGCCCTGTTGTCCGATCCATTTACGCAGACCAAATTCTATCGGAATCACAGCTACAACTATTATCCGGAAAATTTATTTCAATCCTCAGTCCGGTATGATATGTCCGATGGTAACATGGATATGCTAAACGCCTGTCTATATGTTCCTTCCGTAACTCGTGAGGAGATCATTCAATTCCTTGTGACAAATGACCTCTGCACACAGTATATTGAAAATACTACTACTTACAAAGGTTATTCCGGTGCTGAACTTTTACAAATTATTAATCAGGTATCCAACACTCTTTCTTCCGACTTTGTGTACTCTCTTAATCCGGGAATTACTCCTAGGGATGAAGATTACGTTGGATACTTTCTGAATGACAAAAAAACGGGATTCTGTGCACACTTTGCTACTTCGGCTGCGCTGATTTTTCGAACTCTCGGTATTCCTACCCGCTATGTGGAAGGATATGTCCTGACAAATGAAGAGTTAAAAAATGCCTCCCTGGCGGAGGGATCCGTCCTTTCGGATTACATTGATGACCGACTGGTTCATGATTATTCTTTATCCTCTACCGATGCTCCTTTATCTGTGGTTAATGTTGACATCGCCGATGATAAGGCCCATGCCTGGTTAGAGTATTATGATCCGGACTTTGGCTGGAGAGTATTTGAAGCAACCACTGCTTCTCTGGAAGATATATCCACCTCGGACTTCTGGGCCTCCCTCTATGGCTTATTAAGTCGAACCGGAGGGGCGGATGATACCGATGCCGAGGTTCAAAATATTGAAGTAATTTCCGACAGTATCTCTTCAATGCTGCTGCGGCTTTTAACAGCTTTGGCGATTATATTGGCAATCGGTGTTTTGTTGTTTCTCTCATACAAATACACTTTACAGTACCGCTCATATCATCGTAACCGAAGAAATATTAATCTGCGCAACTACTACAAGATTATATGCAAAAAAGTGGCTAAGAGTTATCCTGAATTTTTGTATATCCTTTCAATGAATGATCAGTTGCTTTTCATACAGTCCCACTATAAGCTAAGTAAAAAAGTGACGGACAGTGCGATTGTTAAGCTTTCTTCTTTACTGGAACGTGCTGCTTTTTCCAGAAATGAATTATCCGTTATGGAGTATAATTACGCCTTTACTCTCTTAAAATTGATTCGAAGAAATATTACTTTCTATTTTTAATACTTCGATGTAATTTCATGTAAAAAGGGACTTGATTTCAAGTTTGAAATCAAGTCCCTTTAATACTTTTCTATTGATAATCAAAAACATCCAGCCACTTGAACAGAAGATCCTTCTCTTCCGGTCTCTTCTTTGCAAGCTGTGCTGCGGCTACGATTGGTAACCACTGCTGAACATATTTCTTTTCTGTACCACTCTTCTCACAGAAAAGATTCATATACTTTTCAGCAAGCTTCTTGCTGTCCAAGGCAAGTAAAAGATACGTACGTGCTACATCCGCACTGGCATTACCCTGTGATGCATGTACCCAGTCCACGACATGTAAGTTTCCTTCCTTGTCAACGATAATGTTCTTTGGATTATAATCCCCATGACATAACTTTGTATGCTTTGGCATTCCCTCCAACTTCGAATGAAGATCATACTTGGTTGCGTCATCAATACAATCCAGATCACTAATCTGCTTTGACATCTTATCCTTTAACTTATTAAGCTGTGGATTTCTCTTCTGGTGAATCTTAAGCTGCATGTCAACCATCATTTCCAGATACTTGTCAACATCCTTAGGATTCTCCTTAATCAATTCATCCAGCGTTTTGCCTTCAACATATTCTCTTCTTATAGCCCATTTGCCGTCGATCATGGTAACTTCCAATATCTTTGGAATATTCAATCCCGTATCTTCTACTCTTGCATTGTTCAATGCCTCGTATAATACTTCCGCTTTCGGATATTCTTTCTCAAATACCTTAATGGCTGTATTATTCTCTAAATACACGCTCTTTAGTGTCCCTTTTGCAATACAATTGTCAAGTGCCATCTTCCTTACCTCTCTTTCAATTATATCCGTACATCTGTATTTATATTTTACTACAACCAAAGATTTTTGTATAGCTTAATTTGAGAAATTTTTAACAAATATCCTGAATTTATTAAATTGATTATAATTCTACTTTACTTCAACCTTATCCAATGCTGCATCCAAGGCTTTCTGTTCTTCCTCACCCAATGCAATATAGGACTGCCCATTGATAATTTCCTTAACATATACGTAAGAGCCTTCCGGTCCATGCATTGAATTCATAGAAAGACCGGTATTATGTTCATTCAATAATACTAAAGCAAAACTTAACTTTCCACCCATCTCATTAAATGCATCATATTTTACCAGGCCCACCTTGCAGATCGTGCTTTCCATCTTTTCAAATAACTCGGCAATGTCTTTTCCATTCTTAAATGCCTTTAACTTAATATCTTCGATTTCATCCAATCTTCCTTTGATAACTTCTTCCATGGTTTTTCCATCGCGACCTCCCATGAAAGATTCATAACGTTTTGTCAATGCATTTAGTTTACATAATGTTGTTATAAGAATTACGAACAAAGCAATAATAATTACAAACAATGTAATGAACAAATATGCTCCATTTATGTTTGCTATTCCAAAAAAATCAATCATCTTTTTTCCTTTCTCCTATATTTTCTCTTTCTTAACCTTATTCTTTATCTTATCTTTTTAGTATATCAATAATTCTCTCAAACTCTTCTTTTGAAAAATAGTTAATCTCAATCTTTCCTTTATTGTTTGCCTTATTGTTAATAACTACTTTTGTTTTCAATATCTTATTCAGTTGTTCTTCGTAATCACGATATACAAAATCATTTGCCGGTTTTTCTTTTTTCTTTTCCGGCTTATCAAGATTCTTAATTAAATTCTCGGTTTCTCTTACGCTGAGTCTTTCATCAAAAATTCTCTGTGCAACCGTGTACTGTTTTTCGCCATCTTCAATTCCGATTAAGGCTCTTGCATGTCCACTGGTCAACATCTCATCAATGACCATCTGCTGTACTCTTGGGTCCAGCTTTAATAAACGCATGGAGTTGGTTACGGCGGAACGACTCTTTGCCACTCTCTCTGCAACTTCATCCTGTTTCAGATGATATTCTTCCAAAAGTCTCTTATAAGCCAGAGCTTCTTCAATCGGATTCAGGTCCTCTCTCTGAATATTCTCAATAAGTGCAACTTCTACGATTTCCTGATCCGTAAAATCTTTAATAATTACAGGTACTTCTTTAAGCCCTGCAATCTTGGATGCTCTCCATCGGCGTTCACCTGCTATGATTTCATAATAGTTTTCTCTCTTTTGAACCAGAATTGGCTGTAACACACCATGCTGTTTGATGGATTCTGCCAAATCCATTAACGCATCTTCATCAAACTGTTTTCTTGGCTGATCTCTATTCGGTTCAATTTCATTGATTCGAAGTTTTGATTCAACCTTTTTTTCAACAACCTTTTCTACTACTTTCTCTACAACCTTTACCTCAACCTTAGGTTCGTCATCAAGATCTCCCGGAATGAGGGAACCCAAACCTTTTCCTAATCCACCTTTTTTAACTGCCATCTCTCTGATTCCTCTTTCTTACTTTTCAAATTCTTTATTATTAATTACTTCTTCTGCCAGCATTCTGTAACTTTCTGCTCCGGCTGACTTTGGTTCATACACATTAATTGGTAAGCCGTGGCTCGGTGCCTCTGCCAGACGTACATTTCTTGGAATGATTGTCTTATACACGGATTCCTTCAAATTATCCTTAACATTCTCCACTACCTGCAACGATAAATTGGTTCTTGCATCATACATAGTAAACACGACACCCTCAATTTCAAGAGAAGGATTTAACTTTTTCTTAACCAATTTAATGGAGTGAATCAACTGGCTTAATCCTTCCAATGCATAATATTCACACTGAATCGGAACCAGAACTGTATCTGCTGCAGTCATGGCATTAACTGTCAACATCGTCAGGGATGGTGGACAATCAATAATAATAAAATCATAATTGCCTCTAATCTTTTCAATCTGAGTTCTTAATATGTACTCACGGTTTTCGATACCAATCAAATCAATTTCTGCACCTGCCAGATTAACATTCGATGGAACCAGATCTAAGTTTTCATACACATTTTTTACAATAGCCTCTTCAATACTGCATTCATCGATGACTACCTGATATACCGTATTATCTAAACTATTCTTATCTATCCCCAGTCCACTTGTTGTATTTCCCTGAGGATCAATATCAATGGTTAACACTTTCTTTCCTGCTTCTGCAAGACATGCTGAAAGATTAATGGATGTCGTAGTTTTTCCTACGCCACCTTTCTGATTTGCAATTGCTATAATTCTTCCCATTTTGTAACTCCTTATTAATGAATCTGTGACTTAGACTAGTATATCATTTTTTATTCATTTATTCTATATTAATTTCAAAATTATTGTATCTGTTTACATTCTAATGTAATTCTTATTTTCTTATTAGAAAGAAAAATGTTTCACGTGAAACATTTATATACTTTCTAATTTGTTTCACGTGAAACATGATTACCGATTAATATATTTAATAATTGCCTTATAGATTTCATCCAACTCTAAGTTCACACGAACAGGATCAAACTTTAATATTTTGGTAATAAAATAAACCCGGTCAGCAACTTCCTGTAGAAATGAAGAATCATCCTTTTGAATATCCACCGGTTCAACAGCAGAGGAAAGCCGAACTTCCGAATCCGAATCAACCGGTTCTTTAGGAAGAATAAAATCTTCCGAATTTAATTTCTGTTCTAATTGAGTAAGATTTTTTTCAATTTCATTTTTCAACTTATCACTAGAATCTTTATACTTTTTCCCTCCGGTAGAGTACATAGAAACTTCGGCGTTAAAACGAACAACTTCTTTTGACAACTCAACAATCTTATTGTTCGAAGAATTTGCATGACCAATCGTTATGGCAAGTTCTTCAATTTTTAAATTAATTTCTCGAATCTCATCCGTTAAGTGATCTGCTTCAATTTTCAATTGATCTTCCTGGGACTTTAATTCAAGGACTTCCTTGTTTTGAAATTCAATTCGAGTTCCGCTGGCATTAAAAACATTGAAGGTAGAATTATCATTCAAAGACAACTTTGAGATAACTTTATGAATCTCATTTGCTTCAATTTCTTTTTGATTAAGAAGTCTTTCTTTTTCTTTTCGAGTATTTTCCAGTTCTGATAACAGGGTATTAAGATATTCTAAAACAACTTTCATTTGAACCTCGTTTACATAATATTTATACTATTTTAATGGATCTTTTGATGGTAAACCTGCCTTACGTGGATATTTTTTTGAAGTATTTTTTACTTTACGAATAACCACAAAGGATCTTTCAATATCGGAATCCGGTAAAGTAAAAGGTAAGACCCTGACGATTTCTCCACCTAAAATACGAATTGCATTTTTTGCAGCTGATAATTCCTCCTCGATAGCACCGGACTTAAGTGCAATAAATAAACCATCCATTTTTAAAAACGGAAGACAGTATTCTGAAAGTGAAGAAAGATTCGCAACTGCCCGGGAAACACAAAGATCATAGGATTCTCTGAATTCTGATTTTTGCGCGTAGTCTTCTGCCCTGCCATGATAGGTCTTAACTCCATCAAGTTTCAACAAATCAATGGATTCATTAAGAAAATTAATTCTTTTGTTTAATGAATCAAGCAGATGCATTTCTAAGGAAGGAAAAGCAATCTTTAAGGGAACACCGGGAAAACCGGCACCCGTTCCCACATCGATTACTTTAACCGCAGAATCTCCCTGTTTACTTTTATCAACCAAACAGGAAAATTCTTCCACAACATTTACCGCAAGACAATCCACATAATGTTTTAAGAGTACTTCATCATAATCGGTAATGGAAGTTAAATTCATATATTCATTCACTTCAACCAGACGATGATAAAAAATATCAAACTGATTTAATTGATCTTCGGATAAATTTATATTAAGTTTTCGTAATCGGACTAAAAAATGTTCTTTCGAATCAGACATACAAATCTCCTACCATATATACAAAAATATCAACGCCATAATATCCTGTTTGTGTATAAATATTTCGTGGCAATTGCGCGCCGCCGGTACTTAGACGCCGTACTTTGGCGTCTTATGTACCGCTGCGAGCGTGCTCTTAGTGCAAACGTGCCGCGAAATATTATACACAAACTAATTTTTATGTTGTTCAAGATAAACCAATAAAACAGAAATATCTGCCGGAGAAACACCGGAAATTCTGGAAGCCATACCTATGGAGGAAGGTAAGAATTTCTTTAATTTCTGCTGCGCTTCCTTTCGAAGTCCGGCAATATCATCATAATTAAGAGACTCCGGAATACGTTTATTTTCCAACTTTTTAAAATGCTCCACCTGCTTTAACTGTCGTGAAATATAACCCTCATACTTAACATTAATATTAACCTGTTCCACAACATCATATCTTAAAGGCTTACGATCTTTATCAATTTCCGCCAGATCATCATAAGTAATTTCCGGACGACGAAGAAGTTCAGCTAAAGTCGTACCGGATTTCAAAGGCGTACTTTGCAATCTTTCAAGAAGTTTTTGTACCTTTTCATTCGCACCAACAGTAGTATTCTCCAGACGGTCAATTTCTTCCTTCATTTGTCTTTGCTTTTCAAGTACCCATTCGTATGCCTCATCACTGACAAGACCGAGCTCATGTCCATACTTTGAGAGACGAATATCCGCATTATCCTGTCTCAATAACAAACGATATTCTGCACGGGATGTCATCATCCGGTAAGGCTCAAAATTTTCCTTGGTAACAAGATCATCAATCAATACACCAATATAACTTTCTGAACGATCCAGAATCAAAGGCTCCTTTCCAAGAACCTTACATGCTGCATTAATACCTGCAATGATACCCTGCGCCGCAGCCTCTTCATATCCTGAACTACCATTAAACTGTCCGCCACTAAAAAGACCACTGATATTCTTAAATTCCAAAGAATTCTTTAGCTGAATAGGATTGATACAATCGTACTCAATGGCATAAGCATTGCGGACAATTTTCACATTTTCTAGTCCGGGAACCGTACGATACATAGCATACTGAACATCCTCCGGAAGAGAACTACTCATACCACCAAGATACATTTCATTCGTATAATTTCCCTCCGGTTCCACAAACACCTGATGACGATCCTTGTCTGCAAAACGAACCACCTTATCTTCAATCGAAGGGCAATAACGAGGTCCGGTTCCCTCAATCTTACCGGAATAAAGAGGCGAACGGTCAATATTATCAAGGATGATCTTATGCGTATTCTCATTGGTATAAGTTAACCAGCAGGACACCTGTTCTTTCTGAATGGAATCCGGATCCGTAGAAAATGAAAATGGTACAACCCTCTCATCCCCAAATTGCTCTTCCATCTTGGAAAAATCAATAGAACGCTTATCCACACGGGCCGGAGTTCCTGTCTTAAACCGAAACATTTCAATGCCATTTGCTTTTAAAGAATCCGTCAAATGATTCGCCGCCTGCAGACCATTCGGACCGGTATAATTGCTGACATCACCGTAGATACAACGTGCCTTAAGATAGGTTCCTGTACATAAAACTACAGCTTTTGCATGATAAGTAGCACCGGAAAAAGTTTTAACACCCTGGATGACACCATCATTGACTATTATTTCAGATACTTCAGCCTGACGAAGAGTAATATGATCTGTATTTTCAAGAACCCGGCGCATACTTCTGCTATATTCTGCTTTATCCGCCTGGGCACGGAGAGAATGAACTGCCGGACCTTTGGAGGCATTCAACATCTTAGACTGAATAAATGTCTTATCAATATTCTTTCCCATTTCACCACCAAGGGCATCAATTTCTCGCACAAGGTGTCCCTTAGAACTACCACCGATATTAGGATTACAAGGCATCATGGCAATACTTTCATTGCTCACAGTAAAACAAATTGTCTCCAATCCCATTCTTGCACAGGCAAGGGCAGCCTCACATCCGGCATGACCCAGACCAACTATGACAACATCATATCTCTCTTCAACATTTGGCATAATATCTTAATCTTCTTTCTAAGTAAACTATTATAAAAATGAATCTATAAAATAATCAAACTACTTTCCCATACAGAACTTTGCAAAGATTTCATTTGCAAGATCCTCATCCACCGATTCACCTGTAATCTTACCAAGTTCCTCATAAGCATTCATCAGATCAAGGGTATAAAAATCTTCCGACATTCCACTCTCGATGCTACTTATCACTAGTTTAAGACTTTTTAATGCATCTTTCAAGGAATTCTTTTGACGAAGGTTTGCAATCAACAATTCCTCATTGGCTTGAATTTTACCATCCAAAAATAATGCATTGATCTTATCCTCTAAAACATCGATTCCATCCATGTTCTTTGCAGAAGTCCGGATAATCGGCGCATTGATATATTTACGAATGGCAATTTCATCCACCACCGGTGCAAGATCGGATTTATTAAGAATAATAACGACTTTCTGATTCTTAATCAGTCGAATGATATCCTCATCATTTTGATCCAAAGGACGGGAAGAATCCACAACATACATGACAAGATCCGCATTTTTGGCACACTCCATAGATTTTTCCACACCGATTGCCTCGACTTTATCCGATGTATCACGAATGCCTGCCGTATCCATAAGATTCAGTATCAACCCCTTCAAATGAACACGTTCTTCAATAATATCCCTTGTAGTACCGGGAATATCCGTCACAATAGCACGCTCATATCGGGCAAGAGCATTCAACAGACTGGACTTCCCTGCGTTAGGCTTACCTAAAATAACCGTATTAATTCCATCCTTGATGACACGGCCATTTTCTGAGGTTTCAATATAGTACTCCAGCTGTTCCATTATTTTATTTAGGTTAACAGCTAATTCATCTGAAAACCCATCCAGACTGATATGTTCAGGATCATCCAAAGCTGCCTCAATAAATGCAGTATAATGTAATAACTGCTCTCTCATCTCATGAATTTTATCGGAAAAACACCCTCTTAACTGGTTCACAGAAGAACGAAGTGCCAGATCATTCTGTGAATTGATGAGATCAATTACAGCTTCTGCCTGGGATAGATCCATACGTCCGTTTAAGAAAGCACGTTTTGTAAATTCACCGGGTTCAGCAGGACGGGCACCATGACAAAAACAAAGATCCAAAATCTTTTTCATTACGATAAGACCACCATGACAGTTGATTTCCACAATGTCTTCCTTGGTATAACTATTAGGACCTCGCATGACGGAAACAAGAACTTCATCAATAATATTATCCTGATCATGGATATTTCCGTAATGAATGGTATGAGTAGGAACATCCTTCAATTTTTTCGAATTTTTCTTCGATACAAAGATCTTATCTGCAATTTCAATAGCATTGCTTCCGCTCATTCGAATAATTCCAATACCAGCGCTGGTCACGCTGCCGGTAGAGATTGCCGCAATTGTATCATCTACATAATTCATCGTTCCACCCCTTATATAAAATACATGATAGACTTTTGCGAAACTGTTTACATTACATAAGGTAATGTTTGTGTATAAATATTTCGTGGCAATTGCGAGCCATCGGTACTTAGATGCCGTCTTTTGGCATCTTATGTACCGCTATGAGCTCGCTCTTAATGCAAACGTGCCGCGAAATATTATACACAAACTTATCTTTTATGTAATCTAAACAGTTTCGCAAACGCCTAATAATAATTTGAAAAAGGCCATTACACATATCATGTAATGGCCAAAAATACATTCATTAGTTATTGCTATTTGAATTCTTCTTTAAATAAACAACAACATGTCTGTAAGGCTCTTCACCTTCACTTCTTGTAGCAACAAAACGATCATTCTGAAGAGTAGAATGAATAATTCTTCTCTCATATGGATTCATTGGCTCCAAAGTAACGGATCTTCTTGTTCTCTTAACTTTATAAGAAATGTTCTTTGCAAGAGATTCCAAAGTTTCTTTTCTACGCTCACGGTAGTTCTCGGTATCAACCTTAACCTTTAAGTAACCACCGAATTCCTTATTAACAACAAGACGAACCAGATACTGTAAAGAATCCAGCGTCTGACCTCTCTTACCAATCAAAAGACCCATATCTTCACCGGTAAGATCAACATTGACAGTCTCTTCTTCTTCATTAACGGTTACTTCAATATTAACAACCATATCCATGGCATCGAACATATCATTAAGGAACTTCTTAACTACATCCTCAATGGAAGCCTTCTTCTTAACTCTGATTTTTGCCGGCTTGGCATTAAACAGACCTAAGAAACCGGCACTTGCCTCTTCAATAACTTCATATTCAAGCTGCTCGCTTGGTGTTCCAAGTGTGACAGCAGCAGTAGTTAACGCTTCTTCAACGCTTTTTCCGGAAAATTCTACGTATTCCATCACAAAACCTCCATACTACTTCTAAATCTAACTTATCTTATTTATCTTTCTTATTCTTTTCGTTATATTTTGCAACCATATTTGCCTTTGCAGCTAAACCACCACCGTTGCTACCCTCACTGTAGTAGTTTGTAGACTTCTTGATTTCTTCCACCTTATCAAGATTCTTCTGTCTGGTTTCCTCAAGCTTCGTCTGAAGTTTCTGAGAAGCTTCTGTTTTAGCAACTGAAACCTTCATATTAGCATTGGCTTTAGAAGAAATTGTCTGTGGAGGAAGTCCCTTCTTGGCTCTCTTCTCATTAGCCTTTTCCACATTCTTTTTAATCAGTTCATTCACATCGATCTTATCAAAATACATATTCAATAAAATCTGCTGAATGGTCTGACAAACAGCAGTTGCAATCCAGTAAAGACCAAGACCGCTAGGAAGTGACAAAGCGATAAAGCCTGTCATCAACGGCATAATGGTGTTCATCGTCTTCATAGACTGTGCAGCAGGATTATCTATATCTCCCGTATTGTTATTGCCAACGGTCTTCATACTGATCCACTGTGTAAGAGCGGTTAATATCGGAATAAGAACCGAAATCGATGCAAGTGTAGGTGCGATTGAAAGATTAATTCCGAAGAAATCATACATTTCAAATAAAGCATCTACATTCTGAGAAATAACCGTAGCACAGGATGGGAAAAGTTCCTTTAACTGTTCCCACTGTTCCACGGTAAAGTGGTTCATTACATCAATAACCTGATTTACTGTATCAAAGCTTGATCCGGAAGAAAAATTTTCTGCAAAGATTTCAGAAAAGTTCTCCTGTTTCATAAGCAGGTCCGTCATGTTTGTAAACAAAACTCTTACAGAGTCAACATAAGCCGGAATATTCTGAATTACACGATAAAGAGCAAATAATATAGGCATCTGAAAAAGTAACTGTAAACATCCGCCTGTAGGTGAGGTACCATACTTTTCATATACAGCCTTCTGTTCCTCATTCATCTTCATTGCAGAATTTTGGTCTGTCTTTCCACTGTATTTCTTCTGTATTGCCATTAATTCAGGGTTCATGATACTTGACAATTTTGAAAATTTCATTTGCTTGATTGTCAACGGAAGCATCAAAAGCTTTACAACAATCGTAAATAAAATGATTGCAAGTCCAATATTCTGAATACCGAAATTACTTGTCAACACAAATAATTCATTAAAAATCCATCCTAAGACCTTGGCAATAGGTCCTAAAAATCCACCACTCTGTGTTAAAAGTACCAAACTAAAATACCTCCCAAGCACCGACACACTTAATCAACATACTTCACGGAACCGGATCATATCCTCCCTTAGAAAAAGGATTACATCGAAGAATTCTCCATATTGTAAGAATACTTCCCTTAATCACTCCATGCTTTTCCAACGCCTCAATTGCATATGTAGAACAGGTAGGAGTATAAATACAACTGGAATGTCTCTTTAATGGAGATAGAAATTTTTTATAAAATCGAATACACGCTATCAAAAATTTCTTAATCATTAGGATCATCTCTCTTTAAAATTCCGTGAATCTTGGAAACATGCAGAAGTGCGCTTTCTGTTTCCATAAAACCAAGCCCCTTTAAGGAAGCTCTGGCTACAATAACAATATCATATCCGGATTCAAATGAATCCAGATTCAGTCGAATGCTTTCTCTAATTAACCTTGTTAAACGATGTCTTACTATACTATTACCAACTTTTTTACTGACTGAGATACCAAAACGACTGGTATCTGTACCATTTTCTAAAATATACATTACCAATAGTTTATTTGCCCGGGATTTTCCCTTCGAATAAACATTTCTAAAATCTTCATTTTTCTTAATAACCTGATAATTCATAAAAATACTTCATTCTATTATTTTAAAATAAAATAAGAGAAGAAAAGGCCACATAGATGCGGCCTAAGCTGATAATACTTTTCTTCCCTTTGCTCTTCTGGCTGATAATACTTTTCTTCCATTAGCAGT
>JBJEJH010000053.1:0-5657 GCA_051877855.1 Lachnospiraceae bacterium | reverse complement strand
ATCTGAGGCAGTCGGATAGACTGTCCCAGAAATAACCCTGTGAAAGTGAAACATGACATTACCGTTGCTGTCCATTTTCACAGTTCCGTCATCATTTAGCTGAGTACGATATAACTTCAGTTCATACTGCACTGTTAAGTTATCCTTGGTAATAGCAATCCAGCTTACCGTTCCGGGAACCGAACTCCAGTTAAATGTCGAAGGTGGAACCAGTTTCGTAGCTGTCACCGTTAAAGTTCCTTTCACAGTGGTAATGTGATAGTTGCGGCTGAGGGTTGCAGATGTAAGCTTATAGGAGACCACATTGTCTACCTCGCCGATTTCACGGATTGAACCGTTTGCTGTATACCACTGAAAATCATCCTGTCCCACAAATCCGTCACCGGTGATTGTACAGGTACTGTCCGAGTGCTCATTTTCATCAAATTCCCAGGAAAATGAGCTTGCCGTAATCACAATCTCTCGCGGCAGAATATCAAAAATCGCCGGTTCTGCTGTGATTTCCTTATAATTGTCCGTAGCCGGGATCACCGCCCACACATAATAGCGTCCGGCATTCACCGGTTTTACGGTGGTTTTTGTACTCTTATCAACGGTTTCATACGCGGTTTTCGCATCCTCAAGTGAAAGATAAGTTTCTGTATCATCTTCCCCTGTCCTTTTTGCTACTTCCAGATAATAATAGGTTACCTGCTCCTGTGTGCAATTCTTCAATACATCCACACTTGGAGCATTCGCTGTCTCACCGTACTTCCATCCGGACATCTGAGTCTTAACAGCATAATCTGCTTTCTCGATGGTAAATGGCACTTCATAGGTTCCTTTGTAATTACCTCCAAAGGTAATAACAACTGCCGTTCCGCCCTCTCCGGTCTTATCTGCATCCACATTTTCACGCCAGGTATAGGTATAATCTTTGTCTGCGCCTTCATAAAGAGCTACAGGTGTTTCTCCCAGCGAAAGGGACACACCTGTAACCTCCGGCTGCTTCGCGCTGTTATCATAGATATAAGAATTCTCGGAAAGGGTTACGGTTACCTTATCACTGTTTGTAAGATCCATGGATACAACCTTCAATTTTCCATCGGTCAAATGAACATCGTAATTATCCTTTGCAATTTCACCATTGTATGTAATCGGATATCCGTCCGCTGTGACCGGATCTCCCTTCTGATAGGTTGTTTCAATATGTGCTTTTTCAGCAGCAAACAGGGCATCCAGCGTATCACCACCCACAAGTCCTTCACCTGTTTGATTCGAACCAAGTTCAAAAGAAAATGACGCCGGTACCTCATCCATATAGTTTACCTGTTCACTTTTAATCTGTATATTTAACGGACGCTGATTAATCGTAACCTGTGCTGTATTCGATGTTGCAGTCACATCAGATAGTCCCGTAGTTTTAATCGTTGCAACGGCATAGTAATAACCGCTGTCCTTCACATTGTAAAGAGCCAGCGTGGTACCTCTTCCGTTTCCGGTTCCACCTTCCACAGCTTGTGCCACTGCTCCCTCTGTTTTCTTGTAATACCACTGCCACTCTACGCTATCATAGGTAAGCGCTGCGGCAAGCTCTGCCTCAAGTGTTTTGCTTACCCCATTGTATGTCTTTGTTTCAGATTGGGGCTGCTTTGCGAAAGAAACGGTCTGTGTATTCCAGTGACCGTACAGCGTAAGTTCCGATCCTTTCGGAAGAATGTCTGCGCCATCTCCCGGAGTCAGCTCTGTATACTTCGTACCTTCCCCATTCTCTGTAAGATACCATCCGTCAAATACATATCCGGTTCTTGCCATATCAGCGGCAACCGGCAGGGTATATCCTTCGTCACCGATAAGGTATACAGACGGTTCAGATGCCACATTGGCACTGTAGTAATTCTTCAGGGTCACTTTCGAAATTACGATCGGATCCTTGTCGGTGCCATCTGTTTTTGCTACCTGCTGACAGGTTACATTGCCATGTTCATCCTTCGCATAAAAGTAGATCGTTCCCGGTCCGATATCACTTACCTTCTCGGTTGCTGTGTAACCTTCATTTCCCGCTACTGCAGAATCCAATTGTTTCCATGCAATGCTCGATTCCGAAACTGCAGAAGATGCAAATGCATAATACTTGATACCAATACCGGTATCATAAGCATTCGCCTGCAGTTTTTTCACACCATCTTCCTCTATTACTTCATAAGAAGTAATTACCGGTTTTACCGTATCTTTATACGTATATGCCGATTCCAATGCTGACGAGGCAGAGGCGTAATTTGTGTTGGCAGGAATTGCTTCCACCTTAAAGGTATAATCCCCGTATCCCTTTCCGCCACTCGCCTGTGCTTTTGTTATCTCTCCTTTTAAGTCAAGACTTGTTTCCGTCAGATTTCCACTTGTATAAATCGGTTCCGTTTCGTCTCCATAGTAAAGAGCGAGCTGATAAGAAACAGTTCCATCCCCAATCAACGCATTACCATCAATATCCGTTGTAACCGGATTCCATAATGCCGTCATAGCGCTCTCGCCGGTTCCCCATCTAAGATTCGACGGGTTTGCCAGTTTCTTTGATTCCACACGCAGGGCATAATCGATCACGCCGCCTTCTCCAAGGGAGCCAGCCTCCTGCGAATTGAAAAAAATATAGTAATCCCCAACCGGAAGTACCGTGTCTGTTAAATACTGTTTCAACGAATTATGGTCAATATTACCCTCCTGACTTACTATGGTACCTTCTTTCGTTCCATAATAGACAGATAATTCTGTCGCTTGCTTGTCCCCACTTTTTGCTGTAAATGACAACACTGTTCCATAAGAAAACTTTGCACAGTTTTCAAAATCAACAGCTGCACCATTTTTTGCCGCCGTCAGATTGATACTATTGGCATGTAAGACATATTTTTCTTCTGTTGCAGCACTCAACGCCTTGAGGGAATAGGATTGAGTTCCTTGTGTAGTTTCGGGTTCTGTCGCTCCTTCGGTGGTTTCAGCCTCCGTCACTCCTTCGGTGGTTTCAGGTTCTGTCACTCCTTCAGTGGTTTCAGCCTCCGTCACTCCTTCGGTGGTTTCAGCCTCCGTCACTCCTTCGGTGGTTTCAGCCTCCGTCACTCCTTCGGTGGTTTCAGCCTCTGTCACGCCTTCGGTGGTTTCGGCCTCCGTCACTCCTTCGGTGGTTTCGGCCTCCGTCGCGTTCCCCGTTGGTACTTCGGTCTGTGCTCCACCGTATAAATTATTCGGTTCACTCGCCTGTAAGCTATGTAAGTCTGTATTCACAGAAGAAAAAAGCATAACCACTGCCAATACAAAACTGACAACTCTCTTTTTTAATCGTGTACTTTTCATTTCGTGTTCTCCCTCAAAACTCTATCTGATTGGTATATATACCCGTTTAACGTATTTATAAACAAAGTTATCCTATTTACAAATGGATACACTCTTCTACAGAATATCACTCCGATAGACACAAAAAGGACACACATATGGCTATTTCACAGAAAAAACACAAAAGAAGACGCCAATCCAAATCCGGATTAACGCCTTCTGTAACTCAACTGACTCGACTATTTGATTCTTATCCAATAAAAAATAATTCCATTGTTTTTATCTTACTTCGGACGGACCGTAAGTCTGGTAATCAGTCCATTTTCATCTACCCTGCGCACCGTTGCAATTGCCATGACATAGTATCCTCCAATGGATGCCACAAACTCTGCCTGCCAGTCATTTACAATTTCTGCATCGGAAATCTGATATTGACGGAAGGAGAATTTATTCTTAAAAAACATATCGATTGCTTCACGTCCATATACATGATATTCCTGACGTCCGGTACTGTTCGGACAGTAATCCCTGAGGGTTCCGTCCGGTGCAAAGATTTCAGCAAGTGCTTGATTATCACATCTTTTTAATGCATCTATATACTTTTCAATCGCTCTCATTGTCATTTCCTCCCATTAATATACCTTTTCTGAGTTCAGCAGTGCATCCGTTCCGCCATCGGTAAACAGGATGATGCCATTGACACCTCTTGCCGCATTGGACAACAGGAACTTCATGGATTCGGCAATTTCTTCCGGGTCCATCAGTGCATCCGAACCATAACGTACCGGTATTGGGAGGGCACTTACTGCAAATTTTGCCGCATCACTTAAGCTGTCCGTCATCGGTGTCCGTACATTTCCAGGTGCAACGGCATTGACACGAATCCCATTAGCCGCCCAGGATGCCGATACCCTTCGGACCCATCTTGCGAGAGCATACTTGGTAGCCATGTAAATGGACTGTCCCACGGTCTGGTTTTTGGCATCCAGATTCTTAACAATATTACAGATTCTCTGTTCGTCTCCCACATTATTTAAAAGGTCTACAATGTCCATGCGTCCGGTTCCCTGTGAAATGGTGTTGGATACCGTTACCACAACACTTCCGCGCTTCTTCTTAAGAAGATCGTAGACACCTCTTGCTACCTTTACCGTGCCAAAATAATTTAACGAAATGACAAGTTCCAGATTACCGCAGTTACCGGATACGCCTGCATTACAGATAATACCGTCCAGACCGTCCCTGCATTTTTCATGAATTGCATCAATCGCACTCTGTCTTCCCTCCGGTGTGGCAAGATTGGCACAAATATCGCCGTTCTTTAAATCCACGTTAATAACCTCATGTCCTTCGTTTTTAAGAATTGCAACCGCAGCTGCTCCAATTCCGCTTGAGCCGCCTGTCACTACATATACACCCATGATTTCCTCCTAACCGCCTTACGGCTTTCTCTTGATTTTACTGATATCTTTATTATATTGATTACTGATATCTTTTAAATAATCAATTTACGAAAATTTTAGGAGGTCAGATGTGTGATTACTGTGCAACAGATTTGGTACTTTGTGAAGACTTTGAATGACTATGATTCAATATCAACTGAACCATCTCCCATATTATCTTTTATATATGCTCATATCGCTTACCGACGACAATCCATCTTCCTTTTCGCTGCTTTCTGTTCCGAGTTCTGGATATAAGAGCTTCTAAATGTTCCACCTGTTCTGTATCGATTCTTGACGCAACCGACTTCCAATCCGCCCTCCATGGCGGGTGGAAGTCTTTCCTGACATCCATGTCAGGAATTGCTGTATACAGAATAGAACATTAAGAAGCTCTAATATCCGTCACAAGTCACAGACAGCACCGAAAGGAAGGTTGGATTATCGGATTAATATATATTTCTATTTGATTCATCATCTTCCATTATGTCCATCCGCTTAAACTCCCAACTTATTTGCAAGTTCTTTCAATTCATCCGCAGATAGTCCGGTGAATTCCATGATCTCCTGAAAAGGTTTGTTTGCCTTTATCATCTTTTCTGCCACTTGGCTGTATCCCTCGGTTCTGCCTTGACTGCGTCCAATCGCAATTCCTTCTGTCCTGCCTTGACTTCGTCCAATCGCAATTCCTTCTGTTCTGCCTTGGCTGCGTCCAATCGCAATTCCCTCGGTTCTGCCTTGGCTGCGTCCCAATTCAATGCCCTCGGTTCTGCCTTCCTCCCTGCTGTCCCTCGCAATCAGTTCTTCTCTCCGCTCAAATGTAAAATCCAAAACTGCCATTTCCAGCACCTCCGCTCTTCTACTCCTAAAGAATTCTGCCAGTATTAGCTTTTATAAATATGCTCATATCGC
>JBJEJH010000052.1:0-79500 GCA_051877855.1 Lachnospiraceae bacterium | reverse complement strand
CATCCGGATAACATGGCAGCAGGTCCTGCTTCTTATGGTATGACAGATACTATGGGACGTATGCACTCCGATGCACAGTTTGCAGGTTCTTCATCCGTTCCTGCCCATGTTGAAATGATGGGTCTGATCGGTGCAGGTAACAACCCTATGGTTGGTATGACCGTATCTGTAGCTGTTTCTATTGAGGAGGCAGCTAAGGCTGGTAAGTTCTAAAAATCATATAAACGATTAGTCTTGAGGACGAATCACATCATGGTTGGATGTGATTTGTCCTCTTTTTTTGTGCTAATCTGACATGATGTCAAAAACTATTGACGAAGGCCTTTTGTGGGGTTATATTTATTATAGTGACACAATGTCATTTAAAGAAACAACAACTAATATAACCCTATTATCACAAGGAGGTCCCTATGCCAAAGAAATCCGAAGAACGTATCAATGCAAGAAGAGAAGAGATTATCAGTGCCTGTGAAGAGCTTTATAAGGTAATGAATTTTAAGGATATCACCTTGAAAGAAATTGGTAATGTTACCACGTTTACAAGAACATCCATCTACAATTATTTTGAGACGAAGGAAGAAATCTTTCTTGCGATGTTGAAGAGAGAATATGAATTGTGGAATACCGATCTTAAGAAGCTTCTGGAGGAAAATGAGACAATGTTTGCGGTGGAATTTGCATGGGCGATGGCTCATTCCTTAGAGTCCAGAGAGTTGATGCTTAAATTGCTGGCAATGAATCATTATGATATAGAGACGAATAGCCGGCTGGAAATGTTAACCGAGTATAAGAAGGTATGTGACGAGTCTGTCCGTACGCTGGGAAATTGTCTTGAAAAGTTCTTTCCGCATTTGAGTCAGAATGCAAGACAGGGGTTTTTGGCAATATTCCTTCCCTTTATGTATGGAATCTATCCCTATACTGTAGCCAATGAGAAACAGCAGAAGGCTATGCAGCAGGCTGGTGTGGAGTGCTCTCGTACAGGGATTTTTGAAATTACATATAATTGTGTTAAGCGATTATTGAATTAAAAAAATGTAAAGTATACTTGACACGAAATAAAACCCATGATAGTATAATAATGTAAAGCGAACTTTACACTATTCTTCGAAGAATATAAATACGAAATATTGATTCGTGTAATTAATCAATGCAGGGGGTGTCATATGAAAAATAAAATAGAATCAATTCGTAATGAAAAAGGAATTAAACAGGATGAGCTTGCCAAAGCAATGGGAGTTTCCAGACAGACCATAAGCTCATTGGAGAACGGAAGATATAATCCGTCGATTTTATTGGCATATAAAATTGCCAGATTTTTTGGAATGACCATTGAAGATGTATTTTGTTTTGAGGAGGAATAAGTGATGAGGAATAATAAGAACATTGTGTTAAATATCTTTTGGATTGTGCTTGGCAGTATTTTGTTGGTAATTTCATCCATGGGAATCATCGGTGAAATTTACACCGGATTCGGCGCAGGTCTGCTGGGAGTTGGTATTGTCCAGCTGATACGTGCGATCCGATACAAGACGAATACAGAGTTTCGCGAGAATGTGGATATTGAGATTCAGGATGAACGCAATCGCTATATGCGTATGAAAGCCTGGTCCTGGGCGGGATATCTGTATGTGTTGATTAGCGGTATTGCAGTCATTGTTTGTATGATACTGTCACTGGAACCTTATATGCAGATGGCAGCGTATGGGGTGTGCCTGATGTTACTGCTGTATTGGGGTAGTTATCTTGTCATTCGTAAGAAATATTGATGATACTTCATATTAAAGCAGCGTCACAATGAAAACGGCGATGCAGGAGACGGTGGCCGACAGAAGAAGATTGGATGTAAGCCATGCAGTGGCCGCTGCGGCGGCTAATGCAATGGCGCCACAAAGTGGATTCTGTGTGATGGTGAAAATTGCCGGTACAGTCATTACGGAAAGTGTGACATAAGGAAGATAGTACAGAACCGAACGAATGAAACGATTCTTGATTTGTCTTCGAATTAATGTGATTGGCAGGGCACGGAGCAGATAGCTTACCAATGCCATGACGAATATGTAAATCCATACGGAACGATTCATTTTATACATCCTCCTTTACTTCTGCTTCATCCGGAACCGGACGAAGAATTGCTGCGCCTACGGCAATCACCACGGTTAAAATGATAATTCGAAGGCTCTCGGTGAGACCTGCAAAACATGGAATGACAGAAAATCCCCAGCTGACAATAAAACTTACAAGAATCAGTATCAGAATGGTTGTATTTTTTCTTGCCGGTGGCACGATCACTGCGATAAACATTCCAAAAATTGCGGCACTGAGGGAAGTTACTACAAGAGCCGGCAGAAGATTACCGGCGATGATTCCTGCCGCAGTACCACAGGCCCATCCCGGAATTGCAACGAGATAGGCACCATACATATATGCCGGAGAGAGAGGGGCCGGGTAGGCGATACCAAGGCCGAACAACTCATCCGTAATGTCAAACCCGATCAGCATACGATGCCAGATGGGAAGATTCGGTGAAACTCTTTGACTTAAGGCACAGCTCATCAATAAATAGCGTGCATTGGTAATGAACATCAAAAGAGCAAGCTCAAGGTAGGGTGCCCCTGCTTTAATAGCGGCAATACCGGCATACTCACCCGCGGATGCATTATTTAATAAGCTCATAACAAAACCCTGGAATGCGCTGATTCCGGCATTTTTAGCGGCGATACCCAGGGCGAATGCTACGGCAAAATATCCTAATCCGATGGGAATACCATCACGCATTCCCTTGAAAAAAACATTTGATTTTTTCATAAAATATCCTCCTTCACGGGGGCTATTTTATCATACTTTGAAAAATAAGTCATTCAAATTATCATTATAAAAAACATTTCCCACAGTTCTTTACCGGTTTTGCAAGTAGGTGAAGAAAGAAGTAGTAAACTCTGTGAATTTGCGATAGCTGACGGGAAGTGTGGTCTTGCAGTCCATTGTGAGGATATTATGTGCATAATCCGTGATATGTCCCATATTCACATGGTATTTGCGGTGTATTCTGAAAAAATCCTCCTTGCACAATTCTTGTTCTAATTGATTGAGACTGCGGTCCGTGATGATTGTAACGAGATCCCCGTTACTTCCGTAATAGTATATGTAACTATTCTTGTTGCGAACTTCGATGTATACAATGGAAGATTGGTTTAGAACAATATTGGATCCGTTACTTTTTACACAGATCTTTTTCGAATGGGAGAAGTCTTCTTTAATACATGATAATACTTGTAGAAGATCCTTCTTTTTTACAGGTTTCATCAGGTATCTGAAAACACCGATTTCATAGCCCATCAGAGCATATTCAATATAGTTACTCATTAAAATAATATAGACATCACGATTGATCTTTCGGATTTCCCGCCCCAGTTCTATACCGTTTATGGGTTCC
Organism: Lachnospiraceae bacterium; assembly: GCA_051877855.1. Classification (GTDB taxonomy): domain Bacteria; phylum Bacillota; class Clostridia; order Lachnospirales; family Lachnospiraceae; genus MGBC120314. The sequence continues at coordinate 76,064 of JBJEJH010000052.1, read as the reverse complement.
ATCACAACATCACAAAAAATGACATCATATTCCGCGCCATTCTTATATTCATTTAAAAATTCCGGTGAAGAGGTGTAGTATTTGGCATCAATATCATTTATGTCAAAGAAATATCCCCATAGTTTTTCTGCCAGTTCTTTCTCGTTTTCAATAATTGCAATTTTCATAAATACCTCAGTTTATTTCATAAAATGATTCCGATTTCCGTCAGGGTTGTAGAAAATCCTGACAGGAATCGTAAGTACTCTTTAATATAATCGTTTCGCAAAGAGATTATTAAAAAAAGGTGCAAGCGTAATTAAAATAATCGTAAGCAGAAGCACTTGCGATTAATATAAATACGTTTACGAAAAAAATTATACCATAAAAGGTCTATATGGTATAGTCCTAATAAGAATGAATAATCGGGGAATAATGTCCGGGTGAAAGGAAAAGCAATGCAATGAAGAGTACATTTTCAAAAATAAGACAAATCATAATCGGAATACTGGCGGTAACACTCTGTGTGGGAAGTGTTACATTTTATGAAAGTCAGTGGGTATATGGGGCCGTGGATCTGGAAACTCTTTTTGGACCATCAGGTGGTACAGGTACCCCAGAGGGCTCGTTTAATTCTTATATGATTTCATCGGATAAAACGATTGACCTTACTGAAAATATTACATTAGATCAATGTGTTACGGTCAAAAGTGGTGTCAAGGTAACGATTAATCTGAATGGACATACCATCGATCGTAATCTTACCGGAGGAACTGTAGATGCAGGCGGTATGGTCTTTCTGGTCAGGGGAGAACTGACGATCAATGGTGCAGGAACCATTAAGGGCGGAAATAATTCGGGCGTTTTGGTTTATGGTGACGCAATTTTAAATCTTAATAATGTTACAATCACCGGGAACAGTGGCGATAAAGGCGGCGGTGTTACAACAAAGGATTACATTGAGGGAGAGATTAATATTAACGGTGGCAGCATTTCCGGAAATTCAGCACAGAAGGGCGGAGGAATTTATACCAAGGGAACACTCACAATTACAGATGCAGACATTAGTAATAACACTGCTTCAGACCTTGGTGGTGGAGTTTTTAATGGATATGGTACGAATACAATTACCAATACATCTATTACCGGTAATACGGCAGCAAACGGAGGCGGTGGTATTTGGAAAGATGATGGTAATGTGTATTTGAAAAACGGAACCTCCATTACCGGAAATAGTAGTTCCACCGATATACAAGGTGGTGTCGGTAGTGATTGGGTGGGTAATATATATATCAGTGGCGCCGTCACGATAATTAATAATACTGCTAACGGAAAGATTAGTAATTATAGTATTGAAGCGGAAAATGGGATCGATAGAACTAAAATTGATGGAGTGTTATCCGGAAGTAATATTGGTATTAATCTGGTAATGAATAATCAGGTGCTAAAAGTACCGGTGCCTTTACAACTAATTTTGGTACCAGTGGAAATACGGATGCAAGCTGTTTTTTCTTAGATGAAGGCTATGAAGATACCAATTATAGTATTTACATTAATTCACAGGGAGAAGCTGCAATAGGACATGTACATGCATGGAATATTACCGGTGAGGGAACCGATCTTTTAACACTGGCATGTACTCATACCAATGCTTCCAACAGATGTTCATATGACTCTACGAATCCCATAACGATTCAGGTGAGTGCAGCGGGGAAGGATTATGACGGGAACCCTGTAAGAGCGACCTGCACCATAATGCATGGTTCATTTTCGGTTTCGGCGGAATTACTCAAGAATATTACACAATATGAAATTAGTGATATTAAGTATATGAAGACTTCGGCAAGTGGTGTTACGACGGGAGGAGAGGCACTTTCTGCGGCACCATCGATAAGTGGGCACTATTATGCCAAAGTAGAACTGAAGGTCGATGCCGGCACGACGAAAACCGTGGTAAAAGCATTTGACATCACCGGAAACCGCGTTGCGATTCCGGTGGCAGCAACGGGACTTACCTACAACGGAACAAGTCAGGTGGGTGTTGCTTCAGGCAATTATATTCTGACAGGAACACCTGAGGCTGTAAATGCAGGAAATTATTCAGTAACAGCAAAATTATCGGATGTTTCTTCCTGTATGTGGAGTGATGGAACAATCACAGATAAAGTGTTTTCCTACAGTATTGCGCCAAAGGATATCACGGTTACCATTACAGCAAACGGCGGAACTTATGGTGGAACCATTACTCCGGCAACCGCTACATTGCATGGAGTAGTCGGTACGGATACAGTACCGGTAACGTTGACCTATACCGGCAGGGTCCATGACGGAACAAGCTACAACTCACAGACACCGCCAACCCTTGCGGGAACCTACACGGTAAGTGCAAGTATCAGTGATACGAACTACAATCTTACCGGAACAAAAACGGCAGCATTTGTTGTTCAGAAAAAGAAAATTGATGTTCCGACGGCAGCAACAGGGCTGATTTATAACGGAACACAGCAGGTGGGTGTCGCTACGGGCGTGTATGACTTACTGGGGAATCCCAATGCTGTGAGTGCCGGAGGTTATACTGCAACAGCAAAGTTAAGAAATACGGAAAATTATATGTGGAGTGATGGAACAATCACAGATAAAGCACTTTCCTACCGTATTGCGCCAAAGGATATCACGGTTACCATTACAGCAAACGGCGGAACTTATGGTGGAACCATTACTCCGGCAACCGCTACATTGCATGGAGTAGTCGGTACGGATACAGTACCGGTAACGTTGACCTATACCGGCAGGGTCCATGACGGAACAAGCTACAACTCACAGACACCGCCAACCCTTGCGGGAACCTACACGGTAAGTGCAAGTATCAGTGATACGAATTACAATCTTGCCGGAACAAAGACGGATAATTATATTGTCGCCAATGGGGAGGCGTCAAAACCACAGGAATTGCCGAAGGAAGAATCCAAACCTCAAAATCCGGAACCGGTAAATGAAGGAAAGGTTGAGGTAAATGAAGGTGAGGATGATGACAATGAGGCGTCAGAAGATGTGTCCGCTGTACCGAATACAAGTGATGCCACACCGGTCAAAGGGTATGGGATACTATTGATGGTTTCCGTCACAGGAATGATATTAGCCTGCAAGGATAGCAGGATATCGAAAAAAGGTAGATAAGAAATGAACGAAAATGCATAGAAGAACATACATCTTTAAGCATGAAAATGACGGCAAATGCTTGACAAAAATCAATACAAGTGATAAATTTTATGGTGTTTAGGAATGAAACCGTTGAAGCGGAGATAAAGGTTATTATGCTATTACAGAGAGTCCGTGGTGCTGAGAATCGGATGTAACACAGATAATCAAATGGACCGCGGAGGGTGCAGTCAAATGTGCATATGGAGTGAATACTTATATAATGATTGATTCCTGCACAGAGTATTCTGCAACGTGGAGACATACGTCAGTTGTCTTGGATATGTTGGTATCCTGTAAGAGCATGACTATTGGATAGCCATGAATCAAGGTGGCACCGCGGATGAGAACATTATTCGCCCTTGACAGAAAGTCCGATATCTTTCTGTCAGGGGCGTTTTTTATGTGCGACTGGCGGCGAGCAGAATATCGGCAAGCGTGCTCACACGCCTATATTGGAATATGAGAAAAAGGAGAAGAAAGACCATGATCAAAGAAGCTATTGTAAAGATTGTAAACAAGGAGGATCTTACCTATGATGAAGCATATCAGGTAATGAGCGAAATTATGGACGGTGAGACAACCCCGACCCAGAATGCTGCTTTTTTAGCAGCTCTTTCGACCAAGAGTGCGAAGGCGGAGACCACCGATGAAATCGCCGGATGTGCGGCAGCTATGAGGGACCATGCGACCAAGGTGGAAACCAATATGGATGTGTTCGAAATCGTTGGCACCGGTGGAGATAATGCCCAGAGCTTTAATATTTCAACCACAGCGGCATTGGTTGCAGCGGCAGGCGGAATGAAGGTTGCAAAGCATGGTAACCGTGCGGCATCTTCGAAATGTGGAACGGCAGATTGTCTTGAGGCTTTGGGGGTTAACATTCAGCAGAGCCCGGAACGTTGTGTTGAATTGTTAAATGAAGTTGGTATGTGTTTCTTCTTTGCTCAGAAATATCATACCTCCATGAAATATGTTGGTGCCATTCGAAAGGAACTGGGATTCCGTACCGTATTCAACATTCTTGGACCTTTAACTAACCCGGGAAGTCCTAAGATGCAGCTTCTTGGCGTATATGATGAATATCTGGTTGAGCCGCTGGCACAGGTACTGATCAGTCTTGGCGTAAAGCGCGGTATGGTTGTATATGGTCAGGATAAATTAGATGAAATTTCATTAAGTTCGCCTACCACGGTGTGTGAGTTTAAGGATGGATGGTTTAAGACTTATGTGATCAAACCGGAGGATTTCGGTATGGAACGCTGCACCAAGGCAGATCTTGTGGGCGGAGCACCGGAGGAGAATGCCGAGATTACCAAGGCAATCCTTCGTGGAGAGAAGGGACATAAGCGGAATGCGGTGCTGTTAAATGCCGGTGCGGCACTTTACATTGGCGGTAAGGCAGAAAGCTTCAAGGAAGGCGTTACGCTGGCAGCAGAACTGATTGATTCCGGCAAAGCTACGGAAACGTTAAATAAATTCATTGAGGTAAGTAATCGTCCGGAGTAAATAGATTTTTTAGTTGCATAAAAGGCGATTTTCCAATACAATAGAGTGGATGGCTTTATTGGCCAAGTCTATAGTTTGAAAGGATTTAGAAAGATGGAAAATAATTACGGAACAATCGTGTCCTACAGACCGGATATCAAGGTTGTGGATGCGACATTAAGAGATGGTGGATTAGTGAACAACTTCGGTTTTACAGAGGAGTTTGTCAGGGAATTATATAAGACCAATATTGCAGCCGGTGTAGATTACATGGAGTTCGGATATAAGGCATCAAAGGATATCTTTGATCCGAAGGATTTCGGAAAGTGGAAGTTCAGTAATGAGGATGATATCCGTGCTATCGTCGGAAATAACGATTCGCCTCTTAAAATCTGTGTAATGGCGGATGTGGGAAGAACCGATTACAGGAGAGATATTCTGAAGAAGGAAGATAGTGTCATCGATATGATTCGTATCGCATGCTATATTCATCAGATTCCTGCAGCAATTGAAATGATTGCTGATGCCAAGGAGAAGGGTTACGAAGTAACTGTAAACTTAATGGCAGTTTCCAAGGTGAAGGATGAGGATCTTTTAAACGGGCTGGAGCTTCTTGCAAACAGTGATACGGATGCAATCTATCTGGTGGATAGTTTTGGCGCATTTTATCCGGAGCAGGTAAGAAGACTTACTGCTACATATATGGCTGCAGCTGCCCGTACCGGTAAGAAGATCGGTATTCATGCACATAACAACCAGCAGCTGGCATTTGCCAACACCATTGAAGCAGCAGCAAACGGAGCAAGTTTCCTTGATGCCACCATGAGCGGTATGGGACGTGGTGCCGGAAACTGTTACATGGAATCGTTAATTTCCTTCCTTCGTAATCCAAAGTATAATATCGTTCCGGTTATGAAGTTTGTGGAAAAATATATGAATCCTCTCAAGCAGGGACCGGATAAGTGGGGATTTGATGTGCCTTATCTGTTAACAGGTGTATTTAACAGTCATCCGTCATCGGCTATCAAGTTTATCAAAGATAACCGCACGGATTATGATGCATTCTATCAGGAAATCATGGATATGGATTAGTTTTATAAAGTGTCACCGGGCTTTCGGGCCCGGTGTTTTTTTGCTAAAACTTAAAACGGTGTGGGGAAAATGCGGTGATGGTTGTGAAAAAAAATATCACTAAAAAATAACCGTAAAATAACTGTAAAATAACCGTAAAATGACAAAAAATATTGTAAAATTTTGTAAAAAATGGTATAATTGTACTAAATTTAAGAACAAAACCAATTATGTTTGGGAGGAACGTGTATGAAGATTAGTGTCAAATTATGTTTAATGCAGGGAGTTGCACTATTTGTCCTGACCGTTGCGATGGTGGTAAGTTCAGTAATGATTACGGTGGATAAGATGAATTCCATGACAGAACAGGAATTGGCGGTTGCCGTTGAGGGTTTCCATGGAGATGTCAATTATCTCAGAAGTGCGGGACATGATGTTGATATCACTGTATTTGAAGGAGATACCCGCGTGGAATCAAGTATTGAAGGCGTTGTCGGAACTAAGGCAGCGGCTCAGGTGATTGAAGCAGTGTTGAAAAATAACAAGACGTATTTTGATACCGATGTAACAATTGGCGGAGAGCCATATTACGGGTATTATAAACCGGTGGATGGCGGAATGCTTTTTGCCGGTGAGCCAAAGGCGGATGTGGTTAGTGCAATCATGCACATTGTTATGACTGAGATTGTTGTGGGTGTCATTTGTTTTGCGTTATGTATGATATTTTCAACCGTGCTTTCTTTGAGGATTGCAAAGGGCATTTCCCGGGCATCCCAGAAGGTTAAGACCCTGGCTAAGGGTGATCTTAGTGCACCGGTGGCGGAAGCAAAATCAGATTCCAAGGATGAGGTTGTCCAGATTAATAATGCAGTAAATGATTTGCACAGACAGTTGAAAGAGATTGTATATAACATCAAGAATGAAGCAGCAGAATTGAATCAAAGTAATGTACAATTTTCGGATCGGTTTGACAGTATCAGTGAAGGTATCAGTAATGTTAATATTGCTGTAGAAGAAATTGCGCAAGGTGCCACGAACCAGGCAGGGGAGACCACGCAGGCAGCGGCTCAGGTCAATGACATGGCCGGGGTAGTTGAGGAGAACACAGCAAATGTCAATAATCTGGAGAGAAACATCGCAAAGATGACAGAGTTGTTTGAAGAGGCGGAGAAGATCTTTGCGGAACTTCAGGAAATGTTTGATTATACGGCAAGTACGGTTGATGCAGTTGCACAGAAGACAAAGGAAACCAATAATTCGGCAGAGAAGATTAATGAAGCGGTTAATTTAATTAAGGATATTACCAGCCAGACAAGCCTCCTTTCATTGAATGCTTCCATCGAGGCGGCAAGAGCCGGTGAGGCCGGAAGGGGATTTGCGGTTGTTGCGGATGAAATTCGTAAGCTCAGTGATAGTTCTGCAGCAAGTGCACAGACCATAGAGGAAATTGTCAGCGAGCTGATCGAAAATTCGGATGCCAATATGAAGGAAATCGCAGAGGTAACCAATGCAACGAATCGTCAGAAGGATAAATTAGGAGCTACAGTTAATGCCTTCGAAGGCTTAAAGGTGGAAGCGGACTCTGTTGCTGAGGTTTCTAAGAGTATTGCAGGAAGCACGCAGGCGCTTCGTGGACAGAAGAATAATATTGCCGGTGTAATCGAGAATCTGTCGGCAATCAGCCAGCAGGATGCCGCTTCCTGTCAGGAGACATCGGCAAGTATGCAGGGAGTTGCCGCTACAGTGGATGATTGTAGTAAGGAAGTGAAGAATCTGGCAGTACTTAGTGATCGATTGAACGAACAGGTGGCAAGATTTAAGCTGGATTAATCCCGTTCATTCTCGGGAGAAAATATCTTTAGATTAGAAGTATAGAAAAATCCAGGGAGGAATTGTTATGTTGACGGTTCAAAATCCTGTATTGCCCGGATTTCATCCGGATCCATCCATGGTGAGAGTGGGGGATGATTATTATATTGCAACCTCTACCTTTGAATGGTACCCCGGGGTGGAAATTCATCATTCAAGAGATCTGGTTCATTGGGAATTGCTGTGTCGGCCGTTGGTTCGTAAAAGCCAGCTGGATATGGTAGGAGAGGCAGCCTCCACCGGCGTATGGGCACCGGATTTAACTTATAAGGATGGAACTTTCTATCTGATCTATACGGATGTCAAGACCGGCAATGGCGGATATACTTTCTATGATGTACATAATTATCTGGTGACAACTACGGATCTTTGCGGAGAGTGGAGTGATCCGGTTTATCTAAACAGCAGTGGCTTTGATCCGTCCCTTTTTCACGATGATGATGGAAGGGCGTATCTTGTGAATATGCTTTTTGATTATCGTCCGTGGAATATCCGCTTTGCCGGTATTGTGATGCAGGAGTATTCCTATGAAGAGAAGAAGTTAATCGGAGAGCCGAAGAATATCTTTGGTGGAACCACAAGAAGAGTTCCGGAAGGTCCCCATATTTATAAAAGAAATGGATATTATTATCTGTTTCTTGCGGAGGGGGGAACCAAATTCGATCACTGTGAGACGGTGGCGAGAAGTAAGAGGATCGAGGGTCCTTACGAGCTGGCGCCGATCAATCCGCTGATTACTTCAAAACCCTATCCTTTGGGAACGTTACAAAAGGCGGGACATGCAAGTCTGGTGGAAGGAAGGCATGATCAATGGTATCTTGCGTTCTTATGTGGTCGTCCGGTGGGACCGGATCGCTGTTGTATCTTAGGACGGGAAACCTCCATCAATGCGGTGGTGTGGGAGAATGACTGGCCGAGAATGAAGCAGGGATATAATGGTCCGGTGGATTCCTTTGAAGTGTGGGAAGACGATGTGGATACGTCATGGAAACCATCGGAAAATGCGGTTGTCAACGGCCAAAGTTTCCGGGATGATTTTGAGGATGAGACCTGGAATCTTCGTTTTCAGACCTTGCGAAAGCCTTTGGAGGATCGTGCAAGCTTGACAGAGCGTCCGGGTTATTTGAGATTATACGGTAAAGAATCTCTGGAGTCTCGTTATGAGACAACGATTCTTGCAACAAGACAGCAGCATTTTTGTTTTCAAGCGGATACGAAGGTGGAATTTCATCCGGTGAGCTATCAACAGATGGCTGGAATTACATATTTTTATGATGATTACAGTCATTATTATCTCTTCATCACCCGGGATGAGCAGCAGGGAAGAGTGATTACCATGTATCAGAAGATATTAAATCAGTTTTCCATGCCAATCGGAGTGGGGATTTCCATTCCGGATGAGGGTGAGGTGTACCTTCGTGTAGTGGGAAAGAAAGAAACGGCACAGTTTCTTTATTCTCTGGATGGAGAGCATTATGCCGAGGTTGGCCCTGTGCTTGATGCAACGGTTCTTTCGGATGACTATTACCGTAAGATTTCTACCAGCCGGTTTACCGGTGCTTTTATCGGCATTGCCTGTCAGGATATTGCGGGTCGGGGCGCTTTTGCAGATTTTGATTATTTTGAGTATAAAGGATTTTAGGTTATTTTTTTAAGTAAATTTTTTCGAAACAGAGATTGAGAACCGAAAAAATATGTGTTATACTAATCACTGGTTTTTGCTTGGAAGAAGATAAGCAGGAACCGGTGATTTTGTTTAATCTAAAATAAATAACATTTTATGAATAGGAAAGAATGGGCTAAAGAAATGAAAGACAGAGTTATTACATTGGGCGAGATTCTTCTTCGCCTTTCACCGGACAACAATGAACGTTTTACACAGTGTCACAGCTTCGAGGCGGTTTATGGCGGAGGAGAAGCGAATACAGCGGTATCCCTTGCTAATTTTGGTGTGGATTCAAGCTATGTAACGAAACTTCCGGCACATGCCATCGGACAGAGCGCCGTGAATTCTTTGCGTGCATATGGTGTGGACACAAGTAATATCGTGCGTGGTGGTTCACAGATTGGTATCTATTTTCTGGAGAAGAAGACCAGCCAGCGTCCAACCAACGTGATCTATAATCGAAAGGGTTCTGCCATTGCATTGGCGGAGGAAACGGATTTTGATTGGGATGTGATTTTTGAGGGTGCCACATGGTTCCATTTTTCAGGAATTACTCCGGCGCTTAGCGATAATATGGCAAAGATTACCCTGACTGCCTGCAAGAAGGCGAAGGAAAAGGGTCTTACCATAAGCTGTGACCTGAACTACCGTAGCAAGTTGTGGTCCGGCGAGAAGGCCGAAGAAGTGATGAACGAGATTTGTCCTTATGTAGATATCTGTATTGCCAATGAGGATGATGCCGTTGGTATCTTTGGTATGAATGCGGATCATACGGATGAGGAGAAGAACGCCTATATTGCTAAGGAACTTACCAAGAAGTTTCCGTTTAAAATGGTGGCTTCGGTTTGGCGTACAGAAACCTCCATCACTACATTTAAGCTTCAGTCTATGATTTATATGGATGGAAAGGCTTATTACAGCAAAGAGTATTATATGAATATACTTGATTATATCGGTGCAGGTGATGCTTATTGTGCAGGTATTATCTACAGTGTGATTAATCATTTCGAACCACAGAAGATGGTGGAATTTGCCAATGCTGCCAGTTGCTTAAAGCATACCGTAAGTGGTGATTATAATTTGGTTACGGTGGATGAAGTTATGCGTCTTGCATTTGGTACCGCGGGAAATGAAGTTCAGCGATAAGATCAGGAAGCAAGATTACAAAGAGACAGGAAAGACATTGTATCAGGGACTGCGATGTTTTTGTCAACGGGAGGAACAGGATGGCAAATAGGGCGACGAACTGTGATCTGTGTGGTCATTATGCATATGATGAAGAAGATGAATGTTATTATTGTGACATGAATCTGGACGAAGACGACATGATGCGTTTCTTGACGGGAAGCAATGACAATTGTCATTATTTTCAACTCTATGATGAATACGCTGTTGTCCGACATCAGATGTAGTGAGAAAGAACAAGACCAATACAATTAAGAAAGTGCATTTATTGGGTGACAAACCGATAAATGCATTTTTATTTTGGTAAAATTCTTAAAAAAATCAACTCATTTTCTAACGGAATCGTATTCTAAGCAGGAGGTGATCTGGTGAATCAACATATGGTAAGAGAAATCTACGAGCGTCATGTGGACAATATCTATCGACTCTGTTATTCCTATATGAAGAATCCGGAGGATGCAAGAGATGCACTTCAGACGACTTTTCTTAAATTGCTGAAGATAGAGAAAGAATTTGAAAGTGTGGATCATGAGAAGGCGTGGTTAATTGTAACGGCAGGTAATACATGTAAGGATATGTTGAAATCCTGGTGGAAGAAACACACGGTGGTGCTCGATGATTCTTTGACGGAGGAAATCACGGGGGAGGAGAATCGTGAGCTTTTAGAAGAATTGATGAAACTTCCGGCAAATATTAGGATATCCCTATATTTGCATTATTACGAGGGATATTCCTCAGAGGAGATTGGAGGATTCATAAAGAAGGGTAGTGGAACAGTACGGGGATATCTCAAGAAGGGGCGGGAGATCCTAAAGGAAAGGTTAGGTGAATGGTAATGAGGGAAAGAATTCATAATGCGTTCGATGAGGTGGAGTTAAATCAGACCGTTAAGCAACGTGTACTGGAAGAAGTGTTAATGGGTCAGGTGGCTGACAGCCGGGGATTACATGACCGGATTCAGGAGAGTCAGAGTTCTAGGAAAGACCGTGTTCATGCTCGATTTCAAAATCGTCCGGAGGAATTCTGGCAGGGTAAACTGGGCGGTGTTGTGGTTGTCATGGCATCATTGGTTGTATTGTTTTGTGTGAGTATAGGACTGGTTATGTCTTCAGGAAGGGCACATTCCGGCGAGCCGACCCATGGACAGCCGCTATCCGGTGAAGCGGACATCACCAATGCAGATCAGCAGGGTAATATTACGGAATCCACGGGGGAAGATTCGATTGAATTGAGCCATAAGAATCAGGCATTTCCTGTGAGTTGTCCAATTCTTACATCTCCATTTGGTGACTGTTACGGAAGAATGCATAATGGCATCGATCTGACGGTGAAGGATTCTGCTATGGCATCGGAAGATGAAAAGTCTGTACGCAGCGTTATGGAGGGCAGGGTTACCTTTGCGGATTATGTTTCGGAGGAGAATAATGAAGAAGGCCTTTCAACAGGGTATGGATATACAATTATGATAACGGATGATACCGGTATGGTTACACAGTATTCTCATCTGGAGAAAATGAACGTCAATGTGGGGGATGAGGTTCATACGGGCGATGTGATTGGCGTGATGGGAAAGACCGGTTACGCGACCGGAATTTGTCTGCATTTCTCGGTGATGGTCAACGGAGAATTTGTGGATCCCCTGAGTTACTTTGGATGGGACAGTATTCAATGAGAATTTATTGATTTTCCTGGACAGATTGTTTATAATAAATATGTTATAAATAGTCTGTCCTTTTTACGTAATGGACAAAGATACAGGAGGTTGTATTATGGATTTTTTTGATAAGTTAGGGGAAAAACTTGCAGCGACAGGAGAGGAGATTTCACAGAAGGCGAAGGAGATGACCGAGGTCGTTTCACTGAAGAACCAGATCCGTACACAGGAGAATCAGCTGGATGAGATCTATAAGAGTATTGGTAAGAAGTACTATGAAGCCCATAAGGATGAAGAGGGTAATGAGTATGCCGCTGATTTCGAGTCTATTAAGACTGCACAGGCAGGAATAGCCACATTAAATGCTCAGATTCGTGAGGTCAAGGGAACGAAGGTATGTCCGGTTTGTGGTGAGGATATTGTAGGTGAAGCATCATTCTGTCCAAAGTGTGGAGCAAAGATTAACGGATAATACGTAATATCGGAGTTTGTCATATTATAGGGAAATGAAATATTAAGAATTTATTAAAATTTCGTTAATTTATTGACAAAATATAAACTCTGTGTTATATTAAGATCACCTAATAAAAGGGAGTAGCAAACGGGTTTTCGTTTATGCATGCGTCAGTACGATCAGAATTATCTGTTCCGCAGCTTATGTAAATTGCAAGACTTTTATTATGGCATTGCTTATGCCATGATAGAAGTCTTTTTTTCTAGAACTTTTAATCATGAGTATCTAAGATATAAGACGGGGCGCCGATCCTGGCATACAGCAAAAGGAAACAAGAAAACAAAAAGAGAACAAAAACAATCCAAGGGGGTTGTAAGTAATCTCAAAAGAAAAGGGAGGAAATCGTATGGAAGATAATACGGTAATCAACGGAAAGGCAAGGGAATTTGGCAAAAAGACCAAATCTACTGCAAAGTTTATTATTGTGGGGGTAATCGTTGCAATTCTTCTGCTGGATTCATTTTACACCATCAATGAGCAGGAGCAGGCGGTGCTTACCACATTTGGTAAGGCAAGCTCGGTAACACAGTCCGGTCTTCATTTTAAGATTCCGTTTATTCAGCAGGTGGAGAAGGTAAATACCACGATCAAGGGAATTAAACTGGGCTATGATGATTATGGAAATTCAGTGGATGAAGAATCCATGATGATCACATTGGATTACAATTTTGTTAATGTGGATTTCTATGTGGAGTATCGTTTCTCAGATCCGATTAAAGCGGTGTACGCTTCGGATGAGCCGGAGAAAATTCTGAAAAATGTTGCACAGAGCTGTATCCGCAGAGTCATCGGACAGTACAATGTAGATGATGTTCTTACCACGGGTAAATCAGAGATTCAGGCAACGATTAAGCAGGAAATGATCCGTGAACTGGAAGAGAATGATATTGGTGTGGCGTTAGTTAATATTACGATTCAGGATTCGGAGCCGCCGACAACACAGGTCATGGAGGCATTTAAGGCTGTTGAGACGGCAAAGCAGGCGAAGGAGACCTCGATTAACAATGCTAATAAGTATGCCAATGAGAAACTGCCGGAGGCGCAGGCTAAGGTGGATCAGATCTTAAAGGATGCAGAGGCTTCAAAGACACAGCGTATTAATGAGGCAAATGCGCAAGTGGCAAGATTTAATGCCATGTATGAGGAGTATGTGAAGAATCCGGAAGTGACTATGAGACGAATGTATTTTGAAACCATGGAGAAAGTTCTTCCGGGAGTGAAGGTTATTGTATCGGATGAAGGTTCCGGAGTGACCACCATGCTTCCGCTGGAACCATTTATGACTACAACCGGAACAGCACAAAATACAACGAATAATGCAAACGCAGCAAATGCGACAGATACTGCGAATGCAACACGATAAGGGGGCGATGGATATGAAAAAAATGAGTTGGGTTATTGTTATTCTGGTTTGTTTCTTAGGTTTATCCTCCATCGTGGTAACGAATGAGGATGAATATACATTAATTCGCCAGTTTGGTAAGATCAGTACCATCAAAAGTGAGGCAGGATTAAGCTTTAAGCTTCCGTTTATCCAGTCGGTTGATAAGTTGCCGAAGAAGATACTGATTTATGATCTGAAACAGTCCGATGTTATTACCAGGGACAAGAAAACCATGATTGCAGACAGTTATGTTCTTTGGAATATCTCCGATCCTTTAAAGTTTGCCCAGACCCTGAATTCATCCGTGTCATCAGCGGAGAGCCGTATCGATGCTGTTGTTTATAATTCTATTAAAAATGTCATCAGTAGTATGCAGCAGAATGATGTCATCAGTTCCCGTAAGGGTGGTCTGGATGAGAAGATTATGGAAAATATCGGAACAAGTATGGACCCGTATGGTATTACCATTATTTCGGTACAGACCAAGCGTCTGGATCTTCCGGAAGACAACAAGAATGCGGTATATGAGCGTATGATTTCAGAGCGTTCCCAGATTGCGGCAACCTATACTGCAGAGGGTAATGCGGATGCACAGGTCATCAAGAATACTACGGACAAGGATGTGTCTATCAGTCTCTCGGATGCCCAGGCGAAGGCGGCTCAGATTGAGGCTGAGGGCGAGGCTGAGTACATGAGAATTCTTGCAGAGGCCTATGGTGATGAATCCAGAAGGGAATTCTATACATTTATCCGCTCACTGGAGGCACTGGAGAATTCCTTTGAGGGTGGTAATAAAACCATTGTACTTCCATCAAATTCGCCAATTGCACAGTTGTTTATGGGCTACTAATATTCTTATGACAACGGAATAAGAAGCAATCATCCCAATCGGAATGAAAATCTGTGGTATATGGATTTCTTCCGGTTGGGATTTTTTGTGGCATTATGGAACGATTTGTAATGAAAATGTAATAAAATTTCAAGTGCAGTAACCGAAGGGATGATGTATAATATTATTTAATACATAAATTAAGGATGTTTTATGAAAGATACTGATGTGATTAATGTAAAAATAGCAAGAGTGGCAGCGGTCTGCTCCTTGGTAGCTCTGGTTGTTGGCGTGGCATCGCTGTTTCTTGGTACGATCTGTGTAAAGACCACCGGGGATCCGAAGGAGCAACTGACACGATATTATGATGCCGTGGTGGGTAAGGATTATGCCAAGGCACGTACATATCTTAGAGACGCTGAAACATTTAACATTGAGAATAAGTTAGAGAGCGAAGAAGCACGGCTGCTCAAAAGAGCCCTGGAAGATAGTTTTTCTTATGAATTAACCGGTGAGATGATTGTGAATGGGCTGGAGGCAACCCAGGGGGTTGAGTTTAGCTATCTGAATATGGATCTTTTGGAACAGGATGCACTGGAGCGGATCGATGAGGTTCTTAAGAAGAGAATTGATGCATCGCCAAAGGATGAGATCTATGATCCGGATGGAAATTATCAGCAGAGCTTTTTGGATCAGGTTTACTTGGAGACGTTGCATAGATCTCTGAAATATAAAGAAAAATTTATCACTTCGGAAAGTTATGATGTGACACTTCATTATGGTGATGCAGGATGGATGCTTACCTCGGTGGATAAAGTATTGTCCACGAATGTCAGGAACGTCGCAGAGGACATTAAGATGCGGGTGTTAAATGAGTATCTTGCAGAACATCAGGTGATGCGTAAGATCTATCGAATCGAGGGTAAAGATGTACCTGTGCCCCGGGAAGAAAATTTCGGTGTTGTTTTGCCGGGGGATGTTGATCGGGTAATGGCAGTGATTGATCAGGCGAAGGAAAGTGGTCTTCTGGATGGTCAGGAGGTGGCATTTAGAAATGATGTAGATTTTTATGGAGATATTCATTACTACTATGATGAGACCATTATGGTTATCTCCTGGAAAGAATGGATGGAAGGCCATGTAGCTGCATTCTGTGAGATCAAGGTAGCGGACGCATCACAATTCAGACGAAAGATTGCAGATGATACTTATGGATCGGGAAAGCAGTATTATTGTACCTTAATGGCGAAGCAGACCAATGCAGTAGCGGCCATGAATGCGGATTTTTATGCATTTCGTAATCTCGGAGTTACGGTATATGACAGAAAAGTTCGAAGGGCAGATACGTCTCTTGATACATTGTTTGTTGACGATAATGGTGATTTTCATTTTCTGGAGCGTGGTAACCGCAAAACAAAGGAGGAACTTCAGGAGTATGTGGATCAGAATCATATTCAGTTTTCTCTGGCATTTGGACCGATTCTGATAAAGGATGGAGAACGTATTCCGTGTAATGGATATCCGGTGGGACAGGTTCTTGAAACTTATTCCAGAGCCGGTATTGGTCAGATCGATCAATTACATTATCTGTATGCGGATGTAGGACATTATACCAATGCCGAGGTTGTTGATGTCAATGATTTTGCCCGGTATATGTTCGACAAGGGTGTTGTCCAGGGCTATAATCTGGATGGTGGACAGACCGGGGAGCTTGTTATAAATAATAAAATTGTGAATTGGATTGATTACGGCAATGAGAGAACGGTAAGTGATATCATTTATTTTGCGACCGCACTTCCGGAGGGAGAATAAGAGATGGAACCGATAGCTGTTTATTTTGGAGAAATGATTATATATTGGCGTCATGTCCTTATTTTTCTTGGAATGATTGCGGGTTGTATGATTACGCTGGCACTTTACTATGGAAGAGAACGCAACAGGTATATCATGGCGATATATTTTCCGTTGACCCTGTTGCTTTCGTTAATTCTTGGAAGAGTGTTTCATTGGTATTGTTACATGGAACAGTATGATGGATTTAAGGATGCAATGACGAATTTTGCCAAGGGGGATTTTCTGATTCCGGGTGTACTGTTTGCAGTGTGGATGGTTGCCTTTGCCCTGGGACCATTTACCCGGAGTAAATCCCATCATGAAATGTTAGATGCCGTCGCACCGGGACTTACCTTTATCCTCGCTTTGGTTCGATTGTCGGATGCATTTACGGATGGGTGCCGCGGCAAGATGCTTGTTCAAAACAAAATGTTTCAACACCTGCCTTTTGCCATCGCCAGCACCGATTCGGCGGGAGATGTAGAATACCGTTTTGCGGCATTTATGGTTTCCTTTATCTGTTTGTTGGTGATTACTGTGTTGTTGGTAATATTTTATGTGAAAGATGCAGGATGGGAGAAGAAGGCACCCTTAAAGACATATGGCCATACCTTTCGATTATTCCTTGTGCTATATGGCGGAATGGAGGTTGTGATCGATTCGATCCGTTATGATGCGGCACACCTGTCTTTCCCCGGGGAGGTATTGGCATCCCTGAATAAGGGTGCGAGCTTTATGGGATTATCACAGTTTCTTGGAGCATTATTCTGTGTATATGTGGTGGCCTATTATCTGATGATGTCCACCAAAGCCAATAAGAGCTTCAAAGGAAACATTATTCCTTTGATTATATTTGTGCTGGGTATTGGCATTGGCGGTGTATCGGAATACCTGGTACAGCGCTATTCCGGCATGTATGTGTTGTGGTATGGCACCCAGATTCTGGGAGTGTTTATGATTATTGTAAGTATTGCATGGGTTTACGGTATGTGTATTAAGAAGCCGGAGAAAAGGTCCAGGTAATTATTCTTCCTTAAATCCGGTTTCACAAGTTTTTAGTCCGGATAGGATCCGTTCGATGACACCTTCAATATCTAAGGATTGTTCATCAATGGTAAGGTCTGCATAATGCTCATAGAGTGAACAACGCTCATGGTACAGATCAAGAAGCGTCTGCCCCGGTTTTAGTACAACACCCCGGGCCGTGAGGTTGGATAAACGCCGGTTGAGACTCTCGTAGGATGCGGCAAGGTATATTACAGTACCGATTTTCTTAAAATGGTTCATAGCTTCTTCTCCATAGACAGCGCTTCCTCCTGTGGCAATAATACAGTGGTGGACATCAATGGAAGCATTGATGTCATTTTCTATGGATAAGAATCCATCATCACCGTGTTCGGCGATTAATTCCTTTAATAACTTTCCGGTTTGTTGTTGAATCAGTAAATCGGAATCGATGAATTGATATCCGAGAATCTTGGCAAGGATGACTCCGATGGTGCTTTTGCCGGCGCCGGGCATCCCAATCAGAATGATATTGTCTGTGTTCATTGTGCAAAGAACGCCTCCCTTTATTTTGGGATTATTATATATTATGCAGGAGGAAAAGACAACATTTGCTTCAAAGCGGGACCGGGCTTTGGAGAAAAATTAATATTGGTTTTGAGGTAAATTTAGATGAAGATAAATTGGCGAATCTACGCAAAACAGGCAGATTTTGATGCTATTGGTGAAAAATATCATATTGACAAGGTCATTGCCCGTATTATGCGCAATCGTGACATCGAGGGTGATGAGGCAATTCAAAAGTATCTTTATGGCAGCAGAGCCGATTTGTATGATGGGATGCTGATGAAAGACATGGAGAAGGGGATGAACCTTTTAGCGGACCGAATTGCCCGGGGGAAAAAGATTCGAATCATCGGTGATTATGATATTGACGGCGTATCTTCCACCTACATTCTCCTTCGTGGCCTGCGGGAATTAGGCGGTGATGTGGATTATGTGATTCCCCATCGTGTGACGGATGGCTATGGTATTAACATTCATCTGGTGGAGGAAGCAGGAGAAGAGGGGGTTGACACGATTCTGACCTGTGATAACGGTATTGCACAGATTCCGCAGATTGCAAGAGCCAAAGAGCTTGGAATGACAGTCATTGTGACGGATCACCATGATATTCATTTTGTGGAGGATGATCAGGGAAATCAGCGCTACATTCTTCCCCCGGCGGATGCGGTTATTAACCCGAAGCAGGAAGATTGTGCTTATCCTTTTAAGAAATTATGTGGCGCCGGGGTTGCGTATAAGTTGATCGAATGCCTGTATAAAAATGTGGCAGCAGGTAAATTGTCGGTTGGAAATCAGGTGGATTCGGATGCATTGCGTCAAAAGATGCAGGGGATACTCAATCAGCTTCTTGAGATGGTTGCGGTGGCAACCATCGGAGATATTATGGAATTGTGTGATGAGAATCGTATTCTGGTAAAGGAAGGATTAGCTTTATTAAATCATACGGAAAATCTCGGATTAAGGGCATTGATGGAGGTCAATGGTCTGGAAGTCGGGCATATCAGTTCCTATCATATTTCCTTTGTTCTCGGGCCGTGTCTTAATGCCAGCGGGCGACTTGAAAGTGCAAAATATTCACTGGAATTACTTCTTGCAAAAAGTAGTGAAGAGGCCGGGAATCTTGCCGAAAAAATAAAAATGTTGAATGAAGAGCGAAAGAATATTACAGAGGAACAGAAGCAAAAGGCCATTGAAGAAGTGGAGCATGGTCCGTATGAACAGGATAAGGTCTTAGTCATCTATCTTCCGGAGTGCCATGAGAGTGTGGCAGGTATTATTGCGGGAAAGGTACGGGAGCGATTTTACAGACCAACCATCATTCTTACCAATGGGGAGCATGGAATCAAGGGATCCGGACGTTCTATCGAATGCTATAATATGTTCGAGCATTTGCTCAAGGTAAAAGATCTTATGACACAGTTTGGAGGACATCCCATGGCAGCAGGTGTATCCCTTCCTGCGGAGAATCTGGATGAATTTCGAAGAAGGCTCAACGAGGATTGTGATTTGACAGAGGAGGATCTGATACCACGGGAGTGGATTGATGTGGCCATGCCGGTGGATTATATCACCGAGTCGCTGGTGGAACAGTTGGATCTGTTGGAGCCATTTGGCAATGGTAATGTGAAGCCGGTATTTGCAGACAGTAATCTGATCGTGAGAAGAGTGGATCTTATCGGTAAGAATAAGAATGTATTGAAATTATTGCTGGTTAATGAGCAGGGAAGAACAGTGGAGGCACTGAAGTTTGGCGTTGAGGAAGAAGAGTATCATTCGATTACCGTAGGGAAACGAATGAAAATTGTCTATTATCCATCGGTTAATGAGTATATGGGAAGGAAAACTTTGCAGGTTATTATCAAAAATATCGTGAGTGTTGAATGATCAATGCCGGAGTGTCGTGGGAAGAGTGTCATTGGGAAACAAGTAACTTTATTGACACTTTTTGCAGAAAAGAGTATTATTTATTTGGGCGTTTGCGATAATATTTTAAATTACATAAAAGATATTGTTTGTGTATAATATTTCGAGGCACGTTTGCACTAAGAGCGAGCTCGTAGCGCTACATAAGGCGCCAGAATACGGCACCTAAGTAGCGACGGCTCGCAATTGCCACGAAATATTATACACAAACATTATCTTGTGTGAATTATATGTGTAAATTTATTTATGGATGGGAAGGTAGAGATATGAGATTAGGTATCAGAGCACATGATATGGAGAAAGCTCCGCTGGATGAGCTGATCAGAAATATTCACAATAAAGGATTTCATTGTACGCAGTTGGCGCTTTCAAAGGCTGTGTACGATTATAAGGTGGACATCGGAATGATGACCCCGGGTTTTGCACTGTATATTAAGGAATTATGTACGGAATACAAGGTGGATATCTGTGTTCTTGGGTGTTATCTGAATCTTTGTCATCCGGATCCGGTAAAGCAGGCAGAAATCCTTGAGAAGTATAAGGCACACATTCGTTTTGCAAGTCTTCTTGGCTGTGCGGTTGTGGGAACAGAAACCGGTGCAGTTAATGCAGAATACAAGTATGAACCGGCGAATCATTCGGAGGAAGCGTTAGAGCTCTTTATTAACAATCTTCGTCCGGTTGTAGAATACTGTGAGAAGATGGGTGTAATATTTGCCATTGAGCCGGTGTATAAGCATATTGTGTGTAATGTAGAGCGTGCAAGGAAGGTACTTGATGCAATCAATTCGCCGAACCTTCAGATCATTTTTGATCCGGTGAATCTTTTGTATCCGGGAAATATTAAGGATCAGGATCAGATTATCCGGGATGCCTTTGAGATCCTTGGAGATGATATTGCAGTGATCCACTGCAAGGATTATCGTGTGGAAGGCGATGAACTGGTATCCATTCCGGCAGGTCAGGGCGGATTCAACTATCCGTTGTTGATGAAGTATATCAAGGAACGTAAGCCTTTTGTGCATATCTCTCTGGAAAATACCAAGCCGGAAAATGCTATTGAGACCCGTGATTTCATGGAAAAGATGTATGCAGAAGCGTGAGTATTGTATTTTGGCACCTTATGTAGCGCTACGAGCTCGTTCTTAGTGCAAACGTGCCACGAAATATTATATACAAACTATATCCTGTATGTAATATCTTAGTAGTATCGCAAACACTAATATAAACATAAAGAAAAGAGGAACTTTATCATGAAAAAGATGGAAGATTATGTAAGAAGCATCCCGGATTTTCCGGAGGAGGGAATTATTTTCCGTGATGTTACCAGTGTTTTGCAGGATCCGGATGGACTTCATCTTGCAATTGAGAAGATGGAAGAATTCGTGAAGGACGTGGATTTTGATGCGGTTGTCGGCCTTGAATCCAGAGGATTTATCTTCGGTATGCCGATTGCATATAATCTTCATAAGCCATTTATTCCGGTACGTAAGAAGGGTAAGCTCCCATGCGAGACGATTGAAGTGTCTTATGATCTGGAATATGGCAGTGCTACCATCGAAATGCATAAGGATGCTATTAAGCCGGGAGACAAGGTGGTTATTGTCGATGATCTGATCGCCACCGGTGGTACTGTTGAGGCAAGTATTAAGCTTGTAGAGCAGCTTGGCGGTGAAGTTGTTAAGATTATCTTCTTGATGGAACTGGCAGGTCTTAACGGACGTGAAAAACTCTCCGGTTATGATGTGGAATCGGTTATCATCTATGAAGGGAAATAAATGAAAAAGGTTCTGACATATTATTTAAAACCATATTATCTACGAATGGCGGGGGGATTCATGATTAAGTTCATTGGAACCATCATGGATCTTCTCATACCATGGATTCTGGCATATATGATTGATGAAGTAGTTCCGACACAGAGCATTCGGAAAGTGTTCTTGTGGGGATTTCTCATGATTGTATGTGCCTTTTTTGCCGTGTCCGGAAACATTCTTGCCAACCGTTTTGCTTCCAAGGTGGCAGAACTTTCCATGAAAACCATTCGTCATGATTTGTTTGAAAAGGTATCTTACCTATCCTGTAAAACGGTCAATGAATTCACGGAAAGCTCACTGGTTTCCCGTCTGACTTCCGATACCTATAATGTACACAATGCCATTGGAATGATGCAGCGACTTGGTGTGCGTGCGCCGATTCTTCTGATTGGCGGCATTGCGGTGACGTTGACTTTGGATTACTCCCTTGCACTGGTTCTGGTGGCAATTCTGCCCTTTATGGGAATCTTGGTGTATCTGGTTTCCAAAAAGGGAATTCCGCTTTACACAAAGCAGCAGGAGGCTGTGGATGTACTGATTCGTAAGGTTCGTGAGAATGTGGCCGGTATCCGGGTCATCAAGGCACTTTCCAAGACGGATTATGAAAAAAGAACTTTTTCGGACATTAATGCGGAGGTGGTACGCCGTGAAAAACGTGCGGCAATGACCATGGGAATTACCAATCCGGTCATGAATTTCATCCTGAACATGGGATGGGTTCTGGTCATTCTGGTAGGTGCGTACCGGGTCAATGCGGGACTTACGGAGAGCGGCAAGATTGTGGCATTTCTAACATATTTTACAATTATTTTAAATGCGATGCTTTCCATTACCCGTCTTTTTGTGAAAATGTCCCAGGCAGTTGCTTCTGCCGGACGTATCATGCAGGTCATTGATTCCTGTGGTGACATGGAAGCGGTATCGCGGCTTTATGCGAATGTTCCGAATTCCGATGCAAAGGGCGAATATCATATTGAGTTTCGCAATGTTTCGTTTTCTTATAACGGAAGACATAAGAACTTAGATCATGTCAGTTTTGCATTACAAAAAGGGGAAAGGCTTGGAATCATTGGCGCAACCGGTTCGGGAAAGACAACGCTTATCAGCCTTTTGATGCGTTTTTATGATGTCAATGAGGGGTGTATTCTCATTAATGGAAAAGATATCCGAAGCTTCCAGCAGGATGAACTTCACAGTATGTTCGGCGTGGCGTTTCAGAATGATACCATATTTGAAGATACGGTTCTGGAAAATATTAATCTGGGACGTGGACTTGATCAGAAGCGGATTGAGAATGCCGCAGAGCATGCCGGTATCGCAGGACATATTGAGAGCATGGAAAAAGGCTATGATTCGGCGGTTGCCATTAAGGGAGCCAACCTTAGCGGTGGACAGAAACAGAGACTTCTCATTGCAAGAGCACTTGCCGGTAATCCGCAAATTCTTATTCTGGATGATTCTTCCAGCGCACTGGACTATAAGACAGATGCGGCTGTTCGTAAGGCAATTGTGCAAAATTATGGTGACACCACATCCATTATTATTGCACAGCGAATCAGCTCCGTCATGAGCTGCGACAAGATTCTTGTATTGGAGCAGGGAAATGTTCTGGGATACGGAACGCATGAAGAACTTATGAGGGACTGTGCGATTTACAGGGAGATTGGGGAATCACAGCTGGCGGTGTAAAGTTATTCAAACGGGGAAATTGGTGGTGTTATGAAAAGGAGTTATAATCATGGCAAGCTTTGAATCAACACTTCGCGAAGTGCAGGGCGCAGGACGGGGTAAAAATAATTTTAACGGACCGGAAGAGGAGACGGTAAGACGTCTTGGAAAACGTGGTGTCATTGCACGCCTTGGAGGGTATCTTTTGCATTTTAAGTGGCTTTTGTTTCTGGCGCTTATCATGTCCCTTGCAAGCAATCTCTTATCATTGGTAGGACCCAAACTTTCCGGTCTTGCCATTGATGCCATTGAACCGGGTGTGGGGAAAGTGGATTTTAGCAGAGTTTATTATTATGCGGCATTGATGGCAGTGTTTTTTCTGTTCTCATCCATATTTGCCTATCTGCTTGCCATTCTGATGATCCATATCAGCCAGAAAATCATTTTTAAGATGCGAGAGGATGTCTTTGACAGCCTGGGGAAACTTCCGGTATCGTATTTTGATACCCATCAGACCGGTGAAATATTAAGTAAGATTTCTTATGATATTGACACGGTTAATACGTCACTTTCCACAGATATTATCCAGATTCTGACCAGTATCATAACGGTGGTTGGTTCCTTTGCCATGATGATTACCATTTCGCCGCTGTTGATTCTGGTATTTGTGTTTACGGTTCCGCTTTCTTTTATGATTACAAAATTCCTGACAGGAAGAACCAGACCGCTTTTTCGGGCACGTTCCGCATCCATCGGACGAATGAATGGTTATGTGGAGGAAATGATAGCAGGGCATAAGACCATAAAAGCATATCATCAGGAAGAAAATGTAATTCAAAAGTTCGATACGCACAACAACGAGGTGGTTGGTGCATTTTACAAGGCGGATTATTTTGGAACCATGACAGGTCCCAGCGTTAATTTCATCAACAATCTGTCCCTTTCTCTGATTACGGTATTTGGCGCAATTCTCTTTATCAAGGGGCGAATCAGTCTTGGCAACATTTCCTCCTTTGTTTTGTATTCCCGTAAATTTTCAGGACCGATTAATGAAGCAGCAAATATCATGAATGAATTTCAGTCAGCATTTGCAGCAGCGGAGAGAGTGTTCCGTCTCATTGATGAACCCAAGGAAGCATTGGATATTGTTGGAGCCAAAGAACTTTCGGATGTGACAGGAGATGTACGGATTGAGGATGTAACCTTTGGATATGTGCCGGAAAAACCTGTCCTGAAGGACTTAAATCTAAATGCCAGACCAGGCAGTCTTACGGCAATCGTAGGACCTACCGGTGCCGGAAAGACTACCATTATTAATCTGTTGATGCGTTTTTATGATGTGGATGAAGGCGCCATTTATGTAGATCATAACGAAATCCGCAGGGTGACAAGAGATTCCCTGCGCCGGTCCTATTCCATGGTATTACAGGATACCTGGCTGTTTACGGGAACGGTTTTTGAAAATATAGCCTATGGCAGGGAAAACGCCACAAGGGAGGAAGTCATTGCGGCAGCCAAGGCAGCAAGGGTACATGATTTTATTGAATCCCTTCCGGATGGTTATGACACCATCCTCACCGAGGAAGGAACCAATATTTCTAAGGGACAGAAGCAGCTTCTTACCATTGCCCGGGCAATGCTTATGGACACCAGAATGCTGATCCTGGATGAAGCAACTTCCAATGTGGATACACGGACGGAAATATTGATTCAGCAGGCAATGAGGAATCTCATGAAAGACAAGACCTGTTTCGTTATCGCTCACAGGTTGTCTACCATTCGTAACGCAGACACCATTCTTGTGGTACAAGGCGGAAAAATCGCCGAACAGGGAACGCACTCCCAACTGATTGCGCAGGATGGAATTTATAAGAAAATGTACTACGCGCAGTTTGAATAGGCACCGTTGGCTTTCTTAAATATTTTGAAAAAATTACCAATTTATGCAACAGGAATCCATTTTTCAAACACTTATAGTATGTAGGTGTTAAAAAATGGATTTTTTGCTATATTATATGAAAAGACTAAGTACAGAATATAGTAAAATCCGTTGCTTACGGAAGAATCGATCGATTGGAGAAAAGACATGGATGAGAGGAAACTTGTGATATTAGCCATCGCAGGGGAAAAGGATGCTTTTGTAGAACTATACAAAATGTATTACACGAAGTTATACCGCTATGCCGCATACACGTTAAGGGGCGTGCATGACGCAGAGGATGCGGTAAGTGAAACGATGGCAGACGCTTATGCCGGCATAAGCAAATTAAAAAATCCGGATGTGTTCGGGACATGGATTTTTAGGATTCTGTCCAACAAATGTAAGGTAAAAATGAGGGACTATTATGTGGCAGCCGATGGGGAAGTGCCGGAGGAAGCGGAATATATAGACATGGCACTGAACCTTTCGGTAAAGCAGATGTTTTTAAAACTCCCACAAAAAGAACGCATGATTGTGGCACTTTCGGTATTTGGCGGATACGACAGCAGGGAAATTGGTGGGATTCTTAAAATGAATGCCAACACAGTCCGCAGTATCCGGAAAAGAACACTGGAAAAAATGGCAAGGGAATTGAATGATTAAGAAGGAATGAGGAATTGGCAATGGATGAGAAGAAGATTATAGAGCAGTTGAATGAAAGCACAAAAGATATTCATGTGCCGGAAAAACTTTTGCCGGAAAACATTATGAATACAATCAGTGATTCGAAGAAGAAAAAGAAAGTGATTTCCTTTGAGAAAATAAGAAGGGGTGTTACCACCAGAAAAACGGCAGGGCTGGTATCGGCAGCGGCGGTACTGATTGTGGCAGTATTTGCTTATCAGGGAATAATCGGAAAACAGAATAATACCATAAAATCTGACATGGCAGGGGTGGATAACAGTGAATCCATCAGCATGGAACAGGAAGAAAGTCCTGTCATTGCCCGGACGGGAAATGTGTCCGGCTATGATGAGGTTTATGAGGAGCTTGCCCAATATAAGACACCGGAACAAAACTGGTTCGTAAAGTTATTTGACGGAGGCAATAAAAAGACTGCAACCAATGGATACGATGGTATACTTGAAAATGAAATGGTTAAGCAAGAAACATGGGCGGCTTCGGATACGGCGGCAAGCGGAACAATGGGAACCATGGAAGGTTCACCGGAGGAAGCCGGGGGAGGTACAGGATATTCGAAAACCAATGTTCAGACCGTTGGGATCGATGAGGCGGATATCATAAAGACGGATGGAAAATATATTTATTATGCAAGTTCTGACCTGCACACGGTAACGATTTACAGCGTTGACGGTGAAAAGACGGAAAAGATAACCAATCTATATATCGAAGGTCTTGGAAGCCTGAGTGAAATTTACGTAGATGGGGATGTCCTGCTTGCCACAGGAAGTTCTTACCGGGATGATAAATATCAGGTTACCCTGGTAAAGTATAATATCACGAATAGGAAAAATCCGGAATATGTCGGTGCTTTTTCACAGGAGGGGGAAAGTATAGAGACGAGAAAGATCAAAGATATCGTTTATGTTGTCACAGAGGTTTACAGTGATGTGAATAATATAAAGAAATCCAATCCGAAAACATTTATTCCCTTTGTCTGCGATGAACTGATTGCGCCGGAGGATATCTATATTCCGGAAGAGTCAGAAGGTACTGTGTATACAGTGATTTCCAGTGTGGACATCACGGAAGATATGAAAAAAATCGATTCGGCGGCGGTGCTTGGATTTAACGGAACATTCTACATGGGAAATGAGAACATGTACCTTTACCGTACATCCTATGATTCCGGAAAAAATGGGGGAAACCGCGTCACGGATATCCGTAAAATCGATTATGTCAGTGAGAACGGACTGATTGGTGCCATATCGGAGGGAAAGGTGCCGGGTGTGGTAAAGGATACCTTTGCAGTAAATGAATATAACGGATATCTCCGAATGATGACGACCGGTTATCCGTCCAATGGGGGAAGTGTCAATAATGTATTTGTGCTGGATAAGGATTTAAATGTGGCAGGAAGTATCGAAGGACTGGCCCAGGGAGAACGTATTTATTCGGCGCGTTACATGGGGGATACGGCGTATTTTGTAACCTATCGTGAAACAGACCCGCTTTATTCTGTGGATTTGTCTGATCCCCAAAATCCGAAAATCATGGGAGCACTGAAAATACCGGGATTCTCAGAGTATCTGCATGCGTATGGCGACGGCAGACTTCTTGGAATCGGAATAGAGCAGATGGAAAATAAACAAGGCTGGAATCAGGATTACATCAAGCTTTCCATGTTTGATATCACGGATCCGTATGATGTCACGGAGGAAGATAAGATGATTCTGAATGATGCCGCTTATTCACCGGCCCTGTATGATTACAAGATGGTGATGATTGATCCGCAGAAGAATCTCTTCGGTTTTGTTACGGAGGATTATTATAACCGTACAGGGGCATCCTGCACCTATCGTGTCTACACTTATACGAATGCCGGATTTGTGGAACTTGTAAGCTTTGACTTAAATGACAGTAATATTTACGGGACACGGAGTGTCTATATAGGGGATTATGTGTATATTGTCAATGAGGAAGGAATCCGGGCGTTTTCCATTATGGGAATGTGAAGGCTTGCATTTTTCTATCATAACTTTTATAATATAAGGGCTAATATGGATTATTAGTCCTTTTTTTATTTTGAGAGATTTAAGAAAAAATCCGTTTACAAGTAGTGGAGTTTATGGAAAAGGTTTGTTATGGAAAGCAGGTGCGCTATGATAGAGGAGAAGAACATTAACGAAAAAATTGTACAAGAAGAGAAGGCCGTTTCAGCACCGGCTGATTTTACCAGCCCGGAGGAATTGTATGCAGAGTTAATTAAGAGTATTAAGCGTTACCGCCCGAATACGGATCTCAGTATGATTGAAAAAGCATATCAGATTGCTTACAAGGCACATGATGGGCAGAAACGTAAATCCGGTGAACCCTATATTATTCACCCGATCTGCGTTGCGATTATTCTGGCAGATCTGGAACTGGATAAGGAGACCATCGTGGCCGGTCTTCTTCATGACGTAGTGGAAGATACCGTGATGACCCATGATGATCTTGTGCGGGAATTCGGTGAGGAAATTGCGCTTCTGGTGGATGGCGTTACGAAGTTGACCCAGTTGAATTATTCCACGGATAAAGTGGAGCTTCAGGCAGAAAATCTTCGAAAGATGTTTCTTGCCATGGCAAAGGATATCCGTGTCGTGCTTGTAAAGCTTGCCGACCGACTCCATAATATGCGTACCATGCAGTATCAGAAACCGGAGAAACAGAAGGAAAAGTCCAAGGAAACCATGGAGATCTATTCTCCGATTGCAAGTCGTCTGGGTATTTCCAAAATCAAGGTGGAACTGGATGATCTTTCCATGAAGTATCTGATGCCGGAAGTTTATCGCGATCTGGTTCAGACCATCAGTCTTAGTCAAAAGGAAAGAGAGACCTTTATCACAAGTATTATTCGTGAAGTAAAGATGCATATTGACAATGCGGGAATCGAAGCACAGATTGACGGACGTGTAAAGCATTTCTTCAGTATCTATCGTAAGATGGTGAATCAGAATAAGACCTTGGATCAGATCTATGATATCTTTGCAGTTCGTATCCGTGTGGAGACGGTGAAGGATTGTTATGCCGCACTGGGTGTGATTCATGAAATGTATAAGCCGATTCCGGGACGATTCAAGGATTATATCGCCATGCCGAAGCAGAATATGTATCAGTCACTGCACACGACGCTGATTTCTTCCACGGGACAACCCTTTGAGATTCAGATTCGTACCCATGAGATGCATCGTATTGCAGAGTATGGTATTGCGGCACATTGGAAATATAAGGAAGGCAATAAGGGGGATGACAACGAGCAGGCAAAGATGGCATGGCTGCGTCAGATCTTAGAGTGGCAGAAGGATATGTCCGATAATAAGGAATTTATCTCTTCGGTTAAGAGTGATTTGAATTTGTTCTCCGATGCGGTATACTGCTTTACTCCATCCGGCGATGTTAAAAACCTGCCGGCGGGTTCCACACCGATTGACTTTGCCTACAGCATTCACAGTGCCGTGGGTAACAAGATGGTGGGAGCCAAGGTTAATGGCAGATTAGTTAATATTGATTATGTATTAAAGAATGGTGATCGTGTTGAAATCCTGACTTCAGGCAATTCCAAGGGCCCGAGCCGAGACTGGCTGGCGATCGTCAAGAGTGCCCAGGCCCGCAATAAGATCAATCAGTGGTTTAAACAGGAATTAAAGGAAGATAATATTATCCGCGGACGAGAACTTATCAATACTTACTGTAAGGGTAAGAACATCAATCTGTCGGAAATTATGGTACCGGAGCTTCAGGAAAAGACCCTGACCAAGTACGGGTTCCATGATTGGGATTCTCTTCTGGCAGCAGTAGGCCATGGTGGATTGAAGGAAAGCCAGGTTGTTAATAAGCTGAGTGAAGAACTGGAGAAGAAGAAAAAGAAGGAACTTACCGATGAGGATATCCTTGCATCCATTGAACGGGCACATGTGGCCAGTGTAGGAAATCAAAGTTCCACGGGCGCCAATGCCGAGGAGAAGAGTGTGCATAAGAAGGCTTCCAGTGGCATCATTGTTAAGGGCGTGGATGATGTAGCGGTTCGATTTTCAAGATGTTGTATGCCGGTTCCGGGGGATGAAATTGTTGGTTTTGTTACAAGAGGAAGAGGAATCTCCATCCATCGCACGGATTGTGTCAATGTACTGAATCTGCCTACGATAGAGCAAAATCGCCTTATTGATGCGGAGTGGCAGGCGGATAGTATTACTCAGAATGAGAAGTATTCGGTGGAGATTAGTATCTATGCCATCAATCGAATTGGTATTATCGTGGATATTACAAAGGTGCTCACAGAGCGTAATATTGGTGTTTCGGCTATGAACTGCCGCATTAATAAGCAGGGAAAGGCGACGATTCTGATTTCCTTTGATGTTCATTCCACAGAGGAATTACAGGGAATGGTGGAAAAAATCCGTAATGTGGAAGGCGTGCTTGATATCGAGAGAACCAGAGGATAGATTCAAATCATTAAGGAGTGTGGCATATGGCGAAGGTAAAAGTAGACTATAAGACCTTAGGAATGGTTGGAACCAATTGTTACTTTATTGTCAATGAAGATACCATGGAGACCGTTATCGTGGATCCGGCGGATAACAGCAATGCCATTATAGAGCGGGTAGAAGAAAAGGGTTATATTCCCAAGGCGGTTTTTCTGACCCACGGACATTTTGATCATATGATGGCAGGAAGCGTGATCTGCGAAAAATATGATATTGAATGCTACGGACATGAGGATGAACAGGAAATCATTCAAAGTGCGGCATGGAATCTCTCCAGCTCCTTTCTGGATTCACGGGTGTGGAGGATTGGTCATACGGTGAAGGATGGAGAGGTTCTGGATGTTGCGGGCATGAAATTTAAGGTACTGCATACACCGGGGCATACGAAGGGAAGCTGTTGCTATTATCTGGAGGAAGAACATATCCTGATGAGCGGTGATACGATTTTCCATGAATCGGTGGGACGGACGGATTTTCCGACAGGTAGCCCGGCAGAATTATTAAAGTCCATTCGGGATAAGTTATTTGTTTTGCCGGATGATGTGAAAGTCTATCCGGGACACGGGGACGCTACCACTTTGTCTTACGAGAAAATGAATAATTGTTGTGTGCAATATTTATAATTCAATTGTTATAAGAATGATATGATGTTCGGATGAATAGTATTTTGACGAACATACAGGAGATAAAATGAAGAATCAAGAGATACAGGGATTAAGGGGGATAGCAGCATTTATTGTATTTGTATCCCATGTAATTTACTATGCCGGAATTGTAAATGTGTTGGAACATACTCCCTTTGGCGTGTTTTTTAGCGGAAGCGCAGCGGTTATGATGTTCTTTTTCCTGTCCGGATACTTTGCATTCCGGGCACCTTTTTCAATTCAGAAAACGGTGAAGGGAATCTGGAATAAAATCAAGAGAATCTATCCTGCTTATTGGTTTGGACTGTTTTTCGGTCTGGCAGGTATGCTCATCATTGGATACAGCGAAAAGTACGATCCTTATTTTGGTGTGACTCTGGCTACCTCCTGGAGCCAGCATTTTACTGTAAAGGATTTTATCATTCAGATGCTCATGGTAGTTAAACATACGGATGCAGGCTGTGTGGACCCACCGGTGTGGACGATGATCATCGAGATGCGTATGGTATTTTTGCTGCCGTTTTTTTATCTGCCATTATATTATTTGCCGATTTTTAAGAAGAAATCCTGTACGGCGAGTTATTTTTTGTTTGTGGTACTGGTATGCTATGTTCTGAATACGATTGTGGGGATCTCTTTGTTTCACTGGGTACCGGCATTTGTACTGGGAGGCATACTGCATCACAGCGTGAATGAACATTGGCTTGATGGAATCAGAAAGTGGAAAAATTGGTGTATTTATCTTGGTGTGGTAGTTTCTGTCTGCCTCATTGCGCTGGGTAGAAATTATACCATCGGGGGAGTGAGTGAGGATATTATTTTCCCGGTTTCTTCCGTTGGTTGCATGATTTTATGCGGAATGATCCTTATAAAGCCGGAGGCATTTACGTTCCTGAAAAGAAAAGCGGTAGTGTTTATGGGGAATATCTCATATTATTTCTATCTGACCCATTGGACTGTACTTGCGGCAACTCGCGGGCTGGTAGTATGGCTGGTTGAAAGTATCGGTGTGCCATTTGCTCCTGCTTATGGGATCTATGTGATTGTTGGATTTATCGTGGCGTTGGGTGTGGCAACGGTTTTATATAAGGTATTGGAAAGTAAGAGGAAAGCATAAATGATATTGTTAAATATCAATGATGATACATATTGTGATGAGGCAAAGGTGCTGATTAAGGCATTCTATCCCTTTCATGAGGTTCGTGTATGCATGAAACCGGAGGATGCGGAAGGTGTGACCGAGGAGAAGGAAGAACAGTCCACTAATGAGTCACAGGCGGATGTCGTGGTGGAGGTTGTCGTCTCTAAGGAATGGGCATCGGTTTTAATCGGGGGAGAAGAAACGAGAATCTGTATCGAGGAAGAGACAAAGAAGTGTATTTATGATGCGCTGAAGACAGCATTGTATCAGGCGTTACATAAGGAGACGAAGAAGGATCTTCCATGGGGGAGTCTTACAGGAGTCCGACCGACGAAGATTGTCATGAGCCGGCTGGAGGAGGGAGATGACGAGACTTCGATACGTCATTTTCTCTCGGAAAAGTATTTTGTGAGTCCTGCCAAGATGGATCTTTCATTGGATGTGGCAAAGCGGGAAAAGGCATTGCTTAAGAAGCTCGATTATCAGAATGGTTATAGTCTGTATGTCGGGGTACCCTTTTGTCCAACCACTTGTCTTTATTGTTCCTTTACTTCTTATCCTATTGGGATGTGGAGAACGAAGACGGATGCCTACGTGGATGCGTTAATTCGCGAGCTTACGTATGTGGCAAAACAGTATCAGGGAAAGGTTCTTGATACGGTGTATTTTGGTGGCGGAACACCAACCACGTTAGAACCGGAGCAGCTGGATCGTATTCTTCGTTTCCTTGAGACACATTTTGATTTGTCTCATGTGAAGGAACTTACGGTGGAAGCAGGACGCCCGGACAGCGTAACACGGGAGAAATTGGAGACTTTAAAGAAACACAAGGTGTCCCGAATATCCATTAATCCACAGACGATGAATCAAAAGACGCTGGATCTGATCGGGCGTCGTCACACGGTGGAGCAGGTGGTGGATGCCTTTCATATGGCAAGAGATTGTGGATTTGACAATATCAATATGGACTTAATTGTAGGTCTTCCGGGGGAATCCATGGAAGATGTGCGTTACACAATGGAGGAAGTACGAAAGCTCGCACCGGAGAATCTTACCGTACATTCCCTGGCTATTAAGCGTGCGGCAGCCTTGAATCTCTGGAAGGATAAGTTCAAGGAACAGATCTTAAATACCGATGAAATCATTACTATGACGGCCGAATACGCAAGAAATATGGGGCTTCATCCATATTATCTGTACCGTCAGAAGAATATGGCCGGAAACTTCGAGAACGTGGGATATGCGAAAGAGGGAATGGAGGGATTATATAACATTCTGATTATGGAGGAAGTGCAGACCATCGTTGCGTGTGGTGCCGGAGCCTCAACGAAAATTGTATTCCCCAAGGAAAACCGAATTGAGCGTGTCGAGAATGTGAAGGATGTAAAGAATTACATTGAGCGCATTGATGAAATGATTGACCGGAAACGGAAGTTTTTCTCTTGCTAAAAAGGGTGCTTTAAGGTTAAAATAATGTATAGAATTTAATACAAATGATTGGAGGAACCTATATGATCACAAACGGTTTTACTTACATCGCTGTCCTTGTATTTATGGCGGCGGTACTGGTTACTTTGGAGAAAACATCCAAAGGTGTGGCAGCGAAGTTCTTTAAGTTCATTCCTGCAGTAGTTCTTTGCTATTTATTAGCAATGCTTTTATGTACCCTTAATGTCTGGGATATGGCTGAGACAAAGCCCGCTTACAGTGCATTAAAAAATAATCTTACATATGCAATGATATTTGCGATGTTACTTCGTTGTGATATCAGAAAGGTAATTAAGCTTGGACCAAAGATGCTTATTGGGGTGTTGTCTGCAACTTTAACAATTGTGATTGGATTTATTGGCGCATTCCTTATTATGAAAGGTGTGATCGGTAACGATGCATGGATGGGACTTGGCGCTCTCTGTGGCTCCTGGATTGGTGGCAGCGGTAACATGGTTGCGGTTCAGACAGCATTGAATATCAGTGAAGCAGATATGGGATATGCACTTGTTATCGATTCCATTGATTACTCTTTATGGGTAATGTTCCTTCTTTGGGCAATTCAGCTGGCGCCGAAGTTCAACAAGTGGACTAAGGCAGATACAACAGCCCTTGATTCTGTATCTGCTCGTCTTGAAGAAGAGTCAAAGCAGAACGTAAAGCCAATTACCTTCCAGGGATTAATCCTTCTTATCGGTACATCCCTTCTTGTCAGTGCTGTCGCTACGAATCTTGGTTCCAAGCTTTACAGTATTACGGGATTTTCGGACAAGGCGACCTGGATTGTATTGCTTGTAACTGCGATTTCACTGATTGCAGCGGTGACACCGCTGGGTAAGGTTGCAGGTTCTGCAGAAGTATCGAACCTCTTACTTTACACCGTAATCGCTCTTTTGGCTTCCCGTGCAAGCCTTTTGGAACTTGCCGATGCTCCGGCATGGATTATTACAGGCTTTATCGTATTAGCGATCCATACCGTATTGATGCTTATTATTTGTAAGATCATAAAGCTTGATATGTTTACTGCCGGTGTTGCATCCCTTGCAAATATCGGTGGTACGGCTTCAGCTCCTGTACTTGCGGGTTCCTACTCGGGTGCACTTGTACCTGTCGGCATCTTAATGGCACTTGTTGGCTATGTCATCGGTACTCCGGTTGCCATTCTTTGTGCTCATATCATGCAGGCACTCGCCCTTTTATAGCAGTATGAAATATAATGCCTGTGCAGGCGGTTTGATACGGTCTGCATGGGCTTTTGCCTTATTAAGGAGGGTTGTATAAGATGGAGATGAATGTATTAAAAGGATTGAAACCGGAAAATGTATTTAAGTATTTTGAGGAAATCTGCAGTATTCCACATGGTTCCGGAGAGACCAGAGCAATCAGTGATTATCTGGTTGCTTTTGCAAAAAACAAAGGCTTAAAGTATCGACAGGATGATTCGAATAATGTAATCATATGGAAAAAGGCCTCTGTAGGATGTGAAAATGCTCCTACGGTAATGATTCAGGGACATATGGACATGGTTTGTGAGAAGGATGACGACTGTGCCAAGGATATGAGTAATGAAGGACTGGATCTCTTTGTCGAGGGAGATCGAATTGGCGCTCGTGGTACAACCCTGGGTGGTGACGATGGAATTGCGGTTGCTATGGCACTGGCTGTTTTGGAGGATGATTCGATGGTTCATGGTCCTTTGGAATGTCTCTTTACCGTAGATGAGGAGATTGGATTAATTGGTGCCGGAGAATTAGATGTTAAGGATTTGAAAGCAAGCTATATGCTTAATATTGATTCTGAAAAGGAAAAGGTACTAACCGTTAGTTGTGCCGGTTCTGCAAGAATTCTCTGTCGAATTCCGATTCACCGGGAAAGCTTTCAGGGTGAGCATGTGGAGGTATATATAGAGGGACTGATCGGAGGTCATTCAGGTGAGGAAATCCATATGTGCCGTGCCAATGCCAATGTACAGCTTGGACGAATTTTACATGAATTAAGTAATGATGTTACATTTCGTATTGTAAGCATCACCGGGGGAGCGAAAGATAATGCCATACCAAGAAGTGCCCAGGCGATTGTTGCTACCAATGATGCGGATAAAATGAATGAACTATTGGCACAGCTTGAAGTTGAGATTCGTAAGGAATATCAAACCTCGGATGGTGGGATCAGGATTGGTATGCGTAAAGTGAAGAATCAGATGATCCCAATGGATGCGGATAGCACCAAGAGAAGTATCGGATTCCTGTTCTGTGTTCCCAATGGAGTTCAGAATATGAGTGCGGATGTACCGGGCCTTGTGCAGACTTCGCTGAATCTTGGAAGAGTGTATATGGAGGATAAGGATGTTGTCTGTTCCATGATGCTTCGTTCCAGCGTGAATTCCCAGAAACGAGAATTACTTGAAAAGGTTACATTAATCTGCGAGTGCCTGGGAGGAAATGTTACGGTTAACAGTAACTATTCCGCATGGGAATATCGTCCGAATTCGCCACTTCGCGATAAGATGAGTGAGGCATTTCGCGAGTTGTATGGTGAAGAACCGGCAATCGAGGCACTTCACGCCGGACTTGAGTGTGGAATTCTATCGGGTAAGATGCCGGATCTTGATTGTATATCCTTTGGACCGGACCTTACGGATATTCATACGCCTAGGGAACGCTTACACATAGCCTCCACGCAAAGAACCTGGGAACTTCTGGTTGCTGCTTTGAAGAAGTTGGCAGAATAAAATATTGCAATATAGACGTATTCTTTAGGAGGAATTCATATGGGTAAATCGTGTTCAATTGCATTTACAGGAGATATTGGTTTTGATCGATACATGGATCATCGATGGGAAGATGAGAAACTTTTAGATGATTCCGTTCTTTCATTCCTTCGCGGTGCAGACCATGTGGTGGCAAATGTGGAAGGTGCGATGTTTGATGGAAAGGACGATGGCAGCAGGGGTATCTTTTTTCACTGTATGAATCCCAATGCCACCTGCGTATTACAGTCGGTTCAAGCGGATATCTGGAACATTTCCAATAACCACATTATGGATGTGGGGATGGAAGGACTTATAAAGACAAGAGAAATTGCTGCATCGGTTGGAAGCAGGACGATTGGTGCCGGTGTGAATGAGGTGGAAGCTTCAGAACCGGTCTATCTTGAGGAGGCAGGCGGCATTGGACTTTTTGGTGTAGCTTACATGGCGGAATGTATTCCGGCAACGGCGACAGAACCCGGCGTATTTCGCTGGGATGACCTGGACCTGATTAAGAGGCGCATTGATGAAGTTAAGTCGAAATGTCGTTGGTGCATTGTGGTTGCCCATGGTGGTGAGGAATTTGCAGACCTTCCGAATCCATATACAAGAGATCGCTATATTAAATACCTTGAACTTGGTGCGGATGTGGTGGTGGCACATCATCCGCATGTACCGGAGAACTACGAGACATTTCCGGATGGTAAAGCAATCTTTTATTCTTTGGGGAACTTTATCTTTGATACGGATTATCAGAGAGCCCATCCATAC
The DNA here is from genome assembly GCA_051877855.1 of Lachnospiraceae bacterium. Taxonomy (GTDB): domain Bacteria; phylum Bacillota; class Clostridia; order Lachnospirales; family Lachnospiraceae; genus MGBC120314. Next base: position 38,493 of record JBJEJH010000052.1, on the reverse strand, counting down.
ACAGACATTGGTGTGCTCTTGAAGTTACATTTTACGGAGAAGGAAATGAAATTCGAGGCTCTCGGAACGAAGATTGTGCGCGGCGTGGAATGTGTTGTGGCGGATGAACTGCCGGCAATTTTTGAAGATGTAAGTGCAGAAGAATTTGAACTTCTCTCACCGCTTGCTGCCCATGCTTTTATATATGAGGAGCGCAAGAAAATGATTTATCTTGAGCCGGATCGTTTTAAGAACGCAGATGAACAGATGTGGAATGATTATTTCTACAGCACCGAGCCGGATGGTTATGATGAAGGAGCACATATGGATTTAGCCATCGTACTTCCTTATTCGCAGAAAGTTCATGAGGGTGCTTACAAACAAAGTAAGTTCAACAAGGTAAAGGAATATATCATTGCAGACCGTTTAAAGGATATATAAGATTCATTTTTAATACAGGGAGGCTTATTATGCGTAAAGACTTTTTGTGGGGTGGAGCGATTGCGGCACACCAGGCAGAGGGAGCTTATAATGTAGGGGGCAAGGGAATCTGTGCGGCGGATATAGAGACTGCCGGTGGCAATGGTATTGCCCGTAGAATTACGGATGGAATTGTTGAAGGAGAGTATTATCCGAATCACGAAGCAATCGATTTTTATCATCGCTATAAAGAGGATATCGCTTTATTTGCAGAGATGGGATTTAAGTGTTTCCGCACTTCGATTGCATGGACACGCATTTTTCCTAATGGAGATGATCCTACGCCAAATGAAGAGGGACTCCGTTTCTATGATGAACTCTTCGATGAGTGTAAGAAATATAATATTGAACCGGTGGTTACGTTATCTCATTTTGAAATGCCATATCAGATGACTTTGCGTTACGGTGGTTTCCGGAATCGTGAATGTATTGAATTATTTGTACGTTTTGCAAAGACCTGTTTTGAACGGTATCACGACAAGGTAAAGTATTGGATGACTTTTAATGAGATTAATAATCAGAGTGAGTATTCCTCAAAACATCATCTTTTACAGGATAGTGGTATTCTTGTAAAAGAGGGGGAAAATCAGGAGGAATTAATGTTTCAGGCAGCACATTACGAGTTGGTTGCCAGTGCAAAGGCGGTTAAGATTGCCCATGAGATTGATCCTTCGATGATGGTTGGCTGTATGATTGCGATGACACCGGTTTATCCATATTCCTGTAAGCCGGAGGACATGATGGCGGCGATGGCAGCAGAACATTGTCGTTACTGGTATGCGGATGTGCATGTACGTGGAAATTATCCGGCACACATTTTAAAATTATGGGAGCGCCATCATTTAAAGATTGACGTGACTAAGGAAGATCTTGAAGCTTTGAAGGAAGGCTGTGTGGATTATATCGGATTTTCTTATTATATGTCCATGGTCATTAACGGGAATTCCATGGACAAGGAATATGTGTGGGATGGCGAGACGGGGAAGCTTCCTCGTAATCCACATTTACAGTATAGTGATTGGGGCTGGGGTATTGACCCGCTTGGACTTCGCTATGTATTAAGCTGGTTCTATGACCGTTATCAGAAGCCGATGTTTATTGTTGAGAATGGTTACGGAGCTTACGATAAGATGGAAGAGGATGGAACCGTGGACGATCAGTATCGTATTGATTATCTGGGAGCACACATTAAGGCGATGAAGGATGCTGTTGAGTACGAGGGTGTGGATCTTCTTGGCTATACCATGTGGGCACCGATTGATATTGTGAGTGCGTCTTCCGGCGAGTTGGATAAGCGATATGGATTTATCTATGTGGATAAGAATAATGCAGGTGAGGGAACTTTGGCCCGCAGCAGAAAGAAGTCTTTTGAATGGTATCAGCGTGTCATTGCCACCAATGGTGAAGAAATCTAAAGGAGAAGCTTATGTATCTTGTGATTGATGTGGGTGGAACCTATATAAAGTACACTTTGATGGACAAAGAGGGAACCATGGGTGAGAAAGGCAAGCTTCCTACACCCTGTAAGCCGGGGACCGATTCGGGAGAATTCGTAGAACTGATCGGCAGAATCTATGATAAATATAAGAAAACGGATCACATTCAGGGTATTGCAATGTCGCTTCCGGGTCAGATTGATGTGGATAATGGTATCGTCTACGGAGGTGGCAACCTGGTTTATCTGGATCAGGTTCATCTGGGGGAAAGAATTTCTAAGCGATGTGATCATCTTCCGGTGTCCTTAGAAAATGATGCGAAATGTGCAGCACTTGCTGAAGTGTGGAAGGGCAATGCCAGTGACTGTGAGGATGCCATTTTATTTGTTTTTGGTACCGGAGTGGGAGGTGCCGTAGTTAAGAATCGTCGGATTCATCGTGGAAAGCATTTGTCCGCAGGAGAATTTTCATTTTTCTTAAGCGATATGAAACGGCGGGATATACCTAACATTATGCAGGCGGAAGGGCGTGATATTCCGATTGAAGAATACATTGATCATGTTCCCTTTATTGCAAGTTCCAGGATTGCCGTGGCAGCATTGTGTAATCAGGTGGCACATCTTAAGGGAATTCCTTATTCCAAGGTGAATGGTGAGATGATTTACCGATGGGTGGATGAGGGGGATGAAAGTGTTATGAACATCCTTGAGGATCTGTATTTTAATATTGCCAAGGAGTGTTGTAATATGCAGGCTGCCTTTGACCCTCAGGTGATTCTGATTGGCGGCGGCATCAGCGCAGAACCGCGATTTATTCAGGGAATTCAGCGTTACGTGGATCAGTTGAAGAAATTAACCATCGTGTTCAGGGGAATAACCATAAAACCATGTAAATTTTTAAACGACTCGAACCTGATTGGTGCCATGTATCATTTTATGCAAATGTATGGGAAGTAGTCTGTCCGGTGGAAAGTAGTTTGCTCTGCTTATTGACATTAGCCCGGGACAAAAATATAATAGTCTTTGGTGTTTGTTTTATTATTTTGAGGATGGGATGTCGATATGAGGTATTTGGATAGCACGATTTTAAGCGATTTGAAAAGTGGATTGAATCACGGGATTGTGGTAAGTAACCTGACTTATCTGATTGCCATGGAAATGAATATTGATGAAAAGGCTGCCTATGATATGGCATTGGCAGGATTTGTTCATGATATCGGCAAGCTGGAGCTGACGAGATACCTTTACGGACGTCATGAAGGCTCCATGGCGGTGGAAGAAATGAAATACATGCGTATGCATTCCAAACTGAGTTTCGATATTTTAAAGCATTATGGTTTTTCTACAAATGTATTGAATATCGTGCTGCATCATCATGAGTGTTACGATGGTTCCGGATATCCGGATAATCTTAAAGGGGAGGATATTCCTTTGGGAGCCCGAGTATTGAAGGTAGCAGATGCATTTGCTGCATTGATCTCGGACCGACCATATCGTAAGGCGTTCTCCATCGAAAGTGCCGTGGAAATCATGATCGATGAAGTGAAGAATTATGACATGGAAGTCTTTATTGCTTTTCAACGGGTGATTCATGAGGATTCAACTCTTGAAACCATTCAGAACAGCAGTTTGATTTTTGATGGAATAGAGAATTTAATTAATTGTGACATGTAGGAGGAAATGAAAAATGGCAGAGTCAATGAAGGGCTTAAAGAGAACATGCCGGTGTGCAGAACTTTCTAAGGCAGATATTGGCAGAGAAGTAACCGTGATGGGATGGGTTGCCAAGAATCGTAACAAGGGAGGAATTATCTTCTTAGATCTTAGAGACCGTTCCGGAATTTTACAGATTATTTTTGAGGAAGATAAGATTGGCAGTGAAGGATTTGAGAAGGCTGCAAAGCTTGGCAGAGAATTCGTTGTTGCCGTTACCGGTAAGGTGGAAGAAAGAAGCGGTGCAGTGAATGAAACCCTTGTTACGGGTGAAATCGAAGTGATTGCAAAGAGCATTCGTGTGCTCTCAGAGTCCCAGACACCTCCGTTTCCGATTGAGGAGAATATTAATACCAAGGAAGAACTTCGTCTCAAGTATCGTTGCCTGGATCTTCGAAGACCGGATCTTCAGTCTAATATTATTATGAGAAGTAAGGTAGCTACGCTGACAAGAGCATTTCTTGCGGCGGAAGGTTTTCTTGAAATCGAGACACCGATGCTGACAAAGAGTACACCGGAGGGTGCCCGCGATTATCTTGTGCCAAGCCGTGTACACCCGGGTAAGTTCTATGCACTACCACAGTCACCACAGCTCTTTAAGCAGATGCTGATGTGCTCCGGATATGACCGCTATATGCAGATTGCAAGATGTTTCCGTGATGAGGATCTCAGGGCAGATCGTCAGCCGGAATTTACGCAGATCGATATGGAGTTATCTTTCGTTGATGTGGATGATGTTATTGATGTAAATGAAAGACTTCTGGCACACCTGTTCAAGGAAGTTCTCGGCGTGGAAGTACCGCTTCCGATTCAGAGAATGACATGGCAGGAAGCTATGGACCGTTTTGGTTCAGACAAGCCGGATCTTCGTTTTGGAATGGAATTAAAGGATATTACACAGATTGTTAAGGATTGTGGATTCAGTGTATTTACCGGAGCAATCGAAAATGGTGGTTCGGTTCGTGGTATCAACGCCGATGGAATGGGTGATATGCCACGTAAGAAGATTGATGCTTTAGTAGATTTTGCAAAGGGTTACGGTGCAAAGGGTCTTGCGTACCTTGCAATCGCAGAAGACGGTTCCTATAAGTCCTCCTTTGCCAAGTTTATGACGGAGGAAGAGTTAGATGCTATCGTTAAGGCGCTGGATGGTAAACCGGGAGATCTTCTCCTTTTTGCCGCAGACCGCAATAAGATTGTATGGAATGTGCTTGGCGCACTTCGTCTTGAACTTGCAGGACAGAAGGGCCTTCTTGATAAAAATGAATATCGTTTCTTGTGGGTAACAGAGTTCCCTCAGTTCGAGTGGTCGGATGAGGAAGAACGTTTTGTTGCAATGCATCATCCGTTTACCATGCCGATGGATGAAGATCTTGAACTGTTAGAGACCAATCCGGGTGCAGTACGTGCCAAGGCTTATGATATTGTATTAAATGGTACGGAAATCGGTGGTGGTAGTGTGAGAATCCATCAGGCGGATGTACAGGAGAGAATGTTTAAGGCTTTGGGTCTTACCGAGGAAGCAACGAAGGAGAAGTTCGGGTTCCTTCTGGATGCATTTAAGTATGGTGTACCACCTCACGCAGGACTTGCGTATGGTCTGGATCGTCTGGTTATGCTTATGGCAAAATGTGATAGTATTCGTGATGTTATCGCATTCCCGAAGGTAAAGGATGCATCCTGCCTGTTGACGGAAGCACCGAATGTGGTAGAGGAAAAGCAGCTTAAGGAATTGTCCATTGACATTCTTGTAAATGAGCCGGAGAAAAATGAGACGCAGGAATAATGCCTCGGGTTTGCCGGGATTTTGATCCGGGAGGCAGTGAACAAACGCAATAAAATCAGGATGAAGTGCTGAAACAAAAATTATGTGAAATATTTTTGTTTTGGCACTTTTTCTGTTGCTGAAATATAGGAAAATATGGTAAAATATTAACAAATAGATTGGGGGAAAAGGAGATGGATACATTTGGAAGATAAAAATGAAATTTCGGTAGAGACGCAGGATGAAAAAATGAATGATGTTGATACAGTGGAAAATCAGGACAATGCAGTGAATGAGATTATCGGGGAAGAAAATGTCACTTTTCAGGAACAGATGTATCCGGATGGTTGGGATACAGAAGAAAACGTATCCGATGATGAGGTTACAGAAGAGAACATATTCCATGATGAGGATTCGAATACATCATCCGATGTCGTTGAGGAAGAAATATCCTTAGACTCTTTCGTGGATGAAACGATCGATTCTTCTGCGGAGGCTGGACCACAGGACAACGGAACGGATTCACTGCAGGATCGTTTACAGGATACTGCACAGGAGATCAGAGACAATATCGAGAACAGTGTACAGTCCTTCCGTGAAAATGCAGAAAATGTTATCGCTGAGGCAGAAGAACTTAAGGAAGATGTGTTAGAAGCCCGCAAGGAGTTTAAGGTAAAGCAGATTAACAGTATTAAGTTCCGGTTGATTGGTGGATTCATTATTCCGCTGCTTCTGATCATCGCTCTTGGTGTGGTTTCTTATCAGACTGCTTCGAAGGCAATTATTGAGAATTATGAGGTAGCAACCTCCTCGACGATTGTAAAGACTGCGGATTACTATCGTTTGATGTTTACCAGTCTGGAAACCAGCAGTAAGGAAATGATCAGCAATGCAGAAGCTAAGAATTATTATTCGAAGATGTATAAGGCAGACATTACCAATGAGGCGAATGTTTACAACACCATTAGTAAATATTATCAGGCCATAACAATCAGTAATGCTATGATTGATAATATTTATGTAATGTGTGACTACGGTAAAGCAATCTTCACCAGTAAAGTAACGGAAGAGAAGATGTATGATGTTTTCGCAGGTTCGGATGAGGCTAAGTCCATTGATGAGAATAGGTTACAGTGGGTGACCAGCAGGCCGTGTCTGGATCAGAATGTTTCAGGTAATTACGGCGTATCGTTGGAAAGACAGTTCTATTCGAATTCCACCAAGCCTTGTGGTTATCTGATTCTGGATATTAACAAGAAAATGATTCAGGAGCCAATTATGAATCTTGATCTTGGCGAGGGAAGCGTGGTTGCTTTGATTGCACCGGATGGCGGAGAAATCAATAATTCTGAAGATGGCGAGAATTATTTCGTCGGAAATGCATTTTTGGATGAGGTTATCGCAGATACAGAGACGAATGATGGTTATACATATGTAAATGATGGAAAAGAATTATTCTTATATTCGAAGCTGGATTCCGGTTTCGTTGTATGTGCGCTTGTGCCGGCGTCCATCATTACTGCACAGGCATCGAAGATCCTTGTGGTAACGATTATTGTTGTAATTTTGGCGGCAATCATTGCCATTGGAATCGGTGGTGTTCTTTCTCTTGGAATCGATACATCCATCCATGTAATTATGAAGAAATTAAATGATGTTGCACAGGGTGACCTTACTACGCAGGTAAAGGTTCGCAGAAAAGATGAATTCCGTGTTCTTGCAGGCAGTATTAACAATATGATTGAAAAGACCAAGAATATGATTGAACAGTCTGCGGATATTTCGAGAGATGTTAGTGGCAGTGCGGAAAGTGTAACCGGTAATGCACAGATTTTACTGGATGCATCAAGGAATATTACCGATGCCATAACCGGTATGGAACAGGGTATTATCCAGCAGGCGTCCGATTCGGATGATTGTATCCGACAGATGGATGTTCTTGCAGAAAAGATTTCCATGGTTGCGGATAATACCGAAAAGATGTCTGCGGCAACACAACAGGCAAAGGATGTTGTTAAGGAGGGACTTACTTCCATCGATGAGTTAAACGAGAAAGCAAGAGATACGGTTCAGGTAACTACAGATATTATTACCGGAATTGAATCTATGGATCAGGCTTCTAAGCAGATCGGTTCTATCATTGATGCAATTAACGAAATTGCAGATCAGACCAATCTTCTTTCGCTGAATGCTTCCATCGAAGCGGCGAGAGCCGGTGAGGCAGGCCGAGGATTCGCGGTTGTGGCGGATGAGATTCGCAAACTGGCAGAGCAGTCTTCACAGTCTGCTAATCAGATCAAGCTCATTGTAGATGATATTGAACAAAAGACTAAGGAAACGGTTACGATAGCACATCGGGCTGAGGAGATCGTTGAATCCCAGAGCGAATCCTTGAGGAATACAGTTAGTGTATTTAACCGGATTGAAGATCAGGTGGGTGGTCTTGTCAATAATATCGGAAGTATCCAGCTTGGTATGGAGGATATTGAAAGTGCTAAGAATATAACTCTGGTTTCTATTCAGAGTATTTCTGCTGTGTCTGAGGAGAATGCAGCCACGGTTGAGGAAATTACAGCAACTTCAGAAAAGCAGTTACAGGCAGTGGAGGAGTTGAGTGATGAGGCAACGGAATTATCATCAACGGCAGAACATTTGCTTGACACCATCAGTACATTTAAGATTGAGTAACCTCGGACCGGAGTAAGTTTAAAAAGTTTTTCGGGAAAATAGTACGATGTTTTTGAAATTTTATACAAAAAAATAAAAAAATATATAACAAGAAACATAAAGCTATGGTATAATAGCCTTATGTTTTTTGTTTTATTATGAAATTTGGAGGTATAATATGTATTCTTTTGATGAAATCCAAGGATTTGATCCGGAAGTTGCAGCAGCTATGAATGACGAGTTAGGTCGTCAGAGAAGCCATATCGAGCTTATTGCTTCTGAGAACTTCGTAAGTAAGGCCGTTATGGCCGCAATGGGCAGCCCATTAACCAATAAGTACGCAGAGGGTTATCCTGGAAAGCGTTACTATGGTGGATGCGAGTATGTTGACGTTGTAGAAGATCTTGCACGTGAAAGAGCAAAGCAGTTATTTGGATGTGAGTATGTTAACGTACAGCCACACTCCGGTGCACAGGCAAACATGGCTGTATTCTTTGCAGTATGTAAGCCGGGCGATACGATTATGGGTATGAACCTTGCACATGGCGGACATTTGTCACACGGTTCACCGGTGAACTTCTCCGGTTCATATTTTAACATTGTTCCTTATGGTGTTAATGATGATGGATTCATCGATTACGATGAATTAGAGAGAATTGCGGTAGAGTGCAAGCCTAAGATGATCGTTGCCGGTGCATCTGCATACGCAAGAGCAATTGATTTCAAGAGATTTAGGGAAGTTGCAGACAAGGTTGGAGCTGTTCTCATGGTAGATATTGCTCATATCGCCGGTCTTGTTGCTGCCGGTCTTCATCAGAGCCCGGTTCCTTATGCCGATGTTGTAACAACAACAACCCATAAGACACTTCGCGGACCAAGAGGCGGAATGATTATGGCTACCGCAGAGGCAAATGAGAAGTACAACTTCAATAAGGCTGTATTCCCGGGTATTCAGGGTGGTCCTTTGATGCACGTGATCGCCGGTAAAGCGGTATGTTTCAAGGAAGCATTAGATCCAAGCTTTAAGGTATATGCACAGAATATTATTGACAATGCGCAGGCACTTGCAACAGGACTTACAAGCAGAGGATTCGATCTTGTATCCGGTGGTACCGATAATCACTTAATGCTGGTGAACCTTCTTAGCAAGGGCAAGACCGGTAAGGAAGTTGAGAAACTTCTGGATTCGGTTAACATTACATGTAACAAGAATGCAATTCCGAACGATCCTGCTAAGCCATTCGTAACAAGCGGTATTCGTCTTGGTACAGCAGCAATTACAACAAGAGGATTTATGCCATCGGAAATGGATCTCGTTGCAGAAGCTATTTCTCTTGCAGTTGATGATATTGAGAAGAATGGTGCTAAGGCGACAGAAATTGTTAAGTCCTTGACAGACAAGCATCCATTATACTAATTTATAGTGGTGACAAAGTCTACATAAGTAAATGATTCCCCAGAGAGTGTTGCTGCTCTTTGGGGATTTTTGAATATGATACACAACCTTATTATGAATGTAATCTTAATGGATTCGCAAACACTTAAAAAGAATAAACAATACGATGATATATGAAAAGAGGAAAAGGGAATGGGTTATACACCAGGCGATATTGTAAAATACATTATTGAAAATGAGATGGAAGCGAATTTTATGGTTTCATTGGCTAATCATGTCAGGGGTTATTCGATTGGTGAGATTGCGGACAAAGAATTTATTGAATGTAATGGTAAGTATCGATTCCGTTCAAAGGCATATGAAGTCGATGTGGAAATTACGGATGAGGATATTATTGTAGCTTTGATGAATAAACTTTATGTGAGTGCGCTTATTTCAAGAAAGGAGAACCGGTTCGAGCTACATTTTTTGGTTTCGCCATATCCGGAGAGTATGAAAGGGCGTTTTGAAGAGGAAATCCTCAAACAGGTAATTCAATATATGATTCTTAAAACGGTGATTGCATTAAGGTTAGATACACCTCAAAAGGTGGAAGAATATGTGAAACGAGTGTGAAAAAAGTAATTTGAAAGAGATTTTACGTATGAACATGTTAAGTTATATAGAACGACTCAAAGGTCATTTTATGACCATTACAAAACATAAAATTTTAGTGATGAAGCATTGCTTTAAGGCGGGACTATACCGACAGGGATTATTACACGATATGTCGAAATATTCACCGGCAGAATTCTTTGCCGGAGTAAAGTATTATCAAGGTTATCGCAGTCCAAACAATGCGCAGCGTGAGGCAGAAGGGTGTTCACCTGCCTGGTTACATCATAAGGGACGTAATAAACATCATTTTGAATATTGGATTGATTATCCGGGAAATGGAGATGATTCGGTAATTCTTAAGGGAATGCCGATGCCAAAATGTTACGTTGTTGAGATGTTTTGTGATCGTGTTGCAGCAAGCAAAATCTATCGCGGTGAGGAATATAAAGAAAGCGACCCTTTAGAGTATTTTCTAAAAGGCCGCGGACATTATGTGATTCACGAAGACGCAGAAAAACTGTTATATCGTTTATTGGTGATGTTGGCAAAACACGGAGAGGAGTATACTTTTAGCTACATTCGTAAAAAAGTATTATCAAAAAAATTATAGATTGGATGTATTTGCTTATAAGCATGTTGCTGGTAAAATACAGGTTTAAAACATTTTATATCTTTTTCTTACAGATATCATTTAATACACATTGCTCACAGGAAGGAGCTGTTCTTGCGGTACAAACAGCACGACCGTGGTCAACTAAGCGGTGACAGAATTGATTTGATTCTTCCGGTGGAATGATTTTCCATAATTCCATCTCAACCTTTTTAGGATCCTTTTGATTTGTGACAAGTCCAATACGATTGGAAAGACGAATGCAGTGAGTATCGGTAACAATCGCCGGTTTTCCATAGATATCTCCCATGATAAGATTGGCACTTTTCCTTCCGACACCCGGCAGTGAGAGAAGTTCTTCCATGGTGTCCGGAACCTTATCGTGGAATTGTTCGTGAAGCATTTTCATGCAGGCACTGATATCACGTGCTTTACTGCGGCCAAGACCACAGGGCTTAACAATGGCTTCAATATCGTTAACATCGGCGTTGGCAAGTGATTCGATACTTGGATACTTTTCAAATAAACCAATTACCACCACATTCACACGAGCATCCGTGCATTGTGCTGCAAGACGCACGCTGACAAGCAACTTCCATGCTTCATCGTAATCGAGAGTGCACTCGGTGTCAGGATAAGCATCTTTTAATCTTTGAACAACTTCAATAGCTAAATCTTTCTTTCGCATATAATCACCTTTGTAATATAAATAGTGTAAAACCAATGCATTTTTATATAAGTATCAAAAAAGACAGACATATGATGCTTATATCATATCTATCATAACATAAAAGAAAACGATATAAAAGTGGGTGAAAAAGGAAAGAAGGGAAAATGAAAAGAAATAAAAACATAAGAAACGCTATCGAATTAGCAATATAATAGGCGATTACTTGTGGATAATAGTTGACAAATTCTTCATTTATGTTACAATAGGGTTTAGTTTTTTAAGGCTATGAAGGTGCATAGTAGGTCATTATTATTCCTGTCAGAGAGAGAATGCCATGGGCTGGAAGCGTTCTTAGGTTACGGTAATGAATGAAGTTCCCACCGGAGCTGTATGTTGAACGAATGATTATTAGATATTAAATGTTGGTTGACAATATTTATTTGTCTGACATTTCATTAGGCATACCGTGTGGTGCACGAAACGCATGACAACAAGTGCCTGTAGTGATGCAGGAATTAGGGTGGTACCGCGAAGTTAGAAACTCCGTCCCTTAACGAAAGTTAAGGGACTTTTTTGCGCGTAAGCAACGAGCCATCACAATTCATAAAATAAGAATTTAGATAATAAGCTTGCTTAATTAGATAAATTCTTATTTTATGAATTACGCGGCGACTGCCGCGATCTATAACACGAAGTGTTATAGATGCAGTGATGGCGTATTAAGAGTTGCGACTGCCGCGATCTATAACACGAAGTGTTATAGATGCAGTGATGGCGGTGCAACCGTATCACGAAAATTCACCTACAAACTTGTATACTATGCAAATTTATTTCGCAAATGCCTATTTTAATAATAATCATAAGGAGAGTTAATTCATGAAGGAAAAGTTACAGAGCATCAGAGAAAAAGCTCTTGCTCAGATTAAAAGTTCGGATTCATTAGATAAGCTCAATGAAATCCGTGTCGCTTACCTTGGAAAGAAAGGTGAGTTAACCGAAGTATTAAAGGGAATGAAGGATGTTTCAGCAGAAGAGAGACCAATGGTAGGTCAGCTGGTGAATGACACACGTAATGCCATTGAAGAAAGATTAGAAGCTGCGAAAACCATGATGGCTAAGAAAATGCGTGAGATTCAGATGGAGCATGAAGTTATCGATGTTACCCTTCCTGCAAAGAAGAACGTCATCGGTCACAGACATCCGAATTCTATCGCATTAGAAGAAGTAGAGAGAATCTTTACCGGTATGGGATATGAAGTTGTAGAGGGACCGGAAGTTGAGCTGGATTACTACAACTTTGAAGCGTTGAATATTCCGGCAAATCATCCGGCAAAGGATGAGCAGGATACATTTTACATCAACAGCGAGATTCTGCTCCGTACCCAGACTTCATCCACCCAGATTCATGAGATGGAGAAGGGAAAGCTTCCGATTCGTATGATTGCTCCGGGACGTGTATATCGTTCCGATGAAGTTGATGCGACCCATTCACCATGTTTCCATCAGGTAGAAGGACTTGTTGTGGATAAGAACATTACCTTTTCGGATCTAAAGGGTACTTTGGCAGAGTTCGCGAAGGAACTCTTCGGACCGGAGACCAAGGTTAAGTTCCGTCCTCATCATTTTCCATTTACCGAGCCAAGTGCGGAGTGTGATGTAACATGCTTTAAGTGTGGCGGCAAGGGTTGCAGAATGTGTAAGGGATCCGGATGGATTGAAATCCTTGGCTGTGGTATGGTGCATCCAAACGTGTTAAAGCGATGCGGAATCGATACAGAGGAATATTCCGGTTTCGCATTTGGTGTTGGTCTTGAGAGAATTGCATTGTTGAAGTATGAAATTGATGATATGAGATTGTTATATGAAAATGATGCAAGATTCTTAAAGCAGTTCTAGTCAGGAGGTAAAGATAAATGAATACAGCATTATCATGGATTAAAGCGTATGTTCCTGATTTGGATTGTACTCCTCAGGAATATACTGATGCAATGACTTTGACAGGTACAAAGGTCGAAGGTTTTGAAAAATTAGATGCCGATCTTGAAAAAATCGTGATTGGTCAGGTGACAAAAGTGGAGCAGCATCCGGATGCGGATAAGCTTGTAATATGTCAGGTGAATATCGGAACAGAGAGTATTCAGATCGTAACCGGTGCACCGAATGTGTTCGAAGGGGCTAAGGTTCCGGTGGTTCTTGATGGCGGCAGAGTTGCCGGTGGTCATGATGGATCTAAGACACCGGGTGGAATTAAAATCAAGAAGGGCAAGCTTCGCGGTATTGAATCAAACGGTATGATGTGTTCCATCGAAGAATTGGGATCCTCCAGGGATTATTATCCTATGGCACCGGAAAACGGACTTTACATTTTGCCGGAGGATGCACCGGTTGGCGAGGATGCCGTTGCATACCTTGGATTAAATGATGTGGTATTTGAATATGAAATCACATCCAACCGTGTGGACTGTTACAGCGTGCTTGGTATTGCAAGAGAAGCGGCAGCAACTTTTAATAAGGAATTCGTTCCGCCGGTAGTTGCAAAGACAGGAAATGCAGAGGATGTAAATGACTATATTAAGGTTGAGGTTTTAGATAAGGATCTTTGCCCACGTTATACTGCAAGAGTTGTAAAGAATATTAAGATTGCTCCGTCACCGGAGTGGATGCAGAGACGCCTTGCTGCCAGCGGCATTCGTCCGATCAACAATATTGTGGATATTACCAATTACGTTATGGAAGAATTTGGTCAGCCGATGCATGCATACGATCTTGATATGATTGCAGGAAAGCAGATTATTGTAAGACGTGCCACAGAAGGCGAAGAGTTCGTTACATTGGACGGACAGACAAGAAAACTGGATCCATCCATCCTCATGATTTGTGATGGTGAAAAATCCGTTGGTCTTGCGGGCATTATGGGTGGAGAGAATTCCAAGATTACCGATAATGTTAAGACCATGTTATTTGAAGCTGCAACATTTGACGGAACCAATATTCGTCTTTCGGCTAAGAAGGTGGGACTTCGTACCGACGCTTCCGGAAAGTTTGAAAAGGGTCTTGATCCAAACACCGCAGAAGAGGCAATCAACCGAGCATGTCAGTTGATTGAGGAATTAGGTGCCGGTGAAGTTGTTGGCGGAATGGTTGACGTATACCCTGAAAGAAAAGAAGGAAATCGTGTTAAGTTTGAGCCGGAGAAGATTAATAAGCTTCTTGGAACGGACATTGACCCGGAGACCATGAAGGCATACTTTAAGAAAATTGATCTTGGATTTGATGAGGGTTCGCAGGAGGTTATCGTTCCATCCTGGAGACAGGATGTACACCTTATGGCAGACCTTGCAGAGGAAGTTGCAAGATTCTATGGATATGACAAAATTCCGACAACACTTCCTTCCAATGCTGCCGGAACCGGAAAGATTTCCTATAAGTTAAAGATTGAATCCATCGCTAAGGATGTTGCAGAGTACTGTGGATTCTCAGAGAGTATGACATACTCCTTTGAAAGTCCGAAGGTATTTGATAAGCTGACACTGGATAAGGATGATGTGCTTCGTAATACGGTTACGATTTCCAATCCATTGGGTGAAGATTTCTCCATCATGAGAACACTTCCATTAAATGGTATGCTCACATCCCTTTCAACCAATTATAATAGACGTAACAAGAATGTTAAGTTATATGAACTTGCGAATATTTATCTTCCAAAGGCAGTTCCTGTAACAGAACTGCCGGATGAGAGAATGCAGTTCACCCTTGGTATGTATGGCGAAGGCGATTTCTTTACCATGAAGGGTGTCGTGGAAGAATTCCTGGATAAGATTGGTATGACAAATCGCGTTAGTTATGATCCGAATGCTGCCAAGAATTTCTTACATCCGGGACGTCAGGCCAATATCATGTATGCCGGTGAAGTCATCGGTTACATGGGTGAGGTGCATCCGGATGTGGCGGATAACTATCAGATCGGTGATCGTGCTTATGTGGCAGTAATTGATCTTCCGGCTGTACTTGAGAAGGCTTCCTTTGAAATTAAGTACCGTGGATTAGCAAAATTCCCGGCGGTAACAAGAGATATCAGTATGGTAATGCCTAAGAGCATCTTAGTTGGTACCGTTGAGGAGGTTATTGAGAAGCGTGGCGGTAAGTTATTAGAGGATTATAACTTGTTTGATATCTACGAGGGAACACAGATTAAGGAAGGATATAAGTCCGTTGCTTACTCTATTACATTCCGTTCTAAGGAGAAGACCTTGGAGGATAAGGATGTTAATGAGGTAATGGAAAAGATTTTGAAGGCCTTAAAGGAACTTGGAATCGAACTTCGTGGTTAATATGTATTTGTAATTTAGGAGAATTGTTATGAAAAGGGCTGCAGGGTATCTACTCACCATGATTTTATTGATCAACTTCATATGTGTTTATACCGTGCAGCCTGTTTTTGCTGACACGGAAAATTACGTGGTACGCATTGGTCTTACCAGTAATTATGAGGGTAAATCCTCACTTACGATTAAGAATACATCGGTAAGTATGGGCTATGCGGTGGATGGTACATTTGTGGAAAATGACGTGTTCACCGGAAACAGCGGATTTACATTTACTCCGGAGGGACGTTATTGTTATGCATCCGTGACGCAGTACAGTACTTATTCTGAGGTTATGAATGCGATTCATTCATTAAAAGTTTCGGGAGATCAGGTACTTCCGGCAATCACAGGAAATGCTACTTACCGTATCTATGTAACCGGGGATTCATTGGAGGCGGCCGCTTCCATGGCGGTTTCCCTGGAAAGTAGCGGAAAGATTCATTTTGAGGCTTCAACCTGTGAAATGTCCTATCGTGAGAAGATGTCCTGGGATGGCGGAACCTTATTGATTGATGTGGACAGCCGGAACCAGTATCCACAGTTTGGTGCTGCAACGGAGAATGACAAGGGGGTCTATGTGATCGATCTTGGAGAACGTCAGTACCGGGGAAAGATTGAGATCGGACGTTTTGGTGGTAAGAGTACACTGACGGCCGTCAGCGTGCTGGATATGGAAGAATATCTCTATGGTGTTATTGCCTGTGAGATGGTTCCTTCCTGGGAAATGGAAGCATTGAAAGCCCAGGCATTGTGCGCCAGAAGTTATGCTTATGCCCTGGATAAGCGCAGTGTGGTCTTTGGCGCCGATAATGGCTATGCTTTATACGATACAACCTACAGTCAGGTTTACCGTGGTTATGGATCGGAGAATGAACGAACCAATCAGGCGGTGGATGAGACCAGGGGTAAGATGATTTATTATCGCGAAAATGTGATTAAAGCTTACTTTTATTCTACGAGTGGCGGACATACGGCAAGTTGTGAAGACGTGTGGGATGTTCCCCTGACATACTTTAGAGGTGTGCCGGATAATACCGAGCTTTATCAGGAGAAGGCACCTTGGATTGTGTCTAAGAGCCTGACAGAAATATCCTCGGCGTTGTCGGGGAAAGGATATTCGGTGGGTTCGGTCAGCAGTATTTCGGCACAGATTCGTGCGGATTCGGGAAGAATCTATCAGTTAAAGGTCAATGGCAGTGGTGGTTCGGCGGTTCTTCAGAAAGAAGATATCAGTTCAACCTTGTCACTTCCGAGTACCAAGGTGAGGATTATCAAGGCAGGAGATGTTCCTGATCAAATCTATGTTCAGAGTGCGAATCAGAACACGCAGAAACAGATCAGTAATTCTTATATCATCAGTGGTGATGGGGCCATTAGTCAGGCCAGTGCCACATTGGAACAGTATATAGTGATCAGTGAGGATAATTTGTGGAATTATCCAAGAACTGCACCATTGGATAATAATACCTTGTATTTTGCAGGAATGGGATATGGACATGGTGTCGGGTTAAGCCAGTCCGGGGCCCAGAGTCTTGCATTACAGGGATATGATTGTGAAAGCATTATTCATCATTATTACAATAAGGTGGATATTCGATAGAGCTTTTTGGAGAGATAAATATGCAAAAAAAAGATTTTTATTTTGATTTGCCGGAAGAGTTAATTGCACAGGATCCGTTGGAGGATCGTTCGGGTTCCCGGTTGCTGGTTCTTAATAAGGAGACCGGTGAAACGGAACATCGTATATTTAAAAACATTACAGAGTATCTTCATAAGGGAGATTGCTTAGTTATTAATAATACCAAGGTAATTCCTGCCCGTCTTATGGGAACGAAGGAAGACACGGGGGCACTGATCGAGGTTCTTCTTCTTAAACGTCGTGAAAATGATGTGTGGGAGACCCTTGTGAAACCGGGAAAGAAGGCTCGAGTGGGCGCACGAATTACTTTCGGTGATGGCAAATTAGTGGGCGAAGTTGTGGATATCGTGGAAGAAGGAAATCGGCTGATTCATTTTGAATATCAGGGGATCTTTGAGGAGATACTGGATGAACTGGGACAGATGCCGTTACCACCATATATCACCCATCAGTTACAGGATAAGAATCGTTATCAGACCGTATATGCGAAGCATGAAGGCTCCGCTGCAGCCCCGACTGCGGGATTGCATTTTACGAAGGAACTGCTGGAAGAGATTAAGGCCATGGGGGTAGAAATCGCCAGTGTGACATTGCACGTGGGTCTTGGAACATTCCGCCCGGTGAAGGAGGATGATATCTTAAATCACCACATGCATTCGGAATTCTATTGTATCGAGCAGGAGGAAGCGGACAAGATCAATCGCACCAAGGCTAATGGAGGCAGAGTAATCTGTGTTGGAACCACCAGCTGCCGTACCGTGGAATCTGCGGCCCTTTCCGATGGAACAGTCCCTGCAGGAAGCGGGTGGACCGAGATTTTTATTTATCCGGGTTATCAGTTCAAGGTGTTAGACTGCCTCATTACGAATTTCCATTTGCCGGAATCCACATTGATTATGCTGGTTTCTGCATTAGCCGGGAGAGAACATGTGCTTGCGGCATATCAGGAGGCAGTGAAGGAGCGCTATCGTTTCTTTAGTTTTGGCGATGCGATGTTTATTACAGATCAAAGCAAATAGGCAGGTGAGTCCGTGATCGGGTATGCAAATGAAAGTGATATAAATAATTTGGTATCCTTGTGGGAAGAATCATTTCATGAGGAATACTTTGCAAAGAAGTTCTTCGCGGAATTGGTGAATCAGAAGAAAACTCTCGTGTACCGGGAAGATGGACAAGTCGTTTCCATGTTGAATATGATTCCCTGCAGATATGTGTCCGGGGAGGGTGAGAAGGTATCACCTAAGGCATTATCCCATGATGGAAACGTTGACATACGGGGAGCTTATCTTTATGCTCTTGCAACGAGGAAAGAATATCGAAACAGGGGCATTATGAGTAAACTGATCAGGGAGGCTGTAGTGCAGGGAGAGAAACTTGGTTGCAGTTTTTTGTATTTGATGCCGGCAGACGGGAAACTATATCACTTTTATGAACAATTTGATTTCAACGTGAAGGCTTACGCTGCAGAAAGAGAGAATCTCTTCTTTGATGAAAAAATCAGGGAATATGTATTCGAGGAATTAAGTACGGAAGATGATAACCGGGATTGTCCGGAAGATGCCAATGAAATGTTAAAGCGATTTTTTGAAAATAATAAGGAGTGTGGACTTTTTTATCTCTATGATGAGAAGTTGAAAAAGTCGAATGGAATCCGTATTTACGGTTTTATTCCATATTAAATGAATGACAGAATTTAAGAAGATTACGATGGAAGATCGTGAAACAATAAGAAAATACCTGATGCATAATGATAATCTGTGTTGTGAATTTAGCTTTGGAAACAATATCCTGTGGGACAGGGAAGGTAAGATGGAGTATGCTTTGGTGGAGGACGTGCTGCTTTACCGATTACCTTTAGACAATGAAGTGATTTACTGTACACCGGATTTTCATGGTAAAGTAAGCACCATTTTACAGTTTATTGATCAGGACGCTAAAAAATTTGGTAAGACCTATGCAATTACCTGCCTCACAGAGACAATGAAGGATGAGATGATCGCCACGGGGGATCCTGCTCTTTCCTATGAATTTACAATGGATCGTGACCACTGCGATTACATTTATTCCGTGGAAAAGCTGGCAACTTTAAGTGGTGGAAAGTATCATAAGAAAAAGAATCATCTCAATCAATTCCGTAAGAGCTATAGTAATTATTCCTATGAAGAAATCTGTGGGGATAATATCGAAGAGTGTAGGGAAATGAAGAATGAATGGATGCGTAGACATAAAGAGAGAGGAATCTTTTCCGATTCCCTTGCTTATGAATCGGGCATTATTGATGCGGCCTTGGATCATTATGAAGAATTTGGTTTTGAGGGTGGACTGATCCGGGTGGATGGCGATGTTAAGGCATTTACCATAGGGGAGCGTCTTTCTTTCAATACTTTTGTAACCCATTTTGAAAAGGCGCTGGATGATGTGGTGGGAATTTATGCGGCTATCAATCAGCAATTTGCAGAACATACCTTACTTGGTCAGTATGAGTATGTGAACCGTGAAGATGACATGGGATTAGAAGGTCTTCGTCAGGCCAAGTTGTCCTATAATCCACAGATGATCTACGAGAAATATGTGGCAGTGCGAAAGGAGTAGGGGATGAGTTCGTTTCGCAAACGCCCATTATATAAGATCGTGTAAAAGGGTCTTTCGCTTCTGAGTATCGTGAAGCGAAAGACCCTTTTTTATTTTGATGCATTATTTTCTTTTGCCAGATTCTTCTGTGCCGTAGAGAGCATCAGCTTAATTCGATTCAGCTGGTTTACCTCACTGGCACCCGGATCGTAATCCACAGCAATGATATTTGCCTCCGGATGTTTTAATCGAAGATTCTTGATGACACCCTTGCCCACAATATGATTCGGAAGACAGGCAAATGGCTGGCAGCATACGATGTTTGGTGCGCCCTGGTGAATTAATTCAACCATTTCACCGGTAAGGAGCCATCCTTCACCGGTCTGGTTTCCGATCGATACGATATCCTCGGCAACCGAAGCAGTTTCACGGATTGTGGCAGGAGCATCAAAACGTTTACTTGCAGCTAAAGCCTTCTTAGCCGGTTTACGGAAGTATTCCATCAGTTCAATGGCGAGATTGTTGGCAAACTTTGCCTTCTTGCTGAATCCAAGATAATCGGTCTTGAAGTTCTGGTTGTATGCACAGTACTCTAAGAATCCCATAAGATCCGGCACAACAGCTTCAGCCCCCTCGGATTCGAGAAGATCTACCAGGTAGTTATTGGCTGCCGGAAGGAACTTAACAAGAATCTCACCAACGACACCAACTCTTGGTTTCTTGATATCCAGCAGAGGAAGATGATCAAAATCTTCCACAATCTGACGACAAATCTTACTAAATTCGCTGTAGCTTACCTTTGGCTTGGTAATCTGGGCGATACATTTCTCACGCCACTTGGCATGAAGTGCATTGGCACTGCCCGGTTCGGCCTCATAAGGTCTGGTACGATAGATAACATTCATAAAGATATCACCGTAGACGATGGCCATCAATGCCTTTTTAATCAGCTCGACAGTAAATGTGAATCCCGGATTCTTTTCCAAACCGGACACGTTTAAGGAGATTACAGGAACGTAGCCGTATCCGGCTTTCTCCAGTGCACGACGGATGAAACCGATATAGTTGGAAGCACGACATCCGCCACCGGTCTGTGACATGATGATGGCCGTTTTGTGCATATCATACTTTCCGGAAAGTACCGCATCCATAACCTGACCGATCACCATGAGAGAAGGATAGCAGGCGTCGTTATTAACGTACTTTAATCCTACATCCACGGCATTTTTATTATCATTATCCAGAACAACGATGTTATAGCCGCACTTCTGAAGTGCCGGCTGTAATATTTCAAAATGAAGCGGAGCCATCTGAGGGCAGAGAATGGTGTAATTATCACGCATTTCCTCGGTAAAGAGGACTCTCTTTAAGCCGTATTCGGTTACTTCACGCTGATAGTTATTGTTGTCTCGTACACGAAGGGCAGAAAGTAATGAACGGATACGAATTCTTGCCGCTCCTAAGTTGTTTACTTCGTCAATCTTTAATACCGTGTAAATCTTGCCTGCACTTGTGAGAATGTCATTTACGGCATCGGTTGTTACGGCATCAAGACCACATCCGAAGGAGTTTAACTGAATCAGATCTAAGTTGTCCTGCGTGCGAACATAGCTTGCTGCAGCGTAGAGACGAGAGTGGTACATCCACTGGTCCATAACGATTAACGGACGCTCTACATCGCCAAGATGCGCGATGGAGTCCTCTGTTAATACAGCAATACCGTAGGAGTTGATCAATTCCGGAATACCGTGATTGATTTCCGGATCTACATGGTATGGACGTCCGGCAAGAACGATACCCCGTCTTCCGGTTTCCTTCATATATTGAAGAACTTCCTCACCCTTGGCACGGATATCATCCCGACAGTTTTCTAATTCAAACCAGGCAGCCTTGGCAGC
Organism: Lachnospiraceae bacterium; assembly: GCA_051877855.1. Taxonomy (GTDB): domain Bacteria; phylum Bacillota; class Clostridia; order Lachnospirales; family Lachnospiraceae; genus MGBC120314. Next base: position 16,706 of record JBJEJH010000052.1, on the reverse strand, counting down.
TGCCTTGATTTCGGAGGCAGGAATCACACCCTTAAATACCTCCACCAGTCGATTGGTGAGAATTTCCTCCGAAGTAAATGCGCAGAATGGATTCATGAACTGGATGTCATTGGATCTTAATTCTTCCACATTGTTCTTAATGTTTTCTGCGTAAGAAGTGACAATCGGACAATTGTAGTGATTGTTTGAATCCGGAAATTCATTTCGTTCATAAGGCACGCAAGGGTAGAAGATGAACTTCACACCATTGCGGATCAGCCAGGTGACATGTCCGTGTGCAAGCTTCGCAGGATAACACTCGGATTCACTTGGAATGGACTCGATACCCAATTCATAGATCTTACGATTGGATTCCGGCGAAAGAACTACGCGGTATCCGAGCTTCGTAAAGAAGGTATGCCAGTAAGGGTAGTTTTCGTACATATTTAATACTCTTGGAATACCTACGATGCCACGGGTGGCTTCGTCCTCACTTAAGGATTCATAAGTAAAGAGACGTTTGTTCTTGTATTCGAAAAGATTTGGTATATTTTCCTTGTTCTTTTCCTTGCCAAGTCCACGTTCACAACGGTTACCGGTGATGTATTGTCTGCCACCGGAGAAACGGTTGATGGTAAGATGACACTGGTTGGTACATCCCTTGCAGCGAGCCATCTTGGTGTCAAATGTAAGCTCGTTGATCTTATCGATGGTAAGCATGGTGGTTGGCTGACCCTTGTATCGTTCTCTGGCGATGAGAGCCGCACCGAAAGCACCCATGATACCGGCAATGTCCGGGCGTACAACATGGACACCGGTAATCTTCTCAAAGCTTCGAAGAACGGCATCATTATAGAAAGTACCACCCTGAACCACGATGTGAGAACCAAGGTCCTTAGGATCCGTAACTTTGATAACCTTGTAAATGGCATTTTTGATAACGGAGTAGGCAAGTCCGGCAGAAATATCTGCAACCGAAGCGCCTTCCTTCTGTGCCTGTTTTACCTTGGAATTCATAAATACGGTACAACGTGTTCCAAGGTCAATCGGATGAGGTGCGAATAATGCTTCCTTGGCAAAATCCTTAACCTCATAGTTCAGGGATTTGGCAAAGGTTTCGATGAAAGATCCGCAACCGGAAGAACAAGCTTCATTTAACTGAACGGAATCTACCGTCTGGTTCTTAATCTTGATGCATTTCATATCCTGTCCGCCGATATCGATGATACAGTCCACTGCCGGATCAAAGAAGGCGGCAGCGTAGTAATGGGACACGGTCTCTACCTCGCCCTCGTCCAGAAGAAGGGCCGCTTTAATTAAAGCCTCACCGTAACCTGTGGAGCAGGAACGTACAATCTGTGCCGTCGGTGGCAGTAAGGAATAGATTTCCTTAATAGAGCGAAGGGCTGTAGCCAGTGGACTACCGTTGTTGTTGCTGTAGAAGGAGTAGAGAAGACGTCCGTCTTCACCGACCAAAGCAATCTTGGTAGTAGTGGAACCGGCATCGATTCCGATGAAACAATCACCTTCATATGTAGATAGATCATCTGTAGCAACGCTGTGTGAGTTGTGGCGTTCACAGAAATCATCATATTCTTTCTGGTTTGCAAAAAGCGGCTCCATGCGGGCAACTTCGAAGTCTAACTTGATTTTGTCCGAAAGACGCCGGATCAAGGTATCAATCTGGGTGCTGACTTCCGGTTTAAAGGTCATGGCAGAACCAACTGCGGCAAAAAGATGGGAGTGGTCCGGTGCAATAACATTTTCCGGCTGAAGATTTAAAGTACGGATAAATGCAGCCTTTAATTCCGACAGGAAATGCAATGGACCACCTAAGAATGCAACATTTCCGCGGATTGGTTTACCGCAGGCGAGACCACTGATGGTCTGGTTTACAACCGCCTGGAAAATCGAAGCGGACAAGTCTTCTTTGGTAGCGCCTTCGTTAATCAATGGCTGGATATCCGTCTTGGCAAATACACCGCAACGGGCAGCAATCGGATAGATCGCTTTATAATTTTTGGCATACTCATTCAGACCGGTGGCATCCGTCTGAAGAAGAGAAGCCATCTGGTCGATGAATGAACCTGTACCACCGGCACAGATACCATTCATACGCTGGTCGATACCATTGGTAAAATAAATAATCTTGGCATCCTCGCCGCCTAACTCGATGGCAACATCCGTCTGGGGTGCGTAATCCTGTAATGCGGTGGAAACGGCTACAACTTCCTGAGTAAATGGCACCTCTAAGTGGTTGGCCAGTGCAAGGCCGCCGGAACCGGTAATGACCGGATGCACGGTGATATCACCGAGTTTCATTTTTGCAGTGCCGAGAAGTGTCGCGAGAGTCTCTTGTATATTGGCGTAATGCCTTTGATAATCAGAAAAAATAATTTCATTCTGGTCATCTAATAAGGCAATTTTAACTGTAGTAGAACCTATATCAATTCCTAATTTGTACTCTGTATTCATAACATACCTCCATAGACCATAAAATTATAGTACAATTATGTCGAAATTTCAAGAAAAAGTGTTCGTTGACAAACAATGTTATCCTAATTTATAATGATTTTGGATATTTTCACATTTAAAATATATACTATGTATATGCAGTTTATATGAGCGAAGTATAAGGCGGGGTTAGAAGGGCATGAAGTGGTTTAATCGATTGGAACGCAAGTATTCACGATATGCAGTGCATAATCTGATGTATTATCTGATTATACTGTATGCGATAGGTTTTGTTTTGGAGGCCTTTGGCAATGGCTTTTACAGTCGTTATCTGGCCTTGGATATTGCAATGGTACTTCGGGGACAAGTCTGGCGTCTGTTTACTTTTATTATGGGACCGCCAAACTTAAGTCTCTTCTTTATATTCTTTTCACTGTATTTTTATTATGTTATCGGAAATGTACTGGAAAATGCATGGGGTGCCTTTCGTTTTAACATGTACCTGCTCTTTGGATGGGCAATGCATGTCATTGCGGCCTTGGTTATTTATTTTGTATTCCATGTGAATTTTGCTTTTGATACCTATTATCTCAATATGTCAATGTTCCTTGCATTTGCCACCCTGGCGGGAGATATGGAACTGTTGTTGTTCTTTTTGATCCCGATTAAGATCAAGTGGCTTGCCTATCTGGACATGATTTATTTTGGACTGACGATTTTTGCAGGATTTTTTGGAGGAATTCTACCGGCAAATATGTTGTATGGATTCTATGCGATTGGTATTATGCCATCTCCGGTGTATGCAACAGCAGCGCTGGTGTCCCTGCTTAATTTCTTTGTTTTCTACGGTCTGACCAGAAATTATCGGAGAATATCACCGATGGAAATGAAGCGTAAGGCAGATTACCAGAATAAGGTTAAGGCGACGGCGAAAGCGGTTAAGCATCGCTGTGCGGTGTGCGGTAAGACCGAGAAAGACGGCGAAGATATTGTTTTCAGATATTGCTCAAAATGCGAGGGTGCTTATGAATATTGTGAGGAACATCTGTATACACATAAGCATGTGGTCAAAGCTTTAAAAGATTGGGCAGAAGAGTAAATTCCGTTTGCAAAGGGATGGAGGAAATACCGAAACGATTCCGGTTCTTTCTCCCGGTGAACGAATTGATAAATTTAAGAATATATTTTAGGAGATATGATAATGAAAAGAACAAAAATTATTTGTACAATGGGACCGAATACCAATGACCGTGAAGTGTTAAAGCAGCTTGCTTTAAACGGTATGGATATTGCAAGATTTAACTTCTCCCATGGAGATCATGAGGAGCAAAAAGGTCGTGTTGACCTTGTGAAGAGTGTCCGCGAGGAATTGGGACTTCCAATTGCCATGCTTCTGGATACCAAGGGACCGGAGATCCGTACCGGTGTATTAGAGGGCGATAAGAAGGTTACGCTGGTAGAGGGTAATACCTATACATTAACCACAAAGGATGTTGTCGGAAATGACAAGATTGGTCATATTACATACGAAGGGCTTCCTGCGGATGTACATGTTGGTGGAAAGATTCTCATTGATGATGGTCTGATTGAATTGTGCGTTGAATCTACCAATGAGACCGATATTGTATGTCGTATCGTTAACGGTGGTGAACTTGGCGCAAAGAAGGGCGTAAATGTTCCGAATGTTTCCATTAATCTTCCGGGTATTACGGCAAAGGACCGTGCAGATATCATTTTCGGTATTGAGCAGGGATTTGATTTTATTGCGGCTTCCTTTGTAAGAAATGCAGTAAGTATTCATGAGATTCGTGATATTTTAAGAGAGTACAATGCAGATATCAAGATTATTGCTAAGATTGAAAATGCAGAGGGTATTGATAATATTGATGAGATTATCGAAGCAGCGGATGGTATTATGGTTGCCCGTGGTGATATGGGTGTAGAGATTCCTGCGGAGGAGGTTCCTCATGTTCAGAAGATGATTATCCGCAAGTGTAATGAGAAGTTCAAACCGGTTATCACTGCCACACAGATGTTGGATTCCATGATGCGTAATCCAAGACCTACCCGTGCAGAGGTTACCGACGTTGCCAATGCCATTTATGACGGTACGGATGCAGTTATGCTTTCCGGTGAATCGGCTGCAGGTAAGTATCCGGTAGAGGCGGTTAAAATGATGGCTCAGATTGCAGAGTCCACAGAAAAGCATATGAATTATGAGCAGTTCCTCAAGGCAGGTAAGATTCATGCAAAGCAGACAATTTCCGGTGCAGTAAGTTATGCATCGGTTACAACTGCTGTGAATCTGGATGCGAAGGCGATTATAGCACCAACCATTTCAGGATTTACCGCAAGAGTTATCTCTAAGTATAAGCCGGAAATGCCGGTTATCGGTATGTCACCGAATGATTCGGTTCTTCGCCAGATGCAGATCTACTGGGGTGTTAAGCCAATGAAGTCTGTTCAGGAGACCTCAACAGACAACATTATGCGTCATGCGGTGGAATCCATTAAGAAGGCTAAGTTGGTTGAAGAGGGGGATACGGTTGTTGTTACGGCAGGTATTCCGACAACCAAGTCCAAGAATGCCCAGAAGGGTATTTCCAATATCATGCGCGTTGTGACGATTGAGTAATATTTTAGTTTATTTTTCAATCGGGAAATGATAGAATAATAGAAAAGAATAAGCGCCCGGTAATGCCGGGCGTTTTGTTTGGCAGGATTGACAGTATTTCAAATGCTGTGCAATAAATGGAGTGAACGATGAATACATATGAAGTTAAGAAGATCAATAGGCCCTGCGATTTACATGTGACGGTCCCGGGTTCTAAGAGTATGACCAACCGGGCTCTTTTGATGGCGGCATTATCCGATGGAGTAACCACACTGGAGGGGATTCTTTTTAGTGATGATTCCAGATATTTCCTAAGCTCTTTAAAGTCTCTGGGATATGAGGTGGACTATTCGGAGGAAAAATGTCAGGCTACAGTGCGAGGACTTGGGGGGCGGCTGCCACAAAAGACCGGTAAGATCTATGTGGGCAGTGCAGGAACCGCAGCGCGATTTTTGACGGCGATGCTTGCGTTATCGGATGGAGAATATGTTATCGATGCATCGGAACAAATGCAGAAGCGTCCTATGAAGCCTTTGTTTGATGCATTGTCAGAAATGGGAGCAGAATTTACATATCTTAAGGAAGAAGGATTTCTTCCGGTTCGCGTGAAGGGTAATTCGGCATCTTGTGGCAAGGCAAATGTTGACATCAGCAAGAGTACCCAGTTTCTAAGTGCGCTCCTGATGACAGCACCGATGATGACAAAGGGGCTGGATATTCATATTACCAGTGAGAAGACGGACGGTGCCTATATCCGGATTACTCGAAAGATGATGGAGGAGTTTGGCTGTCACGTGGATTATGATGGGAAGGATTATCACATTGCCGGTGGGCAGGCCTACAAGGCAGGAAAATATATCGTGGAACCGGATGTATCCGCGGCATGTTATTTTTATGCCATGGCGGCCGTAACCGGCGGCAGTGCGGTGGTAAATCATGTCCACGAAGGTTTGATGCAGGGGGACATGAAGTTCCTTGATGTATTAAAGAAAATGGGCTGCAGCGTGGAAGATACCCCGGATGGAATCCGGGTTACGGGACCGAAAGAGGGACTAACGGGAATCGATGTCAATATGAATGATTTCTCGGACCAGACCATGACCTTGGCGGCGATTGCACCCTTTGCAAAGACCGTGACCCATATTCATGGCATAGCCCATATCCGTCTGCAGGAGTCCGATCGTCTGGCAGCAATCGAGGAAAATCTCACCGCTATGGGAATTACCTGTGAGGCTGGGGAGGATGAGATTAGCATCTATCCCGGTGAGGTGAAACCTTGTTGCATCGAGACCCATGAGGATCATCGTCTGGCGATGGCCTTTGCTATTCCGGGACTTATGACGGCGGGGATTGTCATCAAGAATCCGTCATGCTGCAGAAAGACCTTTGAAAATTATTTTGAACTTCTGGATGAGATTTCAACAGAACATCAGGAGTAAATGTAATATAAAAAAAAAATTATGGAGAAAAACCTTAGGAGGAATCAATTATGGCAGTAGTAAAACCTTTTGTATGTGTCAGACCCAATGTAGAGCAGGCAGCCCAGGTGGCAGCTCTTCCTTATGACGTGTATAACCGTAGTGAGGCAAAGGAAGTTGTAGCAAAGAATCCACTTTCTTTCCTTCGTATTGACCGTGCGGAGACACAGTTTGATGATTCGGTGGATACCTATGCACCGGAGGTATATCAGAAGGCAAAGGAATTGCTGGAGGGTATGGTAGCGGATGGAACATTTGTTACCGATGAGGATAAGGCCTATTATGTGTATGAACTTACAATGAATGGTCGTTCCCAGACCGGTATCGTGGCATGTTCATCCATTGATGATTATATGAACAATGTGATTAAGAAGCATGAAAATACCCGTGCGGACAAGGAAGTTGACCGTATCAATCACGTGGATATCTGTAGCGCCCAGACGGGTCCGATTTTCCTTGCATATCGTGCCAACGAGGTAATTAATGCAGAAGTGGCAAAGGCTAAGGGTATGCCCGCACTGTATGATTTTGTATCGGAGGACGGTATCCGCCATGCGGTATGGAAGATTTCCGATGCATCTTCTGTAGAGGCAATTCAGAAAGCATTTGAGGGAATCGGACAGATCTATATCGCAGACGGTCATCATCGTGCGGCTTCGGCGGTAAAGGTCGGTTTAAAGAGAAGGGAAACTAATCCGGGCTATACAGGGCAGGAGGAGTTTAACTTCTTCTTATCCGTACTGTTCCCGGATGAACAGTTAATGATTATGGACTACAATCGTGTGGTTAAGGATCTTAATGGACTTTCTAAGGAACAGTTCCTTGCAAAGGTTCAGGAAAAGTTCGAAGTGAAGGTGTCAGGGGTTCAGGCGAAGCCTGCGAAAAAGGGCGATGTCGGCATGTATCTTGAGGGACAGTGGTATATGCTTACAGCGAAGAAAGAGATTCTTTCAAAGGATCCTGTGGAGGGGCTTGACGTGGCCATCCTTCAGCGGGAACTTCTCACACCGGTACTTGGTATCGGTGATCCGAGAACCGATAAGAGAATTGATTTCATCGGTGGAATTCGTGGCTTATCGGAATTAGAGCGCAGAGCCGAAAGTGATATGAAGGTTGCCTTTGCTATGTATCCAACCTCCATCGGAGAACTCTTTGATGTAGCAGATGCGGGACTTTTAATGCCACCGAAGTCTACATGGTTTGAGCCAAAGTTGCGCAGTGGTATCTTTATTCACAGAATTTAACAGAATTGGTTTTTGGAAAAACAATGTGCCCATTTCGGACAGAGCGTCCGAGGTGGGCATTTTAGAACGAGGGAGTGATTAGAATGTACACATACACGTTAAGGCAGTGGCTGCTATTTTTCTATACATACTGTTTTTTTGGATGGATCTTTGAATCCTGCTATGTGTCTGCAAGAAAAAGAAAATGGGTGAATCGAGGATTTATGCATGGTCCGGTTCTTCCAATTTACGGTTTTGGTGCAATCATAGCACTGTTCGTGACGATTCCGGTGCGGGATCATTATGTGATGATGTATATTGTGGGTGCCTTGTCGGCAACACTGCTGGAATATGTTACCGGTGTAGTGATGGAAGCGTTGTTTAAGGTTCGTTATTGGGATTACAGTAACCAGAAATTTCAGTTTCAGGGACATATTTGCCTTTCCTCCACGATTGCCTGGGGATTTTTTGTTATTTTCCTGGTTCAGGTAATCCATCCTCCGATTGAACAGTTTTTTTTGAAAGTGGAGAATTTGTGGGGCGGGTATCCGGAGGAAATACTTTCCTTTGGTATAACCATTTATTTTGCAGCGGATCTTGCGGTTTCTATGAAGGAGGCCTTCGAGTTACGAGACCTGTTGATATATATCGAAAAGGCGAAAGCGGAAGCGGAGCACATTACAGAGCATATCAAGGAACGTGTCGATGAGAAAATAGCAATTCTGGATGAGGAAATTATTCAGAAGAAAGAGGAACTGCATGAGATGAAAGTGGAATTTGAGGGAAAGATGAGTTACCATAAGGAGCAAATTCTAAAACGAGATTTCCGAATGATAAGAAGATTCCTGTCTGCACATCCAACGGCACATTCGGACAAATTTAAGAATGCAATGGAAGAGATTAAGACTTTCCTCAACAGAGAGTAGAGTCATAAGAATATTTGTAGAGGCATTCTACGGCTTGTGGAGTGCTCTTTCGGTGAAATCTGCTATGATAGAACTATAAAGATGCATGCAGATTTATAGAACATAGGATTAATTTGGAGGTAATTATGGATCAGGCAAAGATTGGGACATTTATCCAGACAATGCGAAAGGAATTGGGATTAACACAGAAGGAACTGGCGGATCGCATCGGAATCAGCGATAAGACGGTATCAAAATGGGAGACCGGTAACGGACTGCCGGATCTTTCCTCCATGGATATGCTCTGTAAAACATTGAATATTACGGTGAATGAACTTCTTTCCGGTGAAAAATTATCTCCGAGTACATATTCTGATCGAGCGGAGGAAAATATGATGAATCTATTGAAAGAAAATGTGGAAAGCAAAAAATCGAATAGGGTTCAGATTATTCTGGGCAGTATTCTGGGAGTGTTATCAGTAATCACGTTGATTCTGATGTGCAGCGGATTTAATTTAAGTATTATTAGTTACTTTATAGACCTCCCGTCATTGATTATTCTTGCACTCATTGTGGTTGCGTGTTTGATTGGTTCCGGAGTAAAGGGAAAGAAAAATGTGGTTGATCTGATTAAGAAAGTAATTGTTCCGGCAGGGGTGTTTGTAGCGGTATTTGCGTTGGTTATCGTATTACATTCCTGCGACACACCGGAAACGATAGGAAGTAATTTGGCAGTGGCATTACTGTCGATGGTCTATGGATTATTAATATACATAATACTGATTCCGATTTCCAAGAGATTGGAGTAGAAAAATTTCAGAAATACATTACAAGAACAAACGCCCTGGTAATGCAGGGCGTTTGTTCTGTGTGCAGCAGGGAGTGCAGCAGGGAGACTAAATAAACTTGCATAATTCATTGCTATATGATAATATAACTACAAAAGTAATTTAATTGATTGGAGTGCCCATGAAAAGACAGACGGAAGGAAATAAAGAAAAAATAGAAGAACAGGGGATGACCGATTGTGAAGTTCTGGTGATGAAGACTATCTGGGAAAGTGCAGAGGTTTTGTCGCTCAGGGAAGTTACGGAGCAGGTAAACCGTAAGTTTGGAAGGGACTGGAAAACCCAGACGGTATCCACATTCCTTGCACGGCTTGTCAGAAAGGGCTATCTTACCATGGAACGGAAAGGCCGTCAGTTCTATTATTATCCGACTCTTACAGAGAATGAATATGGAAAACGTGAGATTGTGAAATGTGTGGATTCCTGGAGCGGAGGAAGGATAGAGGCATTACTGTCAGCCTTTTCGGAAGAAAGAAAACTGACGGAGGACGAAAAAGAGAGCATAAGGAGATTACTGGATGGAAGAGATTAGGCGCATCATTTTCTGCATAGGAACATTGAGTGTCACAGGTATTTTTGGATTTGTCATAGCAGAAATTTACTGGAAAATTTCCAAAAAGCAGAATCCGTTTCAGATGTTGAACTTAATAAAAGCAGTAATGCTTTTATTCTGTTTTCCATTGGTCTATGCTGCTCTCGTTTGCATGAGAGTGAGATATTCCAAGGGAAGATGGCTCCTGATTGGAGAATTCTGGATAGGCGCCACGCCGGTAGTAAGGCGATGGTTTTATGTATTTTTTACTGTATGGGCGATAGGGTGTCTGGTACAGGTTATCCGGATGGTATACAGGAGCTTTAAATTACGCAATATGTTAAAGGGAAATGTTGAGGTAATCAACCCAGAGTGGCTTAAGATTTTTGGAGAGTATAAGGAAAGATTCTCAGTACCTGACGTGGAACTTTTACAGAATGATATGCTGATTTCACCAATCAGCATCGGAATTTCTCATCCGAAAATTATCCTGCCATTTTGTGATTATGACGATAAGCAGATGCGGATTGTTCTGGAACATGAAATGAATCATATAAAGAGCCGGGATCTTTTGTGGAAGAAGGTCGGACTGGTTATCACATGGATGCACTGGTTTAATCCGGTTGCGTATCTGGTTTGGAACCGGTTGGTATTTTTGGAAGAAGTCGTGTGTGACTGCAAATCAGGAGTGGGCAATCCGTTTTTTACCCGGCAGGAGTATGGGGCGTTTCTTGCCGGTCTGGATGACAATCCAATGATGAAGGAATCCATGACTGCCCTGTGTGAGTCCAAGAATAAAATATATTGGAGGATAAAAATTATGTTAAAATCAAAAGAAATTAAGAAAGGCAGGAAAATTGTAACATTGTGCAGTTGTTTTGCACTTACTGTGGCAGCAATCCTGCCTGCGGGGATTGTATCAGTTAAAGCGGCAGACCTGCAGGATCAATGGATTCATTCTACGGAGCATGCGGTTAGGGTGGAACCCATTGATTATGCCGATCCATCCGTCTTACAGTATGCCATGGCGGATGACAGCGTGACTGAAATTGATTTGACATCGGATATCGAAGCATATTCATCAATTGTTACCTTAGATTGTACAATTCATCCGTCTACAAGAGTACTGTATGGATATCGGTACATGTTTGAAGGAGACAGTATATCGATAGGGGCGAACTGTAAGGATAGCAGTGTAACATACCGGATTGGAATTAAGAATGAAGCTACTGAAGAACTAACTTATTATGAAGGAAACGGCAATTTAACTCGCAGTTTTACTATATCGACGCAAGGAAGATATACAGTTTATGTGGAAAACGTTAGTAGTAAGACGATGGAAGTGGAAGGAAATGCTACATATTTTAATTAGAAGATAGCATGTATTTATTGTGGAATAATTTAGAGGGATTTTTATCCCTTTAAATATAAAGAAAACAAACTACAAACGTAGTTTTAATTAAAAGGTGGTGATGGGAAATGTATCAGCAATTGACGTGATGAAGGGGAGATGTGAATTTGAATAAATAAAAAGCAGATGAAATAGTTATAAAACAGGAATGTTTACAGTTTTGATTCAGCATTTTGACAGCTATCTAATGTTGTTATAAGGATATGGGAGATATAGAAATTGTATTTGATGAGAGAAAATATGTACTTTAGAGAATGGGAGGATTTAATATGAAGTATAAAACAATTGTGTTTGGGATAATGTTTGAGTTTTTGATATTAGGGCTAACAAAATCTACTATTGCAGAAGAAATTAATATGAACGAAATCAATAGGTTAAATGTGCAAATAGAATCTGAAAATCAGATAACTGCAAGAATTAGAACCGTGGATGATTTTAACGAATTAAATTGTATCTATGTATTTTCAGATACAAGTCATCATATTAAAATATCATCGGGTTATAAAGTGGCAGGCCGAGAGGATCATAAAGGTATTGATATTATTAGCAATTCAGCATATTATCCTATTGATGGAGCATCTATAAATCAGATATATGGTGGTACGGTGACTGTGTCAAAAAAAGTTGTATATGATTCAGCCGGTAATGTTACCAATGATAATGGGGGAGCCGGAAATTATGTGGTGGTACAGCTTAATGCAGTGTATTCAGGAACAAATCAAAATATAAAAGTCAGATATTTGCATATGAAAAATTCGCCAACATGGGTGGCTGGTGAGGCAATATCTCAGGGAGATACCGTTGGATATGTCGGCACTACTGGTGGCTCCACGGGCCCTCATTTACATATTGATATGAATCCGTATAATAGTGATGTTCCTTCACTAAATCAAACTGTAAATCCATTAAGATTTTTTTCTAATGTTAGTTTTGAGTTTTAAGAGGGAGGAGATAGGATATGAATAAAAAGATATTTTTTATTGTAAGTTGTGTGATGATATTATCAGGGTGTGCAGATAAGAGTGTTGCATCTACAGGATATAAGGAAACCGAGCATTCAATAAATATGTCTGAGATGCCGGAGGTCGTTAAAGTTGAAGAAGCCTATTCGATTTTCAATTATGAAGAGAATATTGGTGGCGCTAATATGAGTGATTTTGGCGGAAAATATGAATTATTATACTATGGCATGGATACTGCATTATGCAATTTAGTTTCCGATGAAGAATATCAAAAATGGGTCGATAGTTTTTCTGAGGGAAAAAAAAGCTGGGATATTTGTTTACAGGCTGATTTTATTGAATTCTTTCATTTAGACAGGGAAACTGTCGACAAGGTATTAGGTATAACGTATTCTAAGGAGCAAATAGATGCGTTTTTCTCAAATGAACAAGATAAAATAGATGAAGCATTTGTCAATCCGTATGCAGTTGTGATTAATAAACAAATTTATTCGCCGGAATGGTTTGCGACTCATACATGGTCAGATTATATTGATGTCGGAATTACGGAATCTATTTTATTAGAATGTTTGTCTAAGTGGGATGATGAATTTTTGATTGCTCCTTCTTTGCAGGTTGCATATCAGATGAAACAGCAAAATCTTAACGTTGATTTAGAAAACTATAAATCAATTATAAAGTTCATAGATCATCTTGAATTGTATGGCATACCGGATTCCGTTCATAAATTTGTATCAGATGAAGATTATGAGAAATATGTAAGTTTATTTGTGAATGAAAATGTATCGCCGGAGCGTTCATTATCACAATTTAATATTGTAAATTTTGTTACTGATTTTAATATTGGATATAAGGAATTTCTGGAAATGACAGATTCTATATTTACAGACGTGGAACAACAGACTATCTTTTCTAGAAATTATGAACAAATTGATAAATTATTTGAGAGGTAATCATATTGAAAAAGGTATTATGTTTTATAACTCTTATGATAAGTATTTTGCTGTTTAATATACATGTATATGCATATGAAAGACCTTATACTTTTACAGAAACAATATTATTTTGTACAGATAATTATGCTTTAATAAAAGTTAATTGCAGTTTTGAATATTCAGATGGGAACTGGTCATGTACTACTATAGATTCAACTAATGCAGGGCAAATAAGTGCCGAGTATTATGCTGTGGAGGGTGAGAATGTGCCTGGATATCAAGATACAGTGGAATCAGTTTCAAGACAATATTTTGATATAGTTGATAGTACAGGTAATGTAGTATACTCTTTTTACATATATTTTTCAGTTGATATATATGGCGATGTGCAACATGGTCATGTAACTGTTGTGAATTAAGGTATTTGCAAATAGCTATAAGAAAAAAAATGGAAGAATGGGGTGGAGAATAATGTAGAAATATATTTGGACAGGTATATACATCATTGCATTGCTTGCATGTATGTGTGGTTGTGGTGTCAGTGCTGTTAACATGGATGAGGGCAGTTCTGATATTGACGAAACTTCTGCTGAAATTAGTGATGACTATACACTTCAGAAAATGAATGATGAAGATGTAGAGAAGCTTATTGAACCGGGTAACAACGCAGGAATAAAAGGCGGATCAAGTTATTTGAATGTAAGCCTTTATACGCAGATGGATTCCAGATGGAAAGATGAACCTCTGGGTGATTCCACAATGCAGTATGCCGGAAGTGAAGTGACCAGTTTTGCAATGGTGATGAAGTATTATAAAGGAGCATCACATACGCCATTGACGGTGCTTCAAACTATGGGAAACTATCCCGATGGGGTTGACTGGAATCATGCAGGAGAACATTATAATGTGAGCTGTGCAGTCATTGAAGGAAAAACATCGGATGAATACATATCTGAAATAATCGGATTGATTAATGCTGCCAGACCTGCCATTATTGGACTTAGAGGTGCTGAGGATACACATTTTGTAGTAGCATATGGATATAACCAGGATACAATTTATATAAATGACCCTGCAGGTCGGTATTCAACCCTGCAGGAGTATTTTAATGATGATAAAGGGTATTATGTATATGAGGTAATAAACTGTTATCCAAATGAATAATAAAATTTGCCGAAGAAAGTTCATTCGTCTCGATTTTCTTTACGAATTGGCGAAAGCGTGTAATGAGGAAGGGGATATGAACATCCAGGTGATTTATGATGAGCCGAAATGTTTTGATTCTATGATGGCGCATTATGGAAAGTTTTCCGGTTGTACGAATTATATTGCTATTGTAGGGAAGAAGAACAAGGATTTGGATGAAAAAGCCGGTTATTATGGTGAAAAATTAGCTATTATCCTTTCTTTGGGATATGGTGCGAATCAGGGTGTGGAACATAAGAGTAAGCCGTTGTCTGAGGTATGTAATCAGACGGATGGAGTGCCGGAATGGTTTGAAAAAGGAATGGAGGCGGTCATGCTGGCTCCGACGGCAATGAATCAGCAGAAGTTCAAATTTATCTTAAATGGAGATCGAGTAGAAGCTGTTGCCACCGGAGGATTTTATTCTAAAATTGATCTTGGAATTGTAAAATATCATTTTGAAGCGGTTTCCGGACACAAGGTGGATTGATGGAAAAAGAATAAAGAAATCGAGAGATATAATAGAATTGCACTCACGTCGTGGGTGCTTTTTTATTGGAAAAGGAATGGTGGTATGGTATAATCTAGGAAGGAAATTCGGATCTATAGAAATAAAGGATGACATTGGCATTTTTTAAAAAGATTTAATAGAATTACGAGGATAAAGATAGGATTTATGAAGAGTAAGAGTGATTCTTGCGGGAATCAACCCCCAAAAACAATTGCTGAATTGAAGGAGTGGTATAAGAGCCGTAATCTGCCGCCGGAAAATGAGACCAGATTTTTTATTGGTAAGGACATCGGGGAACCAAGGGCGTTTGGTATATATGAAGACCGGGATACGGGTGAGTTCGTTGTTTATAAGAATAAAGGTAACGGAGAGCGGGCGATAAGATATCGTGGCTGGGATGAGGCATACGCTGTTAATGAATTATACCTTAAGTTAAAAAGTGAGATCGTCAATCAAAAACGTCTGCTTCGAAAAAATGACAGACCCTCCGTTGAAACAGATCAAGATGAGGCAATGCGTAAGGTAAAAACGGTGATTAAAAACATCGGCATCATGTTAGGGTGTTTATGTATGTTTGTGATTTTGTCCCTTTTTCCGGATCTGGTCAGTGCACTTTTTGGCAGTTTCTTCCTTACACTGATTGTTTTGGTTGTCTGGTCGGTTATATTTAATGGGACTGCTTTTGAACTTAAAAGTATTGGACAGATCGTTGGAATTTATTGTGCCTTTGCCATTATTATATTTGTATTCAGTTATTCCAATAATACAACAACCTATTACAAATATGATGGCAGGATTTATTGTCACTCGCATGGGGATTATTATGGATATGACGATAGCTGTGGTGATTATTGGTTTATAGGTGACGGGGATATGTTGCCGGAAGAATTGCTGATGAACCTGGAGGATTACGAATGGGATGAACCAGAGGATTCCTGGTATTTTACGGAATTTGAGGACAGTAATTACTATGAGGAAAATTTTGCATCCTCAAGTGACGATTCTGATTGGGATTCGGATTTTGACTATGACTATGATTGGGATAGTGGTGATAGTTGGGATTCCGGCGGAATGGACTGGGATAGCGACTGGTAGGATTTGATGTGATAAGGGTCCCATGTACGAGAAAATGTATGGATTCAAATTGGTATTTCTGGAGGGAATTGTATATGAAGAAAAAATTGGGCATTATCATATTAATTGTCTTATGTATTGTTATTTTTCAGATCATCGTATCGGGCTTTTCCATCCAAACAAGTGCATATATCGCAGATGATTTTGTTGTATCTGAAGATGGAAGTGAAATCACCTTTAAAGTAGGTGTTGGGTCTTCAATGGGATATGTAAGAGGTTATAAAGATGAAGGTGGCGGAGTAAAACCGCATTATTTGAAGTTCTACTCTGCCTGGGGTGGATTTAATAGTTCCATTGGTGCAAAGAATGAGTTTTCTCTGAAACTGGAACCGGAAGATACGGAAATCTATGTGTATCATGGGGATGGCGGATATGAGTTGACTCTGAAAAAAGATGTTGCATCCGGGGAATGGTATAGAGTTAAATAAATCACAATTTCTACGAGATGAAAATTTCAGTAATACGCTCTGTTGATGTGCTAATTTTTCTGCGATATACTCCTTCAAAAAGGAGTGTGCTCTTATGGGTAGAGAAA
>JBJEJH010000051.1:0-79761 GCA_051877855.1 Lachnospiraceae bacterium | reverse complement strand
GCGATATGAGCATATTTATAAAAGCTAATACTGGCAGAATTCTTTAGGAGTAGAAAAGCGGAGGTGCTGGAGATGGCAGTTTTGGATTTTACATTTGAGCGGAGAGAAGAGCTGATTGCGAGGGACAGCAGGGAGGAAGGCATAGAATTGGGACGTAGCCAAGGCAGAACCGAGGGAATAGAATTGGGACGCAGCCAAGGAAGAACCGAGGGAATAGAATTGGGACGCAGCCAAGGCAGGACAGAGGGCATTGAGATTGGACTTGGAAAGGGAATTGAGATGGGATTAAGCCAAGTGGCAGAAAAAATGTTAAAAGCATGCAAACCTTTTCAGGAGATCATGGAATTTACCGGGCTATCGGAGGATGAATTGAAGAAGCTTGCAGAAAAACTGGGAGTCTGAGCAGATAAACTTAATGGAAGATAATGAATTGATTAGAAATATGTGGTAAAATCTTTAGCAGATGTAAAAGTTTGCTTTGTAAGAGAGGTAATGAGACATTATGAGTACACAACAGCATAATAATCGGGCGCAGTATACCATGGGAATTCTATTTATCATAGCATCGGCATTTTGCTTTGCGCTGATGAATTTATTTATTCGATTAACCGGTGATGTACCCACCATGCAGAAATGTTTTTTTCGAAATTTCTTTGCGTTGCTGATTGCGGTGGGGACGCTTGTTAAGACGAAGACACCCTTTAAGATCGGAAAGGGAAATACGAAGTATCTTCTGATACGATCCCTGGCAGGGGGACTTGGAATGGTCTGTAACTTTTATGCGGTGGATCATATGGCGATTTCGGATGCTTCAATGTTGAATAAATTATCGCCGTTTTTTGCGATTGTTTTCTCCATCTTTGTGCTGCAGGAAAGTGTCCGTTGGTATGAATGGCTGGCGGTGTTCTGTGCCTTTGGCGGGGCGCTTTTTGTTGTAAAACCAAGTTTTAGTTTTGAAGTAATTCCGGCACTGGCAGGAACTCTGGGAGGATTTGGTGCAGGTCTTGCCTATGCTTATGTACGAAAGCTTGGAATGCGTGGGGAAAAAAGCATGATTGTAGTGGCATTTTTCTCGGGCTTTACAACCCTGATGCTGACACCGAATCTGATTCTGAATTATGCCCCGATGACGGGAAAACAGTGGTTTTTCCTGTGCCTTACGGGAATTACGGCGGCAGGAGGACAGATCTGTATCACTAACGCCTATGCAAAGGCTCCGGCGAAGGAGATTTCGGTATATGATTTCTCCATTGTAATCTTTGCAGCAATCCTGGGATACCTCTTCCTCAATCAGAAACCGGATCTTCTCAGCGTTGTGGGTTATGTCATTATCATAGGAACTGCGGTGGTGAAGTGGTATCTGACGGTAATCCGGCCGAAGAAAAATGAAAATTTGAAAAAAGTTGAATGATCATAATATAGAAAAGACAAAATCAGGAGGTACAGATTTATGTGGATGGTTTTTGCAATACTCTCGGCTGTGTTCGCAGCCCTCACATCGATCTTAGCAAAGGTAGGCATAAGCGGTGTGAATTCCAATCTTGCCACTGCGATTCGAACGGTGGTTGTGGTGTTTATGTCCTGGGGAATGGTGTTTTTAACACATGCCCAGAGCGGGTTGACTGAAATCAGTAAAAAGAGCTGGGTATTCTTAATTCTTTCCGGTCTTGCAACCGGGGCATCATGGTTATGTTACTATAAGGCACTGCAGATCGGGGATGCATCCAAGGTCGTTCCCATCGACAAGCTTAGTGTCGTGTTGACCCTGATTCTTGCCTTTGTATTCTTACATGAGGAGTTTACGGCAAAGTCCCTTATCGGTTGTGTGCTGATTGCAGCAGGAACACTTATTATGGTGTTGTAAAAAGGAATGTTTACATTTAAAAGAAATCATTTTATAATAAACAAAGGTTTTGGTTTGGAACTTAATATAATTAATTGTTTGAAAGGAAAAGAATAAAATGATTAGAATTGGTATTTTCGGTTATGGAAATCTTGGTAAGGGTGTGGAGTGTGCTGTTGCCAAGAATAAGGATATGGAGCTTGTTGCGGTATTTACAAGAAGAAATCCTTCAAGTGTCAAGGTAATGACAGAGGGTGTTAAAGTTTATCATGAGGATGCATTGGCAGATATGAAAGATGCCATTGATGTATTGATTCTTTGCGGCGGAAGTGCAACGGATCTTCCGGAGCAGACCCCTAAGTATGCGGCAATGTATAATGTTGTGGATAGTTTTGATACACATGCCCGTATTCCGGAGCATTTTGCTAATGTTGATGCAGCAGCAAAGGCAGCCGGCAAGACCTGTGTTATCTCCTGTGGATGGGATCCTGGAATGTTCTCCCTGAACCGTTTGTATGCCAACTGTGTTCTTCCGGATGGCAAGGATTACACCTTCTGGGGTAAGGGCGTAAGTCAGGGACACTCCGATGCAGTTCGTCGAATTGATGGCGTGAAGGATTGCAGACAGTACACCATTCCGGTAGATGCAGCAATGGATGCAGTTCGTGCCGGTAAGCAGCCGGAACTTACAACACGGGAAAAGCACGTAAGAGAATGTTTTGTTGTTGCTGAGGAAGGCGCAGATCTTGACCGCATCCAGGCCGAGATCAAGAATATGCCAAATTATTTTGCGGATTATGATACAACCGTACATTTCATTACCGAGGAAGAAATGAAGAAGAATCACAGTGGACTTCCACACGGTGGTAGTGTTATTCGTACCGGTGTAACGGGTATGAATGATGAGCATACCCACGTGATTGAGTATAGCCTTAAGTTGGATTCGAATCCTGAATTTACCGGTTCTGTTATCGCAGCATATGCAAGAGCAGTATATCGTCTGAACAAGGAAAATCAGAATGGATGTAAGACGGTATTTGATATTGCACCGGCTTATCTTTCGGATCTTAGCGGTGAGGAATTAAGAGCTCATTTGTTATAATGACAAATTTATTTTAGTATATTAGTATATCAGAGTGTACGGCAGGCCCGCAGCAGAGATGTTGTGGGCTTGTTTAAGTAAGAAAGAGATGCATATGGAAATAGGATGGTTTGGTAAGCCTTAGTGCAAGTCTTAGGTATTTTAGATTTGTACGGAAAGGAAAACTGTGGTATAATCTAGAGTGGTTTCCACATGGTGGAAGGAAGAATTGAGATTGATAAAACAGAGGACTTTATTGTGGTAGGAGATAGAACACAAAATGCCGCGAGAAATTTATTTTTTGGCATATTAGAAAGTACATTATCTTTGATATTTTCATTTATTACGCGTACTGTTTTAATATATTGTCTGGGAGCAGACTATGTGGGACTGAGTACCCTGTTTGTGTCGGTTCTTGGAATATTGAATCTTGCGGAACTGGGGCTTGGAAGTGCAATGGTGTTTTATATGTATCGTGCCATTGTCAACAGTAATACGGACACCATGGGTGCGCTGTTTAAGTATTACAGGAAATGTTATTTTATTATTGGTAGTATAATCCTTGGTACCGGCATTATTCTCTCCCCTTTTTTGGAATTTCTGGTAGAGGGTAATATTCCGGAAGATATTAATATATATATCCTGTATTATTTGAATCTCATCGGAACCGTAAGTTCGTATTACCTGTTCCCATACAGAGGTTTTGTCCTGACTGCATATCAGCGTAATGACATCTTAAGCAAGATAAATTCGGTTCTGATTATTCTGCAAAATGTTTTGCAGATCGTAGTGTTAATCTTTTCTCGAAATTATTATTTGTATACAATTATTATGGTATTCATTCAGCCGGTTAGAAGTATTGTGGTAGCGGCGGTCTCCAAAAAGGTATATCCGGGATATTTCGAAAAAGGAGAAATAAGCAGCGAATTAAGGAGTGATATTAAAAAGAAGGTATCGGCGCTGGTTATATACAAGTTTGGTAATGTAATTGCCAATTTTGCAGATACCATTGTGATTTCGGCATTTTTAGGTTTGACGGTGCTTGGATATTATAACAATTACTATTATATCATTACGATGCTGATAGCAGCATTGGGTATATATTATAATTCTCTTTCGGCGGGAATCGGAAATAGTATTGTGTCTGAAAGTGTAGAAAAGAATTATAGTGATTTTAACAGACTGGTATTTATACAGGGATGGATTATAGGTTGGAGCAGTATTTGCCTGCTTTGTCTATATCAGCCCTTTATTGCAGTCTGGGTTGGGGAAACATATCAGCTGCCATTAAACATAGTGATAAGTCTTGTTATATATTTTTATTGCTGGAAGCTGCAGGATATTACTTATTTGTACCGTGAGGCCGCAGGATTGTGGCAGTATGATAAATATAGTGTAGCCTGTGGCGCAGTTTTAAATCTTATATTAAATGTAATATTAGTACAGATGATCGGATTGTATGGTGTGATTTTATCCACCATAATGAATTGCGTTCTGGTTTCGCTGCCATGGAGTACCAGAGCATTGTTTAAATACTATTTTAATAAAAAAGCAATGGAATATTATAAGAAGTTGGGGATTTATACAACCGTGTTTGTTCTGAATGCGGTATGCACGTATTTTATATGTGGAAAAGTACAGGGAAGTAATATACAGGTGTTTATTATAAGAATAATTATTTGTGTAATTGTTCCAAATGTGTTTTTCTGGCTTGTATACAGAGGTACACCGGCGTATAAGGATGTAAAAGGATTCGTTACAGACCGGCTTTGTAAAATGAGAAAAGCATCATAAATATTAAGAATTCAACATGGGGAAAAGAAATGGGATCAATTTATTCCGGTATTAAAAAACTCGTATATCAATTGAATATGCATGCATTGATCAAAAGGAATGTTATTGTTCTGTTGCGGACGGATGCCATGGGAGATTTTGTGTTATGGTTAGATGCAGCAAAAGAGTTTAAGAAGGCATACCCGGATAAGAAAATTGTTGTTATATGCCGAAACTCTAATGCCCAGTTAGCAAGAAAATCACCTTATTTTGATGATGTATGTGATATCGATGATAAAAAACTTCTGAATATAGGGTATTGTCTCAGACTTTGGTTTCGAATGTTGAAAATGTATGGCTGCATCATGTATCAGTGTGTGTATTCGCGTTCACCCTTGGAAGATTCGGTAGCGGTAATGGTACCTGCTTATCGAAAGATTACAGTGGATCCGGATGACACGAATTATGATTCGGAGTACCGAAAAAAGGGTGAAAAGATATATGATGAAGTTGTTTATGTTGAGAAAAAATGGATGATGGAATTGCAAAGGAACGCTGAAATTATGCGAGCCTTTGGATTTTCTGATTTTAAATCGGATGTACCTTATTTACCGGTTACAATGGATGATTTTAAGGTAATGGATTCGGAATATTATGTCATTGTACTTGGAACTGCAAATTATGCGAGAGCCTGGGAAGTGGAAAAATATCTTGCAGTTGCTCAATGGATCTATGAAAAAAATCATTTGCCCTGCTATTTGCTGGGTTCCCCCAATGATTCTGAACTGGGGGAGGCGTTCTGCAGGCTTAATGCCGGTATTCCGGTCCGAAACTACATCGGAAAGACCGGATTTTTGGAGTATATTGAGTATATCAGAAATGCCGTACTGGTTCTTTCCGGTGATACCAGTGCTGCACATATAGCTGCGGCAGTAAGAACCCAAAGTGTGGCAATCGTTGGCGGATGGCATTTTGAACGTTTTCTGCCCTATGATACACAGATAAAGGAAAATGAAAAATTCTATCCACATGTATGTTTTCATAAGATGGGCTGTTATTATTGTAACCGGAAAAAGGTAACAAAGCAGTGTGAGGATGATGAACTTCAATTTGGAAAATGGACCTGTATACGCAAGGTGACGGTGGATGATGTCGTAAAAATTGCGTCAGAAGTGTTGGAGGAATAAAAAGTAATGGAAGAAAATTATTTAGATTACCATAAACTGAGACTAAATGTTTTTACAAAGGAAGCATGGATACCGGGATGTGTCATAGAACACCTTCCGTCGGAGAAAAGTGCCAATATTCTGGATATTGGCTGTGGAGACGGAAGAATGTTATCTGCATTAAGGAATCTTGGATATGAGAATATACATGGAATCGATTTGGATGAAAGCGCAGTGGAATGGGTTCGTAAAAAAGGAATTGATTGTGAGAAAATAGATCTTTTGGAATATCATCCGGAGAAGAAGTTTGATTTCATTATCATGAACCATGTTGTGGAACATATTCCTAAAAAAGACGTTATCAGTACATTGAATTATATTTATTCCAATTTATTAAATGATAATGGAAAAATGTACACAGGTGTTCCGAATGCCCAGTCGAATGTTGGCTGCTACTGGGCCTATGAAGATTTTACCCATGAGACACTTTATACCTCCGGAAGTATTAGTTATGTTTTGCGTGCTGCAGGCTTTGAACAGGTAGATTTTCTTGACAGGGATGGCTCATATGATTTGAAGGGTATTAAAAAAATTATTATGAAAGCTGCCGTTTTTTTCTACGATAAGAGAGTAGCTTTTTATAATAAGATAACAGAAAGTTATTTTCATAAACCGAGCCCAAGAATATATACTTGGGAGCTTAAGGTGTTGGCGCAAAAAGTGAGATAATAGGGGAATATCAATGAAGTGTCCGATATGTCAGAATGATGGAAAGGTAATCTTTCAAAGTAAAGTATTAAAAAAATACGATGTGAATTATTTTCAATGTCCCGGATGTGCATTTGTTTATACAGAGTCCCCGTTTTGGTTACAGGAAGCATATGATGAGGCTCTTGTAGATAGTGATGTTGGGGTTATGACTCGAAATATAGATGCAGTTATTAGGGTAAAGGCTGTTATAGATTTTTTTTATAAAAAAGATAATACCTTTTTGGATTATGGTGGTGGATATGGCATCTTTACCCGGATGATGCGGGATGCAGGATATAATTTCTTATGGTTTGATAAATTTGCAAAGCCATTATTGGCAAGGGGATTTGAATATAACGATGGAGGGAAAATTGATTTATTAACAAGTTTTGAGGTGCTTGAACATTTGGTAAATCCGGTGGAGGAAATTAAAAGATACCTGGATGTTACCCATGAATTAATATTTACGACAGTGTGTTATGACAAGAAATTTAAGTGGAAGGAACCCACGTGGTGGTATTACGGTCGGGAACATGGTCAACATATCGCTTTCTATAGTGAAGTGACATTACAGTATCTGGCGGAAAGTTTTGGACTTCGTTACTATAAGCTTATGGGATTACATTGGTTTACGAAGAAAAAAGTGAGTAAGATGCGGTTGCTTTGGATGAACGTGATGTATCACCTGGGGGTGTACAGATACAGATGGATTAATAATTTGTCGAATAAACAGGTAGAACGGGATTATGAACTATTAAAAAATAGTAATAAAATAAATTAGTGGAGGGAAACGCATGATTCTTATCAAAAACGGCAGAGTGGTTGACCCGGTAACCGAAACCGATGAAATAAAAGATGTATTGATGGATGGAAATGTCATTGCCGGGGTGGAAAAGGTGATTGATGTGGATTCGGTGAAGGAGCAATATCCGGATGCTAAGGACTTGAAGGTGATCGATGCCACAGGACTCGTGGTGGCACCGGGGCTTGTGGATACCCATGTACATTTTCGCGATCCCGGGTTTACCTACAAGGAAGATATTATTACCGGGGCAAGGGCAGCGGCCCGTGGCGGTTTTACAACGGTGGTGTGCATGGCCAACACCAAGCCTGCGGTGGATAATGTTGAAACACTGGGATATATTCAGGAAAAGGGAGAATCAACCGGAATTCATGTCCTTCAGGCTGCAACGGTAACGAAGGATCTTAAGGGATTAGAGCTTGTGGATATGGATGCTCTGGCAGCAGCAGGAGCAGCAGGATTCACAGATGATGGTATACCGATTATGGATGAGAAACTTCTGGTGGAGGCCATGGAGAAGGCGAAGGAGTTAGATCTTCCAATCAGTCTTCATGAGGAAGATCCTGCCTTTATCATAAAGCCGGGAGTACATCAGGGTAAAGTATCCAGGCAGTTAAATTACGGCGGTGCCTCAAGAACGGCAGAGGATGTGATGGTGGCAAGAGATTGTATGCTGGCTCTTCATACGGGTGCTTCTGTCTGTATTCAGCATATTTCCTCAGCGAATTCTGTGGAATTAGTTCGAACTGCCCGAAAATTAGGTGCTGACATTCATGCAGAGGCAACACCACATCATTTTACACTGACGGAGGACGCAGTGCTTCAGTATGGTACTCTGGCACGAATGAATCCACCGCTTCGAACCGAAGAGGATCGTATGAAGATCATTGAGGGATTGAAAGACGGAACCATTGATATGATCGTAACGGATCATGCGCCCCACAGTGTGGAGGAGAAGGAAAAGCCTATGGATCAGGCGCCAAGTGGAATCACCGGACTTGAGACTTCCCTGGCACTGGGTATTCACTCTCTCGTAGAACCGGGACATCTGACGTTACTGGAATTGATGGCGCTGATGAGTAAGAACCCATCAGTGTTTTATCGTATGATTCCGGGAAGCATCACCGAAGGGGCTCCTGCGGATGTGGTTATCTTCGGTGAGCATGAGAAATGGGTGGTGGATCATTTTGAATCGAAAGCCTCCAATAGTCCTTTTATGGGATGGGAGCTTCCGGGTAAAGTTCACTACACCATCTGCGCCGGGAATGTGGTGTATGAAGGATAATAATTGTATGTAAAAAAGTACAGAAAATTTAGAATTTACAAATAAATAATCTTGAAATCCTCCCTCAAAGAGCGTACAATCGTGTTTGTTGTTGTGCTTACAACTAATTTTGGGAGGATTTTTTTATGGACAAAGATAAACTTAGGCCATGTATTATTTCGGCGTTAAAGGGATATACGAAGAATCAGTTTTTTAAAGATGTTCTTGCCGGTATTATTGTAGCAGTCATTGCACTTCCGCTTTCCATTGCATTTGCAATGGGTGCCGGAGTTTCAGCGGAGAAGGGTATTTTTGCTGCGGTTATTGCCAGCATTGTGGGTGCAGTGCTGGGTGGAAGCCGTGTACAGATTTCAGGACCTACCGGTGCTTTTATCGTTATTACACAGTCCGTTATTGCACAGTATGGAACCGATGGTCTCATCGTTGCCATGATTCTGGCGGGTATTATGCTGATCCTTATGGGCGCTTTTCGTATGGGTAAGCTCATTAAGTTTATACCTGCACCAATCACTACCGGTTTTACTGCCGGTATCGGGGTAACGATTTTTACGTTGGAAGTGAAGGATTTTCTTGGAATGGAAGTAGCCAGTGTTCCGGGAAAATTTGTTGAGAAGTGGAGCTATTATTTTACCCACTTTGCCGATGTAAATTATCAGGCCGTTTTGCTGGGCCTGGTATGTATTGTGGTTTTGGTGGTTTGGCCTAAGATTAATAAGGTTATTCCGAATTCCTTTGTGACATTGATTGTGGGAACGGTTCTGGCCCTTGTACTTAAGTTGGATGTACCGTTATTAGGGGAAATCCCTAAGAGCCTTGGAATGCCATATGTTCCGCATATGAATCTTCAGACCATCATTGATCTGGTTCAGCCGGGTTTTACCATCGCTATTCTGATTGCAATGCAGGCGTTGTTATCTGCGGTTGTAACGGACAGTCTTATCAACCATAGGACCAACTCCAATATGGAATTGATTGCCCAGGGACTTGCCAATGTAATCTTAGGTATTTTTGGATGTATCCCGGCTACCGGTGGTGTGGCAAGAGGTATTGCCAGTGCAAAAAATGGTGCAAGAACACCGATTGCGGCAATTGTTCATTCGATTATGTTATTGGTATTCTTAATTTTCCTGATGCCGTTTATCAAGCTGGTGCCACTCTGTGTATTGGCGGCAATCTTAATGGTGGTGTCTTACAATATGTTCAATGTAAAGGCTATGCTTGCGTACCGCAAGGCTCCTAAGAGTGATGCGGCGGTGCTTATTACCTCCTGTGTGTTGACCTTTGCCTTTGATCTGGTACTTGCAATTGAAGTTGGTATGATTCTTGCCTGCGGCCTTTTCATGAAGCGAATGAGTGAGCAGTCTGAAATCAAGAGTTGGAAATATTATGATGGTGAAAATGATCCGGATAGTATTAATCTTCGTCAGGTTCCGCAGCATGTCCGTGTTTATGAGATCAGTGGCCCATTGTTTTTTGGTGCTGCGGATCGTATTGCAGAGATTACCATTAAGGATTTTACCCGTTGTCTGGTAATCCGTATGCGTGGTGTCCCTTCTTTGGATGCGACAGCGATGCAGGCTTTGGATGCTCTTTATGAGCGATGTCATGCCAATAATGTGCAGATTATTTTCTCCCATGTCAATGAGCAGCCATACAAAACCATGAAGAAGAATGGTTTTATCGAAAAGATTGGCGCAGATAACTTCTGTAAGAACATTGATGCAGCATTGGAAAGAGCAGCAGGTTTGCAGTAATCATCCAAGTACTTATAATGTGTCCACAAGTATTTTCAGCAAAGTTTCAATAAAGTATTCAATCTGTTTTTCGGTGATTCCGGAATAGTTGATGACAAGTGTGGAATCATACTGCGGATTAGGATTTTCGCAGTATTCCGACAGGCAGGATACCAGAATGCCCTTATCCTTTAATTCAGTGGACAGTTCCTCATCACTTAAGGAGGTTTGTACCTTTAGAAGGAAATGGGTTCCTGCGGAGTCTTCCAGAATCTTAGTATATTGGTTTAAATCGGATTTCTCGATGGCGGAGACAATGAGGTTACGCTGACCGGCATTGTGACGCTTCATCCGGTGGATGGTTCGTTCCAGGTAATTTCCCTCGATGAATTTGGCAAGGGTGAATTGCTCAAAGCTGGATACGGTACAGGAGTAAAAATTCATGGTGGAGATATAGCGTTCCATCAGATTTTCCGGGAGTACCATATAGCTGATGCGAAGGGCCGGAGCGATGCTTTTGGAAAAGGTATTCATATAGATGATCTTCCCGCGGATGTCGATGCTGTAAAGTGGTGGTACCGGACGGCCGTGGTAGCGGTATTCACTGTCATAGTCATCCTCGATGATATAACGGTTGGGTCCGGCATTGACCCATTGAAGCAGTTCCAGACGGCGATTGATTGGCGTCACGAATCCTAATGGAAAATGATGTGCCGGTGCGATGTGTACCACATTACAGTTGGATCGTTCCAGAAGATCCATACGTATGCCGTCCGAATCCAGTTCGATGGCTTTGTAAGGGACATCATTGCTTCGGTAGATGGCAGGGATTTTCTGATATCCCGGATTCTCAACGGCATAGCAGGTGTCTTTACCAAGAAGTTGAATGAGACGGGCGTAGAGATATTCGGTTCCGGCACCGATGATGATCTGATCCGGGGAAACGTCCATGCCACGGAAATCTTTAAGATGACGGGCAATGGCGATACGCAGTTCGGCGATTCCGTTAAATGGAACCGTATCAAATAAACGTTCTTCTTCATAGGAGAGTGTTTCACGCATCAGACGAAACCAGGTTGCGGTAGGAAAGTTCTCCATATTATTTTTATTGGCTTTTAAATCCACCAGGTATTCGTCGTCATGAAACCTGGTGGTATATTTTTGCGAATTGGTTTTACTGCCGGTGCGGTAATCCTCCAGGGTACTTACAAAGTACCCACGTTTTTCTTCGGAGTAGATATAACCCTCCAGCAGAAGCTGTGCATAAGCATTTTCAATGGTTTTAACACTGACACCCAAATGTGCGGAAAGATTGCGCTTGGAAGGAAGAATGCTCTTTGGGGGCAGCGTATGAGAAATAATCTGATTTTTAATTTCTTCATAGAGCTGGATGTAGAGGGATTTATCGGATGTGTGATCGAGATTTATGGTTAACATTTCTGACCTCCTAAAATTTTTGCAAACTGAGTATTTATAAGATATCAGAATATATTATAATAAATTGGTGAGGAAAAAGCAACGAGCCTCAAGGATATGACGGTGAGACAATACCGGTGTATCTTCGATGTATTGGGTTACGGCGTAAGTCGTCCGGCGGTTGCCTGGGGGTGGGTAACTGCCGGTTTTGCACCGATTTGGAAAGGAGAATTCCATGGAAGTCATATATTACGTTGTAGAAAGTATCGATGGAGATTATGCCAATCTTAAGAGAATTGACGGCGGTTTTGATGATTTGAAATTGGTGGCAAGAGCTTTACTTCCGGAGACAATCGGTGAGGGAAGCAAGCTTAAGTATGAGATGTTTGAATATGAAATAGTATAAAAGACTATATAAAAAGTTGTGGGTATGAAGTACAAAATATACCCACAATTTTTTATTCTATCGAATGAAGCTGGTGTGGCAGAAGACATTGTAATCCGCCAAAGGCAGCCGTGCTTACTCTCTGGGCAAGGTCTTCCAGGGAAAGCGGCAGATTTTCACGAATCCATCGCATATACACGGAGAGAATTCCGGATACAAAGTAATCTGCGTAAATGCGAAAGTCGATATCGGAAAAATCGAAAAATTTTTCATAATCATTGATCAGAATGCTCACAAATAATTCCTTCAGCTGATCAAAGAAATAATCGTATTTGGGATTCAGGGCAATAAAGCGAAAGAACACCATATTTTCTTCCAGAATCCGGTTCAACACATCAAAAAGAATCTTTACGTCCGTAGGCTGGTCAGCAACATAGGATTTTTTCAGATATTCCATGATTTCGTTTATTTTCTCCTGTGCAAATTCCCGCATAATATCCTCCGGTTCATTGTAGTGAAGATAAAATGTTTTGCGGTCAATATTGGCCTGACGTGCGATTTCAGATATGGTTACCTTATTGGATTGATTTTTTTCTAATAAAGAAAAATAAGCATCACGGATGGAGGCCCTGGTTTTTTCGATTCGACGGTCCATTTGATTCACCCCAGTTTTATTGATTTTGTGGAATAATCCACGTGCGAATTAATATTGCCTATTGGCAATGGAAACTAAGTCTAATATAATACACATGTGTGGAAAAAGCAACAAGTGTGAATGACGCTTTTTTCGTATTAAGAATGAAATACAAGGGATTTTGGATCTTGTAATAATGTGGAGGATAATCAAATGAGTTATGAAATTTACGCAGATGTTTCCATTGATATTGATATGGAAATTGCAAAGAAATATGATGTAAAATATGTGCCGATGGAATATATGTTAGGTGCGGATACGTTTCACTGTTGTGAACCGGAAAATGATGAGATGATGCATAATTATTACGAGAAACTGCGTAATAAGATTGAAACGAAAACCAGTCAGATTACACCATTCCATTATATTGAGATTTTTGAGCCCCTGTTGAAGGAAGGAAAGTCCATTCTTTATCTTTCTCTTTCCAGTGGTCTTAGTAATACTTATGAGTCTGCATTACTGGCTGCAAAGCAGCTCAAGGAAGATTATGAGAATGCACAGATTGAGATTGTGGATAGTCTTGGTGCAACCGGCGGTATGGGGCTTCTTATTGAGTCCGCCTGCAGAAATCGTGAGGCAGGAATGAGCCTTTCGGAAAATGCAGCCTGGATGAGAGCCAATGCAAAAAAAGTGAATTTATGGTTCAAGGTAGAAGATCTTATGTATCTTATGCGTGGCGGCCGCGTATCCGCAGCAACCGCTGTACTTGGAACAGCATTGAACATCAAACCGATCCTTAATGTGAATGGGGCAGGAAAATTGGATACGGTGGCAAAGAAGCGTGGTAACAAGCTTGCAGTTAAATATATCTTAGAGCAGTTCGAAACCGGATTTGATCCAAGCTTTGGCAACGTAGTCTATATTTCCTGTGCGGACTGCATGAAAGATGCGGAAGAGTTAAAGAAAATGGTACTGGACATCCGGCCGGAATTGGAAGTTCGTATGACCATGCTGAGTCCAATCATCGGTGCTCATACCGGTCCGGATATGTTAGCCCTGATCTATTATGGAACACCACGAGTATAAAAATGACGGTGGAAATTCTGAGTGATTTTTTATCGATTAAATATGGAATATTTTGAAATACGGTGTTATAATATTCCCAAAGTTAATTAGCGGTGATTACTCCCAATTTGTTTAAGGCAGGTTGGGAGTATAATTTTTACATATTGATTGTAAAAGGAAATGAGGAATTTGTATGATCAACGATATGATACAGTGGAATTATGCACCAATGATGACCCTTATTTTCCTGTGGATTTTTATACAGATGAATAGGGATTTTGATAAAAATGTTACGATGTATTTCCGTCTTACGATTCTGTTGACGGTATTTTTGCTGTTGGTGGATAATGTGGAGTTGTTGGTGGCGGCATTACCTTATCCAACCACAACCCGGATTGTGATGTCTGCCTTCGGATTTACGACGCGCATATTGATTTTGCTGGTGTTGTTGAGAATTGCTCTGAGGCGGTGGAAGAGAGAACATTTTCATTGGTTTCTGGTACCGGTAGTGTTCGTGGCGGTAGTGTCATTTTCCGCATTGTTTAGCGACCTGGCGTTTTCCTATACGGAGAACAACACTTATGTACGTGGTCCTCTGAGTTTTGTGTGCTACGGATTCAGTGCACTGTATCTGTTGATTGTTCTTGGAATCGGTCTGTGGAATATCTTTCATCAGAACGAGAAAGAAGGCGTGCTGCAGGCGGCAATTGCTTTGATGAACACAACTTCCTTCCTGTTGGAGATTTCGTTGCACGAGACAGGACTGTTAAGAACATCCATTGCCCTTTCATTGGTATTCTATTATTTGCATTTTCACGTGGAGCTTTTCCGCATCGATGTGATGACGGGGGCTTTGAATCGAAGAAGTTTTTATGATGATGTGAAGAAATATCGCGGCAGGATTTCACATTTACTCTCCATTGATCTGAATAATCTGAAACAATTAAATGATACGCAGGGACATGAGGCGGGAGACCATGCAATTTGTACATTGGCAAAGGTCGTGGGAGACGCGATTCCGGCAGAATGTTTTCTGTACCGCATCGGCGGAGATGAATTCGTTGTTATGGCATTGCAGAAGGATGTGGAGCAGTTAACCTTGTTTGTGGACCGGGTAAAGAAAGGTATGGAGGAAAATGGGTATTCCTGTGCAATCGGTCTTGCCGGTTGGGATGGAGAGAATACCTTGGAAAGTACCCTTGCCAGGGCGGATGAATTGATGTATCAGGATAAGCGGAAAACGAAGCAGTAAAGAAAAAAGATTTGAGATGGTTGGTTATAGGAAAACTCTATAGCCAACCATTATTTTTTTGTAATTTACATATCCTACAAAAATGATATATTTACTATAAATAATAAGTATACATTTTAGGATCAGGCGTTTGCAGGATGAAAGAGAGGTTGATTGTATGGAACAGATACTTTGCTTTGGTGATTCGAATACTTATGGTCTGGTTCCGGGGAAATCGGAACGATTTGGATGGAATGTGCGCTGGACTGGCATTTTGGAGGAAAATATACGAGAGAAGGGGTACCGTGTTATTGAAGAAGGATTGTGCGGAAGAACGACAATCTTTGATGATCCTGTGAGGGAAGGAAGAAAGGGTGTGGCGTTACTTCCCACTATTCTTGAAACCCATAATCCTGTAAAACTGGTGATTCTCATGCTTGGAACCAATGATTGCAAAGTGGTTTACGATGCACCGGCGGAGCTGATTGGAAAGGGCGTTGAGAAGCTGATTGGGCAAATCAGGGCAAAGGATGAGAACATCAAGATTCTTCTTATATCCCCCATTGCACTGGGAGACGGGGTGTGGGAGGAAGGCTTTGATCCGGAGTTTGATGCGGATTCGATTATTCGATCAAAGCGCCTGCCGGAAATATACAGACAGATTGCCGCAAGACAAGGTGTGGAATTTCTGGCAGCTTCCGATTATGCATGGCCAAGCAAAGAAGACAGGGAACATCTGGATAAATATGGACATACAAGTC
Source organism: Lachnospiraceae bacterium (assembly GCA_051877855.1). Classification (GTDB taxonomy): domain Bacteria; phylum Bacillota; class Clostridia; order Lachnospirales; family Lachnospiraceae; genus MGBC120314. The sequence continues at coordinate 63,836 of JBJEJH010000051.1, read as the reverse complement.
TTGCAAATGCCGTGATTGATAAAGTTTCAGAAATACTTGCATTGTAGAATGTATAAAAGGGTTATGGAAAATAGAAAGATCACGTTGACCGAAAAAGACAGAGTCGATATAATAATATTATTTGAAAGTGTAAAGAGGGGTAAAGATGTCAGAACAGTTTTCAAGGACGGAGCTTTTACTGGGAAATGACGCAGTGGAGCGACTTCATAATTCCAGAGTGGCAGTCTTTGGAATCGGAGGCGTAGGAGGTTACGTGGTGGAAGCCCTGGCACGCAGCGGTGTTGGAGCTTTGGATCTGATTGATAGTGATGAAGTATGTTTAAGCAATCTGAATCGTCAGATCATCGCCACGAGAAGTACCATTGGAAAATATAAGGTGGATGTCATGAAGGAACGGGTTCTGGATATTAACCCGGATTGTAAGGTTGAGGCCCATCGGTGTTTCTACCTTCCGGAGAATAAAGAGGACTTTGATTTTAGCCAATATGATTATGTGGTAGATGCGGTAGATACGGTGACCGCTAAGATCCAGATTATTATGGAAGCACGGGAAAAGAAGGTTCCGGTCATCAGCAGTATGGGGGCGGGCAATAAGTTAAACCCCGCAGAATTTGAGGTGGCGGATATTTATCAGACTTCGGTATGTCCTTTAGCAAAAGTTATGCGAAGGGAACTTAAGAAACGTGGCGTGGAGAAGTTGAAGGTGGTTTACTCCAAGGAAGAACCCATTACTCCGGGAAAGGATGGACTTGTGGAAGAACAGCCCGCAGGATCATCCAGAAGAAGTACACCGGGTTCGGTGGCATTTGTACCATCGGTGGTGGGACTGATTATTGCATCGGAGGTTATTAAGGATCTGGTGCGATAGTATGTAGGACTTATCCTGTCAGGATGAAAGGTAAAAGACAGGTTAATTAAGATTGAAAAATTCAAAGATGTATGGAGAGAGAACATGGACAATAATGTTAAAGCAGTAATCAGGGAAGTTTCATTGAAACTTGAGAATAATTATGATCAACAGGAATTATTTGATGTGGGAATCGGAGAGAGGCTTCCGAACCGGGATGTGATTATTTCTTTGGTGAATGACCTTCGAAAGATTACCTTTCCGGGATTTTTTGGATCAGAGAATCTGGCCTATGTGTCGAAGGACAATTTTGCCGGAAGTACTCTGGCAACCATTTATGAGAAACTGTTCCAGCAGACCAGAATTGCATTGCAGTACAGCAATAAAGAGCAGGATGCAGGTTCCATCGCTGAGAAAGCGGAAGACCTGACCCTCAAATTTATTAGTCAGATCCCTGATATACAGGCCCTTGTCTTAAAAGATGTGGATGCGGAGCTGGCGGGAGATCCGGCAGCCAACAGCAAAGAAGAAGTTATTTTTTCCTATCCGGGACTTTTTGCTATCGTGGTTTATCGTTATGCCCATGTGTTATATGAGTTGAAGGTGCCGATGATTCCACGTATTATGACGGAGCATGCCCACAGTCGTACCGGAATTGATATTAATCCGGGGGCAACGATTGGCGAGTACTTCTTTATTGATCACGGTACGGGAATTGTTATCGGTGAAACCACAAAAATCGGAAATCATGTAAAGATTTATCAGGGAGTTACCTTAGGTGCGCTTTCCACCAGAAAGGGTCAGGAACTCTCCGGCGTAAAGAGACATCCGACCATTGAAGATAATGTTGTGATTTACGCCAATACCACCGTGCTGGGTGGTGAGACCGTGGTTGGAGAAAATGCAGTGGTGGCAGGTAACTCTTTTGTGATTTCCTCCATTCCTGCAAACAGCAAGGTTGCATCAACCATGCCACAGTTGGAGATCAAGGAAAAGAAGAATATGTAATGTACAGGGTTGGCTATAGGAATAAACTATAACTAACCCTATTTTTTATGTATTAGACAGTGCTATGTGCAAATGATACAATTCCCATATAGTCAATATGAATTGAGAAACAAGGAGGTATCCGATATGGCACTTAGTTTTGAAACACGATGTCAGCATTTGGAAAATGAAGATCGAAGTGATTGTTATGGAGCAGTAAGTTATCCCATTTATCAGACTGCTACATTTGCGCATCCGGCTGTGGGACAGAGTACAGGTTATGATTACAGCCGCTTACAGAATCCTACCAGAGCGCAGTTGGAAAAAACCGTTGCATCCCTGGAACAGGGAATTGATGCATTGGCACTTTCCAGTGGTATGGCAGCAATCAGCCTTGTGATGGAGTTGTTTCAGCCGGGTGACCATATTATTGCAGATAATGATTTATATGGCGGAAGTATTCGATTGTTTGATCATGTGAGTAAGAAAAATGGAATTACATTTTCCCATATTGACTGTTGCAGAGACAATGTGGAAGAATATATTACAGAACATACGAAGGCAGTGTTTATCGAGACACCTACCAATCCGATGATGAATGTGACGGATATAAAAGCTCTGAGTGCTATTACCGGAAAGCACAATATTCTTCTGATTGTGGATAATACTTTTCTTTCACCGTATTTTCAGAACCCGCTGGTTCTGGGAGCGGATGTGGTCATTCACAGTGGCACCAAGTATCTTGGGGGACATAATGATACCATTGCCGGTTTTGTAGTGACCAATCGTCAGGATCTGAGTGATCAGCTTAGATTCCTGATTAAGACCACCGGTGCAGGATTGGCACCCCTTGACAGCTGGCTGATTCTTCGGGGCATTAAGACCCTTCCGGTACGTATGGACCGTGCCGCAGAGAATGCAGAAAAGATTGCCCGGTGGCTGGAGGGAAGAAAGGAAGTCACCAAAGTAATCTATCCGGGACTTGCCTCCCATCCGGGACACGAGATTATGAAGAAACAGGCAAGAGGATTTGGGGCAATGCTGACCTTTGAAGTGGAGTCTAAGGAACTGGCATTATTCATTCTTTCCCATGTGAAGGTATTACAGTATGCAGAGAGCCTGGGTGGAACGGAAAGTCTGATTACCTATCCAACCACACAGACCCATGCGGATGTACCACAGGAAATCCGTGAGAAAAATGGTATTACGGACCGCGTACTTCGTGTATCAGTGGGTCTGGAGCATATTGACGATCTGATCGGTGATCTGGAGTATGTGTTTGCAAAAGCAAAGGAGGAATAACCGTCATGGCAGAGAGAAATCTTGATTTTGATACCGTAGTGGACCGGAAAAATACCAATTGTTTAAAATACGACTTTGCAGTGCGAAGGGGAATGCCGGCAGATGTGCTTCCTCTGTGGGTTGCTGATATGGATTTTAAGATTTCTTCCTATATTCAGGATGCGTTGTCGGCGTCGGTGGAACATGGGATCTTCGGATACAGTGAAACCGGGGAAGAATATTATAATATTGTCCGGGACTGGATGAAGCGTCACTATGACTGGGAACTTAAGGATGAACGATGGCTGATTAAGACTCCCGGAATCGTATTTGCCCTGGCGATGGCAGTTCGTGCATATACTGAAGTGGGGGACGCGGTTCTTATAAATCAGCCGGTGTATTATCCTTTTAGTGAGGTTATCCTGGATAATGGCCGTCAGATTGTGGACAGTACGTTGGTTTGTGATGAAGAAGGAAGATATCACATTGATTTTGCTGATTTTGAACAAAAGATCGTCGACCATCATATTAAATTATATTTTCTGTGTAATCCCCACAATCCGGTGGGAAGAGTATGGAGCAGAGAGGAATTGGAAAACATCGGAGCAATCTGTAAGAAGCATCAGGTCGTAGTGGTTAGTGATGAAATTCACGCAGATTTTTCCTTTTCTGAAAAACATCTGGTCTTTGCTGATGTTAAGGAGGAATTCGGGGACTTTACCGTCACCTGTACTTCTCCGACGAAGACCTTTAATATCGCCGGATTGCAGATTTCCAATATCCTGATATCCAATGCGGGATTGCGAAAGAAATTCAAAAAGCAGGTGGATGCAGCGGGTTACAGTCAGGTGAATACTATGGGAATCGTGGCCTGTGAGGCGGCTTACACCTATGGAGATGAATGGCTTGAGGCCGTGCGCCAATACATTAAGGCCAATATTGAATTTACAAGGAAGTATCTTAAAGAGAATCTGCCACAGCTTAAGATGAGAGAGCCGGAGGGAACATACCTGGTGTGGATTGATTTTTCGGCTTTGGGACTTTCGAATCAGGAATTAGAGTACCTGATTATTCGGAAGGCCAAGTTATGGTTAGACAGTGGTGCAATTTTTGGCGCGGCCGGTGAAGGCTATCAAAGAATCAATGTGGCCTGTCCGAGAAGCATCCTGGCTGAGGCACTGGATCGCATTAAGGATGCGGTGAATTGATGGATGGAGCAGGGATAAGATATAGGATGAAACTATAACGAACCCCTTATTATTTCAATAGCAGGCAGTATTGACAAGATGGAAGATATTAACTATAATACACCTATACTTACATAAAACCTATTTGAATACTAGGAATAGAGAAGAATAATTATAAAAATATATTTATTAGGAGGTTAAAACATGGCAAATGTTAAGAAAAGTATTTTAGAGTTGGTAGGAAAGACTCCTCTTCTTGAGGTGACAAATTATGAGAAGAATCATAATCTTGAGGCAAAGGTTATTGTAAAGCTGGAATATCTTAATCCGGCAGGAAGCGTTAAGGATCGTATTGCTCTTGCTATGGTGGAAGATGCAGAGAAGAAGGGAACACTTAAGCCGGGTGCAACACTGATTGAACCTACGTCCGGCAATACCGGTATCGGTATTGCGGCAGTGGCAGCAGCCAAGGGATATAAGGCAATCCTTGTAATGCCTGAAACTATGAGCGTTGAAAGAAGAAAATTATTACAGGCATATGGTGCAAAGCTTGTGTTGACGGAAGGTGCTAAGGGTATGAAGGGTGCCATTGCCAAGGCAGAGGAATTGAATAAGGAGATTGAAGGGTCTGTAATCCTTAGTCAGTTCACGAACCCTGCAAATCCACAGGCACATATCAATACCACCGGTCCTGAGATCTGGGAAGATTTGGATGGTCAGGTAGATATCTTTGTAGCAGGTGTTGGTACAGGCGGAACACTTTCCGGCGTAGGCGGATATTTAAAGTCAAAAAATCCGGATGTTAAGGTGGTTGCAGTAGAACCGGCAGGTTCACCGGTATTATCCAAGGGAACTGCAGGTCCGCATAAGATTCAGGGTATCGGTGCAGGATTTGTTCCGGAAACACTCAATACCAAGATCTATGATGAGATCATTACCGTTGAGAATGAGGATGCATTTAAGTCCGGTCGTGAGATTGCCGTGACGGAGGGTGTATTGGTAGGTATTTCCTCCGGTGCAGCATTATGGGCAGCAACCGAGCTTGCGAAGAGACCGGAGAATAAGGGTAAGACGATTGTGGCATTGTTGCCGGATACCGGTGACCGTTATCTCTCAACAGCATTGTTTGAGACCAATGAATAATTGGAAAATTTGTTGTTGACACCATCCCAAGGTCATGCTATTATCAAACTGATATTAGGGAGTAGTTCGCATTTGCTCTGCAATTGTTGTACTTTTCGTCATCACGTTATTTTCTAAATAACCGGATGGTACATTGAGATAGGAACGAGACTTTTATCGTACATAAGACGTGCGATAGGAGTCTCTTTTTTTATAATCATTTCACATGGCAGTTCTGCCGGTAAATCCCAGAGAAGAGAACCTATCAGGATAATTTAACAATGATAGGAGGAATTGACAATGAAACATTATTGGGAACAGTCCTTACAAGAGCTGGAAAGCAGTCTGGAGACATCGGTGAATGGTCTTTCGGGTCAACAGGTCCTAAGAAAAAGAGAAAAGTATGGTGAGAATGCCCTGGAAGAAGGAAAGAATGAAAGCATTCTATCTGTATTTTTGCATCAGTTCTGTGATTTGCTTGTATGCATTTTGCTGGTGGCAGCAGGTATCTCCATGTTTTCCGGAAATTGGGAGAGTACCCTGGTTATCGTGCTGGTACTTATCATGAATGCAGTGCTGGGTACCATCCAGCATGTGAAGGCACAAAATTCCTTAGAAAGCCTCAAACAACTTTCTTCTCCCTGTGCCAAGGTAATACGTGACGGAAAAAAGCAGGAAGTCTCATCCCCGGATATCGTACCGGGAGATCTGGTGATTTTAGAGGCGGGAGATCTCATCGTTGCAGACGGACGAATTATACATAATTATTCATTGCAGGTGAATGAAAGTTCTCTTACCGGAGAGTCGGTAAACATTGAAAAGACCCAGGAGGTACTTCAGGGGGAACTGGCACTGGGAGATCGGAAAAACATGGTGTATTCAGGAAGTCTTGTAACCTATGGACGGGCTGAAATGCTGGTTACAGCCACCGGAATGAATACGGAAATCGGAAGAATTGCAGGAATGATGAATGATGTGCGGGAGCGTAAGACACCGCTGCAGGTAAGTATGGATCAGTTCAGCAGACATCTGGCAGTTTTCATTATTATCATCTCCATTCTGGTGTTGGGACTTTGTATATACCGGGATATGGATCTTCTGGATTCCTTTATGTTTGCCGTGGCATTGGCGGTGGCTGCAATACCTGAGGCCCTCAGCTCCATTGTGACCATAGTACAGGCCATGGGAACCCAGAAGATGGCAAAGGAAAATGCCATCATCAAGGAACTGAAAGCGGTGGAAAGTCTGGGGTGTGTGTCGGTAATCTGTTCGGATAAGACGGGGACCTTAACACAAAATAAAATGACGGTAAAAAGTATCTATGTTGACGGAGGGGAAATAAGCCCCGAGAAGCTGGATCTTTCGGACCGGTTACAACGAACTCTTTTGTATAATGCTATTTTAAATAATGATTCCAGTATTGCCGGGGGAAAAGGAATCGGAGACCCGACGGAATATGCACTCCTTGAAATGTTTCGTGGTATTAATGCAAAAGAAGTCCGGGAGGATGGAAGGCTTGGAATTGATGAAGAGGATATTCGCGGAATGCTATCCCGCAAAGAGGAAATTCCTTTTGATTCAGACCGTAAGCTGATGAGCAGTAAATATGATCTACATGGCGTTTCTACCGTTCTGACCAAGGGCGCAGTGGATGTTTTGCTGGATCGCTGTACTTGGATTCAGTATGGGGATGGCGTCCATCCGATGACGACTATGGAACGTGAAAAGATTGAAACTCAGAACCAACGGTATTCTGAAAATGGGTTGCGTGTACTTGCCTTTGCATACAAAGAGACCGAGGAAGAACTCTCCCTGGAAAGTGAAAATGAATTGATTTTTGTTGGTTTAACGGCAATGGTGGATCCGCCTCGTCCGGAATCGGTAAAGGCTGTTTGCGACGCCAAGAGTGCAGGAATCCGGCCGGTGATGATTACCGGAGACCATAAAATCACGGCAGTGGCTATTGCAAGGGAAATCGGCATTTTTGAAGAGGGTGATATGGCCCTTACGGGAATGGAACTGGATGCCATGTCCGAACAGGAGCTTGATCATGTGATTGAGCAGGTTTCTGTGTATGCCCGTGTGTCGCCGGAGAATAAGATCCGAATTGTAAAGGCATGGCAGAAGAAGGGGCATATTGTATCCATGACCGGAGATGGGGTGAATGATGCTCCGGCACTGAAAAAGGCAGACATCGGTGTTGCGATGGGTATTACGGGTACAGAAGTGGCAAAGGATGCATCCGCTATGATTTTATCCGATGATAATTTTGCAACGATCATCAAAGCGGTTGTGAATGGACGAAATGTATACCGGAATATTCGAAATGCTATTTTATTCTTATTATCCGGGAATATGGCTGCAATTTTATCGGTGCTGTACACGTCACTTTTGGGATTGACGGTACCCTTTGCACCGGTTCATCTGCTGTTCATTAACTTGTTAACGGATTCCATGCCTGCGATTGCAATTGGCATGGAGCCCGGAGATTTAACACTCTTACGGGAAAAACCAAGAGATCCTTCGGAGGGAATATTAACTAAGGATTTCTTTATCCGAATATTTACACAGGGTGGAATGATTGCGGTTGTGGTTCTTATCGCCTACCATCTTGGACTGGGGAAAAGTGCAGCGCTGGCATCGACAATGGCATTTGCAACATTAACACTGGCAAGGCTGTTCCATGGATTTAACTGCAGGAACCGTCAATCCATTTTCCGGCTTGGATTGTGGTCCAACCGGTATAGTGTTTATGCCTTTTTAGGAGGAGTTGTATTGTTGGGGCTGGTGCTCTTCATCCCTGCACTTCATGGGGTATTCAGTGTTGTCCGGTTGTCCGGTGTACAGATTATGCAGATTGTGGGATTAGCAATCTTACCAACGATTTTAATACAGTTCAAAAAATGCATAACGGAAGAATAGGTTCATTGCAGGAAGCAGTGTTCATGAGTTGAATATTTCAGGTTTGATAAGAAGGAGGAAATCCTGTGGGATTTAGGAAATGTAGGGCCTGGTGTGTTATTTTTGCAGTAATACTTGCTTTGTCCGGAATGTACTTCGAAAAGAATGAAGTACATTCCTCCTTGGCATGCCCGTCTGTTGAAAAAAATAATTCCTATATAAAATCTGCCCACACTACAATTACAGATGCACAAGTCTGTACAACAGAAATGTTAGGGGTACAATATACCGGTAGAGTACAGCAATTAACGGCTCGTTTGATTCGTCCGGGTAAAACTTTGATAACGCTCCATAATTTTCTTTATTCAGATCACCTTTCTTTGCCGGAAGGAAAGTTCTTTACGAGTTTGGAAATAACACAAATATACTGTGGGTGTTTGGATGAACTTGTCATAAATTATATTCACAATCTCGACGGAAAAAAACGAATCGAATGCACAATCTTATTTCGGTATGCGATGAATGGAGGAAGTTTAAAGGAGGAGAAGTGTGATGAGAAAAACGAAGGTGATCTGTACCATTGGACCGGCTTGTGAGGATCCTGAGATTTTATGTGAAATGTGTCATGCAGGAATGAATGTTGCCAGATTAAATTTTTCCCATGGTACCCATGAAGAGCATCAAAGAAAGATCGATCGGATTAAAGAAACAAGGGATCGGCTGAAAATGCCAATTGCGATTATGCTTGATACCAAGGGGCCGGAATACAGAATCAAAACATTTGAAAATGGAAAAGTAATTCTGAATGATGGGGATATTTTTACCTTTACCACCGAAGATATCGTAGGAAACCGGGAAATCGTCTCCGTGAATTATGCCGGGGTTATGGAAAATCTTGAAGTGGGGGATCGAATTCTGGTCAATAATGGGCTGGTAATTTTTGAGGTAATCGGGTTAGACGCTAAAAATGCGAAATGTAAGGTCATCGCCGGTGGCGAATTGTCCAATCAAAAGAGTATGAATTTTCCAAACAAGGTAATGAATCACTGTTTCCTGAGTGAGCAGGATAAGGAGGATTTACTTTTTGGTATTCGAAATGAAGTGGATTTTATTGCCGCATCCTTTGTATCAACAAAACAGGACATTGCACAGATGAGAGAATTTCTTAATGAGAATGGAGGAAAAGATATTGATATTATTGCCAAAATTGAAAATCGTTCCGGTGTGGATCACATTGAAGAAATTTGTGAAATTGCAGAGGGGATAATGATTGCAAGGGGTGATCTTGGTGTGGAAATTCCGGCGGTGGAAGTTCCTTCGGTACAGAAATATCTGATTAGCAAATGTCGTTTATTAGGAAAAAGGGTTATTACGGCAACGGAAATGCTTGAATCCATGATCTATCATAAACGACCAACAAGAGCTGAACTTTCCGATGTTGCCAATGCGGTGTATGACGGAACGTCAGCAGTAATGCTTTCCGGGGAAACCGCTTCGGGAAAATATCCGGTTGAGGCAGTGAGGAATATGGCGGAGACGGTTGCCTTCACAGAGTCCAATATTGATTATGCGAAGAGATTTAGAACAACTGAATTTACCATAAGAAATAATCTGGATGCGGTTTCCCATTCCACCTGTGCCATGGCAATCGATGTCAATGCAAAATGCATTATAGTGAATTCACTGACCGGTCATACCGCAAGAATGGTGAGTAGGTTTCGGTGCCCGGCAGATATTATCGGGATGACCACTTCCAGGAAGGGATGGAGAAAGCTCAATATGAGCTGGGGAGTCACTCCGGTATTATGTGAAAGAGTTGATTCCATGGAAGAAATGTTTGCCAATGATCTTGCAAAGGCCAAGGAAGTCATTCCGCTTGCAAAGGGGGATAATGTGGTCTTAACAGGAGGGGTAATCGATGGAAATTCAGGAAACACCAATATGATAAAGGTTGAAAGGATTTAGAATAATGAATTTATCGTATATAATGACACTTCTTGGGGGTCTTGCGTTATTTCTTTATGGAATGCAAATGATGAGTTCAGGGTTAGAGGCGGCGGCCGGTAACAAAATGAAAGTCATAATGGAGAAAATAACATCCAACCGGGTTGTGGGTGTGCTTGCAGGCACCTTAATTACTGCCGTAATACAGTCTTCCTCTGCCACAACCGTCATGGTCGTCGGATTTGTTAATTCCGGGATGATGACATTGAATCAGGCAATTTGGATCATTATGGGTGCCAACATAGGAACCACGGTTACGGGGCAGTTAATTGCCCTGGATGTGGGGGAAATTGCACCCTTTATAGCCTTTCTGGGTGTGGCGGCCATCGTATTTGTCAAGAATGAAAAAGTGAAACATATCGGTGAAATTGTGGCCGGTCTTGGAATTCTGTTTATCGGAATGGATATGATGGGACTGGCCATGGAGCCCTTAGCGGATTCAGAACAATTCGTTAATCTGTTGACTCAATTTGAGAATCCTCTTCTTGGCATTATGGCCGGCACAGTCTTTACGGCGCTGATTCAATCCTCATCGGCATCGGTGGGAATCTTACAGGCCTTGGCCGGGAGTGGAGCGGTAGGCTTAAAGAGCGCAGCATTCGTCCTGTTTGGTCAGAATATCGGAACCTGTGTAACGGCATTACTGGCATCCATCGGAACCAGCAGGAATGCAAAACGAACTACGATCATACATATTTTATTCAACGTGTTTGGAACGATGGTGTTTACGGCTCTTTGTCTGACAACACCTTTAATCCTGATGGTGGAGGGATGGACGCCGCAAAATGCCCCGGCACAGATAGCTAATCTCCATACCATGTTTAATATTGTAACAACATTACTGCTGCTTCCTGTAGGCAACGGACTTGCTAAAATTGCTTCCCTGATTCTAAGAGATAAGAAGAGTGATGAAGATGCAGGGGGAATGCGTGTACGGTATCTGTTGGATATGAACCATACCAATGCAGAAAAATTAGGATCTTCCGTCATCTATATGGCAGGAATTCGAAAAGAACTTCTGCGTATGATGGAAATGGCGAAATGTAATGTGTTTGAGGCCTTTGATGTTTTTGTCAACCGGGGGAAGGAAAAGTATGTGGCAATAGAACAACGCGAGGAATATATCGATTTCTTAAACAAAGAGATATCAAAATATATTACTATGGTTGTTTCTTATGAAAGAACAAGTGCGGGAAGTCAGACATTTAATGCGTTATTCTCGATTACAAGCAATATCGAGAGAATCAGCGATCATGCAATGAATATTGCAGGATATTCGAAAATGATTGCCGAAAAGAACATTACATTTTCGGGACAGGCGAATGGGGAAGTGTCAGAACTGCAAAGTGTATGTGCTAAATTGTTTGATGTTTTATTGGAAAGACCGGCGGATTATGTATCATGGCATGAGCAGATTGCCTGTATGGAACAAAAAATGGATGATATAACAATCCAGTTTCGAAATAACATGTTTGAACGAATTCAATCCGGCAAATGTTCCGATGAGGGGAGTATTTTATTTTCAGAAATGTTAACAGATTTTGAGCGTATAGGAGATCATGCATTAAATATCGCCAATGAAATGATGAAAATAGCCATGATCGAACAATAATAGGCGTTTGCAAAAGGAAATATCAATTACATAAGATAATGTTTGTGTATAATATTTTGAGGCACGTTTGCACTAAGAGCGAGCTCGTAGCGGTACATAAGACGCCAAAGGACGGCGACTAAGTACCGACGGCTCGCAATTGCCTCGAAATAATTATACACAAACTTTATTCTACCTTTAACATCCGGTAGCCTACGCCGATGTGGGTCTGAATATATTGAGGAGAATCCGGCTTACACTCGATCTTTTTCCGGAGTGTCGCCATAAATACCCGAAGGGAAGATATATCTTTATCCCAGCTGCTTCCCCACACATTCTGGGTGATATAGGTGTGTGTCAGTACCCGGCCCACATTCTTGGACATCAGACAGAGAAGCTTATATTCAATGGGGGTCAGGTGAAGTTCTTCCTCACCAAGGTATGCGCAGCCGGCAACATAATCCACTTTCAGATTTCCATTAATAAAAACTGTATTCTGCGTGGACAAATCCGTCTGCATCATAGCAAGGCGGCGTTTGGTTACCCGCAGTCTTGCCAATAATTCTTCCACGGAGAAAGGCTTTGTAAGGTAATCATCAGCACCACTGTCCAAAGCCTCTATCTTGTCATCGTCTTCACTTCTTGCACTAATCACAATAATGGGAATATTGGACCAGCTTCGTATTTGCTTAATTACATCCACACCATCCATATCCGGTAATCCAAGATCCAGAAGAATAATATCCGGATTGTGGGAAGTAGTCTCCATAATGGCTTCGCTGCCGTTCTTAGCAGTTAAATATTTGTAATCGTTTGTCTTCAAGGTTGTGGTGATGAGATTGCGAATCGGTGCATCATCTTCCACCACAAGAATCGTCGTCTTATTCAATTTGAATATCCTCCTGGGATGGTAGTGTAAAGGTAAAAATGCAGCCATGGGGATCATTGTCCCGAAGGGTTAATTCGCCGCCATGGGCATTGATGATGGACTGGCAGAGGGATAAGCCAAGGCCTAAACTGCGCCGGCTATCCACAATTTTATTATTTCCCGTAAAGAACATTTCAAATACCTTCGGTTTTATGGCATCCTCGATGCCGTTGCCATCATCTGCGATACTGACGCAGACCATATTGTTTTTCTTTTCGGTATGGATCCGAATGGTTGAACCGACCGGGGTGTACTTAATTGCATTGTCCACAATATTGATAATAACCTGAAGGATCAGCTTGGAATCCATTTTAGCAAGAAGCAGATCCTCGTTATGATCTACAATAATCCGGTGTTCTGTGCTCTTATGATTAATGTGTTTCAGCGCCTCTTCAATGACATCGTTTACCAGCTCTGTTGTCATGTTAAAATTCAATCGTCCCTCTTCCAGTCGTGTGACGGAGAGAAGATTTTCCACAAGACTGATCAGCCACTGGGAATCATCAAAAATATCGTTATATAGCAGCATTTTTGTTTCTTCATCCAGCTTTGATGAGTTGGAAATCAGATTGCTGGCATTTCCGGATATGGAGGTGAGAGGAGTGCGCAAATCGTGGGAAATGGCACGGAGTAAATTGGCCCGCAGCTGTTCCTTCTGGGCAAGCAGTGCAGCCTCCTCCTTTGCCTTGGCATTTCTGGAATTTTCGATTGCCAGAGCACATTCATCGATGATGGATAGGAGTACACTGTTTTCAAAAGCGTCCAGGGGAGTATTGTTGATGGCAATTCCCATGACGCCGTATACGTTCTGGTTTATGCGAAGGGCAAGATACAGGTTATTTGCCTCGCTGAAGGTACTGGTTCCGGCACCGGCTCTCTTCTTGTTTTGAAATACCCACTCAGCGATATTCTGCTCCTTAAATGTAGAAAAAGGATTTTCCTCGTAAGGAGATTGATGAAACAATTGTCCTTTTCCTAATTTGCCGCCGGTTTCGGTATAAGCAATAATATCGCGGTTCAATAATTTTATGAGCTGCGTGGCAGTGATACTGATCATTTCATCCTCGTCCATGGCTTTGTGCAGAAGCTGGTTGGTATCGAATAATACTCTTGTGCGGAAAGCAGCCTGTGCGGATTGCTTTGCATGGTTTTTGAGTCGCCCGGCTAAAGTTCCGGTAATGATCGAAGCAATCAGCATGATGATGAAAGTGAAGGGATAACCATGCTCATAAGCGTGAAAAGTAAGCCTTGGCTCTGTGAAGAAAAAGTTAAACAGTAATACACCAAGTAAAGAACCTAATACGCTGCAGAAATGACTTTTGGTAAAAAGCGAAATCAGCAGTACCGCAAGAATGTAAAGGGTTATGATGTTCGCCTCAGTGAATCCTAATACCCTAAAAATCGTTCCGATTCCGGTTGCAACTGCGAGAATGGACAAAAGAACCAGAAAATCAGTGGCAGTTGGAAATATATTATAAAGATCATCAGAACTTCTTTGCCGATAGTGTTGGTCTGTTGTGGAATCCGGAATAATATGTATTTCCAGATTAGGAGCCGATTCAATTAATTCCTCGGTAAGGGTGGATTTCCACCGGAAGTGATGTGGTTTTGCATTACTTCGTCCAATAATTATTTTGGTAACTTTAGAAATTCGGGCAAATTCTGCGATCTGATAGGATATGTCTTCACCCTGCACGGTGACAATATTAGCCCCTGATTGTTCGGCCAGTTTCACATTACTCTGTAAACGTTTTTGGTCGGTATCACACAGTTTTGAGGTTGCGTTGGTCTGAACAAACAGCGCAGTAAAGGTTCCGTGAAATGCCTGAGCCATTCTGGCAGCAGTGCGGATAATATTTGCATTGGAGGGAGAGGCGGACAGGCAGACAAGAATGTGTTCTTCCTGATCCTGTGGCCCCGGTGTTTTTTTCTGAGACATATCGATCACCGCCTTTGTGATTCTAAATCAAAAGCATATCACAAATTCACAAAATAAGCTACTTTTTACTTTCCCGGAAGGGATTTGGTTCCATTAAGTTCGAAAACATATCCTCACATAGGTAAATCTGCATGGATTCATGGCAGTCTCTAAATTGATGAATGGCCTTAAGAAGCTCATCATCCTTTAAGTCACCGGTGAGCATCACATAAGAAGGAGATTGAGGTTCTAATTCAGTTTCCGCAGATTTGTTAATTTTACTTAGAAACAAATCCACACATTTCATGACAAAGGAACCAAGGGCAAAAAACAAAAGAACTGCTATAGCCAGAATGATATCCCTCAATATGCTCACCTCCTTTTATATTGAGTTATTATGTGTTTGTGAAACGAACTATACAGAAGATAATGTTTGTGTATAATTATTTCGTGGCAATTGCGCGCCGTCGGTACTTAGACGCCGTTTTTTGGCGTCTTATGTACCGCTACGAGCGTGCTCTTAGTGCAAACGCGCCGCGAAATAATATACACAAACTTAAGTGATTTATATATGAAAACATTTCTGAAGAGCTTTGTATTCACCCAGCACCAGCAGGGTTACCTGGTCGGATAGAAGTGTATCCGGTGTGATGGACATATCCATTACGCCATTGCGTTTAAGCGCCAGAATGTTGACATTATATTTTTTTCGGATATCAAGTTTTCCGATGCTTAATCCAATCCAGGATTTTGGAACCGATACTTCAAAAATCGAATGGTTGCTGTCCAGTTCAATATAATCAAGAATGTGGTTGGAAGCATAGCGGATGGCTGCCCATTTTGCAAGCTGCTTTTCCGGATATAATATTTCATCCGCACCATTGCGCAGAAGAAATTTGGCATGCACGTCTCTTTCGGCACGGGATACCACCATGGATGCCCCAAGTTCCTTCAGATTCAGAGTGGTTTCAAGGGAACTTTGAAAATCATTGCCGATGGTAACAATGCACACATCGAAATTTCTTACCCCCAGAGACTTTAGAAAATCAATGTTGGTACTATCACCGATCTGGGCATTGGTTACAAAGGGAAGAATATCGTTGATTCGTTCCTC
This sequence comes from Lachnospiraceae bacterium, assembly GCA_051877855.1. Classification (GTDB taxonomy): domain Bacteria; phylum Bacillota; class Clostridia; order Lachnospirales; family Lachnospiraceae; genus MGBC120314. The sequence continues at coordinate 47,956 of JBJEJH010000051.1, read as the reverse complement.
CACAGCATCCACAGCCATAACCTGATGTCCCAGCTGGTTTAGCTGCAAGGCTATATGTTTGCCAAATCGTCCTACGCCAATTAATAAAATAGATTTCATAATAATTATTCTCCTTATCCAACGGTTATTTTTTCCTGAGGAAGCATGGAAAGCTTCTTATTGGACTGTGAAAGTGTAGCATAAATGATAGTTAATCCTCCCACACGTCCCATAAACATAAGTGCAATCAGTATTCCCTGGGATATCAGCCCAAGTGTCGGGGTAATGCCAAGGGATAATCCCACAGTACCCACTGCGGAAGCGGTTTCGAAAAGGCACAGTCCCAAAGGAAGGCCTTCGATTATGCTGATTACCAGGGCGCCTGATACAAATAAAGTCAGGTACATCATTAAAATTGTCGCTGCATTTTGTATAACACCATTTTCAATCCGACGTCCAAAGAAGTGTGCTTCCTCCTTGCGATGGAATACCGATATTAAGTTGGTAAACAGTACAGCAATTGTGGTGGTTTTCATACCGCCGGCAGTGGAACCGGGAGACCCGCCAATGAGCATAAGCATGATCATGATACATTGTCCCGCACCGCTTAGCAGTGTCAGATCGGTGGTGTTAAAACCTGCCGTACGGGTTGTGACGGATTGGAACAACGAACATAATATTCGCCGGCTCACAGGCATATCCTGAAACTCCAGCGAATAAAAGTAAACGGCAGGAAAAAGAATCAGTGCAAGAGTGGTTGCAAGAATAACCTTACTCTGCATGCGGTAACGCCGGATATGATAACGGTTTGTGCGAATGTCATCCCAAGTTAAGAATCCGATACCACCAATAACAACGAGCAGCATAATAACAATATTGATCAGCGGATTGCCTGCATAGGAAGTAATGGAAGCAAAGGGTAATTCATTGGTACCCATTACATCAAATCCGGCATTACAGAAAGCGGAGATGGAATGAAATACCGCCATCCATATTCCTCGCACTCCGTAATCACCCCAAAACACAGGCATCATGATCAATGCTCCAAGTAATTCAAAAAGCAGGGTGGCCTTCAGAATAAATCCGGTTAGTCTTACGATACCGCCCATCTGGGGTGCGGCGATGGCCTCCTGCATGGTGCTTCGCTGCATCAATGATATTTTCCGTCCGGATAGCAGTGCTACAGCGGCGGCGAGGGTTACAACACCCATGCCGCCGATCTGGATTAGAATTAAGATGATGGTCTGACCGAATCCGGACCAGTAGCTGGCCGTATCCTTTACCACCAGGCCGGTTACACACACAGCGGAGGTAGAGGTAAAAAGCGCCTGATGGAAGGGGGTTACAATACCCTCCCGGGTAGAAAAGGGAAGCATCAGCAGGATGGTCCCGATTAAGATAACACCGGCAAATCCCAATATAACGATCTGGGATGAGGTCAGATGTTTTTTTCTGTGCAGATTATTTTCCACGATAAACTCCTTGTTTTTCATATTTTCATTCATAAATTGATGTGAGATTATTGTATAATTTTTAGGTTTAAGAGGGTGTTAATTTTACGGGATTGGTATTAAGATTGCATAAAGATTTTATGCGGGGATATTCTTTGACGCATCAGCTAAAGTATGGTATCATTTAATGGAGTATTGAATGAATTAAAACCATCATAAATTATTGAACAATCAGGAGGATCATTATGGCATATACAACTTATTCCTGCGAAGATTTTGTGGATATTTTATCAACAAAGGCACCGGTTCCGGGGGGCGGCGGCGCATCCGCACTGGTGGGAGCACTGGGTACTGCGCTTGGCAACATGGTGGGAAGTCTTACTGTGGGCAAGAAAAAGTACGCTGAGGTAGAAGAAGAAATTATTGCCTTAAAGCAGAAGGCAGATGTTTTGCAGAAAGAACTGTTACATTTGGTGGAGGAAGATGCCAGAGTATTTGAACCATTGTCTAAGGCCTACAGCCTTCCGAAGGAAACGGAAGAAGAGAAGGCGCACAAGGCCGCAGTGATGGCGGTGGTTCTTAGGGATGCCTGTGAGGTTCCTATGGAGATTATGAGAAAATGTTGTGAATCCATTGAGCTGATTGAAGAATTTGCTGCAAAAGGTAGTGTGATTGCATTGAGCGATGCGGGAGTCGGAGCAGCATTCTGTAAGGCTGCACTTCTTGGAGCCTCACTGAATGTGTTTATCAATACCAAGTCCATGGAGGACCGTGTACTGGCAGAGAGCCTTAACCGGGAAGCGAATGCAATGATTGAAGAGTATGGACCACGGGCAGACAAGGTGTTTGCGGATGTTAATGCCCGCTTAATGAAATAAAGGGATCGGCTGAAACAAAAAGCAAAGAAGGAGAAGAAAATGGCAAAATTATTACTTGGCAAAGAAGTTACTGCCGCGATGAATGAGCGAATTAAAAATAATGTGGCAAAGCTGCAGGAAAAGGGAATTACACCAACCCTTGGTATTATCCGTGTGGGTGAGCGTGAAGATGATCTTTCCTATGAGAGAGGAGCAACGAAGCGTTGTGAGACACTTGGGGTAGCCTGTGAGAAGTTCCTTCTTCCGGAGGATGTTACCCAGGAGGAATTAATAAAGACGATTGAACAGGTGAATCAGAATGACAATATCCATGGTGTGCTATTGTTCCGTCCGCTGCCAAAGCATCTGGATGAAGAAAAGATAATTAATATGCTGGATTGTGCGAAGGATGTGGATGGTATTACCGATGCTTCCATGGCCGGTGTGTTTACGGGGAAAAAGCAGGGATTTGCGCCATGTACACCACAGGGATGTATGGAGATTCTGGATCACTATGGCATTGACTGTACCGGCAAGAAGGCGGTTGTCATCGGACGAAGTCTGGTGGTGGGTAAGCCGGCGGCCATGATGCTGATTAAGAAAAATGCCACGGTGACCATTTGTCACACCAAAACCGTGGATATGCCATCCGTGGTACGGGAGGCGGATATCGTGGTGGTAGCCGCAGGACGTGCAGGGGTTGTGGATGCCTCCTACCTTCGTCCGGGACAGGTGGTTATCGATGTGGGTATCAATGTGAATGAAGAGGGGAAGCTTTGCGGTGACGTGAAATTTGATGAGGCGGAGCCTGTTGTTGATGCCATTACACCGGTACCGGGTGGTGCAGGAAGTGTAACAACGTCTGTATTAGTGGGACATGTGGTAGAAGCAGCCATGAGAAAGTACTTAGGAGCATAAAATGACACTGAATCAATTAACATACGCCATTGTTGTGGCGGATTACCGATCTATGAACGAGGCTGCAAAAAGTCTCTTTATATCCCAGCCAAGCCTTTCCTCCGCTATCAAAGAATTGGAGGCAGAGATTGGTATCTCGATCTTTAACCGTAATAACCGGGGTGTTGTGCCAACACCGGAGGGAGAGGAATTTCTTGGCTATGCGAGACAGGTGGTGGAACAGTATCGTCTGGTAGAAACCAAATACGTGGAAAAGACCAGCCAGAAAAAGAAATTCAGCGTATCCATGCAGCATTATTCCTTTGCTGTGGATGCCTTTGTGAAGATGGTGAAGCAGTTCGGTATGGATGAATATGAATTTGCAGTGCGGGAATGTAGAACCAATGATGTCATTGAGGACGTGAAGAACTTCAAAAGCGAGATTGGTATTCTATACCGTAATGATTTTAACCGGAAGGTTATGAATAAGATTTTTGAGGACAATGATCTGGAATTTTTTGAGTTGTTCTCGGTGGGAATTTATGTATATCTCTGGAAGGATCATCCTCTGGCAAAACATCAGGAAATCGCATTGGAGGAACTTGAAGAGTATCCATGTCTCTCCTTTGACCAGGGTAATAACAACTCCTTTTATTTTGCTGAGGAAGTGCTGAGTACCTATCAGTATAAGCAGCTGATCAAGGCCAATGACCGTGCCACGATGTTGAATCTGATGGTGGGATTAAACGGTTATACCTTGTGTTCCGGCATTATATGTGAAGAATTGAACGGTTCGGATTATCGTGCAGTGCCGTTGAAGTCGGATGAAGTTATGACCATCGGTTATATCAAGAGAAAGGGTTCGATATTAAGTCCTCTTGGTCAGAAGTATTTGGAAGAGATTGAACAGTACAAGGAACTTATCCGCTAAATACCGGGATGTCGGGATGCTTCGTTGACATTTTTGAAGGTGCTTTGTATAATAATTCATAGTTTTTCAGTATGATAATATGACTTTGAATAGGAGGGACTGGAATGAAGATTTCAACCAAGGGAAGATATGCCATTCGACTGATGTTAGATCTGGCTCTGCACAATGGTGAGGGCCCAATCACCATTAAGGATGTTGCAAAGCGGCAGGAGGTTTCCGAAAAATATCTGGAGCAGATTATCTCATTACTCAATAAGGCCGGATATGTTAAGAGCATTCGCGGAGCCCAGGGCGGATATATTCTCCGCAGGGAACCGGGAGAATATACGGTTGGGATGATTCTTCGTACCACGGAGGGAAGCCTTGAACCGGTGGAATGTGTCAACAGTGAAGGTAATGAATGCGGACGAATGGAAGGCTGTGTCTCAGCCATGATCTGGAAGAGAATCAGTGAAGCCGTTTCCGGTGTAGTGGATAGTATTACACTGCAGGATCTTGTAGACTGGCAGAATGAAAAGGGCAATGATTACGTAATTTAATTACGAAGATATTTGAACTTGAGGTAACAGGAGAAAAGTTATTGTGATATACGCATTATACAATCCTTATGCCAGCAAAGGACATGGGTATAAGGATGCCTTGAATATTCGAAAGACTTTCCCGGGACGGATGGAATTCATTGATGTTACCGGGATTGATATTCGTACATTTTATCAGAGGCTGAGGCTTGATGATGAGATTATTCTTGCAGGTGGTGACGGCACGCTGAACCGGTTTATCAATGCCGTCTATGATATCGAAAAGGGTGTGAAGATTCGTTACTATCAGTCCGGGACAGGAAATGATTTTGCCCGTGATGTGAAGGATGAATTTACAGGAGATTATGTTGATCTGAATCTTTACATGAAGGATCTTCCGGTGGTTACGGTGAAGGGTGAAAGTCATCGTTTTCTCAATGGAATCGGTTACGGAGTGGATGGATATTGCTGCGAGAAAAGTGATGAAATTAAGAGTCATTCCGGCAGGCATGTGAATTATTCCATTCTGGCTCTGCGGGGGTTATTCTTCGATTATAAGCCAAAGAATGCCACGGTTATCGTAGATGGTGTGAAACAGGAGTTTACCCAGGTGCTGTTGGCACCGGCCATGCATGGACGGTTTTATGGTGGGGGAATTAAGATTGCCCCGGATCAGAATCGTCTTAACGAAGAGGGCGAAATAACCCTGGTGGTGGTGCACAATCTTGGAAAACTTAAGGCAATGTCTGTTTTTCCTGAAATATACATTGGAACGCATATCCGTCACAAGGATGTGGTCACCGTATTAAAGGGCAGGGATATCACGGTGAAGTTCGATGAACCATCTCCGCTGCAGATTGATGGGGAGACGGTTCATGAGGTGACTGAGTACCGGGTACGATGTGCAAAAGTAGTGGAAGAAGAAAAGAATAATTTATTCGGAGGAAGTAAAAATGATCAACGAACAGTATAAGGCCATGTTAAATGGCAAATCACAGATTCGTGTGTTATCGGAATATGCCACGAAGAGAGGACAGGAAATCGGCTATGAAAATGTATTTGATTATAGTCTGGGAAACCCTTCCGTTCCTGTGCCACAGGAATTTACTGATGTGATGATTGACTTATTACAGAATGAAAATCCCATGAAGCTTCATGGTTACAGCCCAAGTCTTGGTATCACTTCCGTACGTGAAGATATTGCAGCTTCTCTGGCAAGACGTTTTGACATACCTTATACCTGCGAGGATATTTTTATGACCAGTGGTGCGGCAGGTGCTATTGCCCATGCGGTGCGTGCAGTTTCAAAGCCGGAGGATGAGATTCTTACCTTTGCGCCGTATTTCCCGGAGTATGGCCCGTACATCAGCGGAACCGGGGCGACATTGAAGGTGGTTCCGGCCAATACAAAAACCTTCCAGATAAATTTTGAGCAGTTTGAGGCGATGCTAAACGAGAATGTGGCAGCAGTCTTAATCAATACACCGAACAATCCTTCCGGTGTGGTTTATTCAACGGAAACGATTCAGAGGCTTTCCGATATCCTACGTGAGAAGTCCAAAGCCTATGGTCATGACATTTATATTATTTCGGATGAACCATACCGTGAGATTGTATTTGCAGGAACGGATGCACCGGTGATTTCAAAGTTCTATGATAACACCATTATGTGCTATTCATTTTCCAAGTCTCTTTCCCTCCCGGGAGAGAGAATTGGTTATGTGGCGGTGAATCCGGCATGTAAGGATGCAGCCACCATCGTGAATATGTGTGGTCAGATTTCCAGAGGAACCGGGCATAACTGTCCGCCATCCATCATCCAGCTGGCAGTGGCTAAAGTGATCGATCAGACCTCGGATTTGTCCGTATATGAGACCAATATGAACCTGATTTACAATAAGCTTGTGGAACTGGGATTTACCGTGGTGAAACCGGGAGGAACTTTCTATATTCTTCCGAAGGCATTGGAGGAGGATTCGATTGCATTCTGTAATAAGGCGTTAAAGTATGATTTGATTCTTGTGCCGTGTGACACCTTTGGCTGTCCGGGATTCTTCCGTATGGCGTATTGTATTGACACAGAGAAAGTCCTTCGTTCCTTAGATGCATTGGAGCGGTTTGTGAAGACTGAATATTCGAACGTAAGATAAGCGGGAGGTGTTATTTTGAAGATTTGTCCGATCTGTGACGGTAAAGTAACCGGGAATTGGTGTAAAAGTTGTCATCGATTCATTACGCCATGGGAATTGAAAAATGATATCTATATCAATGAGTGTCATTCTGCAAAATTTGATGAGCATTGTGAGTATCATAATCCCACAACACAATATGATTCTCAGGAGTATATGAAACCGGGGTATGAAAAACGAATATACGGCGGGGCAGACACCCATACCGGTAAGAGTTCTTCCGGTTCTAAGTCATCCACCCGTGGAAATGTGAAAACAACGGTCCGGACAAATTCCACAACGAACTCCGGTTCCGGTGCAGAGAGAAAGACCGGCAAAGGGAAAAAGGTTGTTCGATGGGTTATTTGGTTTTATATTATAACCTTTGTTCTGGGGGTTATCGGTTCCATTTATGAAGAATATGATTACGAGATTGAAACATGGATTGAGGAACAGGTTGAAAAATTCTTTGAAGGACAGAGAACGCCGGAAGATGACAAGTATGATGAATACGAAGATTATGATGACTATGATGATTATGAGTTCGTTTACAAAAGTTATGATGAACTCCGCGCCTGCACTCCTGTAACGACTGAAAAAGAGGAAGATTACCAGGTGATTTACTATGATGTGGAGGACGTTAAGAAATACGGTGACGAGTGCGATAACTGGCATATGGATCTGGAAATTCAGGAGTTTAAAGATGATGTGTTGTGGACACTTTTAGGCGATCTGGATCATCTGATTGATGATATGGCATGTGAGAGTGAAGATAACTATCTTATTATCGATACAGAGGATAACGCATACGGCTGTTTTGACAGCTACTATTATGCCTATGATGAAGAAAAAAATATCTGTATCCTTTCATCCTACGATACCTATTCGGATCGTCTGCATTACTATATGGTCTATATTCCGGCAGATGAGATGAATGATGATTATGTGGAGGCCTTGGTGAGATGGTCCAAGAAGTATGGTATGGGTGATCCTCTGGGGGATGAAAAAGAAGTTCGCAAGATGCTGGAACAGGTTATTAAGAGCGGAGATGACCGATATTATTATACATATCTGTATAATGTAGATATCTATCTTAGTGGGGACGGCTACATCATAATGTCGGTGGAACCGAACTATGAGTAATTTGAAATAAAATATTACAGAGTATAAGGCGCTCCCTTCGGGTCAACAGGTGTCAAAATCCCTGCATGATCCGGAGGGAGTATTTTAATTTGCAAATTATTTGCAAATTGATTGACTTTGTCTTAAAAATAGGATATAATCTCAAATTGCAAATAAATTGCGTTTTGGAAATGAGGTTAATCAATGGCAAGAGATCATGGTTATTCAACAAAGAAAAGAACCTATATATTAAATTATTTTGCTGAGCATCCGGATCGGGAGATCGGGGTGAATGAGTTGCATTCTTATCTGCTGGAAAATGAGCAGGAAGCCAATGTAACCACCATTTACCGTTATCTGGACCGGCTGGTGGATCAGGGAATTGTGTTTAAGACGGTACACGGCAGTAAGACTCAGGCGACCTATCACTATATGGATGGTAAGGAGGAGTGCTGCCGGCATTTGCATTTGAAATGTAAGGTATGCGGAAAGATACAGCATTTGGACTGTGGTTTTATGGAAGAAATTGTAGAACATATCAGTGGGGATCATGGCTTTGATATTGACTGCAGAGATTCATATCTTGCCGGAATCTGCAGGGAATGCCGAAGCACAAGAGTATAGAGAAAATGAATAAGATGGGAAAATGAAGAAGATGAAGAAGATAAAGAATATTAAGAATATAAAAATATTGATTCTCGGTGTGCTTGTGATGGCATTATTATCCGGCTGCGGCGGGGGCAATACAGGCATGTCCAAGGATAAGATTTCCGTGGTGTGTACCAATTTTGCGGTATATGACTGGACGAGAACGATCCTTGGGGATAACGAGAATATTGAATTGAAACTTTTGCTGGATAATGGCGTGGATATGCACAGCTACCAGGCCACCGCAGCGGATATTGCAAGGATATCCTCCTGCGATGTGCTGGTAATGGTGGGCGGAGAGTCCGAGGAATGGCTGGAAACCGTGTGTGCAGAGGCTACGAATAAGGATATGCGTGTGGTTCGTCTTTTTGATGTATTGGACAAACAGCTTCTTGAGGAGGAAGTGGTTGAAGGCATGCAGGAAGAGCATTCCCATCCGGAAGAGGAACATCATGAGACGGAATTTGATGAGCATATATGGTTGTCTGTTAAGAATGCTCCTGTGATGTGCGATGCGATTAAGACCGCACTGTGTGAGGCTGACCCACAGAATGCATCCCAATATGAAAGTAACTATACTTCCTATCAGGAGCGTCTGGCTAAACTGGATCGACAATATGAGGAGATGATACAAAGTGCACAGCGTAAGGTAGTGCTGTTCGGTGATCGTTTTCCGTTCCGATATCTGACGGAGGATTACGGATTGGATTATTATGCTGCGTTTCCGGGATGCAGTGCGGAGACGGAGGCAAGTTTCTACACGGTAACTTACCTTGCAAAGAAACTGGATGAAGAAAATATACCGGTGGTGCTTGTCATTGAGAATTCCAAGGATACTACGGCACAGACCATTATTAATAATTCGTCGTTAAAAAATCAGGAAATTCTGGTGTTGAATTCTCTTCAGTCGGTTACAGGAAAAGAATTGTCGGAAGGAATTCACTACATTGATGTGATGGAAGCAAACCTTAAGGTGCTTCAGGAGGCATTAAATTAAGGAATGAATCCTTAAGTTGAATGAATCCGGTGGCAGCACGTTAAGAAACATGGGAGGATGAAATCATGGCTTACATGGAATGTAAGAATGTTGTGTTGGGATATGAGGGAAGAATTATCTCAAGAAATATTAATTTTACAGTCAATCCCGGGGATTATCTGTGTATCGTCGGAGAAAACGGTGTGGGTAAGAGCACACTGATGAAGACTTTATTAAACCTTAGAAAACCTCTGGAGGGATCCATTATCCGTGGGGAGGGAATTAAGGAGCATGAAATCGGATATCTGCCACAGCAGACCATGATTCAGAGGGATTTTCCGGCGTCTGTGGAGGAAGTGGTACTTTCAGGATGCTTAAACCGATTGGGATTTCGCCCTTTTTATTCAAGGGAAGAGAAGAAAATCTGTCACGACAATATGGAACGTATGGGAATATTGAATCTTAAGGGTTCCTGTTATCGGGATCTGTCCGGTGGACAACAACAACGGGTTCTTCTGGCAAGAGCCTTATGTGCAACGTCGAAGATTCTGGTGCTGGATGAGCCTGTGGCGGGTCTTGATCCCATGGTGACGGAGGAAATGTATGAATTGATTCGTCGCCTCAATAAGGAAGGTATTACCATTATTATGGTTTCCCATGATATGGATGCCTCCGTAAAATATGCGAGTCATATTCTTCATATGGATCATGAACCACAGTTTTTCGGAACGAAAGAGGATTATATGGAAAGTGTGATTTATAAGAATTTTGTTCAGAGGAGGGAGGCTTTACATGAGTAATATATTTGCAACATTACAGTATTATTTTCAGTTTCCCTTTGTGTGGTATGCACTGATTGTCGGTACACTGATTGCCCTGTGTTCTTCTCTTTTGGGAGTGACACTGGTACTTAAGCATTATTCTTATATCGGTGACGGATTGTCCCATGTGGCCTTTGGCGCCATTGCGGTTGCCTTGGCAGCCGGATTTTCGAATTCTATGGTGCTGGTACTTCCAATTACCATCGTGGCGGCGGTTTTAATGCTTCAGGTGGGAAATTACACCAAGATTAATGGGGATGCGATTATTTCCATGATTTCGGTGGGATCTTTGGCCATCGGATATCTGCTGATGAATCTTTTTTCTACATCTTCTAATTTGTCGGGGGACGTGTGCAGTACTCTTTTTGGTTCGACCTCCATTCTGACTTTGACCCGGGGCGATGTGGTGCTTTGCATTATTCTTTCAGTATTGGTAATTATATACTATATCGTGTTTTATAATAAAATTTTCGCGGTTACATTTGATGAGAGTTTTTCCAGAGCAACGGGCATTAACACCAGACTGTATGATTTTATGATGGCAGTGATTATTGCGGTGATTATCGTTCTGGCCATGAATCTGGTGGGTTCTCTGCTGATTTCGGCGCTGGTAGTCTTTCCATCCCTTTCGGCAATGCGACTGTTTCGAACCTTTCGCAAGGTGGTTATCGCCTCAGCGGTGATTTCGGTAAGCTGTGGTATTGTGGGAATACTGGTATCAATTCTTGCCTCCACCCCGGTGGGTTCCACGGTAGTCACGGCAGACATTATTGTCTTTGCAGTGTGTCAGATCATGGGGACGCTTCGCAAAAGATAGGGCGGTATTTCACTTATTGACCATAAAAGGCCGGTGGACTATAATGTTACCATATAATGATTATGGTTAGGTGTTTGTGAGGTTTTATGGCAGAATTAATTGATAATAAAGAGTTGGTAGAACATTTGATCCTGATCGGTGTACGCTTGTCGGATGGGGATGATACCGAAGTGTCGCTGGAAGAACTTCGGGAATTGGTGAAAACTGCCGGAGCTACCACCGCAGGAATTGTCATCCAGAATCGTGAAAGGGTACATCCGGGAACTTATATCGGCAAGGGTAAGATCGAAGAAGTAAGACAGCTGATTCAGGAGAGTAATGCCACGGGTGTGGTGTGTGATGACGAATTATCTCCGGCACAGCTTAAGAATTTGGAAGAAGAGCTGGATACCAAGGTTATGGATCGTACCATGGTGATTCTTGATATCTTTGCCCGTCATGCTCTTACCAGCGAGGGTAAGATTCAGGTTGAACTGGCACAGCTTAAGTATCGTATGTCCCGCCTGGCGGGTCTTGGAAGTTCCTTATCAAGACTGGGTGGCGGTATCGGTACCAGAGGTCCCGGTGAGAAGAAAATCGAGATGGATCGAAGATTGATTCGTGACCGGATCGGACAGCTGAATCGGGAACTGGAGGAAGTAAAGTCCCATCGTGAGGTTTTAAGACAACAACGGAGTAAGAATCCCACCACCGTCATTGCCATTGTGGGATATACCAATGCAGGTAAGTCAACCTTGTTGAACACCTTAACGGGTTCCGGGATTCTTGCAGAAGACATGCTTTTTGCAACATTGGATCCGACCACACGCAATATGGCTTTGGACAGTGGTGAAAATGTAATGTTAACGGATACGGTAGGATTTATCCGCAAGCTGCCGCATCATTTGATTGAGGCCTTCCGAAGTACACTGGAGGAGGCGAAGTTCTCGGATATTATACTTCATGTGGTGGATGCCTCGAACCCGGACCGGGATGCCCAGATGCAGGTTGTCTATGATACATTGCAGCAGTTGGGTGTGGAAGATAAACCGGTTATAACCCTGTTTAATAAGATGGATCGTTTGGAACAGCCTGAAGTTTTACGGGATTTTAAAGCGGATAAGACATTGAATATCTCGGCAAAGCAGGGAATTGGCTTAGACGCTGTTAAGGCACAAATTGAAGAAATTCTTCGTGAACGCAAGGTGTATGTGGATAAGGTATATTCCTATCAGGAAGCCGGTAAGATTCAGCTGATTCGTAAGTATGGACAGCTTATTTCGGAAGAATATATTGCCGAAGGAATTGCGGTGAAAGCCTATGTGCCCCGGGAAATAACTCCACGGGTGTGATAAAATTGTGACGTAATCGGCGCTGGTATTACAAAAAAAATCGTGGATGTTTGTTAAATAAATCATCAACTACATAAGATAATATTATACACAAACTTATCTTCATGTAGGGTGACGAAAAGAAAATATAGAATAGAGGAGACATTATCATGAGTTTGGCAGATCAGATATTTATCGGGATGTGTAAAGATATTTTGGAAAACGGTGTATCTACCGAAGGGGAGAAGGTTCGCCCGAAGTGGGAGGACGGAACACCGGCCTATACAATTAAGAAGTTCGGCGTGGTGAACCGCTATGACCTTTCCAAGGAATTTCCGGCAATTACACTGCGCAAGACGGCGATCAAGAGTTGTATTGATGAAATCTTATGGATCTGGCAGGCGAAGTCCAATAATATTCATGATTTAAAGCCCCATATCTGGGATGAATGGGCGGATGAAACCGGTTCCATCGGTAAGGCATACGGCTATCAGTTAGGTGTAAAGCACCAGTACAAGGAGGGAATGATGGATCAGGTGGATCGCGTGATCTATGATCTTAAGAACAATCCATACAGCCGTCGTATTATGACCAATATCTATGTGCATCAGGATCTTCATGAGATGAATCTGTATCCATGTGCTTATAGTATGACTTTTAATGTGACACCGGACAAGGAAACCGGTAAGTTGAAACTGAATGCTATCCTGAATCAACGTTCTCAGGATGTACTTGCAGCAAATAACTGGAATGTATGTCAGTATGCTGTGCTGGTTCATATGTTGGCGCAGGTGTGTGATATGGAAGCCGGAGAACTGGTACATGTGATTGCAGATGCACATATTTACGACCGTCATATTCCTCTGATTGAGGAACTGATTGCAAGACCAACCTATGATGCACCGATTTTTAAGATGAATCCGGATATCAAGGATTTTTATGCATTTACGAGGGATGATTTTACCGTGGAAAATTATGTGACAGGACCGCAGATTACCAATATTCCTATTGCAGTGTAGCAGGATCGGGAAAATGTGTGGAAATATAAAATAGGAGAAATGTGAAGATGAACTTAATCGTAGCAGTAGATAAGAATTGGGCCATTGGCTATCGTGGAGATCTTCTGGTAAGCATTCCGGAGGATATGAAGTTATTCCGCAGTGAGACCACCGGAAAGGTGGTTGTGATGGGAAGAAAGACCCTGGAGAGTTTTCCCGGTGGAAATCCATTGAAGAATCGTGTGAATATTGTTATCACCGCCAATGAAAACTATGAGAAAGAGGGCGTCCTGATTTGTCATAGTGTGGAAGAAGCACTGTCGATGCTTAAGCAATATGATTCGGAGGATGTGTATGTAATCGGTGGAGAGACCATTTATCGTCAGATGCTTCCATATTGCAGCGTAGCCCATGTGACGAAGATTGAGTATGAATATGAGGCGGATACCTATTTTCCGAATCTGGATGAAGATCCGGACTGGAGTGTAACCGATTCCAGTGATGAACATACTTATTTTGATCTGGAATACTATTTTAAGAAGTATGAGAATCGCAATCCAAAGGATTTTTAAATAAAAGAGTGTATAAGGAGAAAAGAAAAAATGAAAAAGAAAATTGCTAGAATTCTTGGTATGGTCTGTATGGCAACAATGATTTTTGCAGGTTGTGCGTCGAATGGGGCAGACAATACACAGACCGGTGGGGCAGAGGAAACAAAGCAGGAGACAACCACAGAAAATGTAACGACAGAAAGTGCTGCAACAGAGGCTGTGGCCGATGATGTGGTGATTTCAGTGGCATCTTTAAAGGGACCAACCTCCATTGGTATGGTTAAGATGATGAAGGATAATGATGGAAGTTATGACTTTAATATCTATACAGCTGCGGATGAAATCGTTCCATTGGTAGTGAATGGTTCGGTAGATGTTGCCAGCATTCCGGCAAATCTTGCAGCAGTGCTTTACAAGAAGACGGAAGGTAAGATTGCGGTAATGGATGTAAATACCTTAGGAGTTCTCTATGTGGTAAGCTTTGATGAAAAGCTTACATCCATTGAAGATCTTAAGGGCAAGACCGTTTATATGACCGGTAAGGGAACGACACCGGAATTTGCACTGAATAAAATTCTTGCAGACCACAATATGAGTGCGGCGGATATGACCCTGGAGTTCAAAGCGGAATCCACAGAAATCATTGCTGCATTAAAAGGTGATAAAAATGCCGTTGCAGTGATTCCACAGCCGTTTGTAACCTCTGCTAAGGCACAGTTAGAAGGACTTCAGGTTAATATCAGTCTGGCCAAAGAGTGGCCGGATATGCTTACGGGTGTAACGATTGTGAATAAGGAATTTGCCAAGGCACATCCACAGGCTGTTGAGAAGTTCCTGGCGGATCAGAAAGCAAGTGTTGACTATGTCAATGCCAATGCAGAAGAAATGTCTGTTGTGGTAGAAGAGTATGATATTGTCAAGGCAGCGATTGCCAAGCAGGCAATTCCATATTGTAACTTAGTATTTATTGAGGGTGATGAGATGAAGGCTAAGCTTTCGAATTATCTTCAGGTATTATATGAACAGGAGCCATCATCCGTAGGTGGACAGCTTCCGGGGGATGATTTTTACTTCAATGCACAATAAACTAATTAAGAAAATTACAATTATAGGTTTTTGGATGATTCTATGGCAGGGGATTTACATGCTTGTAAATGAACCCCTGTTCCTGGCGGGGCCGGTGGACACTTTACAGTGTCTGATCCGGCTTCTTGTGCAGAATCATACATATTCAATTATTCTACAGACCATGTCAAAGATTATGTCCGGTTTTCTGGTATCCTTGTTTCTGGCCAACATCTTTGCGCTGTTATCCTGGCGGTGCCCGGTAATCCGGGATGGATTGGGTCCTTTGCTTTTATTTATGAAGTCGGTACCCATTGCATCGATTATCATACTCTGTCTCGCATGGTTTTCATCCGCAAAAATTTCGATCTTTATTGCCGGATTTGTAGCTTTTCCCATGATGTATTTTGAGGTTCTTTCTGCGCTTAATGGCATTGACGTAGGGATATTGGAGATGCTTAAGGTCTTTCGGGTTACACCCTGGAAGCAATTCCGTTACGTGTACCTTCCTGTTCTGTGTGACCGGATGGCAGAGTTTGCAAAGGTGGCGGTTGGAATGTGTATACGTGCCGGTGTGGCCGCAGAACTTATTGGAGTGCCTTCCCATTCTCTGGGAGAAATGCTTTACAAATCCAAGATCTATCTGGAAATTACAGATCTCTTTGCTTGGACTTTTATTATCGTCACGGCAGGGTATATTTGTGAACGGGTAATGATATACCTGATCCGAGGGCTGGATCGTCTGGTGGTAGGAAGAAACACAGCGGGAGGACAAAAGTATGAGACAAGATAGAATTTTAACGGAGGTTTCGGAGAATGTTTCCACAGAAAATGAAACATTGAAAGAAACCCCTGCAATTGTGGTTGAAAATTTGTCCAAATACTACGGAGAACAGAAAATTCTGGATCATTTAAGCTTCGAAATAGCCCCCGGGGACACGGTTTTTGTGACAGGACCTTCGGGAATTGGAAAAACAACGCTTTTACGCATAATACTGGGTCTTGAAAAAGGTAGCTCAGGTGTTGTAAAATGTAATACGGAGAGGTTTTCAACAGTGTTTCAGGAGGATCGTCTTCTGGAACAGTTTGACATTACGGATAATATCCGGTTGGTGACAAATTGTACCAAAGAAGAGGTGCGAAAAGAGTTTGTAAAGATTCTTCCTGAGGACGCTTTTTTTAAAAGGGTGCAGGAATATAGTGGCGGAATGAAACGCAGGGCTGCGATTTTAAGAGGGCTCATGAGTGATTCCTCAGCGATATTTATGGACGAACCTTTTAAGGGTCTGGATGAAGGGAGCAAACTTTCCACGATGGCATATGTGAAGGAACAGAAGAAGAATCGGATTCTGTTCATTATCACACATGACATGGCGGAGGTGGATTTTTTTCAGCCGGACAAAATAATTCGATTGTCATAACATCATAGGAAAGAGGGATAGGATGAGCAGATTAAGTATCAAGACAAAGGATAAGGCACAGATCACAGTAGAAGCTCTTTATTCTGATCTGGAAAGAAGAATCGTTGCCAGCCCTCCGGGACTTTGTTCCGTAGATTTGGCATGTTCCTTTGTTAAAATGTGTCTGGCACAGTCATGTGGTAAATGTGTACCATGTCGTGTCGGTTTGGACCAGCTGGTTCATTTGATGGAAGATGTATTAAATGGTAATGCAACCATGGAGACTGTGAATGTAATTAAACTTACCGCACAGGGAATCTATGAGACAGCAGACTGTGCCATCGGATTTGAGGCAGCAAAGACGGTTTTAAAATGTGTTGAAGGATGTATGGATGATTTTGAGGCTCATATTAAGGAGCATCATTGTGTATGTAACAGTAATCAGCCGGTGCCGTGTGTATCGTTATGTCCGGCCGGGGTGGACATTCCGGGATATATCGCATTGGTTGCAGAGAAGAGATATGCGGATGCAGTCCGCTTAATTCGTAAGGATAATCCAATGCCGGTTACCTGTGCATTGATTTGTGAGCATCCATGTGAGAATCGATGCAAGAGAACCATGGTTGATGCACCGGTTAACATTCGTGGAATGAAGAAAGTTGCTGTTGAGATGGCAGGGGATGTGCCAATCCCTGAGTGCGCACCGGCAACCGGTAAGAAGGTAGCTGTCATCGGCGGTGGTCCGGGAGGACTTAGTGCCGCTTATTATCTTGCTTTGATGGGACATAAGGTTACCGTTTATGAGCAGAGAAAGAAATTAGGCGGAATGCTTCGTTACGGTATACCGAATTACAGACTTCCGAGAAAGAAGCTGGAATCCGATATTAATGCGATTCTTTCAGCAGGAATCGAAGTGAAGACAGAAGTCAGCATCGGAACGGACATTTCTCTTGTGGATCTTAAGTCCCAGTATGATGCGGTTTACATTTCCATTGGTGCACATACCGATAAGAAGCTTGGCATTGAAGGAGAAGAAAATGCCGTTGGCGTTATCTCTGCAGTTGAGATGCTTCGCCGTATCGGTGATGAGGATATGCCGGATTACTCCGGTAAGAGAGTTATCGTCGTTGGTGGCGGTAATGTAGCAATGGACGTTGCACGTTCAGCCATGAGACTTGGCGCAGAGCGTGTCAGCATCGTATACCGCAGACGTAAGGCGGATATGACAGCACTGAAGGAAGAAGTGGAAGGTGCAGAGGCAGAGGGTTGTGAGGTAATCGAATTAAAGTCCCCTGTCCGCATTGAAACCGATGAGAATAATAATGTAAAGGCTCTGATTGTACAGCCACAGATGATCAGCACCATCAATGGCGGCAGACCATCAGCAAAGTCTGCTTCGCTCCCACAAGAGCGTATGGAATGTGACCTGATTCTCGTTGCAATTGGTCAGGGTATTGTTTCAAAGCCTTTTGAGGATTTTGGTATCGGTGTGAAGCGTGGCGCAATCGATGCCTTAAACAGCAGTGAGATCAAGGATCTTCCGGGTATTTTTGCCGGTGGTGACTGTGTAACCGGCCCTGCAACCGTTATCCGTGCCATTGCAGCAGGTAAGGTTGCGGCAGCGAATATTGATGAATATCTGGGATTCCATCATGAAATCGTTAACGATATTGATATTCCTGCACCGAATTATGAAGATAAGACTCCTTGCGGCAGAGTTGAGCTTGCATTCCGTGATGCAAGTGAGCGCAAGAAGGATTTTGAACCAATTGAATTATCAATGACTTGCGAGGAAGCTTGCCAGGAAGCTGGAAGATGCCTGCGTTGTGATCATTTTGGATATGGATCATTCAGGGGAGGTAGAAAAGATCGATGGTAAATTTATTTATTAATGATGTTCCTGTATCAGTAGAGGAAGGCACCACAATCTTAGATGCAGCAAAGTCCGTTGGAATTTATATTCCTACACTTTGTTTCCTGAAGGAAATCAATGAAATTGGTGCCTGTAGAGTATGTGTAGTTGAAGTAGAGGGTATGGATCGTTGTGTTACAGCATGTAACAGCGTTGTCAAGGATGGTATGAAGGTATATACCCATAGCCAGAAGGCACGATTAGCCCGTAAGACCAATGTTAAGCTGATTCTTTCTCAGCATAATTTCCAGTGTGCAACCTGTATCCGCAGTGAGAACTGTTCACTGCAGAGAGTGGCACATGATCTTAATATTTCGGATATGCCGTATGATGTGCATCCGGAAAGAACTGAAGTAAATAAGGACTTTCCGTTAATTCGTGATGCAAGTAAGTGTATCAAATGTATGCGTTGCGTACAGGTGTGTGACAAGGTGCAGAGCCTGAATATCTGGGATGTGGTTAACACAGGTTCCAGAACCACCGTTAATGTTGGTACCGGAAAGAAGATTGAAGACTCGGATTGTTCACTTTGTGGTCAGTGTATTGTCAATTGTCCGGTGGGTGCGTTAAGAGAACGGGATGATGTAGGAAAGGTTCTTGAGGCAGTGGAAGATCCGGAGAAGATTACCATCGTTCAGATTGCACCGGCGGTTCGTTCTGCATGGGGTGAGGACTTTGGTATCTCAAGAGATATTGCAACAGAAAAACGTCTGGTAGGAAGCCTTCGTAAGATTGGTTTTGATTATATCTTTGATACCAACTTCTCTGCAGACCTTACCATTATGGAAGAGGGAAGTGAGTTTTTACAGCGTCTTCCTGAAATCAAGGAATCCAAGGTTCCGATGTTTACTTCATGTTGTCCGGGCTGGGTAAGTTTTATGAAGACCCAGTATCCAAAGTATGCCAATAGACTTTCTTCAGCAAAGTCACCACAGCAGATGTTTGGTGCCATTGCTAAGTCTTATTATGCACAGTTACTTGGCGTTGATCCGGAGAAGATTTTCGTGGTTTCATTTATGCCATGTGTATCTAAGAAGAGAGAAATCACTTTGGAGGGTATGGATGCATGTAAGACCGGAAGAGATGTCGATGCAGTTCTTACCACAAGAGAGGTTGCAAGACTCTTAAAAGCATATTATATTAAGCCGGAAGAAGCGCCGGAAGAAGACTTCGATAAGCCATTGGGAGTATATACCGGTGCCGGTGTAATCTTTGGTGCAACCGGTGGTGTAATGGAGGCAGCCCTTCGTAGTGCATACTTCCTGGTAACCGGAAAAAATCCGGATCCGGATGCATTCAAGTACGTAAGAGGCCTTGATGGTATCAGGGAAGCTGAAGTTGATATCGACGGAACCAAGATCAAGATTGCCGTGGCAAGTGGACTTGCCAATGCAAGAAAGATTATGGAGCAGGTTGAGAAGGGAACATGCGATTATGATTTCGTAGAAATTATGGCATGTCCGGGTGGATGTATCAACGGCGGAGGACAGCCAATCCACGATGGTGGTGCGGATGTTGCTGCAAGATCCGCTGTGCTTTATAACCTTGATAAAAACAGTGCGATTCGTTTCTCTCATGAGAATCCGGAAATCACAGAGTGCTACAAGAACTTCTTAGAGAAGCCGTTGAGTCATAAGGCCCATGAGTTACTTCATGTAGAGTATTAATGATTGTAATTTGAATTTTTAGTAAAATAAAAATGGATGAACGTAAATTAATCCGGCGGATCGGTTTATGTTCATCCATTTCTTTTTTAGTTCTCCTCAAGATACTTTTTGCAGGCAGCCACAGCTTCACTCATGGCCTTCTTGCTTGGCGCACCCTTGGTGAGACGCTTCTCCACACAGGTCTTAAGAGAGATGGCTTCATAGATATCCTCTTCAAAAACAGGGCTGATTGCCTTAAATTCCTCCAGGGACATATCATCTAATGCAATTTGCTTATCAATACAATAAAGAACTAACCGGCCTACAATACCATGGGCATCACGGAAGGCTACACCATGATTTACGAGATAGTCTGCAGCATCCGTAGCATTGGTAAATCCGTTCTTTGCACTGTCTTCCATGATCTGGGTGTTGAACTTCATTGTATCAATCATACCGGTAAAGAGTGCGATACAACCCTTGGTGGTGTCAATGGCGTCAAAGGTAAATTCCTTATCTTCCTGCATATCCTTGTTGTAAGCAAGAGGAATTCCCTTCATGGTTGTTAACATGGACATTAAAGCACCATAGACACGTCCGGTCTTACCGCGAACCAGCTCGGCGATATCCGGATTTTTTTTCTGTGGCATGATACTACTTCCGGTACTATAGGAATCATCCAATTCAACAAAACGGTATTCGTTGGAGTTCCAGATAATAATTTCCTCTGAAAATCTACTTAAATGCATCATAATGGTGGACAAGGCACTTAAGAATTCGATGAGATAATCACGATCGGATACCGAATCCATACTGTTTAAGGTTGCACCGTCAAAATGTAATAATTCAGCGGTGTAATCACGATCCAGCGGATAGGTGGTTCCTGCCAGTGCCCCGGCTCCGAGAGGACAGTAGTTCATTCGGTCATAGATATCCGAAAGACGTGAGCGGTCACGACGGAACATCTCAAAGTAAGCACCAAAATGATGTGCTACGGTAACGGGCTGTGCTTTCTGTAAATGTGTGAAGCCCGGCATGTAAGTAGTAAGGTTTTCTTCCATGATACGAAGAATAACCTTCAAAAGTTCCTTTAACAGTTCGTCGATGGCCTTTACCTCATCTCTTGTGTAAAGACGCATATCCAGGGCAACCTGGTCGTTACGGCTTCTGCCGGTATGGAGACGCTTTCCGGCCTCGCCGATACGCTCAATAAGGGTTGCTTCCACGAAGCTGTGAATATCTTCATATTCCTCACTGATCAGTAATTTTCCGCTTTCGATATCATCCTTAATTTGCTGAAGTGCATTTACGATGGCAAAGCGGTCTTCCGAAGAAAGAATACCCTGCTTGGCAAGCATCGTTACATGAGCGATGCTTCCTTCAATATCCTGTTTGTAAAAACGCTGATCGTATGAGATCGATGCGTTAAAGTTGTGAACTAACTGGTTGGTTTCCTTGGTAAAACGTCCTCCCCAAAGTTTCATGATTCTGGATCCTCCTTTATTTCATCACTGGTGGTAATGATTTGTTTATTCAAAAAATCAAATTTCCCGGATAAATATAACATAACAAGAATTATAACACAAATTATGGTAATTGCGATACCTATTTTAAATCCTTCCGGACAATATTTCATAAGGATGGTATGATCCCCGGCCGGTACATCGATCATCATCAGGGCCTCTTCAAGAGAATCCTGTTCCACCGGGAACCCATCAATATATATTTTCCATCCCAGATCATAAGGAATGGATAGGAGCATCCGCCCATCATAGTCAGCATGAATGGTTCCTTCCATTCGGGTGTCCTTCATGGATGTAATCGTCAAAGCATTCTTGGATAACACGTTCATGGCATTGATAAAAGCCGTCTCATTCATGGTATAAGCAATCACAGAGAGATTGCCGCTTGTAAGATCGTTGGCGGTGACCCTTATGGTGTCTGTGGAATTTAAAACCCCCAGGTCAATGATGTGATTATGCTTAATGTTGTAGGATTTACTGTTGTCATTAATATAGACATTGACTGTATCAAGACCGCTGTTCTGGACCTTGATATAGACCTGCTGTGCCCTTGGATTGTTGATTTCAACGGAGGTATCGGTGATTTTTTTGGTATCTAAAGGAACAAATACATCATAAATTCCGGTTGCTTCGCTGATAAATGAATTCTGTACCCGGAATGGATTGGTGTTCTTTCGATCCCAGTTTTCCTCAAAGGTGTTTGGCAGCATAAATCCAAGAGGCAGGGTGTAATTATTTTCATACAAGTATCGCTCATTGGAAGAGGCGATGTAGCTTAAAAGGTCATGTTCCGTCATCTGGGAATCCGACAAAACATAGCGGACATTAAGCAGTGCGGAAGTGAAAAAGGTTGCACCATTATAAGAATATGCATTGGTGGAGTTTTCCATGCCAAAATATCCGTATAATCTGGATAATCCTCCGTTTGCAGTGGAGGAAAACAGTGACGCTGAGTGATATCCATGCCATGCGGCATCATTTTTCGTTCTCACGCCGGAGTACTTTTCGACACGGTAAAAGGAGTCCTCCAATTTTTCTGCTGTATCCAGCAGAGCGTCGATATCAGCATTATCCGTAAGATAATAGCTGCGTGAGGTGGTGCCAAGGGCAGTGGCCTCATAATTTAGCGCACATTCCATGATGGTGGACGTGAAGAAAATAAACAGGAACACCATATACGGAAGCTTTCTGCTGCGATACAGATGGATGATCAACATATACAGAAGAATAAATCCACAACTTAGGTAGACGGAAGTGAATTTTAAAGTATCACCGGTCAGTGCCTGATCTGCGAATAACATATAACCCAATGCAATCCACTGGGCGGTGGTAAGCTCCCGGGAAGTGTATTTTCGAATATCCCGGAATGCGTCATAGCACATCGCAATTAATATGAAGACATAGATAAAACTCTGTCGGCATGGAAGGGAATTCGGAAAATGTAATCCGTGCCAGATAAAGTTTGGAATGTTCAGATTAAAGGCAAGGAGAAAAACTGTAACAAGACATAATTTTCCGGCCTTTTCTCTGGTTGGAATGCGCTTATTCATGATGTAGAGCGGTATCAGTAAGAATACGGCAACACCACAGTAAATGTTCGGATGATGATTTAATCCCAAGTGCACTTCTACGTTCATCATGTGACGTGAAAGCATCTGAAGAACGGAGAAGTATTCCGTCAGGTTCTTTGGAAATGAAATGTCACTGGATACGGTGTAGGACAGTGCAAAAAGCTCCGGCAGTAAAAGACATGCGGACAGTCCTCCGGCAAGGAGGGAATATGCCGTAAAATTTTTAAACTGAATCAGATAGCCTTTTACATTTTTCTCCGGATAACGGATGATCAGGAAGATAAAGTACAGGATCATCGTTAAGCAGATCATAATAGCAATATAGTAGTTGGTAAGAATGGCAAGTCCCAGTGTAATGGTATACAGAAAACATTTTTTCTCCCGGACCATCCGCTCCAGTCCAAGGATAATCAAAGGAAGCAAAACCACGCAGTCCAGCCACATGATGTTCCAGCTGTAAGCCGCCAGATATCCGGACAGAGCGTAGAAAAGACCAAAGATACACACGTTTATATTCGGGGTATTAAAGCGCTTCGTAATGTAATACGTACAGGTGAGACTGCTTAAGGATATTTTGAGAATGATCAGTGCATTCATCACCTCGATCAGGGATTGATGAGGAAACAGGAATATCAGCCAGTTTAAAGGACAGGACAGATAATAGGCATAGGTTGCCGTAAAGTTCACGCCAAGTCCCATATCAAAGGAGTACAGAAGGCTTCCGTGGTTCCTTAACTTGTACCATAATTGGGAATAGAAGGGCAGATACTGATGGTACATATCGGAGCGCAGGTAGCAGTTATCACCAAAGGGATAGATGCCCCGGGCAAAATATATGGCAATCAGGACGACCATTGGTATAATCACTGCCAGTACATATACGATTCTACCCTCAATGGGGGTATATTTTTTCTTTTCATTTTCCATGACGGTTCTCCTCAAATAAAATTATGAACTATTTTTGTTCGAAAGAGTCTTCTGTGGTAGTGTTCTTTACGGAATTCTCCTTGGCAATGTAGATCGGACGGTTCTTGGTTTCCAGGAAAATTCTTGATAAATACTCACTGATAATACCCAGGGATAATTCGATTACTCCTCCGAGGAAAAGCAACAGAATAATGGTGGAAGCATAGCCCGGCAGATCCACACCCAATACCACGGTTTTTATAAAAATGTATATTCCATAGATAATCGCTGCGATGGATATTGCGCCACCCATCAGGGATACCAGATGAAGTGGTGCGGTTGAAAATGAGGTGATGCCATCTACGGCGTAACGGAGGAGGCTTCTTAATTTCCATTTGGTTACACCCAGGGTTCTTTCTACATTTTCATAAGGAATCCAGCAGATGTCAAATCCCACATAACTAAAGATTCCCTTGGAGAAGCGTTCTACCTCCGACATGGATACGATGGCATCCACCATCTGCCGGGACATGATGCGGTAATCCACGGCGCCGTAAGGCATCTTAACGGAAGTGAGCATATTATTGACTTTATAAAACTGCTGGGAGAGGAAGCTTCGAATCGGTGCCTCCCCTTTCCGGTTGGAGCGGTAAGCGGCACAGCAGTCATGGCCTTCCTCAATGTGCCGGATCATTTCCGGAATCAGGATGGGAGGATGCTGTAAATCCGCATCCATGACAATAACATAGTCCCCGGTGCTGTTTTCAAGTCCTGCATACATGCCAGCCTCCTTGCCGAAATTACGGGAAAATGAAATGTAATCCACATTCTTGTAGGTGGCCTGCAATCCCTTCAGGATGAGCAGCGTGTCGTCACGGCTTCCGTCATCAACGAAAATATAACGAAAAGAATAATTTTCGATTTTATCTATAATTTCACTGGTTGTCTTATGAAAGGTGGAAAGTACTTCCTGTTCATTGTAACAAGGTACAATAATATCAACTGTTTTCATGTTTAATTCTCCTACCGATTGATGGGTTCGCATAAAATCCCATATTGTAAAATTATACTATATGTAAAAATTGGTGTAAATATGTAAAGTGGAAGGAATTTTTGAAATAGAGGTTGTATTTCATGGTGGGATTCGTTAAAATTAGTAGGGTAAAGGGGATTGTGCATTCAAAGTTTTAGATTTTAGGAGGTTTGAATGCATAATTATAAGAAAAAAAGAATAATAACCCTGATTGTTTCGCTGGTTGCGGCATTGATTTGTGGTATCCTGTATTGGTTTCAATGGATGAATGTGAAGAACCGCAAGGAGTCGGATCTCTTTTTCGAAGATACCGTAACGGCCATGCAGCAGGAAACTTTGAGGTCGCAGATCCCGATAGAGGAGGAGTCTTCAAGGGAAGAAACATTTGTCACGAAAGCTGTTGAAAACAGGATTTATGTGTATGTCTGCGGTCAGGTGTGCTATCCGGGAGTGTATGAACTGGATGAGGGTGCACGAGTGTATGAAGCCATCGAGTGCGCCGGAGGTGTCACGGAAAATGGTGTGCTGGACATGCTTCCTATGGCAAGTCGTCTGGTGGACGAACAACGGATTTATGTACCGGCTCAAGGGGAAGAAGTTTTGCTTGTAACGGGAGCTGTCGAATCCGATGTGTCGGAGGGCAAGGTGGATTTGAATCATGCCACCAAGGAGCAGTTGATGACGTTACCCGGGATTGGCGAATCCCGTGCAGAAGCGATTTTACAGTATCGAAGCGAACACGGCAAGTTTACAGCGATTGAGGAGATTCAGAACATTTCCGGAATCAAAAGCGCAGCCTTTAGTAAGATCAGGGATTATATTGTTGTACGTTAGCCGGCGTTTGCTGATTGTGGGATATCAGCAGGAATGCATTGATGCGTGATGGGAGAGAGTATGAATAATAAGGTTTTAGTGGTGGATGACGAGAAGATCATCGTAAAGGGAATAAAGTTTAGTTTGGATCAGGATGGTTATGAGGTGGATTGCGCTTATGACGGTGAGAGTGCCCTTTCCATGGTGCGAAACGGCAATTATGATATCATCCTTCTGGACCTGATGCTGCCTAAAATGGATGGCATGGAGGTCTGCCGTCAGGTGCGGGAATTTTCCGATGTGCCGATCATAATGCTGACGGCCCGGGAAGATGACATGGATAAGATTCTTGGATTTGAAAATGGTGCGGATGATTACATAACAAAGCCATTTAATATTCTTGAGGTCAAGGCCAGAATGAAGGCCATTCTCCGAAGAAATCAAGGAAGAAAGAATTCCGGTGACAATAATTTGGATGCGGGTTTGGAGATCTTTGGTATGAAGATTGATTTCGAGGGAAGAAATGTCTGGGTTGACGGAAAGCAGATGAATCTTACGGTGAAGGAATTTGATCTTTTGGAGCTGCTTGCCAAAAACCGTGGAAAAGTATATAGCAGAGACAATCTGTTAAATATGGTATGGGGATATGAATATCCGGGCGATGTGCGTACCGTGGACGTTCACGTAAGAAGACTTCGGGAGAAGATCGAGCCAAACCCTAGTGAACCAAAGTATGTCCAGACCAAATGGGGAGTGGGGTATTATTTTGTTAAAGAATAACTATTCAGACCGGGAAAATGAAGAACATTTTCTTGAATTCTTTTATAAATTCATTCATAGCATTCGGTTCCGTATCATGGCGGCAATCATCATTGCGGGTGTATTGCCGTTACTGGTTATGGAGCAAAGTGTTATCAATTCCTATCATCAGGAAGCAATTCGCAGTAAAAATAATGATATTCAAAGTTATCTGAATCAGGCGGCAAGAACGATTGGACAGAAAAATGCCTTCATCGACGAAAAGGCTGATATTGGACGGGAGAGCCTGTCCTCATTATCCGATGTTTTTGATTCGAGAATTATTGTGGTCAATGGACAGATGAGGATTGTTTATGATTCATATATGTTCGAGGAGGGCAAAACCCTGATTTCAACCACCGTTATTCAGGGACTTAAGGGTAAGACTTTGCAGGAAAATCCGAAATCGGGGGATGTGACGGAACTGGCAGTTACCATTCAGAATACGGAAAATCAGGGGATTGGAGTGATTATTGCATACGTTAATCAAGGGGAGTTTCGATTGAATCTTAAGAAGGCAGAGAGGGAACTCTATGTGGTACGGATTCTTTTAATCGTTGCGGTGGTTATTGTTGCGTTCTTTTTCTCGGGTCTTCTTGTGGAACCGGTGGAGAATATCACAGCATCCATCCGGGAGTTTAGTCAGGGATATAAGACGAGGGTTTCCGAAAGTGAATATTCAGAAATTAAAGAATTATCCGGAGAATTTAATAAACTGTTTGGACGAATGGCACAATTGGACGAATCACGTCAGGAATTTGTTTCAAATGTGTCTCATGAGTTAAAGACCCCTATGACCTCTATTAAGGTATTGGCAGATTCTCTAAATGGACAGAAGGATGTTCCGATTGAACTCTATCAGGAGTTTATGGAAGATATTACGAAGGAAATTGATCGTGAGAATAAGATTATTAACGATCTTCTGACCTTAGTCCGGATGGATAAAACAGAAGTTGCCATGAATATCAGCCGGGTTCGTATTAACGATCTGGTTGAGGCCGTTTTAAAGCGAATTGTACCCATTGCCTCCAGGCAGAATATTGAGATAACCTATGAAAGTTATCGTGATGTTGTGGCAGATGTGGATGAGGTGAAACTGACTCTGGCGGTAACCAATCTTGTGGAAAATGCGATAAAGTACAATAAAAAGGATGGATGGGTGAAGGTTTCTCTCAATGCGGACCACAAGTACTTCTATATACAGGTGGAGGACTCGGGAATCGGTATCCCTGAGGATCAGCAGGATAAGATCTTTGATCGTTTTTATCGTGTGGACAAGACCCGTTCAAGAGAAACAGGAGGTACAGGCCTTGGACTGTCTATTGCACGGGAGACGGTGCTGATGCATCATGGTCAGATGAAACTTCAGAGTAAGGAAAACGAGGGAAGCAAATTTATCATGCGTGTTCCGTTGATCTATGTGGGAGGTGATGGGTCATGAAATCAATCCTAAGAAAAGCGATTGTGTGGAGTCTTGGTATGGTGCTGATTCTGCTTTGTGCATGTGATGAAGTCTCCCGTGAGGAGAAAGAGGAACCGGTGGGAAATCAGTATTACATTTACAAAGTAGAAAATGACGCATTGACAACGAAGGAGTACTACTCAGAGACCACCGATCCGGATCTTTGGATGCGGGAAATGCTTGCGGCGATGGAAATCCCATTGAAGGAGCGGGGGGATTTGAAGGAGTATGGGGAAACACCGGCAATTACGGATGCTAACGTGTCCAATGGTGTTGCCTATGTGTATTTTAATGATCGGTATAAGAAGATGGATGGGGTGCAGGAGGTACTATTCAGAGCTTCGGTGGTTAAGACCCTGACCCAGCTTGATGGAATTAATTCAGTGTATTTTTATGTTGACGGGCAAGCCCATACCTATCAGAATGGACAAATTGTGGGGTTTATGGGAAAGGATGACTTTATTGAGGATTCCGGAGCGGAATTTAATAAATACGGATGGTCCAAGTTAACCCTCTACTTTATTCCATTGGATGGGGAGAAATTAGAGGCGGTATCTCTGGATGTTGCCTATGAAAAGACGGTACCGATTGAGCGTGTTGTGGTGGAGCAACTGATGCTGGGTGCGGAGGATGAAGGTTATCAAATAGGAATCTCCTCCAAAACGAAGATTCTTGGTACAACGGTCCGGGATGGAATTTGTTATTTGAATCTGAGTCCGGAGTTTGTTGAAGATGTTAATGGGAAGAACAGTGAATTAGTGATATATTCCATTGTCAATTCCCTATGTGAGTTAAGCACAGTTAGTGAGGTGCAGTTTCAGATTAATGGTGACGAGTCCCTGATGCTTAATGGTGTTTTACTGAAGGAACCTTTAAAGCGTAATCTGGACTGTGTTGGAAAATAAGGAGGTAAATGATTAAAAGACCTTTGTTAGGAGGATTTGCCGTGGTCATGGCGGGGGAGATTCTTGCTATGGCAGCAGGTCCCTTGGTATTTTGTATTGTATTTGTCCCTTTCCTTATGGTGATTCTGTATTTGATTCAACAAAGGAAAGTGTGGGGTTTCTACATCGGTTTTCCATTGCTTTTCCTTGCAGCATTTGGACGGATGCGGTGGGCGATGGAGGAGTGTTCTATTAATCCGGATAAAGTGTATCATCTGGAGGGTAGCATCAATAAAGTGGTGGAGAGGGAAGATCAGTGGCAGCTCTATGTCATGAATCCCTTGATACAATGTTCGGATACGAAAGAGAAAACCCATTTGCACGGGGTGGTGTTATATGTGGATCGGGAGGAAGAGTACTGGCTTATGGGGGATGTGATTGCCTGTGATGTGCGATTATCCTGTTATCCGCAGGCACGCAATCCGGGTAATTTTGACCAGAAGAAGTATTATGAGACTCTCAATATTCAGGCAAGGGGATATCCTGAAAAAATACAGGTTCTTAAGAAGAATCAAAACCCCTGGGTGAAGGGGATTTTTCAGCTAAAGCGTCGTCTCGTTGAAGTTTATAAGTACATCGGTCTGGATGAGGATGCGGGTCTCTATACATCGATTCTTCTGGGGGACAAGTCCTTGCTGGATGTGGATGTAAAGAAGATGTATCAGGACAATGGAATGGCGCATATTCTTGCAATCTCAGGTCTTCATATTGCCATTCTCGGAATGGGTCTGTATCGCATATTGCGTAAATGTTGCATTTCATTTGTTCCCTGTTTTGTGATATGTTCGATTTTGATGGTGTCCTATGGAATTA
Source organism: Lachnospiraceae bacterium (assembly GCA_051877855.1). Classification (GTDB taxonomy): domain Bacteria; phylum Bacillota; class Clostridia; order Lachnospirales; family Lachnospiraceae; genus MGBC120314. The sequence goes on along the minus strand of JBJEJH010000051.1, from coordinate 18,026 downwards.
TGACCGGTAATGGGGTCTCGGTTCTCCGGGCTGTGTCCATGTTTCTAATCAGCGTTATGGCGGATGTGCTGGGACGAAGTTATGATATGCCCAGTGCCATGGCATTGGCGGCAATCGTGATTATTCTGGTTTATCCCAAGATTATTTTTAATAGTGGTTTCTTGTTATCCTTCTTGGCGGTGCTTGGCATTATGCTGGTAAAACCGGCACTTTGGAAGGCCGTTGAGGAGCGGTTTCTTGAGGGCAAAGGGCGAAAAAAGCAAAGAAATCCGATCCTGGATTCAATTCTTACAAGTCTTAGTGTCAATGTAATGACACTTCCGGTACTTCTAAGTACTTTTTATGTATTTCCAATTTATTCAATTTTCTTAAATATCATTGTTCTTCCATTAATGAGTCTGATGATGTTTAGTGCTATGGCAGCAGGACTGATGGGGTTGTTCTGTCTGCCGGCAGCGGTGGCACTATCCGGGCTTGGGCATTATGTTCTCTGGTTCTACAAGAAATTATGTGAGTTTTTCTTACAATTACCCTATGCAGTATGGATTACCGGGAAGCCGGGATGGATAGGGATTATCCTGTATTACGGGTTCATTATGTTGGGGCTTTTGTTGGTTTATTATGGGGTTCGATCTTTTATGGAGTTGGTCGTAATCGGTGTGGTATGCCTGGTGGTGCGCCGTGAGCCTTTATTTTGCATGCGTATGCTGGATGTGGGACAGGGGGAGTGCATTCATATCACTTCACAAGGAACCTCCATGATGGTGGACGCGGGAAGTACCGGAATCCGGAATGTAGGTGAATATCGTCTGGAGGATTATTTTAAGTCACAGGGAGTAGGGAAGCTGGACTATGTGGTCATAACCCATGCCGACCAGGATCATATCAGCGCAATCCTTGAAATCATGGGAGATGAGGATGAAAGTTCGGAGCGCAGTCGGCAGGATGGTTTCCTTGAGATTGGTTGTCTTATTCTGCCGGACATCAGTCCACGGACGGAAAGTTATGAGAAGGTGGTTCGGGTAGCTTCGAGTAAGAATATTCCGATTCACTATATTCACGCCGGGGAGAAGTTCTACTGTGGAAACATTCTGGTGGAATGCCTGCATCCTGCATTGGGATATCCATATGATTCGCAAAATGATTATTCCACGGTGCTTCGGCTGACCTATGAAGATTATCAGGTGCTTCTTACGGGAGATCTGGAGGATTCCGGGGAGAATTATTTGCTGGAAAATGGGCTGTTGAATGATATTGATATGTTAAAGGTGGCGCATCATGGTTCGGGTAAATCCACGGATGAAGAGTTTTTGTCTGTGGTACAACCGGAGATTGCATTGATTTCCTGTGGGGCAAAGAATTCTTACGGACATCCCCACAAGGAACTTTTAATGCGTCTGGAAACGGTGGGCACAAAGGTGTTTCGAACAGACGAATTGGGTGCCGTTGAAGTGAAGATTGAGAAAGGAGAAGTGGTAGTTTCGGGATATGTGAGTCAGGAATAAAATGAGACGGAGAAAGGTATCGTCGGAAAAGCATGTCAGAAAGGCATGTCGTCAGAATAAGTATTGTCAGAAATAATACCGGGGGCTTGGTTGTGGGGCTTGCGGGGCATGGGGAGCGGAAATAAGGGAATATACCCTTAGAGGAGAGCTTGTTGGACGGGATGTGGGGTATAGAAGGATAGAATAAGGGAAAATACCCCGCAAGCAAGAGGGGAGCGGGGTATAGGGGGGCAGAAATCAAGAAAAAAGCCACGAAGGAAAGAGAGGAGTGGGGCATGGCGAGAAGAAATTAAGAAAAAAGCCCCGAAAACAAGAGAGGAGCGGGGTATAGAAGGTCGAAATCAAGAAAATACCCCGCAATCCTCACAAAGAAACAACCAACACATAATAGAGCAGCATGAAAAAAATAATCAAAATTATTGAAAAGAGGTTTATAATGGATATAAATTGCAATGTTATGAAAAGAAAAAAAGAGCAAATTGAAAAAGAACTAAAAAAAGTCAATGCTTTAGAGAATAAATTTCCTGAAGGAGAACTGCTATGTTCCAAAAATGGTAATCGCTATAAATGGCATTTGAAAGATAAACAGGGAATTTCTTATCTGTCAAAAAGTAACAGACCAGTAGCAGAGTCATTGGCTTTAAAAAAGTATTATACATATAAGAAACAAGAATTGGAGAGTAATCTTTCAGCATGCGATGCATATTTGCGAAAAATGAAGTCAAGGGAGGATAAGGCAGAAAAACTTCTTTCTCATCCGGAGTATGGTAAATTACTTGAAAAACATTTTATTCCGATGAAGGAGGAATTGCGGAAATGGCAGAGCAAGAATTATGAAAGGAGTGACCTTCATAAGGAAAATCTGATAATACAGGGAACACAAGGCAAGATGCTTCGATCTAAGTCAGAAGCAATTATTGATATGATGCTTTATCATAATAAGATTCCATTCCACTACGAGGAAAAACTTGTATTAGATGGGATAATCATTTATCCGGATTTTGTGATCCGGCATCCGGTGACAGGGAAATACTATTATTGGGAGCATTTTGGAATGATGGATGAAGAAGAGTATCTTAATCATGCCTGCACTAAAATTAAGAGATATTGTCAAAATGGGATTGTACCATCGGTTAATTTAATCATGACCTTTGAAACAAGAGAGTATCCGCTAAGTGTGGAAAAAGTAGACTTAATCATACAGGAGTATTTTGGCGTATAAATGAATGTCTCAAGAAGTTTGGGAAATCAATAACTTTGATACAAGATTTGATGAGGAAATTCGTTTTTTGAAATATAGATTTGATTTCTCCTAAAAAGGATACTATAATACTGTTCAAATTTGAAATGTTCAAAAATGAATAAAATGGAGTAGCTGCTATGGATAATAATATAAGCATAAAATTTGCCCATGATATGCTTGAAGCATACAGTGCGAGGTGCAAACCTCTGTGCAGAGAGATTCAGATGTCTCAATTAACATCAGAAAAGAAGGGAAAAATTAAATGGATTTATTGATTAAAATTGTCGTCACATTTTTTGCGGGTATGGGTGCAGGTCTCGGCACGGGATTTGCAGGGATGAGTGCAGCGGCAGTAATAACGCCGATGCTTGTAATTTTTTTGGGCATGGAGCCCTATGCGGCGGTTGGAATTGCACTTTCATCGGATGTTCTGGCCAGCGCGGTTTCGGCCTATACCTATAGTAAAAACAAAAACCTTGATGTGAAAAATGGTCTGTATATGATGGTCAGTGTTTTGGCATTTACGGTTGTGGGAAGTTATATTTCCAGCCTTGTGCCGTCAACGACGATGGGGAACTTTTCAGTGTTTATGACTTTCCTTTTAGGTATTAAATTTATTGTAAAGCCTGTTATGACAACAAAAGAAGCCATGCAGTCCGTTTCACTGAAAAAGAGAGCGGTTCAATCAATTATCTGCGGAATGCTCATAGGATTTATCTGTGGTTTTGTTGGAGCAGGCGGTGGAATGATGATGCTTCTGATTCTCACAAGTGTGCTTGGCTATGAGCTCAAAACCGCTGTGGGAACAAGCGTATTTATTATGTCATTTACAGCATTGACAGGGGCTTTGTCTCATTTTTCAATCGGAGGATCACCGGATTGGCTCATACTTGCGCTATGTGTTGTTTTCACGTTCATCTGGGCAAGAATTGCCGCCATTTTCGCAAACAAGGCAACGCCTAAGACTCTCAACCGGGCAACCGGTATTGTGCTGGTTATTCTGGGAGTTGTGGTTATGGGATTTTCCTTTGTTAAATAAAAAAATACTTACATCAAATAAAAATTTGTGTTATACTTCGTATCTGTTGAGAAAAATGTGTAATCGGTAGATGTAAATCCAGCAAGAACTAATGCGTGTAATCTAAAGTAGTTTTACTACGGAGATTACACGCTTTTATGTTCTGAAGGAGGAAAAAAGATGGTAAAAATTATTACAATCAGCCGTGAGTTTGGCAGCGGCGGGAGAACGATCGGAAAGGAAGTTGCCAGACAGTTGGGGATTCCATGCTATGATAAGGATTTGATTGAAAAGATAGCAGAGGAAACCGGTTATGCAAAAGAATTTATTGAAGAAGAAGGCGAATATGCACCAAATAGTAATAACTTAGCATATATGTTTATTGGAAGAGGAATGGATGGTTTATCGAATGCGGATAAGATCTGGATGGCACAGAAAAAAGTAATAGAAGAGCTTGCGGATAAAGGAGCTTGTGTTATTGTTGGAAGATGTGCGGATTATATTTTTAGAGAGCGCACAGACTGTCTGAATGTGTTTGTATATGCAGATAAGGAATTTCGTGCCAATCGTATTGTAGAGGTGTATGGAGAAAGTACGGTAGAACCGGAAAAACGGCTGGCGGATAAGGATAAGAAGCGTAAATTGAATTACAAGTATTTTACGGAGCAGGAGTGGGGTAAGAGACAGAATTATCATCTGTGTATCGATAGCGGATTCCTTGGAATTGAAAAATGTGTTGCACTGATTGTGGATGCAGCAGGAGGTGTTGCAGATTATGAGTAATACAGTGTTAAACGATAATAAGATGGCAACCATGCCGGTTAATAAGTTGATGATCAATATGGGTGTACCGATGATTATCTCCATGATGCTTCAGGCTGTATACAATATTGTGGATAGTGCATTTGTGGCAAATATCGAGGGTAGTGGAGAAATGGCTTTAAATGCTTTGACACTTGCTTTTCCGGTGCAGATGCTTATGGTGGCCATTGGTATTGGAACCGGTGTTGGTGTGAATGCCCTTCTTGCGAAGAGAATGGGACAGGGAGATTTAGAGAAAGCCAGTAAGACAGCCGGAAATGGTGTGTTCTTAATGGCTGTCATCTATGTGGTGTTTCTGCTATTTGGATTGTTCGGTACGGAAAGCTACATCGTATCACAGACGAAGAACCCCATCATTGCGGAAATGGCAACAAATTATTTGAGAATCTGTTGTGGATGGTCATTTGGTATTTTGTTCTTCTCTTTATACGAAAAAGTATTGCAGGCCACAGGCAAGAGTATGTATTCGACGATTGCGCAAATAACAGGTGCAGTCATTAATATTATACTGGATCCGGTTATGATATATGGCTGGTTAGGATGTCCTGAATTAGGTGTTAAGGGAGCCGCTTATGCCACGGTCATTGGGCAGATTGTATCAGCACTTTTGGGATTAATTTTACATTTGAAAGCAAACAAGGAAATCAAAAACAGCCTCGTATACGTAAAACCATCCGGAAGAATTATAAAAGGCATTTATTCCATTGGATTTGCAGCTATTATTGCGCAGGCACTTATGTCCATAATGACTTATCTGTTGAATGTAATTCTTGTACGTATTGGCGAAAATGTGGTAACTGCATATGGATTATATTATAAGATACAACAGTTTATCTTGTTTGCAGCTTTTGGTTTGAGAGATGCAATTACACCGATCATATCCTTTAATCATGGTATGGGAAGTAAAGAGCGTGTTAAGGATGGTGTTAAATATGGTCTTTTATACACTCTTACAATTATGATGATTGGTTTTATTGGATTAGAAGTATTGGCAGAACCATTTTCAGGTATCTTTGGATTGTCGGGAGAAACCAAGGACCTGTGTGTCAGTGCAATGCGTGTTATATCCGTCAGTTACGTGTTTGCAGGTGCCAATATAGCATTTCAGGGAATTTTTCAGGCATTGGATAGTGGATTGGAATCACTCATTATATCTGTTTGCAGACAATTTCTATTTATCATTCCTATCGCTTATATCTTTGCAGAACTGGTAGCAAAGGGTGCGTGTGGAAGTTGGCTTGTCTGGACAAGTTTTATTATTGCAGAAGTGTTGTCCGTGCTTGTATCGGTTGTATTTATGACAAGAATAACGAAGAAAAAAATTATGTCCATTTAGTGGATTGAAGAATATAAAATCGTTCTGGGGGATTTGCCAGTAATGATACATTATGGTATAATTTATGTAAACTTTAATTTATCTGTTGCTTTACAGTAAATTGCTGCATAAATTATGTTTGAGGAGAAGAAGATATGCTTTTTTTAAGATGGATTTGTGTATTATTAGTGGCATTCGTTGCAGGAAAACTTATAGCAAAGCTAAAAATGCCATCGATTCTTGGCTGGTTGATTGTAGGGATGATACTTGGACCTCATGCAGTAGGTCTTATGCCGCAGGCAGTTATTGATTCAACCTGGTACAAGCTGATGATTACCTGGATGCAATGCGCATTTGGATTAATGCTGGGTACTGAACTTATTTGGGAAAAAATAAAAAACTATGGAAAAGCTTTGATTGTAACAACGTTGATGCAGTCATTAGGTACATTTTTATTTGTATCGCTGGTTTTTGGAATTTTATTTTATTTTACGGGCGTGCCGGTTTACCTTGCCTTTGCCTTTGGCGGAATTGCACTTGCGACAGCGCCTGCTCCTGCGTTGTCTATCGTGCAGGAGTTTCATACTTCAGGTCCGGTTACGGATACGCTTATCCCGATGGCAGTATTGGATGATATTGTAGGTATTGCTGTATTTTTTACGGTAAACTCATTTATTGCGCGAACGGTATCGGGTGGCACGGTTCCGATTTACATGATTCCTGTTATGATTTTTCTTCCTGTTATGATCGGCGCGGTTGTCGGATTTGTTGTGGGAAAGATTTTACAGAAAAATTTAGGGAAAATCAGTACATTGGGACTACTTCTGGTTGGTATTACCATTACGGCGGCTATCGGACTTATTCTTAACAAAACCGTATTCACCAATATAGCTCTGAATTATATGCTTATGGGGGTTGCGTTTTCTGCTGTATTTTCCAATATGATTTCGGAAGAAAACTTGAGTAAAGTGGTGAATTGGTTCCATCCGATTCTTGCAGTCAGTCTGCTAGCGGCAATTGTTGATCTTGGTGCACCGTTAGATTATCATCTTATTATGGGAGCAGGGTTGTATACCTTTGTATATATTGTATCACGTATGTGTGGAAAATATGGTGGTGCAAGAATTGGAGCGAAGCTTAGCAAAATGCCGATTACGGTACAGAAATATCTTGGATTAACATTGCTTCCGCATTCCGGTGTATCGTTAGTATTCACGGGAATTGTCAGTTCAGTATTGGTGACGTCAGAACCGGAATTGGCGTCCATTGTGACGGGCACAATTGCCGCAGCGGCAGTCATCAATGAAATTATTGCCGTTATTGCTTCGAAAAAGGGATTTGAACTTGCGGGAGAAATAAAAGGGAAATAACAAGTGAATAATTTCCAAAACCATGATATATTAATGGGAGGGAATCAGGCAGGTAGTTTGTATGAAAATATTAAGAGAAAATATCAAAGATAAACGTTTTAAGCGATGTTACCTTCTATATGGGGAGGAGCGTTATCTGTGCCGTTATTATAAGAATCAGTTAAAACAGGCAATCACGGACGGGGATGACATGAATTATTCCTATTATGACGGGAAGGGAATCAACACCGGGGAGGTTATTGACACCGGTGAGACCTTGCCTTTCTTCGCAGAGCGGAGATTGATTGTGATTGAGGACAGTGGACTTTTTAAGTCCGGCTGTGACGATAAATTCCTGGAATATGTCCGAAATATTCCGGAGTATCTTACCATTGTTTTCGTGGAGAAAGAGGTGGATGCAAGAAATCGTCTCTACAAAGCCGTCAGTCAGAATGGCTATGTCAGTGAAATGAAGCCTCAGGGGGAAGCAGATCTTAAGACCTGGGTTACGAAAATACTGGCATCACAGAACCGGCAGATTGACGGAAGAACGATGCAGCTCCTTCTGGAATATGCAGGAAGTTCTATGGATAATATCTATTCGGAAGTGGAGAAACTGATATCCTATACCATGGGAAGAAATGAGATCACGAAGGAGGATGTGGAAGCCATCTGTACCGTGACTACGGAGAATAAAATATTTGACATGGTGTCCTGTGTGGCGTTAAAGAAGCAGAAGGAAGCGCTGGAATTGTATTACGATCTCCTTACGCTACGAGAATCTCCGATGAGAATACTTTTTCAGATTTCCAAACTGTTTAGCAATATACTGGAAGTTAAGGAACTGGAAAAAGATGGATATAGTGTAGCATCAATTGCCCGGAAAATGGGAAAGAAAGAATTTGTTATTAACAAGCTTAAGGCCCAGGGAACGAATTTTTCCAATAAGGTGTTAAGAGAGGCCTTGGAGGAATGTGCTTCTTTAGAGGAGGATTATAAGCGGGGACGTCTGGATGAAAAACTGGTCGTGGAAATGATCATTATAAAGTATAGCAGGAGGCAGGAGCAGTAATGGAAAACGGTAAATGGAAGAAGATGGCGATTATTGAGACCGTCATTATAGCAGTGGCAGTGATTTTCGTAGTGGGCTTCATTGTAGGAAGATCCTTTGGAAAGTCCAAGGAGACCGGTGCATCCAATCAAGTGGAGGAGTCCACAACAAGGGAAACCGAAGCAGTGACGCAGGAGGCGACAAAAATTTCCGGGAATGATCCGGCACAGAATGGGACTGCCTCTGAGAACAAGAATCCAAATGAGTCCAAGGAATCCACAGAGAATAAGACCTTTGAAATTATTGAAGAGATGAAGGATGTGGATGTTTCCTTCGAGGTAACCAATCAGTGGGGCGATGATAGTATGCATTACTATGGTTACACTGTGAAGATTGAGAACAAGGGAAATGAAGATGCACAGGATTGGAATATAATCGTTCCGGTTCCGGAGGATTTCAAGGTGGATTCCGGATGGAATGCGAACTTTGTCGTAGAAGATGGCAAATTGTATCTCACACCGGTAGAATTTAATGCGAAGATTGCGGCAGGTTCTACAATCGACAGTGTTGGGTTCAATGCTTCAAGTAAGGAAGAACCGGAATTTAAGGATATAACGGTGGGAAAAAGATCCGCGGATGAATCAGCTGACAAGACCGGTGAAAGTTCGGCCGATTCTACCGATAAAGCAGTGAAAGATGCGGAGTCGGGGGACAAGAATTCCACGGACAGTAAGACTTCGGACAGTAATCCCACAAGCAGTGATGTGTTGACAACTTATCAGGGGAAGTTAAGTGTCGAGGGAACAAAACTTGTCAATAAAGATGGAAAGCAGGTACAGCTTCGTGGTGTGAGTACCCATGGACTGGCATGGTTCCCGGATTATGTGAATTATGAGTCCTTTAAGAGTCTGAAGGAAACCTTTGGTGCCAATGTAGTAAGACTTGCCATGTATACGGCAGAGAGCGGAGGATACTGTTCGGGCGGTGATCAGGCATCCTTAAAGAAACTGGTGGATGATGGTGTGAAGTACGCTACAGACCTTTCCATGTATGTTATTATTGACTGGCACATTTTAAGCGATGGCAATCCTAATACTTATAAGGATGCAGCCAAATCCTTCTTTGATGAAGTGTCGAAAAAGTACAAGGATCATGACAATGTGATTTATGAGATCTGTAATGAACCCAATGGCGGCACATCCTGGGCGGACGTTAAGAAGTATGCAGAGGAAATCATTCCTGTGATTCGAAAGAATGATGAGGATGCGGTTATTCTCGTTGGAACACCAACCTGGTGCCAGGATGTGGATCAGGTAATCAACAATCCGATTAAGGATCAGGAGAATCTGATGTATGTGGTTCATTTCTATGCAGCAACCCATAAGGATGACATCCGCAATCGAATGACCAAGGCATTGGATGCAGGCATCCCGGTATTTATCAGTGAGTTCAGTATCTGTGATGCATCGGGAAATGGCGGATTGGATTATGACTCTGCCAACAAATGGCTGGAGACCATCAATAAATATGGCGTAAGTTACGTGGGCTGGAATCTGAGTAATAAGAATGAAAGTTCTTCGATTATCAAGAGCAGTTGCAGTAAGACCTCCGGATACACCAGAGATGACCTTTCTGATTCCGGAAAATGGCTGGTGGATACATTTAAGTAAAATTTGATACAAACAATGAAAAAAGCTCCGGTACAGGGTGATGTACCGGAGCCTTTTAAATTCAAATTAATATTGTAAAATTAAGCCATTGCGTTAACAGCCTTAGTTAAACGGGAAACTTTTCTGGCAGCTGTATTCTTGTGGTATACACCCTTGTTAGCAGCCTTAGAAATCTCGCTAATTGCAACTGTTAAAGCCTCGTTAGCAGCAGCCTTATCGTTCTGTGCTACAGCAAGCTCAACCTTCTTAACATAAGTCTTAACCTTAGACTTGATTGCCTTATTTCTGGCAGTCTTAATCTCAGTTACAAGAATTCTCTTCTTAGCAGATTTAATGTTAGCCAATCCGGACACCTCCAATATATAAAAATAAAAAATTCAAATAGATGTTTTTCATTAAAGCCGGACACGGACGATCTAATGTAAACATACTATTGTATTTTAGTGCAACGGAATTGATATGTCAATACATAATTCCCGGAAATTTGGAAAATAATTTTATTATCAGTCTATGGACGGGCAGAAATAAAACCTGAAAATGGATGAAAAATTATGATGTGAGGGATGGTGTGCCTGATGGGGGAGATGTTTAAGGTGCGGACGGATCTGGCTGTGGAAGCCAGGGAAGATGTGCAGTTACCGGATCGTGAGATTCAAGGGGTTATTGTGGAGGAAAAGGAAAATGAACATACGAATATCCACGTGACCAAGATTACAATTACCAATGAGCATGGCGCGAGATTGCTTCAGAAACCGGTGGGAACCTATCTTACTTTGGAAGCGCCGGATATGGCGAAGTTCAGTGAAGAATATCATCGGGAGATATCCTGCGTGCTGGCGGAATATATCAGAGATCTGATACGGCCTTTTTGGCGAGAGGATGGAATCTCGATACTGGTAGTAGGTCTTGGGAATCGCGAGGTGACGCCGGATGCACTGGGACCCAATGTGGTGAATAATATTTCCATCCGCCGGGAGGCCAGGGTGGGGGATCAACAGATCAGTATCAATGGAATTGTACCCGGGGTTATGGCACAAACCGGTATGGAGACCGCGATGATTGTCAAGGGTGTTGTCAGGGAAAGTAAGCCGGATGTGGTGATTGCCATTGATGCTCTGGCGGCAAGAAACACCCGAAGACTCAACACCACGATTCAGTTGACGGATACCGGTATTCATCCCGGCTCCGGTGTGGGAAATCATCGTCAGGCAATTACGAAGGAGAGTATAGGAACCAATGTGGTGGCGATTGGGGTTCCAACCGTCATCGATACCCCAACCATTGTGTATGACACCCTGGAAAATCTGTTGAAATCCTTATCCGTGTCACAGCATTTCAGAGCGGTGTCAGACACATTTCGCAAATTTAATGAAAATGAAAAATATCAGCTGATCCGGGAACTGATTGCACCGGAGATGGCGGATATGTTTGTGACGCCGAAGGACGCAGATGAGAATATTAAGCGAATCGGATACACGATTTCAGAAGCAATTAATATTGCAACCGATGTCTGAATATATATGACATAGAGTGTGTGATGAGGTGAAATGAACATGGAGAGAAACCTTCGCCAAAAAATAGGGATAATCATGGCTCTATTCGTGATCTGTGCAATGTTAATCGGTTCTTCGGGAAAAGAAATCGGAACCTGTTTTGAAAAGAATATGGATGTCCTGGGTGATTACGTGGATGAACAGCAGGATCAGCGGATCGTGGTGAAACGTATCATTGATTGCTATATGCCTGTGATTGGATATGTGGATTCCAATTATATTGAGACGGAATACCTGCAGGATCCTTCCTATGATTATGAATCCCAGGTGGAATATATTGAACTGGAGAATGATTCCTCGGTGAGCCGGGACCTATCCCTGCAACAGGTCAAGGGTGAGAATGCCGGTGGAGTTTCCGGGGAGGACCATGGAAAATTGGATGAGGGGACTATCACCGGGAATATAGGAAATGAGGTGGTAGAAAATGTGGAACAGCCGGCGGTACAGACTACGGTCCAGTCTGTGGGGACGTCCGCAGGACAGTCCATCAATGAATCTTTGCCAAGGAAGTTCTCCCGGAGTGAATTACTGGACTTTTCAGCACTGGTTCGTAATTTCTATACCGTCACCTCCATCACGGAATTAAAGCCGGATAAATTCGACCTGGAGAAGGGCTTAAATACGGACTTTACAATACAACAGGATAACAGCAAACCGCAGATACTCATTTTTCATACTCATTCCCAGGAGGAATTCGCGGATTCGGTGCCCGGGGATCCGAATACCGGTATTGTTGCGGTGGGGGCATATCTTGCCCGGATTCTAAGTACCCAATATGGATATAACGTGATTCATGATACTTCCGTGTATGATTATGTGGATGGGGTGCTGGACCGCAGTAAGGCTTACACCTATGCGGAACAGGGAATTCAGATGATTTTGGAGCAATATCCTTCGGTTGAGGTAGTCTTGGACATCCATCGTGATGGAGTGGCGGACAATATCCATCTTGTGACGGATGTGAATGGAAAGCCCACTGCGCGGTTTATGTTTTTTAACGGTATCAGCTATACCAAGGTTAAGGGAGATATCGATTATCTGAGCAACCCTTACGTGCAGGATAATCTGGCCATGAGCCTGCAGATGTATCTGCTGGGAAATGAATACTATCCGGGGCTTCTCCGTAAGAATTATATCAACGGATACCGGTATTGTCTGCATTTTCGACCGAAATCCATGTTGATTGAAGTGGGGGCACAGAATAATACCCTGCAGGAGGAACTGAATGCCATGGAGCCTCTGGCAGAAATGCTTCACCGTCTTCTTTCAGGGGAGAAAGCGTACGAGTAAATGTGACCTTGTAAATCCGTGGAAAATAAGATATACTAAGGAAAGTGTGAAAGAATTTAGGAGAATAAAATGGAGCGAGTAAATCAGAAAAATATACGTAATTTTTGCATTGTTGCCCACATTGATCACGGTAAATCTACTTTGGCGGACCGAATTATTGAAAAAACCGGAACCCTTACCAGCCGTGAGATGCAGGAGCAGGTATTGGATAACATGGATCTGGAGCGTGAGCGTGGTATCACGATCAAGGCTCAGACCGTTCGTATCATTTATAAAGCACAGAATGGGGAAGAGTATATCTTTAACTTAATCGACACCCCGGGTCACGTGGATTTTAACTATGAAGTATCACGAAGTCTGGCGGCTTGTGACGGCGCAATCCTGGTTGTGGATGCGGCGCAGGGAATCGAAGCACAGACTCTGGCCAATGTATATCTGGCCTTGGATCATAATCTGGATGTATTTCCGGTTATCAATAAGATCGATCTTCCAAGTGCAGAACCGGAGAGGGTTAAGAATGAGATCGAGGACATCATTGGTATTGAGGCACAGGATGCACCTTTGATTTCGGCTAAAAATGGTATCAATATCGAGGAAGTGTTGGAGCAGATTGTTGCGAAGATTCCGGCACCACAGGGTGATCCGGAAGCACCGCTGAAGGCATTGATTTTTGATTCCCTATATGATTCCTATAAGGGTGTTATCGTTTTCTGTCGTATTCGTGAAGGACATGTTAAGAAGGGAACCAGGATTCGCATGATGGCTACAGGTGCCACGGCGGATGTGGTTGAAGTTGGATACTTTGGTGCAGGACAGTTCATCCCTTGTGATGAATTATCTGCAGGCATGGTTGGATATATCACTGCAAGTATTAAGAATGTTAAGGACACCGCCGTAGGTGATACCATAACGGATGCGGACAACCCATGTGATGAGCCACTTCCGGGATATAAGAAGGTTAACCCGATGGTTTACTGTGGTCTTTATCCGGCGGACGGAGCTAAGTACGGGGATTTGAGGGATGCATTGGAGAAACTGCAGCTTAACGATGCTTCCCTGCAGTATGAGCCGGAGACTTCCATTGCGTTGGGATTTGGTTTCCGTTGCGGTTTCCTTGGACTTCTTCATTTGGAAATTATTCAGGAACGTCTGGAGCGTGAATATAATCTGGATCTTGTAACAACAGCACCGGGAGTTATCTATAAGGTACATAAGACAGACGGCGAGGTTATTGAATTGACCAATCCATCCAACCTTCCGGATCCTTCCGAGATTGATTACATGGAGGAACCGATTGTTTCTGCGGAAATAATGGTAACGACGGAGTTTATCGGACCGATTATGAAGCTGTGTCAGGAGCGCCGTGGTGTGTACCTTGGAATGGAGTATATTGAGGGAACAAGAGCGTTACTTAAGTATGATCTTCCGTTAAATGAGATTATTTACGATTTCTTTGATGCATTAAAGTCCCGTTCCAGAGGATATGCTTCCTTTGACTATGAGATGAAGGGCTATGAGAAGTCGAAGTTAGTGAAATTAGACATCCTTATTAATAAAGAGGAAGTGGATGCACTGTCCTTTATCGTATTCTCTGATTCGGCTTATGAGCGTGGTCGTAAGATGTGTGAGAAGTTGAAGGATGAGATTCCGAGACATTTATTTGAGATCCCGATTCAGGCGGCTGTGGGAAGTAAGGTTATTGCCCGTGAGACCGTTAAGGCACTGCGTAAAGATGTTCTTGCAAAATGTTATGGCGGTGATATTTCACGTAAGAAGAAACTTCTGGAGAAACAGAAGGAAGGTAAGAAGAGAATGCGCCAGATTGGTAATGTAGAGATTCCACAGGAGGCTTTCATGAGCGTTCTGAAGCTGGACGAAGAATAGAAAAGATCGAAGCGTTAATAAAAAAGGCTGTTATCTGACGGAAATTAGTCGGATAAGAGCCTTTTTGGAACAGAAGTAAACCTTTTAGGAGAAAATTCATGGCAGAAAATAAATTGCAGGACAAAAAACTTGGAATTTATGTGCATATACCCTTCTGTGTAAAAAAGTGCAGGTATTGCGATTTTCTTTCAAGTCCTTGTGATGAGGCAGGAAGGGAAGAATATGTGAAGGCACTGATTGGGGAAATCAGGGAGTCGGCGAAGCATTTTAGGAATTATCAGGTGGACACTATCTTTGTGGGTGGAGGAACGCCTTCGATTCTTGAGGGCGACCAGATGAAGAGGATTCTTAAGGCTGTGGGTGAAAATTATAATCTGGAGCGGTATACGGAGTGTACCATGGAATGTAATCCGGGAACCATGACCCGGCAGAAGGCAGAGGCGTGGCTTGATGCCGGTGTGAACCGTCTGAGTCTGGGATTACAGTCAGCCAATGACAATGAACTGCGTGCACTGGGCAGGATTCATAGGGTGGAAGAATTTCTGGACAGTTATCTTCTGGCGAGAAATTGTGGGTTTCAAAACATCAACGTGGATTTGATGAATGCCCTTCCTTATCAGACCATGGATTCCTTTGATGCGACCCTTCGGAGTGTGGCCGGTCTTGCACCGGAGCATATATCCGTTTACAGCCTGATCGTTGAGGAAAATACGCCGCTTTATGACTGGGTACACAATGGAAACGAAGATACTCTCCCGTCAGAGGATGTGGAAAGACAGATGTATTATTCCGCGAAAAGTATTCTTGGGGAATATGGATATGAGCGGTATGAGATATCCAATTATGCCAGGAAGGGATATGAGTGCAGACATAATCTTGGTTACTGGGAGCGAAAAGAGTATGCCGGATTCGGGCTTGGTGCAGCGTCCCTTGTGGGAAATGTAAGGTATAATAATTTGTCGGATCGAAAGGCGTATATGGAGTGTTCGGGCAGCAGGAAGAAAAATGAAGAAGTTCTCTCAAGAGAGGATGAAATGGCGGAATTTATGTTTCTTGGACTGCGAAAGATTGCCGGAATCAGTAAGGAAAAGTTTTATGATACATTCGCTATAAAGTATGAAGAAGTGTATGGAAAAGTCACGAAGGAGCTTGCAGAAAAAGGTCTTATTCACGAAGAAGGAGATACGGTGCGGCTTACGGAGTTTGGAATTGATGTGAGTAATGTGGTTATGGCAGAGTTCTTGCCGGAATAAAACAAAAATAATATAATTGGCTGGGTTACAAGAGAATTGCCGGATGATGGAGAAAATGAAATGAATCTGAATAATTACGATGGAATCATATTTGACCTGGATGGCACCCTCTGGGATGCGACGAAAGTGAATAAAAGAGCGTGGGATGCCGCTTATGAAGAAATGGGATTTGGAAAAAGCACAGTAACAGATGAGGAATTTAAGTCCTGCATGGGTATGCTGATTCCTGACATTGCAAGGAAGATACATCCTGATCTTAAGGAAGAGGAAATTCTACACTATGTGGACAGAAGCATAGAGCTGGAACATGAGTTCTTGATAAAAGAAGGCGGAATTCTCTATGATGGTTTTTATGAAGTACTGGATAGTTTAAGCCGGACCCACCAATTATGTGTGGTAAGCAACTGTCAGGCAGGATATATTGAGATTTTCTTAAAGGTACACGGGGCAGAAAAATATTTCACGGATTTTGAATGTCCGGGCAACACGGGACTTTTGAAGGCGGATAACATTAAGCTGGTGGCAGAACGGAATGGTTTTAAAAACCCCGTTTATGTGGGGGATACTCTTTCCGACATGAATTCAGCGCATCAGGCAGGGGTTCCCTTTGTATGGGCTTCCTATGGTTTTGGCAAGGATCTTACCGGCTATGAACATAGAGTTTCTTCAATACGAGAACTGGCAAATTTAACAGACAAATAATAACATTTTAAGGGCTCTTTGCATACTATTTAAGGAAAGTATGTTAAGGAGCTTTTTTTATGGCATCAGTAGTGTTGGATGCAGGACACGGTGGTAGTGATCCCGGCGCCGTCTACAATGGCAGGCAGGAAAAAGACGATACCCTTCGTCTGGCAAAAGCAGTAGGTGCGATTCTTGAACGTAATGGGGTAGACGTTTCATATACACGAACGGATGACCGGTATGATACACCTTTTCAGAAGGCACAGATAGCCAATGCCACGGGAGCAGACTATCTGATTTCAATTCACAGAAATTCCAGTATAGTACCGAATACCTACAGTGGTACTCAGACTTTGGTTTATTCAGATACCGGCGTGCGTTCACGCCTGGCACGCAATATTAACAATGAATTGGTTGATTTGGGCTTTCGTGATGCCGGTATCGTGGAGCGGCCCAATCTTGTTGTGCTGAGACGTTCATCCATGCCGGCAGCTTTGATCGAGGTGGGATTTATCAATAATGACAAAGATAATCAATTGTTTGATGAGAAATTTAATGAGATTGCGCAGGGAATTGCTGACGGTATACTCACCACACTGTATGGAGGGCAAGGAGATCAGGGAGAAATTACAGAAGATCATGAAAATAATCAAAAATTAAGTAAAAATGAGGTCAATAGAATGGATTACGAGGAAAATCTTGGTATGAGCAGTTCTTCCGTGGGGAACGTGAGTGGTAATGCAATGGGCAATGTAATGGGTAATACGATGGGTAACACAATGGACAATATGAATGATGGGATGGGGCAAATGAATATGATGGATCGCCATGGCATGGAAAATCGAGATATGGTAGAACGCATGGTAATGCCACGGAATATGGAAAATATGTCCAACATGGCGAATATGACCAACATGGATGGAGGAATGGATGACATGAATAGGAAACTGTACCGTGTCCAGGTTGGGGCTTATCAGAACAAGGAGAATGCAGACCGGATGCTGAATTCTCTTTTATCCGACGGATTTCCGGCATTTATGATTTTTGATGACGGGTTGTATAAGGTCCAGGTTGGCGCCTATGAATTTCTGCCCAATGCCATACGAATGGAGAATAATTTGCGAAGATACCGCTATAATACGTATATTACGACCTAAAATGAATCCGGATCTATGGGGGAAAGAAATTAACCCATGGATATTATTAATAAGGTGTTGCCTGACCGGGTGGCACCTTGTTTTGATTTGCATAAAATATCTCGCTTTGTAATATCACGCTTGTGATAAACTTAAGAAATAAAACACTTGTTTTCTATATTCATTTCTGTTACACTTATCTCAAAGCAGAATAATTCTTTTTGCAGACGAACGTGTCATTTGTTATGTGTGC